>JADZDR010000061.1 GCA_020850945.1 Acidimicrobiia bacterium | reverse complement strand
GCTCGACGAGATGGCGGCCGGTCTCGAGGCGGCGATTGTTGAGCTTCTCGTTCCCGAGCGCGACGACGTAGACGATCTGGCCGCGGCGGCGGTCCTCGTCGACGAACTCGAGGATCGTGTCGATCGTGGCGCGCACCTGGCTGCCGACATCGGCCGGGGCATTCACGAGGGCGAGGGTGACCGCGGCCGCGAGCTCCTCCACGACCCGGTCATAGACGGTGACGAGGAGCTCGTCGAGGCTCTCGAAGCTCTCGTAGAAGTAACGGGGATTGAGGCGGGCCGCCTGGCACACGGCCCGCACCGACATGCCCGTCTCTCCCTCGGACGCGAGGAGCTCGAAGGCCGTGTCGAGGAGGAGTGTGCGCCGCTGCGCTCTGCGCGAGGCCTGAGGAAGACCGGCCCAACGTGACGCAGTTCGGGGGGTCTGTTGATCTGGCAACGGATCGAACCATATCATGCCCTACGTCTGGTAACGAACGTTGCCAAATGCGGGAGGGATCGCCGATGGCAGAGATCGAGGGGGCACGGGAACGGACCGTGACCACGAACGGAGTCGACCTGCACGTGACCGAAGCCGGGGACGCAGGCGCACCCCTCGTAGTCCTCGCCCACGGCTTCCCCGAGCTCGCGTACTCGTGGCGCCACCAGATCCCCGCCCTCGCCGCGGCCGGCTACCACGTCGTCGCCCCCGACCAGCGGGGCTACGGCCGGTCGAGCCGACCGGAGGAGATCGCCGACTACAACATCCTCGAGCTCACACGAGACCTCGTCGGGCTCCTCGATGCCCTCGGCGAGGAGACGGCCACGTTCGTCGGCCACGACTGGGGCTCCATGGTGGCGTGGCACATGCCGCTCCTCCACACCTCCCGCGTCGACGCGGTCGTGGGCATGAGCGTGCCGTTCATCCCCCGCCCACCCCTGCCGCCGACGGAGCTCATGCGCAAGGTGTTCGGAGACGCGTTCTTCTACATCCTCTACTTCCAGGAGCCCGGGGTCGCCGACGCCGAACTGGCGTCGGACCCGGCACGCACGATGCGGCGCATGCTCGCCGGCCTCGGTGAGAACACCAAGGGCGGCCAGGTGAAGGCCGACGAGGTGCTCGCCCTCGCGGCCGACGACGGGCGCGGCTTCGTCGACCGGCTGCCCGAGCCCGCCTCGCTGCCGGCCTGGCTCGCCCAGGAGGAACTCGACCACTACGTGGCCGAGTTCTCGCGCACGGGCTTCACCGGCGGCATCAACTGGTACCGGAACTTCGACCGGAACTGGGAGCTGACCGCCGACCTCGACGGCGTCCACGTCACCGTCCCCTCCCTCTTCGTGGCCGGCCGTGCCGACCCCGTCCTCCTCATGAGTCCACCTTCCGTGCAGGATGCGTGGCTCGACGACCACCGCGGGACCGTCCTCGTCGACGGGGCGGGCCACTGGGTGCAGCAGGAGGCACCCGAACCGGTGAACGCCGCCCTCCTCGACTTCCTCGCTGGTCTGCGCGGGCGAGGGGAGGGAGAGTGACGGACCGCTTTGCGGGGCGGGTCGGACTCGTGACGGGCGCAGCCCGCCCCCGCGGCATCGGGCGGGCGACCGCCCTGCGCCTCGCGGCGGAGGGAGCGGACGTCGCGTGTCTCGACATCGCCCGTCCCTACCCCGACGCGCCGGGCCACGGTGTCGCCTCCCAGGACGACCTCGACTCGCTCGTGGCCGAGATAGGGGCGATGGGACGGCAGGCCACCGGTGTTCGGGCCGACGTGTCCGACGCAGACGAGGTCACGGCGGCTGTGCGTGACGCGACTGACGCGCTCGGCCCGATCACGCTCGTGGCGAACGTGGCGGGTGGAAGCGGGTTCGGCTTCGGGCTCGGTCCCCTCCTCAACCTTGCCGAGAGCGAGTTCCGGCGGGTGCTCGACGTGAACGTGATCGGCACATGGCTCGTGTCGCGGGCGTGCGCAGCGGCCATGCTCGAGGCCGGGGTCGGCGGACGCATCTGCAACGTGTCGAGCCAGGCCGGCAAGCGGGCATTCCCGATGCTCGGCGCGTACTGCAGCGCGAAGGCCGCCGTGATCCTGCTCACGCAGACGATGGCGCTCGAGCTCGGCCCCGCCGGCATCGCCGTGAACGCCGTGTGCCCGGGGACCGTCGACACGGATCTCACGAACCCCAACGGCATGCTCGCGGCCGCGATGGGCGGCGAGGAGGGCCTCCGCAGCTTCATCCGCCGGGAGATCCCCCTCGGCCGGCTCCAGACCGCCGAGGAGATCGCCGCGGCCGTGTGCTGGCTCCTCTCCGACGACGCCACCGGCGTCACCGGCGAGGCCCTCAACGTGAGTGCGGGCCAGACCATGGTCTGACGGCGTCCCGGTGCCGTTTCTGTCACAGGGCGGGCGTATCCTCTCTTACATGGATCCCGCCCCCGAAGAGCGCATGCGCGAGATCGCCCGTGAGGAGATCGCGATCGCCGAGCGCATCACGTTGCTCGAGATCGCGGTGCGTGAGCTGCGCGACGAGGTGCGTGAGTACCGACGTGACCACAAGACTTTCGAAGCGGCGATGATGAACCAGTTCGAGGCGATGGGTAGCCGCTTCGATCGGCTCGAACGTGACGTGAAGGACGGTTTCAAGGCCGTTCTCGACCGCCTCTGACATCCGGCGGAAGCCGTGCTCCTCGGCCGCGTCACTCCGCGGGGTCGACGTCGACGCGTGTGAGCCTGTCGAAGGGTGCGGGTTGCCACTGGAACGGCGTGTAGCGGAGATGGCCCCAGCCGGTCACGAGGTGGAGCCACTTGACCATGCCCGCCTCGACCCGCGTCGCGTCCGCCCAGTTCTCGAAGCCGTACGGTTCCCACGCCGCATACAGCACCACTTGGCCCGGGCGCACGGTGGGGGAGAGGCGAGCCTGCACGACGAACGACCCGAGATCGTTGTGGACCCGGACGCGGGCGTCGTCGGCAATGCCCTTCGCCTCCGCCACGCGGCTGTTCACGACGAGCGTGGGGTGCCCCCGCGTCGTCTCGAGGATCAGCGGGTTCGTGGCGTTGCAGGCGTGGATCGACCAGCGCGGGTGCCCGCCTGTCAGGACGAACTCTCGGCCGGGGCCGCCCGTGCCCGGCGCCGGCTTGTGCGTGGGCAACTCCTCACCCGCCTCGATGAACCACGGATGGTCGACGTAGAACGTGGCCCGGCCCGTCATCGTCGGATACACGACTCCGCGCTCGACCCGCCACGACTGCGCCGTGAATATCCGTCCCTCCTCGAACGGTGCGCCCGCCGCGTTCCCCATGGGGAAACCGCCGTTTCCCACGATCGGCTCCCAGCCGACCTTGCGGAGCTTGGCGAGTGAGGCGTCGTCTGCGATCACGCCGGAAAGGGCAGTGTCGCGCACGAGCTCGTCGACCATCGCCTCGTCCGAGGTGAGCGCGCCGTGCAGGGTGAAGACGTCGTGGAGGCTGTCGAGGCGACAGCGCCGCATGCGTCCGACCTCGCGGTCTCCGCTGCCGCGCTCCGTCGCCCGGCGTGAGATCGCCGCGCAGATCCCACCGAAGATCTGCCAGTCGCTGCGTGCCTCACCTGCCGGTTCCACGGCCTGATCGGAGAACACGAGCTCGACGGTGTGGGACACGGGGTACTGGACGTTGACACGCTCGGCTTCGTGCGCGGCAGGCAGGATGAGATCGGCGTGGAGTCCCGCCGAGTTGATGCGGTTGTCGAGCGAGACGACGAGATCGAGTTTCGGCCAGAGGTGCTCGAGCAGCATGCGGCTCCCACCCCGCGTGCGGCGCAGGGCGTTCGTGCCGACTTCGAGGAGGACGCGGGGTGTCTGGTCGGGACCGGGGCGGATGAGCGGAGCCCACTGGGGCGTCGCCTCCTCCACGTACTCCCTGAAGGGGCGGGGGCTCGCCCCCCACTCCGCGTTCTCGAACGTCGGTCCGTATCCGCAGTGGTTGAGCCAGAAGAAGAACGGCGGTGTCGTCGACGCCTGGATCGCCGCGAAGTGGATGAACTGGTGGAAGGCCGACGCCGGGTAGCGGCGCAACCCGTCCTCCTCCACGTGCGTGGCGAGGGAGCCGATCATCGTGCTCACACGGTCGTGCACCTGTTCGGCCGCCTCGAGGCCGGCCCGGTCCTTCATCTCGATCAGGTAGGCGCCCTCGAACGGCCAGCCGGCGATCGTGTCGAGCCCCGTGCCCCGCCGTCCCCAGTTGCCCGTGAGGGCGAGGAGGAGGTTCATGGCCCGCTCCATGAGGTCGCCGTGGTAGTGCTTGGCCGTGTCGAAACCCTCCCAGATGCTCGTGCGGCCGGCCGCGACCTTGCGGGCGAGGACGCGGATCGTCTCGGCATTCACACCGCAGGCGTGTGTGGCGTCCTCGGGCGCGAAGCCGGCGAGACGGTCGACGAGGAGGTCGAAGGCGGGGGAGACCTCGGCTTCGGTGCCGTCGGCGAGCGTCACCGTGTAACGGCCGCGCAGGGCAGGTTCGAAGTCGAAGCCGAGCCGGTCGTCGGCCACGAGGCGGACGCACGAGCCCGTGGGGTCCCACACGTAGAAACGGTTGTCACGCCCGCCTGCCTCGAGATCACATTCCCGCAGCAGTGCCCGCGTGTCGGTGCGCACGAGGAGGGGCAAGTCGGTCTGTGTGCGGACGAAGTCGCCGTCGACGAGACCCTCGTCGACGATCACCCTGCACATGGCGAGGCCGAGCGCGGCATCGCCCCCCGGCACCACCGGCACGAAGAAGTCGGCATGCGGGGCGGACGGGCTGAAGTCCGGGGCGATGAGCACGACCTCGGCACCCCGGTAGCGCGCCTCGGTCAGGTAGTGGAAGACGGGGATGCGCGTGTAGGCGGGATTGCAGTGCCAGATGAGGACGACGTCGGAGTCGAAGGTGTTCTCCGCGGACGAGCCGCACGCCATCGAACCGAACGTGAGGACGTGACCGGCCGGCATGTCGTTGACGGTGGCGTTCCCGTCCAGTGACACGCATCCGAGCAGGTTCGCGAACCGCATGTAACCGCCGATCGTGAGCATGCCGCCCTCGGGCCCCTCGTCCACGAGGACGGCTTCGGGACCGGACTCCTCGATCGCGTCGAGGACGGCGTCGGCTACGCGCGTGAGCGCGTCGTCCCACGAGATGCGCTCCCACTCCCCGGAGCCCCTCTCACCCTTGCGTTGCAGGGGATAGAGCACGCGGTCCTCGGAGTCGATCTGGGCGTGCCACGCCGCGCCCTTCTGGCATCCCATCGGGTTGCGGTCGGGCACGTCGGGCACGGTCTGGGGGAACGTCCCGGACTGCTCCTCGAAACGGACCCTGCCGTCCGTGCAGAACACCCGGTAGGAGCACGTCGCGATGCAGTTGGCGCAGTGCGAGCCCCACGTCACACGCTCGAATGAGAAGCGATTCCGGTATGCGTCCTGCGTGGGATCGGTGTCGCCGCGTGGGCTGAGGGAGGCAGCCATGCTGCCTGGTGTATACCATACGTTTGGCAACGGGTGTAGCCAGACTCAGTCGAAGGGGAAGGCATGTACGAACGTCACGACGGAGGGCGCCTGGTCGCCAAGACCCTGGCGGCATCCGGGGTCGAGAACCTCTTCTGCCTCCAGGGCGGCCACATCGACTCCCTCCTCTACGGGTGCCTGAACGAGGGGATCAGGGTGGTCGATACCCGCCACGAGCAGGCCGCCGCCCACATGGCCGAGGGATGGGCGCTCGCCACGGCGGAGGCAGGCGTCTGCGCCGTGACGGCAGGTCCCGGCCTGTCCGACGCTGTGACCGGGTTGGCGAACGCCTACATGTCGCAGAGCCCCATGCTCCTCCTGTCGGGCGCCCGCCCCATCGCCCACGCCGACACGTGGCCCCTCCAGGACCTGAGGCAGCTCGACATGGTGAGGCCTGTCACGAAGTGGGCCCGTGTGTGCGCGACGGCTGACCGTTGCGGCGAGTACACGGCGATGGCGTTGAGCGAGGCGCGCGGCGGCCGGCCCGGTCCCACCTACCTCGAGCTGCCCCTCGACGTCGTCTTCAAGGAGACGCCGGAGGGGACGCCGATCACGGCGGCTGTCACACCGGCCGCGCCGGCGCCGGACCCGAAGGGACTGGACGCCGTCGCGGACGTCCTGCGGGCGGCCGAGCGTCCCATCGCCGTCGTGGGCAGCGGCGCCCACTGGGCGCGGGCGGGTACTGCCCTCGCCACCCTCGCCGAGACCGTCGGCCTCCCCGTGTTCTCCGTGAACGCGGGACGGGGTGTGCTCCCCGACACGCACGAGTGGTCGTTCGGCCCGGCTCTGCCCATCGGCGGCGCATACGGGGATGCCCTCGCCGCCGACGTGGTCCTCGTCCTCGGCGCCCGGCTCGGATTCACGCTCCTGAACGGCGCGATGTTCCGCACCAAGACCGTGATCCGGGTCGACATCGATCCGGCCGAGACGGGCCGCAACCTGCCCGGCGTCCACAACCTCGTCTCGGATGCCCGCCTGTTCTGCGAGGAGCTCGCCCGCGGCTGGGAGGGTGGGGTCTCGCCGGCCCGCGCAGAGTGGGGGGAAAGGTTGCGTGAGGCCGCCACCCGCAACCGGCGCAGCATGTTCGACGGGTACGCGTCCGCCGCCGAGAAGCCCGTCCATCCCCTCCACCTCGTGAAGGCGATCGAGGACGCGGCCGGGCCGGATGCGACCCTCGTCGCAGACGGAGGCGACATCATGACGTGGTCGATGCTCGCCTTCACGGCGCGGGGGCCGGGCCGTCTCATCTCGATCAGCACCTATCTCGGCTGTCTCGGAGTCGGGATCCCCTTCGCCCTCGCTGCCAAGCTCGCCCGACCCGAGAGCCCGGTGTTCCTCCTCGAGGGTGACGGCGCGTTCGGGCTGAACGCGATGGAGTTCGACACGGCGGTACGCCACGGCATCCCGATCGTGTGCCTCGTCGGCAACGACGGATCGTGGGGGATGTCCCGGCACGGTCAGGGGATCATGTTCGGCTACGACCAGCACGTCGCCGTCGACCTCGGCGTACGTCCCTACCACGAGGTCGTGCGGGCCCTCGGCGGCCATGGCGAGTTCGTCGACAGCGCCGGCGAGCTGCCGGGCGCCATCGAGCGGGCGCTCGCGTCGGGTCTGCCCGCCTGCATCAACGTGGGGATCGACCCTTCCGTGTGTTCACCGATGACTGCCGCCATGGCAGCCGCCGGTCTCTCCTGAGGAACCGCACCTGCCCGCTCTACGTGGGCGTATCCAACCACGATGGGTGTGGTTGAGTACGCCCACGTGGGTTGGGGGGCACGGTGTCGACGTCCATGCCGGTTCCCGGCCGCGGGACTTGCGTCACGAGCTCGGGGCGTGACGTCCACAGGGCACGTGCGCCCACGTCTCCCGTGCGGGGCAGGTCGGCCCACACGCTCGCATCGAGGCGAACGGGCGGGGAGAGGTCTCCGTCCGCCCAGCGGGTCACGGCGATCGGTGTCCCGACGGCGGCTGCCACCTCGCGCCAGTCGGCTGCGGTCACGGCGGGCATGTCGCCGAGGCCGACCACGGCCGAGCCCAGGCCACGGGCGGCGACGGCGTCGAGCCCGCACGCGAGGGACGAAGCGAGACCGTCGCGCCAGTCCGGGTTCTCGACCACCTGCACGCCGGTGTCGAGGTCGTGTTCGGCGAGCACATCGCCGAGCGGTACGGCGCCGGCCACGACGACGACAGCCGCGAAGCCGGCCGCGACGGGGGCAGTGACGGCGTGGACGATGAGGGGCAGGCCCTCCCATGTCCAGAGGAGCTTGTGTTCGACCGCCTTGAAGCGCCGCCCCTCTCCGGCGGCGAGGACCACGGCAGCCGTGTCGCCCGGAGACCCGCCCCCGCTCATCCTCCGGCCGGGATGCCGTCGCAGACGATCCCGGAATGCGACGCCCGAATCGGTCCCCGGCCCTCCCGCAACGGCCCTCCCGACCGCCCTGCCCGCACCGACACGATCTCGGCCACGATCGCGATCGCGGTCTCCTCGGGCGTCGCGGCTCCGATGTCGAGACCGATCGGCGAGTGGATGCGGGCGAGATCGGCGCCGTCTGCGCCCGCCTCACACAGGCGGCGCACACGGTCTTCGTGGGTGGCGCGTGAGCCCATCGCTCCTATGTACCCGACATCCGTGCGGAGGGCGGCGATGAGGGTGGGGACGTCGATGCGGCGGTCGTGTGAGAGGACGCAGACGGCGTCCGCGGGGCCGAGGCTGCCTCCGATCTGGGCGAGATGACGATCCGGCCACGCCACGACCACGCGGGCCGCGGGGAACCGGTCGTCGGTCGCGAGCGCCGCCCGGGGGTCGACCACGACGACCCTCCAATCGAGCCCGTCGGCTGTGCGGCCGAGGGCGTCGGCGAAGTCGTCGGCTCCCGCCACGAGGAGACGTGGCTTGCGCCGGCTCGTGTGCAGGACCAGGTCAGAGTCGACAAGACGAATCGCCGGGCCGGCCGTGTCGATTGCGTCCGTGTCGGGGTCAACGGTCAGGCAGGCGGCGGGGCCGGGTGCGTCGCCGTCGCCCGCCACACGTGTGGCGAACACGGCGGGGACCCCGTCGATCTGCGCCTCGCAGAACCGGCGCAGGGCCGGACGATCCCGGGGGGTGATCGTCTGGAAGAGGACCGTCATGGAACCGCCACAGAGGAGGCCGGCGTCGAGATCGGGATCCGATCCCGCGCCGAGCTCGACGAGCACGGCAGTGGGAGTCGGGCGGTCGAGGAGTGCGCGGGCCCGGTCCACGACGGCGCTCTCGACGCATCCGCCCGACAGGGAGCCGATGACGGTGCCGTCGGCGCTGACGAGCATGAGGGCGCCGACCTCACGCGGAGTCGATCCGGCTGCGTCGACGAGCCGGGCGAGCACACCGGGGCTCTCGGTGTCGAGCCACTCACACAGGCGGGTGTACACGCTTCTCATGACGTCTGATCCTGCCGTCTCAGCGACTAGCCAATCGGTTCTGTTATGCTACCAACTGGTGAGTAATCCCGGAAGATTGGTAGGGTCTTTTCGATGGGAACTCTGTACGAAGACCGGCTTGCCGAGCATATCGGCAAGGAATGCCCGCCGATCGAGGCCGTCGACACCGTCTGTCCGGAGACGATCCGCCACTGGATCGAGATCATGGAGGACCGCAACCCGGCCTACTCGGATGCGGAATGGGCGGCGGGATCCCGCTTCGGGAGCATCGTCGCCCCCGGAGCGATGATGCAGGTCTGGAGCATGGCGCCGCACTGGCCCCAGCGTGACCTGCCCGAGCTCCCCATCGCGCCGGTCGACGAGGTGCTCATCTCCGAGGGGTTCACGGATGTCGTGGCGACGGAGCAGTCGCAGCAGATCCACAAGCTCGCCAAGATCGGCGAGCCCGTCACCTTCACCGTGAAGCTGACGAAGGTGAGTGACCGCGAGCACAAGACGCGTCTCGGTGTCGCCTACTTCGTGACCTTCGAGTACCGCTTCACCGATCCCCGAGGTGACCTGCTCGGGACGCAGAGCTTCACGTACATGCGGTACCGGCCCGAGCCGGAGTCCGAATCCGCCGACGAGCCGGCCGCGTAGAGGAGCGAGCATGCCGACCGACTGGATGAAGCCCCACCTCAAGTACGACTCGGTGGCCTGGGAGGACGTGTCCGAGGGAGACGAGCTACCCACCCATGTACGCGAGATCGACACGTCCCTCGTCGTCCTCGGCGCCATCTCCGCCGCCCGCGACTTCTACCCCGTGCACCACGACAAGGACGCGGCGATCGCAGCCGGCGCGCCGGACGTCTTCCTGAACATCCTGACCACGAACGGCCTCATGGCGAGCTTCGTGACCAACTGGTGCGGGCCCGACTGGGATGTCACGGACATCAGCCTGCGCCTCCTCATCCCCGCGTTCCCCGGTCTGAAGCTGACCACGACCGGGACCGTGGCCCGCAAGTACGAGGAGGACGGCCGGCAGATGCTCGATGTCGAGTTCGGGGCCGGCACGGACTACGGACCGCACTGCAAGGGCACGGCAACGCTCAGACGGCCGTAATCGCATGGAGGACACGACATGACGACACCGGGGGAACCGGAAGCCCCGACGGTTCCGCACCCTGCCCTGTGGGCGGTGCTCTACCGGAGCAGCACCCCCTTCTGGGAGGCCGTGGCGCGCCACGAGCTCAGCCTGCAACGCTGCTCCGGCTGCAAGACGTGGCTCATGCCGCCGCGACCGATGTGCCCGCGTTGCCAGTCCGCCGAGTCGGAGTGGGTGCCGGTGTCGGGGCGGGGCAAGATCCACAGCTGGGTCACGTACCCGGAGTCCCCGCATCCCGCGTTCGAGGCTCCCTACTCCGTGATCCTCGTCGAGCTCGACGAGGGCGTCCGTCTCGTGAGCAACCCGTCGGGGATCGCGCCCGAGGAGCTCGAGATGGACATGCCCGTCGAGGTCGTCTTCGAGGACGTATCCGACGACTTCGCCCTCTACAAGTTCAAGCGGGCCGGGTAGGCGCGGGTAGGAAGGGATCGAAAGGATCGCCTCATGCAGATGCTCGAGGAATACCGCACGAAGTCGTACCGGAACGACCTGCGGCCTCCCGTCGACGCGAACCTCGTCAAGGACAAGACGGCGATCGTGGGGATCGGCCAGACCGCGTACTCCCGCAACGCCGAGCGTGACGAGCTCGACCTCGCGTGCGAGGCCATCAAGAAGGCCGTCGACGACGCCGGGCTCACGATGGCGGACATCGACGGCCTCGAAGCCCTCACGCTGGACCGCGTGTCGATGCCGACCCTGATCGGGTCGCTCGGGATCGAGAACCTGCGCTTCACGAGCGAGGTGAGCTTCGGGGGCGGAGGCGCCTGCGCCCTCGTCATGCACGCCGCGGCCGCGGTCGCGACAGGCGCCGCCAACTACGTGGTCGTGTACCGGGCGCTGAACGAGGCCTCCGGCCATCGCTACGGCCGCGGCGACGGCTACGCCGAGTACCTCACGGCGGCGCCGACGCTGCACTACGGCTACTACTTCCCCTACGGCTTCCTCACGCCGCTGTCTTGGGCGGCGATGTACACGAAGCGCTGGATGCACGAGTACGGCATCAAGCTCGAGGACACGGGCTGGTACTCGGTCGTGCTGCGCGAGTACGCCCAGAACAACCCCGACGCCATCTTCTACGGGAAGCCGCTCACGATCGAGGGGTTCCACGAGTCGCCGATGATCAGCGCCCCGCTGCGCCTCTACGACTGCTGCGTCGACACCGACGGCGCCGCGGCCGTGATCGTCACGACTGCAGACCGGGCCAAGGACATGCCGCATGCGCCGGTCTACATCGCGGCCGCGGCGCAGAGCTCGCCGATCGAGACGGAGATCCAGACCTCCTACAACCGCCCGATCGTGGCCGGCCTCCCCGAGACCTGGTACGTGGGCCAGGAGCTGTACCGCCAGTCCGGCCTCGGCCCCGCCGACATCGACGTCGCGCAGCTCTACGACCCGTTCAGCTACGGGGCCATGATCCAGCTCGAGGAGCTCGGCTTCTGCGGTCCCGGCGAATGCGTGGACTTCTGCCTCGGCGGGGACCGCATCCGTGTCGACGGCGACCTGCCGCTCAACACGTCGGGCGGTCTCCTCTCGGAGGCCTACATCCACGGTGTCAACCTCGTCACGGAAGCGGTCCGCCAGTTGCGCGGCACCGCCTACAACCAGGTCGCCGACGCCGAGACGGCGATCGTCACGGCCGGACCCGGCTTGCCGACCAGCGGACTCATCCTGAGGAAGTGACGCGAATGCCACTCGAATACGTACCCGGTATCCCCATCCTGCGGCCCTATGTCGACCCCGACAACAAGCCGTTCTGGGATGCCGTCGACCGCCACGAGTTCGTCCTGCAGCGCTGCTCGAACTGCGACGTGTTCCTCCAGCCGCCCCGACCGATGTGTCCGCACTGCCTGTCGATGGACTCGCTCGAATGGGTCCCCTCGGCGGGCCGCGGCGAGGTCTACTCGTTCGTCGTGTTCGAGGCCGACCGCATGGCGTACCCGGGCATGAAGATCCCGTACGTGGTCGTGCTCGTCGAGATGGAGGAGGGGGTGCGCCTCACCGCCAACATCATCGACTCCGAGCCCGACGAGGTCTACATCGGCATGCCGGTCGAGGTCACGTACAACAGCCCGATGGAGGGCCTCACCCTCTACCAGTTCAAGAAGCGCGCGAGCTGAGGGGCGGCGATGACAGAGCGCACACTCAAGGACAAGACGGCGATCGTCGGCATCGCGACGACGGACCTCGCCCGCGACGGAGGACGCACCGAGTACTCGCTCGCTTGTGAGGCGGTGACGCGTGCCGTTGAGGATGCCGGTCTCGAGATGGCCGACATCGACGGCATCGTGAAGGACATCTCCGACGGCATCGACCCCATGTACCTGCAGAAGGCCGTCGGAATCGACAACGCCCAGTACTGCAGCGACTCGCACTGGGGGACGAGCGCGCTCATGACCGGTGCGACGGCGATCGCAGCGGGCATCTGCAACGCGGTCGTGTACTACCGGTGCCTCAACGGCGGTTCGGGCCGCCGGGCCGGCAACGACTTCCGGGCCGCGCGGGAGATGCAGGACGAGGGCCTCGACCTCCTCCGCTACGACTTCTACTCGCCCTTCGGCCTCCTCACGCCCGACGGCCTCGCCGCGATGACGGCGCGGCGCTACCTCCACGTGCACGGCATCGACGCCGACCAGGTCGGTTGGATCCCCGTGGTCGCGAGCGAGTACGCCGCGAAGAACCCGGACGCCGTCTTCTTCGACGAGGCGATCGGCCTCGACGACTACACGCGCTCGGCGCTGCGCGTCGATCCGCTGCGCGATCTGGACTGCGCGCCGGGGGTCGACGGCGGACTCGCGATCGTGCTCACGCGCGCAGACCGGGCGAAGAGCCTGCGCCAGAAGGCGGCGGTCGTGATGGGAGTCGCCCAGGGCACCTCGACCGAGGGTGAGCTGCTCAGCAACTACTCCCGCCCCGACATCGCCGCCCTGCCGGAGGTGCGCCTCATGGGTGAGGAGCTCTTCCGCGTCGCCGGTATCGACCGCGGCGACATCAACGTCGCGCAACTCGACGACCGCTACGCGCCCTACGTGGCGATGCAGCTCGAGGAGCTCGGCTTCTGCGAGCGGGGCAGCGGCGTCGCCTTCTGCGAGAAGGGTGAGCGCATCCGCGTAGATGGCGACCTGCCCCTCAACACCGGTGGCGGCTTCCTCGGTGGCGGCTTCACGTACGGCCTCAACGTGATCGAGGCGGTGCGCCAGATCCGCGGGACCTCGTCCTCCCAGGTGGAGGACGCCGAGATCAGCCTCGTCGTGAGCGGGGCAGGTGGCCCGGCGGACGGCCTGATCCTGCGACGCGATTAGCCGTCGTCGGCCGGGAGCTCGCCGGGACGGAAGCCGCGCAGCGCCGACCGGAGATCCGGCGGAGCGACCCCCCCGTCCGCCTCGTGTGCCTCGGCGTCGAGGCGGCGCTGGCTGCGATCCAGCTCTGCGTCCACGGGTGCCATGTACACGAGACCGGCGAGGGCCGAGACGGCCGGGGCGATCACGGGGGAGAAGCTGCCGGAGGCGAAGAGGAGCACGAACGCGACGGCGAGGTTCGACATCGAGATCGCGGCCGCGACGACCGTGCGGATGTTGTAGCTCTGGGCGAGGGTGCCGGCATCGGCGGAGCGCAGGGGCCGGCGTCGGAGGGCGACGACGGCGGCGAACGTGAGGACCGCCCACACGATTCCGGCCGCCACGCCTAACCCCACGGAGAGATCCGACAGGGTGCCGGCGTCACGCAGGCGCCACATGAGGGCGATCGCGAGCGCGGTGACCGCGATCATCCCCCAGTGCTGGAGGCGGAGCCGCTGGAGACCGTCGACGCGGGGAAGCGTGAAGCGTCCCCGCGGGTCGCCGCTCACAGGCCGAAGAGCTCGAGGGCGATGTCGAGGGCGTGCACGAGCTGATCGACCTCGGCCGTCGTGTTGTAGAACTGGAAGCTCGCCCGCGCGCTCGCCGTCACACCGAACCGGGCGTGCAGGGGCTTGGCGCAGTGGTGGCCGGCCCGGATCGCCACACCCTCCTGGTCGAGGATCGTCGAGATGTCGTGTGGGTGCACGTCACCGAGCTCGAAGCTCACGAGGCCACTGCGTTGCTCCGGGTCGAGCGGGCCGAGGATGCGGATCTTGGCGCCGAAGGCGTCGGTGAGCGCCGCGAGCGCGTAGCGGAGGATGGCGACGTCGTGGTCGCGCACGCGGTCCATCCCGACGTCGGCCAGGTAGTCCACCGCGACACCGAGGCCGATCACCTCGGCGATCGGCATCGTGCCGGCTTCGAACTTCGCCGGGACGGGCGCGGTCGAGAAGCCGTCGTAGTCGACGTGCTCGATCATCTCGCCACCACCGAGGAACGGCGGCATGGAATCGAGGAGATCGGACCGTCCCCAGAGGACCCCGACACCCGTCGGACCGAGCGCCTTGTGGCCCGTGAAGCCGAGGAAGTCGGCCCCGATCGCCACCACGTCCGTCACCTGGTGGGGGGTGTACTGCGCGGCGTCGACGACGGAGACGACGCCTTCACCACGGGCCATGGCACAGATGTCGGCGATCGGATTCAGCGTCCCCACGACGTTCGAGACGGCCGTGCAGGCGAGCACGCTCGCCCCCCGCAACATGCGGGCGAGGGCGTCGAGGTCGAGAACGCCGTCGTCGCTGATCGGGACCCACTCGACCGTGGCACCCGTCATCTCGGCCACCATGAACCACGGCACGATGTTCGCGTGGTGCTCCATCGTGGAGAGAAGGATCCGATCCCCCTCGCCCAGGTTGGCACGTCCCCAGCTGTGGGCGACGAGGTTGAGCGCCTCGGTCACGTTCTTCGTGAAGACGATCTGCTCAGGCGTGGGCGAGTTCACGAAACGGGCGATCTTGGTCCTCGCGCCGTCGTAGGCCGCCGTGGCCTCTTCGCCGAGGGTGTGCGCGCCCCGGTGGATGTTCGAGTGGTACGTGCGGTAGTAGGTGTCCATGGCCTCGATCACGGCCTCGGGACGCTGTGACGAAGCCGCGCTGTCGAGGTACACGAGGGGCCGGTCGTGGACCGTGCGGTGCAGGATCGGGAAGTCCTTGCGCAACGACTCGGCGAACGCGTCGATCTCGCGGATGGACGCGAGATCGCTCATGCGAGCTCTCCGGCGAGGTGAGCGGCACGCAGCGCGTCGAAGCCTTCGGCGTCGATGCGGGCGGCGAGGGCCGGGCCGCCTGACTCCACGATGCGTCCGTCGACGAGGACGTGCACGCGATCCGGCTCGAGGTGTTCGAGGATGCGGCGGTAGTGGGTGATGAGGAGTGCCGCCATCTCGGGGCGGGTGTCACGGATTCCCTGCACGCCTGTGCCGACGATGCGCAGCGAGTCGACGTCGAGCCCGGAATCGGTCTCGTCGAGGATGGCGAGGTCCGGCTCGAGGAGGGCCATCTGGAGGATCTCGTTCCGTTTGCGTTCGCCGCCGCTGAAACCCTCGTTCAGGTGCCGGTCCATGAACGACTGGTCCATGTCGAGAGCAGCCATCTTCTCCATCAGGGCGAGGCGGATCTCGAGGAGGGAGAGGTCGATGCCGCGCCGCCTGCTCATCGCGGTCTGCATGAAGTTGAGGACCTTCACGCCCGGGATCTCCTCCGGGTACTGGAAGCCGAGGAACATGCCGCGCTGGGCACGGGCATCGGGGCCGAGGCCGACGACGTCCTCGCCCTTGAACTTGATCGTGCCCTGCGTGACCTCGTATCCGGGGTGGCCGAGGAGGACGTTGGCGAGCGTGGACTTCCCTGATCCGTTCGGACCCATGAGGGCGTGCAACTCGCCGGCGGCGACAGCGAGGTCGACTCCGCGGAGGATCTCCTGCCTCGCGCCGTTCTCCTCTGTGTCCTCGACGTCGGACGGACGGGCGTGCAGGTCCCGGATCTCGAAGAGAGGAGAGCTCACCGCACGGACTTTACACTACGCACATAGTGGAAATTCAAGTGGCGTCGCGGGAGGTGTCCGTCTCGGGTTGCACGGCCCATTCCTCGACGACGGACTCGAGCTCCTCGATCTCGAAGGGCTTTGCGAGGAGGTGGTCGACGCCGACCTCCTCGCGCCGGGCGGGATCGTCGTACACGCTGGCCGTGACGGCGACGATCGGCGTGTCGGCGTTCGGGCCCTCGGAGGCACGGATGACACCCGCTGCCGTGTACCCGTCGAGGCGGGGCATGTGCACGTCCATGAGGATGAGGTCGAAGCGGTGGGAGTCGGCCGCCTCGAGTGTCTCGGCACCGTCGCACGCGACGACGACCTCGCAGCCGAGTCGCTCGAGGGCGCGTTTGGCGATCTTCTGGTTCACGAGGTTGTCCTCGGCGAGGAGCACGCGGAGCCCCCGCCGCCCCGACACGGGTTGACGAGGGTGTGGGGCCTCGGTCGCTGTCGATTCAGGGGCGGGGAGCTCGACGCGGAAGATCGACCCCCGGCCCGGAGCACTCTCGAGATCTATCGTGCCGCCGAGGAGGCGGGTGAGCTCACGACAGATGGCGAGGCCGAGCCCGGCTCCGCCGACGCGGCGAGTCGTCGAGGAGTCGACCTGCGCGAACTGGTCGAAGATCCCCGCCTGGTCCTTCAGGGGGATCCCGATCCCCGTGTCCTCCACGGCGAGGCGCAGGACGGGTCCGTGTCCTGTTCCGTCGTCCGGGCCGGCATCCCATGCGATACGGACCGTGATCGATCCTTCGAGTGTGAACTTCACGGCGTTGGAGACGAGGTTGAGGAGGATCTGTCTCACGCGCAGGGGATCGGAAACCACGCGATCGGGAATGTGCCCGTCGTGCACGACTCCGAGCCGCAGGCCGTTCTCGTCCGCCTGACGGGTGAGGAGCTCGACCACGTCCGACGCCATCGCCGCCGGGTCGAAGGGGGCGGTGTCGACTGCGAGCCGGCCTGCTTCGACCCGCGTGTAGTCGAGGATGTCGTCGATGACACCGAGGAGGGAACGGGCCGAGTCCCGGATGATCCGCACCTCCTCGTGCTGCTGTTCGTCGAGGTCGGTCTTGAGGAGGAGGCCTGCCATGGCGAGCACTCCGTTCATCGGCGTGCGGATCTCGTGGCTCATGTTCGCGAGGAAGTTGCTCTTCTGCACGCTCGCGTCCTCGGCCGAGGCGCGGGCGGCCTGTTCGGCTCCGAGAAGGCGGTCCGTTTCCACGGCCCAGCGCACGGCGAGGAGGACGAGGGCGGCACCCATGATGGCGAGGCCGAGGAACTGCTGGAACAGCGTCGGCTCGACCTGGAAGGGGATCGTCACGAAGAGCTCACTCACGTAGATCCCGAAGAGGGCCGTGAGACAGGCGAGCCCCCATGCGATCGTGGCCCGGATGCTGGCGAGCATGGGGACGAAGATCGGCAGTACGAGCAGCGTGAAGAGGAGGATGCTCGACGTCTGGCCGCCGTCGACGAGGGGGGCGAGCGCGACGATGCAGAAGAGCGCGAGGAACATCGTGTGCGTGGCGAGGCGGAGCCGGCCCCGCCTCAGGAACAGCCAGGCGACACCGAGGATGGGGAGGCCGCAGACGAGGAGTGCGGCGAAACGCGTTCGCCCCTGGATCAGCGTCATCGGCACGGCCACGAGGACGGTGCAACCGATCACGAGGATCGCGCTGCGCAGGAACCGCCTCCGGCGGTAGCGGGTGGAGACCCCGAACGGGATGCCCTGCGTGGGTGCCACACCACAGTTCAACACGCTGCGTGGTCGGGCGCAAGGGCCCGGCGACGCCCCGTTGGGCGGCGCCCGTGTCGCCGCTCCTGGCCGGTGTTCATGTTCCACCGGCCCGAGACGTTCGCCCGTTGGCTGCGCACCTGGGTCGACGACGCCGAGGGCGGGTCGCCGCGGACCCGCCACAGGCAGGGTGACTTCTTGGTCTCGCGGGGGAATGGATCGCTTGCCCTCGTTGGCCGTGGCGGCTTGGTGGACGAGGAGCCAGACATATCCCACCGGTAGTGGCGAACACGCGTCCGCGGACGCGTCGGCGACACGGTCCGTGGCGCCGTTCCCCGCCATAAAGATGTCACACCCCCCACGTACGCTTGGTCGAGCGAAGCTCGACCGCCTGCTTCGAAGGCGGTCCTCCCACAAGAGAGACCGGTGCCGCCCGGTCCAGCCACACCCGTGGAGGCCGTCATGTCAGCGAACGCCAGCCTGCTCCACCACCCGCCACCGGTCGTCTCGCCCGACCTCCGCACCCGAGTCCTCGCCGTGGGGAGGAGCTGGTCGCGGGCGCAGCACCGTCTCGTCCATCTGCTCGCCGAGCGCGACCGCTCCGGCGAGTGGGCCCTCGACGGGGCACGCACCTGCGCCCACTGGGTCGCAGCGGCACTCGACGTCGAGGTGGCGACGGCCCGCGAGTGGCTACGCGTGGGGCGCAGCCTCGCGACCCTCGCCCGTGTCGACGCCGCGTTCGGCGACGGCCGCATCTCCTACTCCAAGGTGCGGTTGCTCTCCCGGGTCGCGACCGCCGACAACGAAGTCGACCTGCTCGCCGTCGCCGAACGTACGCCTGCGGGCCGTCTCGCCGTCGAGATCGCACGCTGGCTGACCCGCCGCGAGAGTCCCGACGAGACCGAGCGCCGCCAGCACGCGGCCCGCGCCCTGACCTGGCGCATCGAACCCGACGGCATGATCCTGGGCGCCCTGCGCCTGCCGCCGGCGGTTGCGGCGGCCCTGATCACCGCGATCGACACGTGGATCATGCGGCGACCGGCGCCCGAACCGACGCCGCTCACCGAGTGTGCCGCGGACGCGTCCGCGGACGCGTCGGCGCCACCGTGGGTGACGGGTTGGCCGTCGGTGGCCCAGCAGCGTGCCGACGGCCTCGTCGCACTCCTGGCGGGGGGCGGGGCGGTCGTCGACACCGAGGTCGTGCTCCACGTGCGCGGCGACGGCTGCACCCTCGACGACGGAACCCCTGTGGCCGGCTCGGTCGTGGAGCGTGTCGCGCCTGCGTCGTTTCTGCGAGTGCTCATCCACGACGCCGAACGCCGGCCCGTCAACGCGTCGGGCCGTCACCGGCACCCCACTGCCCGCCAGAGGCGCCTCGTACACGAACGCGACCGGGGCTGTGTCGACTGCGGGGTCACCACCCTCTTGGAGCTCGACCACGAACCCGGCTTCGCTCTCACCGGCCGCACGGTCGTCGACGAGCTACACGAACGCTGCTGGACCTGTCACCACGCCCGCCACCGGAGCGAGGAGTCATGACGGTCCGGGTCGAGATTCGGCCGAGGGTGCTCGAGTGGGCCCGCGCGCGCTCCGGCGTCGCCCCCGAGGACTGGCACCGGCGCTTCCCCCGCTTCGACGCCCAGCCCCGACCTCACGTGGCTGCGCGACGAGTCCCTCGACGACGCGAGCACCCGCGTTATCGTGGGGCATGGACTTCGATTACGGCGAACAGGCGGAGGCGTTCAGGCACGAGTTGCGGGCATGGCTCGCCACCAACCTCGATCCGGGCTGGCGTGACCATGTCGACGTGGTCGACTCGGAGGCGTCCGAAGACATCCTCACGAACGAGTGGATCAAGGAGTGGAGCCGTAAGCTCTACGAGGCCGGCTTCAAGGGGATCCACTGGCCGGCCGAGTACGGTGGCCGCGGCCTCAGCCTCCTCGAGCAGATCGTCTACGCCGAAGAGATGTTCCGCGCCGACGCCCCGCCCGCCGGCAACTTCCTCGCCGAAACCCTCGTCGGTCCGACGATCATCCACTACGGCAGCGACGAGCAGAAGAAGCGGTTCCTCGACCCAATCCTCAGCGGCGAGGAGCTCTGGTGTCAGGGCTTCAGCGAACCCGACGCCGGGTCCGACCTCGCAAGCCTCAAGACGCGGGCTGTCCTCGATGGCGACGAATGGGTGATCACCGGCCAGAAGGTCTGGACGTCACTCGGCCACATCGCGGACTACTGCTTCCTCCTCGCTCGCACGGACCCCGACGCCCCCAAGCACAAGGGCATCAGCTACCTCCTCGTCCCCATGAAGCAGGCGGGTGTGACGGTTCGGCCCCTCACCCAGATCAGTCGCATCGCCGAGTTCAACGAGGTCTTCTTCGACGAGGCCCACTGCCCGGCGGAGAACGTCGTCGGTGGCGTCAACAACGGGTGGAAGGTGGCGATGACGACGCTCGGCTTCGAGCGCGGATCCTCCGTCACGACACAGGCTCTCCGGTTCAGACGCGAGCTCGAAGCATTCATCGAGATCGCCAAGTCGACGGCGGGTGCCGGCGGCCGGCCCAAGTCCGAGGACCCGCTCGTCCGCCAGGAGCTCGCCAAGGCCTACACCGCTGTGCACATCATGAAGGCGCAGGCCTACCGGAGCCTCACGGCCCTCATCGAGAAGGGCGACCCGGGTCCGGCCGGCTCCGTCAACAAGATCTTCTGGTCCGAGTACCACCGCTGGGTGACCGAGCTCGGCATGTCCCTGCGTGGTTTCGAGGGCCAGGTCATAGGCCCCGACTACGCACTCGACGCCGAACAGGTCGCCTATCTCTTCGCGAAGAGCGAGACGATCTGGGGCGGCACGGCCGAGATCCAGCGCAACATCGTGGGCGAGCGCATCCTCGGTCTCCCGAAGGAGCCGAAGCCGCAGTGACGGTGGGCGCCGGAATGGGCAGGTGCGCTGCCCACGTGCCATCATTCCCGAGTCGCTTACCGATTCTCGTGTCAACTGATCCCCGAGGTGCCGGTACCCGCAGGCGCCTCCGCCAGGACAAGAAGGACAAGCAGGGGGAGAGATGAACTTCGCCTTCACCGAGGAACAGGAAGAACTGCGCAAGGGCGCACGGAGCTTCCTCGAGAACTACTCGGCTTCGGAGCAGGTCCGGGCTCTCATGGAGACCGACACCGGGTACGACCCCGACATCTGGGGCCGCATCGGCGCCGAGCTCGGTTGGCCCTCCCTCATCGTGCCCGAGGAGTACGGCGGATCCGGCTTCACGTACGTCGAGCTCATCGCCGTGATGGAGGAGATGGGCCGCGCCCTGCTCTGCGCGCCGTTCTTCTCGTCGGTGTGCCTGGCCGGCAACGCCCTCCTCGTCGCCGGGACGGAGGACCAGAAGCAGGAGCACCTCCCCGGCATCGCGTCGGGTGAGACCATCGCCACCCTCGCCTACACGGAGCAGAACGGGCGCTGGGACGCCGACGGTGTGACGGCGACCGCGAAGAAGGACGGGTCCGACTACGTCCTGAACGGAACGAAGACCTACGTGATCGACGGGCACACGGCGGACCTCCTCGTGGTCGCCGCCCGGGCGGAGGGCACGGCGGCTGCCGATGGCGTGAGCCTCTTCGTGGTCGACGCCGGTTCCGCCGGCATCGAGCGGCGCAAGCTCAACACGATGGACATGACCCGCAAGCAGGCCGAGGTGAAGCTGAGCGACGTGCGTGTCCCGGCCGCGAACCTCATGGGCAACGAGGGTGAGGCGTGGGACTCGATGGTCAAGGTCCTCGACCTCGCCGCCGTCGCCCTCGCCGCCGAGCAGGTGGGAGGCGCCCAGAAGTGCCTCGACATGTCGGTCGAATACGCCAAGGTGCGCGTGCAGTTCGGCCGCCCGATCGGGTCCTTCCAGGCGATCAAGCACAAGTGCGCCGACATGCTCCTCGAGGTCGAGTCGGCCCGTTCCGCCTCCTACTACGCGGGCTGGGCGGCCGCGGAGGACAACGAGGAGCTCCCTGTCGTGGCGCCCCTCGCCAAGGCATACTGCTCGGACACCTACTTCCACTGCGCCGCCGAGAACATCCAGATCCACGGCGGTATCGGCTTCACGTGGGAGCACGACTGTCACCTCTACTTCAAGCGGGCGAAGTCGACCGAGATCTACCTGGGTGACGCCACGTACCACCGTGAGCTCCTCGCCCAGCGCATCGGTCTCTGACCGCCACGACCGGGAGTCCCGCCACGGCGCCCGCGTTCGAGCTCACTCCCTTCGGGGTCGCGGCGCTCCCGTTCCTCCTCATCGTCCTCGGCTGTGTCGTCGCGATCGCGCTCATCTGGCGTCGTCGCCGCCGCACGCAGACTGCGGGGTTCGACATCGGTGAGGCGTCGAGCTACATCTGGGACAACCTGAACCGGGAGGAACGGCAGGGGATCACGATCAGGCACATCGTGTCGATCCTCGAAGCCGAACGCGACGCCTCCGCAGACACCGACGAGGACGAGTTGCGGGAGCTGATCCGGAGCGCCGGGGAAGCGCAGGGTGCAAGACTGCGGGACGAGGACGTGGAGATCATCCTCACCCTCCAGGTCCGCTACGCAGAGGCCAAAGGACTCATGTGACGCCACTCGCCTATGTCGCAGTTGCCGTCGCCGTCCTCGGCGTCACGATCCTCGTCGTCCTCCACGCCCGCATGCGGCGCCCCGCGTCCGCCCCGTACCCGCCGGAGGCCCTGCGCCAGTTCCGCCTCGAAGATGCCGCGGTGTACGCAACAGAGCGACTGCGGCGCTGCACCAGCCTCGACGGTGCCGATCTGCGCCGCCTCCTCGACTGGTGCGCGACGTTCGTCTCCGCCGCGTCACGGCCCATGAACGGTGGCGGTCCCCGCGACGGGTGGCTCGTGCCCCCGAACGTGTTCGAAGTCGTCGCCCATCTGCGTCGCGAGTCCGACGCCCAGAGCGTCGAGGTGGACGACGAGTGCCTGTGGGAGGTCGTCAACCTCCACGACGAGTATCTGCGCTCACTCGACGGCTGAGGCGTCCCCGCACCCGGGTTCGAGGGCGCGCCACGCCCCCGGGTACTCTCGCATGATGCTTGGCGCCTTCCGATTCAGGCTCTCCCTCGCCAGGCGTTCGGTGCGGGCGGGGTGGCTCTTCAGCGGGATCCTCGTCCGCTACCTCTTGGTGCTCGCACTCCGCCGTGTGCTCGGGGCGTCACGCACCGACCCCCTCCTCGAACGTACGCACCGCACGTGCGCGGCGCGGGCGCGGCGCGGGTTCCTCGCCCTCGAGGGGGTCTACGTGAAGGTCGGCCAGGTCGTGTCGATGCTCACGGGGTTCCTGCCCGACGCGTGGCTCGAGGAGCTCGAGTCGATGCAGGACGCCGTACCACCCAAACCGTTCGACGTGGTCAGCACCCGCGTGGAACAGGAGCTGGGGGACCGCCTCGACCGGTGCTTCGCGGCGTTCGATCCGGTGCCGGTGGCGAGCGCGTCGCTCGGCCAGGTCCATCTCGCCACGCTCCCCGACGGCACACCGGTCGCCGTCAAGGTCCAGTATCCGGGGATCGACCGGATCGTGGACACCGACCTGGCGATGATCCGTGTCGTCCTCAAGGTGATCACCCTCTTCCTGCCGGGACTGCGCGTGGAACGCATACACGCAGATCTGAGCGACGTCATCCGCGAGGAGCTCGTCTACACGCAGGAGGGGCTCAACTGCGAGGCGATCGCGGCGAACTTCGCGGACAACGACAGGGTGGCCTTTCCCGAGATCGTGTGGAACCACACGACGGAACGTGTGCTCACGCAGACACGCATGGGCGGGATGAAGATCACCGACGTCGACGCCATCCGCGGCGCCGGCATCGAGCCCCGAGACGTCATAGAGCTCCTCGTGCAGACGTACTTCAAGCAGCTCCTCGTCGACGGCCTGTACCATGCCGACCCGCACCCGGGGAACTTCTTCGTGAACCCCGCCCGCACCGCATCCGCCGAAGAGGCCCTCCTGCCCACCCGGCCCGCGATCACGTTCCTCGACTTCGGGGCGGTCGCACGTTTCCCGGACGTGTTCAAGGACGGCATGCGCACCGTCGTGTTCGGCTACATGACGCGGGACGACGACAAGGTGGTCGACGGCATGAAGCAGATGGGCTTCGCCGCGTCCGGCGGAGACGAGCAGGTGTTCCGGCGAGCGGTCCGTCACTACATGGACAAGCTCCTCCATCTCGACATCCGTGACTTCACGAAGATCGACCTTGCCGAGTTCGACGTGTGGCGCAACCTCGACGAGATGAAGGTCTCGTTCCGTGACCTGACCCGTGCGTTCGAGGTACCTCGCAACTGGTTCTACGTGGAGCGCACACTGGGCCTCCTGCTCGGCCTGTGTGCACGGCTCGATCCGAGTGTCGACGCGTTCCTCTACGGCTTCCCCTACGCCGTCGAGTTCGTCTTCGGAGGGGACTCGCGGCTCGCCGCCCTGTGGGGAACCGTGCAGTCGGGGACTTCGCAGGCCCCCGAGGCGGCACAGTAGGCTCACGCCCATGCCGCGACACCCCAAGTTCGAAGAGCACCGCTATCTGGGCGACAAGCGCCACTTCGTCTTCTACGACTGTGACGACGACACCCAGTTCGCCAGGGTGGAAGACGTGCCCCTCGAGAAGCTGCAGAGCTTCGCACCCGACACGTCGGCCGAGGCCCGCAACCGCGGCTGGCGGCCTGCTCACATCGGTCCCACCACCGACTGAGTCAGATCTCCCTGCTGATGCGGGGGCGTTCGAAGAGCCCCGTCTCGAGCTCCGATGCCGGATAGTCGTGCGGGCCGAGCAGGGCCTGCACGATCGCCACGTCGGCAGGGTGGAGCCGCTGGCGAAAGCTCGTGAACAGGGCGGACAGGCCGTCGGCGGAGGAGAACCACACCCCGGCGCTGCGCGTGGGTTGAGCGAGTTCGGCCTGCGTGAAGACGTGGACGGGAGTCACGGGCAGGGGTCGCCCGGCATGACGGCGGATACGTTCCTCCAAGTCCCGGGCGTGGTGCAGGATGCCGGCGAGAGCGGCACCCCGCAACGACCTCCGTCCACGGCGCACGCCCCGGCTGTCCACGCGCACGGTGCCGGGTCGCTCGTCCACGTGCGCCACGTAGACGCCTCCCTGGCCGACGAGGACGTAGTCGGCCCGGGCCGCGTCGGCCCGGGTGTCCCTGTACACGCTGTACCCGGGAACCGACGCGAGGGCGAGCTCCGATGTCCGTGACCTGCCCCCCCCGTTCCACCCGGCGCTGCCTGTCGACGACGTGAGCAGGGCGACGACCACGAGGGTTGCCGCCGCGAAGCCGAGGCCCAACAGGAGGTGGGAGTTGTCGAGGTAGGAACGACCGACGTCGGGCCAGACGACGATCGACACGTCCATGACTGCGAAGAGGGCGAACACGCCGAGCGCGAGGACCGCGGTCGTCCGTGCCGACCCACGCACCGTGGCCTCCCGTCTCACTCCAGCCGCTGCAAGGCGTCCGATTGGCAACATTTCCCGTTCCGGCCGTCTCGTCTGCTTCTTCCCTCGTTCCCCATGTCGGCATGGGACGGTGGAACCCTTGAGGGGTTCCGCCGAACCATGCGCGTCTGGGTCGTCCGGCCCAGGGAGCGGCGCGTCCCTTCATGTCACGTCGCGACGTCGTAGGCACCAGGCGGCGAGAGCGACCGCCGCCACAGCCCACACGACCAGCACGAGCGAGGCACGCCACGCCGGGATCTCCGCGGCAACACCGAAGAAGCCTGCGCTCGGATCGACACCGGTGACGGATTGCAGGGCCTGGGTGTTCGAGGAGACGAGGATCGGACGCAGCAACGGCACCAACTGGAGCAGGCCCTCGCCGATCGCCATGCCCACGCCGATGCCGGCTGCCGCGCCCGCATTCCGGGTGAGGACGGCAAGGGCGCACGCCACGCACACCCAGACCACGATCGAAGGCAGGCCGAGGCCGAGCGCGCGGAGTGTGGGTACGGGCCATGCGCCATGCATTTCCGAGGTGACCTCGGGGGGAAGCAGTGGCTGGACGGCGGCCACCATGACGACGCCGACGACGAAGAGGAGCGTCGTCCCCGCAAGCGAGATCCCACACAGGGCGAGCAGCTTCGCGGCAAGGACGCGCCCGCGTCTCGGCTCGAGCACGAACGTCGCCGTCATCGTGCCCCACCCGTACTCCGCGGCAACGGCCACGGCCACGAAGATCGTGACGAAGATCGCCGCCTGGCCCACCGCCTGTTGCGCCGCGAACACGTAGCCACCCGGCGCCTTCACGTTCGCGAGGAAGGCAGTCAGATCTTCCACGCCTTCCACGTCGGGGGGGAGGATCGACGTGACGATCGGGATGAGGAGGAGCGTGAGGGCCAGGTACACGGCGGCGAGCGCGAACATGCCGTACGGCAGGATGCGAAGTGTCGCCTTGCGCCACTCGGCCGTGACCAGCTCGCTCAAGGTGACTCCTCGCCGCGTCGCGACACCGTGTCCGGAGACGCCTCGGTGAGGTGGAGGAACAGCGACTCGAGATCCGTGCCGCCGGGGCTCAGGCCGCGCAGCCAGATACCGGCCTCGCCGAGGACTCGGGTGATGTGGGCGGGATCCGCGGCATCGACGGTGAGTGTTCCGGACGCGGTCGGGATGGCGTGCAGGCCGCCCGCACCGAGGATGCGTGCCGCTTCCGTCTCGGATCCGGCGGGTACATCCACGGTCCACGACGTGCCGTGCGCACCGGCGAGGAGGTCCTCGGTCGCACCGGACGCGATGAGGCGGCCGGAGTCGATGATGTGGATGTGATCACAGAGGAGCTGTACGTCGGGGAGCACGTGGCTGGACAGGAGGATCGTCGACCCGGTGTCACGCAGGTCGGTGAGGATGCGTCGCAGGTCGCGCTGTCCGGCCGGATCGAGACCGCTCGCCGGTTCGTCGAGGACGAGCAACTCGGGCTCCGTGAGTAGGGCAGCGGCGAGGGCGAGACGCTGGCGCATCCCGTGGCTGTACGTACCGGCCTTGCGGTCAGCCGCGGGGAGGAGCCCGACGAGCTCGAGCAGCACGTCGACACGGGACGCGGTCACGCCCCCGGCGATCCCGGCGAGGACACGCAGGTTCGCACGGCCCGTGAGGGGCGGATAAACGCTGGGCCGGTCCACGACGGCGCCGAGGCGACCGCGCAGGTCGACCAACTCGTCGGGCACGTGCCGACCCAGGATCCGGATGGACCCCGCATCCGTCGTGACGAGACCCAGCATCGCCCGGATCGTCGTCGTCTTGCCCGCCCCGTTCGGCCCGAGGAATCCCGTAATCGACCCGCGCCGCACATCGAGGTCGAGTCCACGCAGAACTTCGAGGTGTCCGAAGGACTTGCGCAGGTCCCGAATCACGATCGCCGTATCGGACGCGGATGTCGGCTTGGCCACACGAGGTTTCTAGCGGTTGCTCGCGGTCTCGGGCCCACGATCCGTCCACATGTGTGTGGGTTTCTGCCAGTCTCTTGGCGTGGACCCGGTCGAGCCCGGTGCGGACAGCGACGTACAGGAGCACTTGGACCCGCCCGCCGTGCTAGGTCTCGAGACCGATTCCGGCCAGGCGCCGTCCGGCGAGGACGCGCGCGACAAGATCGAGCGTCTCGGCCGCCACGCGTGGTCGATCGTCGGAATCGGGCTCGCCGCCTTCCTCGTCCTCCTCGTGCTCAGGCGGCTCGCGTGGCTGGTGACGCCGGCTGTGGCCGTCATCATCCTCGGGGTCCTCGCCGCACCCCTCGTCCGCCTTCTCGTACGCCGGCACATCCCTCGAACGCCGGCGACACTCGGCGTCTACGTGCTCATGCTCGGAGTGCTCGTCGGCTTCGGCTGGCTCGTCGGGCCCGCCTTCGTGTCCCAGGTCGGCAAGCTCGCAATCGATGTTCCCGACGTCGCCGAGCGCCTCGCCTCGCGTCTCGACCGGCTCGAGGACCGCATGTCCGATGTCTCCGACACCGCCGGCGACGCGATCGGCCGGTTCAAGGCGAGCGTCACAGAGCGCTCGCAGGAGCTCGGCGAGAACCTTGCAGACGGGATCGTCGGCCTCCTCGGCTCGGCGCTGGGCGTGGCCACGGCACTCCTCATAGGACTCGTCGTCTCGTTCCTCGTCGTCAAGGACCTGCCGCGTCTCACGGCGGGGACCAACCGCTGGCTGGCGCGACCGGAGAACATGCGTGTGCGGGGGGCCGCCCGCTCGATGGCAGCGGACGTGACCGGCTACATCCGCGGCCAGCTCCTCGATGCCGTGATCGTGGGGGCGCTCAAGACCCTCGTCCTGTGGCTGCTCGGCATCCCCTACTTCATTCCCCTCGGTGTCCTGAACGGGATTGCCAACCTGGTCCCAGGCGTCGGTCCAGTCGTCGCCGCCGTCCCCCCCGTGCTCATCGCGTACTCGCTGGGCGGGTGGGGATGGGCTCTCCTCACCCTCCTCGCACTCGCGGCCGTGCAGGTGGCGGACTATTACTGGTTCGCACCCACGATCGTCGGTGAGGTCCACCGCCTACCCACACTCGTCGTGATCGTGGCCCTCATCATCGGAGCGGGAACGGCCGGACTCCTCGGCCTCATCATCGCCGTACCGGTCGCGATGGCGATCCGGGACGGATTGCACTGGGCCGCGATTCCGGACGATCAGCTCGATGCCGAGATCGAGCGCGCAGAAGGCAAGGTGCGGGGGCGTGGCCGGACGGAGCGTCGCATGCGGCACCACTCCGTATCCGAGTCCAGTGGCGGGAACGGTCCATGACCGTGGCACACGGCCGTGTCATCCTCATCGGAGCGGGACCGGGGGCACCCGGGCTCCTGACCGTGGCTGCCATGGACGCCCTCCGCGCGGTCGATGTCGTCCTCTACGACAGGCTCGCCGGTTCGGCGTTCCGACGGTACGTGAGACCCACGGCTCGGCTCGTGGACGTCGGCAAGCAGCCGGGTCGCAGCCAGGACGTGCAGGACGAGATCTGCGCCCGCCTCGTCTCCGAAGCGAAGGCGGGACGCGTCGTCGCCCGTGTGAAGGGCGGGAACCCGTTCGTCTTCGGCCGGGGATGGGAGGAGGTGAAGGTCTGTGCGGACAACGGTATCCCCGTGCACGTGGTTCCCGGTGTGACATCGGCGATCGCGGCGCCGACCGCGGCCGGCATTCCCCTCACGCATCGTGGACTCACCCCCATGTTCACGGTCGTGTCGGGTCACGAGGACCCGGGTCAGGACCGTCTTCCCGTCGACTGGGAGCTGCTCGGGCGCCTCGGGGGGGCGATCGTCGTCCTCATGGGCGTGGGAACCGTGGGCGACTACGCAGCGCGTCTCGTGGCAGGGGGGCGGCGGCCGGACACGCCTGTGGTGGCCATCGAGAACGCCACGACGCCCGAACAGGCCGTGCACCGGTCCACCCTCGCCCGGGCATCCGCCGACTTCGGCCACGTGGGGCTCGGCTCGCCTGCAGTCGTCGTGATCGGCGAACAGGCCGCCCTCGCCGAGTCCCTCGGTCCCGCCGCGACCTCCATCCTCGCCCCTGAGATCGCGCACGAGGGGGGGATGACGCGTCGCCTGGGCGGGTGGCGGATCGCGATCCCGCGCAGCATCGCACGCGAGTCAGCCCTCGCCCCGCTCCTCCGGGCCGAGGGAGCGGTCGCGGTCGAGGTCCCGGTCCTCGAATTCGTGTCACCGGTGGATCCCGATCCCCTCCGTGCTGCGATCTCCGCCTTGCGGGCGGGCAGGGTGCACGAGGTCGTCGTGACGTCGGCCGTCGCCGCGGACATGTTCGTGTCTGCTCTGTTCCGGGCCGGGAGCGACGTGCGGGCCCTCGCGGGCGTGTCTGTGGTCGCGGCCGGACCGCACGTGGCGACGGTCCTGCGCCGTCACGGACTCAGTGCCGACCTCGGCGACATCCCCCCGCTCGGAGTGGCACCACACCTTCGTCTCGTCCTCGCACTCGAGGATGAGGACAGCGGAGGCGAGCAGCCGGCCGGGCCGGAGGCGTACAGCCCCGATGTCGAGGTCGTCCCGGTCGGCCGGGCCCGCCTTCACCGAGGTCCGCCTCCCCGGCTCGACGAGCCGGCCACGCTCGATGCCGTCGTGTTCATGTCCTCGCGTACCGTGGCGGCGTGGGCGGATCTCGCCCTGCCACGTCCTCCGGTTGTCGCCTGCATCGGTCCCAGGACGAGGGCCGCGGCAGACCGGTTCGGTATGGCGCCCCAAGTCGTCCCTGCGTCACCGACACTGCCGGGGGTCGTCGAGGCTCTCGCCGCGTTCGCCTCCGGCCGCGTGGGTCCGCCATCGGAGCCCGGGTGACAGGTGCGTGGGCGAGCGAGAAGGTCAGGGTTCGCGGATGCCGCCCGAGTGCTCGCCGCCCGGATCGATGTCCAGAACGCTCCGGTTCGGTGGTGTCAGGGACGGTTCGTACCTGCATCGCCACGTGCTGCCGTCCAGACCGGGGATGAGCGCATCGTCGTCGGGGAGGGACGAGTCGCGGATGAGGGAGTGGGACAGATCGCTCAACCAACCGGCGACGAGACCGGGGTCGAGGCCCCGGAAGTGGCATTGGACGTCGAGGAGCCCGAGGGCACCGAGGCCGAGCGTGTCCATCACCCACTCGTCGGCAGCCTCGGCATCACCGAACATGCGCACGTTGACGGGACCGGCGAAGATGTCGGAACACACCGTGTCGGGGGCGACGAGGTGGGAGGAGCGCAGCCACTGCGTCGCAATCGGCTGTGTTGCTTCGATCACTCCTCGTAGCACCGTCGTGAACGCCTCGACGCGTACGAGGGGTGGGAGGGGTTCAGGTCCGATCTCGGCGGCCAGGATCCCGGTCGATGCCGACCGTGTCGTGTCGTCCGCATCGAGCCACGCGAAGGTCTGGTCGAGGTCGTCCTGCAGTTCGGAGCGGCGCACGGTTCCGGACGGGAGCAGTGTCACGGAGAACGTCATGCCGTCCACATCGCGCGCGAAGCGCAGTTCTTCGTCGCCGTCACCGTCGTCGAGGAGCTCGATCGTGATGTCGTCGTCCAGCTCGGGAGTGAGGCGCTCCAGATGGAGTCCCGGGTCCCCCTCGTAAAGGAGACGGACGAGGAGGGGCTGTGTGAGCTCCGAGATCGGAATGGTGCCTTCGTGCATCGTGCACGAGTCTCGCAGGTCGAGCCTCGTCGTGCACGCACCTGGTCACATGACGCTGAACAGGAGCCCGACTGCCCCGAACGTGCCGATCAGGGCCACGAAGAGCAGCAGGACCATCGACGCCTTCAGGTCCACGATGACGTCGTCCGGCGCGTGGAGACGGGCTGGTGAGTGGGCAGTCTCGGTTTGCATGGATTTGTGTGGGGGTGTGGGGCAGGGTGCAGTCGGATCCGGCCGGCGGGGACCGGTCCGGGCGGCCACCATGCTGGGCGAGACACCCCCTCGGGGTCAAGTCACTCCGGCTGTGTGGTCCCTCAGAAGGCGTCGGCGCCGGCGCAGTCGAGCAGGTCCGTCGGGGTGGCGGCGGCTTGGGCCGCGGCCTCGGGCGGACGGACGAGGCCCGTCGGTCCGCACACGAAGGAGACAGCGCCCGTGTCGACCACGTCGAGCAAGCCGCGGGTCTGGGACGACGTGTCGTCCCACCACACGTCCACTCTCGCCTGTACTACGGGGCGGCCACCCCCCGATTCGAGCAGGGTGCGGATTCGGTTCCACAGGCTCGCGTCCACGGCTGTTCCCAGGCCGGCGACGAGCCAGGTGGGCGTATCCGAGGCCCGCGCAGCCGTGGCGACCACACCCGCCGGTGCACGTGCGGCCGCCCCGTCGGGCCCGAGGGCGTGGGCGCCGATCAGGACGTGCGACGCTCGCTCCACGACCGCTCTCACCTGGTGGGGTGAGGCGGGTGAGACGAGCCCTGTGGGCGCGGGGTGGGGGCCGAAGGCGGTTGGCTGTCCGTCCCCGAGCCAGAGCCCGGTCTCGCCGGCGATACCGGCCAGGCCAGAGGCGTCCCCCACGACGAGGGGGACCGCCCCGTCGGGAAGGGCGGCGTCGAGCATGAGAAGGGTCGGGTCGGCCGTGAGCTCCTCTATGACGTCGACTGCGGCGGCGGCCGGATCGAGTGCGCTCAGGATCCGTCCCGCCACGAACCAGAGGGGGCCGCATGCCGAATGCCAGGCGAGGAGACGCCGCGCGATCGACACGGCGGTGGGTTCGCCCAGGTGGCGGGCCGCATCCCCGATCGCGTCCGCCGCCTCGACGGCGATCGTATGCGGGTCGAGCCAGTCGGCCCGTGCCAAGGCGCGGAGGCGTTCGATCGGATGCACGGTTCGATGCTACGCACTCTCGACCAGTTCGCCGGAGGTGTCCTCGAGCTCCCGCCCGTGCGTGTCAGGGAAGAACGCGAAGAGAAGCACGACTGCTATCACAGGGCCGACGAGCAGGACAATCGTCGTCGACGACAGCGAGTCGGTCGCGGCGAGGAGGGGGATGGCGAGAACGAAGCTCATGACCTGCCCGACGGATCGTGCCATCGTCGTCCACGCCCCCGCCTGGCTGCGCAGGGACGTCGGGAAGAGCTCGGCGTTGTAGGCGCTGATCGTCGGCTGGGCGATCGCGAATCCGGCAACCGTGAGACCGAGCGTGATCGCGAGGAAGCCGAGCCCGGCGTCGACGGTGTAGAAGAGGCCACCTCCCACCACGGCGAGGGCAGCCGTGGTCCCACCCACCGCGCGCCGGCCGATCCTGTCGCTCAGGGCTCCACCGAGCGGCATCAGGACCAGTGTCGGAATCCCCGCGAGCACGAGCAGGACCGATGCCGCGGTTCTCGTGAAGCCACGGTCGTCCTGCAGGAAAGTTACGGCGAACTCGACGGGCTGCTGGATGAGGGCGGCCGAGAACGCGACGATCGTGACGAGGGCGAGCCAGCGACGGTGTGGAGGCTTGAGGATGAGGGACCACTTCGCGAGCCGCCCTTCGTCACGGGCGGACTCGAAACGCTTGCTCTCGGGCAGGGCGCTGCGCAATACGGTGACGACGAGGAGAAGGGGCAGGCCGATCACGTACAGCCAGCGCCAGTTGATGTCGGCCTGTGAGAACACGATGTTCATGCCGGCCGCCATGCCGGTTCCGACTCCCGTGAGCATGGCGAGGAATCCGAAGCCGAAACCGCGCGAGCGGGCCGGGAGCTCCTCGGCGACCATTACATGCGCGACTGCTGCCTCGACGAGGATGAAGAAGCGGGCGAGGATCTGGAAGCACGCGAACACCCACACGTTCGGCGAGAGGGCGGTCGCACCGGTGAACAGGGTGTAGCCCACGATCGAGATGAACAGGATCTTGCGTCGTCCGACCACGTCTGCGCGCCTGCTCAGGAAGAGGGCGGGGATCGCTCCGAAGAAGATCACGGCGAGCATGGCCGAGGCCTGGGCATTGGTCAGGCCGAACTGCGCCTTGAGCTCGGGCAGGATGAAGGCGAGGAGCGAGAAGTCGTAGCCGTCGAAGAAGCTGGCCACGCCGAGCACACCGAGCAGGTACCAGTGCCTCCGTTCGAGGCGCCGTCCGGATGCTGCTCCGAGCTCGGACATCGGGATTCCTCCTTCAGGGGCCGTGCACGTCCCCCCGCGTGGACTGTGCGGCCGCTCGAGCCGAAGCTTCACGGATGAGGTGCCATTCGAGCAGGGCGATCAGGGCCCCTGCCAGTTGCGGCGACGACGCGTGTTCGACCAACTCGGGAAAGTGTGCCGCGGTCTCCCTCACGTACCGCGTCTGCTTCCCGGGCGTCGTGAAGTGCAGGAAGCGCAGGTTGTCGATACGGTCGGCGATCTTGATACGGCATGCCTCTGTGCCCGCACCCAGGATCTTGGCGTAGTAGTCCTCGTACCAGTCGTCGGTGAGAGCCTCGACGAGATCCGCCACCTCCCGGCCGAGCGCGACGACACGGTGCGCGTGCCCGGGTGCGTCTTCGAACACGTCGTGGCAGAGACCGGCCGCGATCACGTGAGGTGGCTGGCCTGTCGCGACGAGGGAGAGCGCGACCCGCGCGGGGTGGACGATGTAGGGCGCACCCTCGTCACGTGTGTGGAGCCTGTGGGCATCGCGGGCGATCGCGAGCGCCTCACACACGAGGGGGTCCGTGTCGGTCCGGCTCACGAGGATCTCGCACAGCGTGTCGGCATCGAGATCAGGCGGGAGGAACGTGCACGCGTCGAGCTCCCGAGCCGGATCCATGTTCCGAGGATAAGAGCGCGTCTCGCCGCGCCGCCAGATGCCACCACCCGACCTCGATTCGGAGAGGCTCTGGGCGATCGACGTCGAAGTTCTGAGTGCGGGAGAGTGCGGGAGAAGGCAGTAACCATGCGCCACAGCACGGCGTCACATCCGAACGTGACAGTCAACGCAGCCTGCAACGGCACAAGGGGGAACCAGTGATCGCCTTCCTCTTCCCTGGACAGGGCAGTCAGAAGGCCGGGATGGGCAAGCCGTGGGTCGAGGAGTGGCCCGACCTCTTCGCGCTCGCCTCGGATGCATCCGGAATCGACGTACGCCGCCTCGTGTGCGACGCCGACGACGACGAGCTCAGGGCGACCGACAACGCACAGCTCGCGACCTGCGTCTGCTCGATTGCCGCCTGGAAGTCCCTCGTCGCGGCCGGCGTGACACCGGCCGTCGTGGCGGGGCACTCACTCGGGGAGTACACGGCCCTCGTCGCAGCCGGGGCCATCGCCGCCGACGATGCCGTGCGTCTGGTCATCGCCCGGGGTCGGGGCATGGCCGACGCAGCAGAACGCAGCCCCGGCACGATGGCGGCCCTGCTCGGGGCAGACCTCGGCACCGCCGAGCAGGCGTGCCGCGAGGCATCGGGGACAGTCGTCGTCGCAAACGTGAACGCCGCCGACCAGGTGGTCATCAGCGGTGAGCCCACAGCCGTGGAATCGGCGATCGACAAGGCGAAGGGTCTGGGTGCGAAGCGGGCTGTGGCGCTCCGCGTCGGTGGCGCATTCCACTCGCCTCTCATGTCAGGGGCCCTTCCCAGTCTCGCCACAGCCATCGCCACGACCACGTTCGTCGACCCGGCGGTTCCCATCGTCACCAACGTCGACGCAACCCGGCATCGCAGCGCCGAGGAGCTCACACCGCTCCTCCTCGCCCAACTCTGCTCACCCGTGCTGTGGCAACAGACGACGGAGTTGCTCATCAAGGTGGGTGTGCGTGGCTTCGTCGAGGTCGGCTCCGGTGGTGTCCTCAAGAAGCTTGCGCAGCGGGCCGCGAAGGGAAGCGCGGTCGTCGGCATCGAGTCGCCGGCCGACGCGGTCGAGGCGGCCCGCACCCTGGCCGGCGTCAGCCCCTCCCTTCCCAACACCCCCGACACCGTGCTCGCGGGTGTACCGGATCTCATCGATCTGCCGGTGGTCTCACCGGCGGCGGGGCGTTTCGAGGCCGCCGACATCGAGGCCTTCACGGCAGAAGGAGAATACGTGCGTGAGGGCCAAGTTCTGGGGCAGATAGTCACGTCGAGCGGCGCCGTCCCGGTGCAGGCCGACCGAGGCGGCTGGCTCATGCACGTCTTGGCCGGCGCAGACATCGATGTGACCGAGGGACAACCACTCGTGACGATTCGTCCCTTCTGACCGGGCGATTCCCCGGCCGGAGGGCAGGGAGGACAGATGGGCATCCGAATCACCGGGCTCGGCAAGTCGGCCGGTTCGAGGGTCGTGACGAACGAGGACATCGCGTCGTTCGTGGATACGAACGACGAGTGGATCCGCACGCGGACGGGGATCAGCCAGCGCTACTTCACCGCCGAGGGTGAGACGACGGCGACACTGGCCGCAGACGCGGCCCGCCAAGCCCTCAAGCACGCCGAACGCGAAGACGTCGACATGACGGCCGTGGCGACCATGACACCCGACACACCCTGTCCGTCGACAGCCGGTTGGGTGCAGGGTGAGCTCGGCCTCGGGGGCGGGGCGATCGACCTCAACGCCGCCTGTTCCGGCTGGGTGTACAGCATGGCCCTCTGCGCAGGAGCCATCGAGACGAGGGCCCTCGAGAGCGCCCTCGTCATCGGCGCCGAACGGTTCTCCTACATCCTCGACTGGGAGGACCGCCAGACTGCGGTCATCTTCGGGGATGGTTCGGGCGCCGCCGTGATCGAGCGGACGGAGGGACGGGGCGACCTCCTCGCCTGCGACCTCGGCAACGACGGAAGCATCGCGCATCTGATCCAGATTCCGGCGGGTGGCGCGCGACTGCCCGCCTCGATCGAGACCGTCGAGAAGAGGCTCCACACGGTGGACATGGCGGGCAAGGAAGTTTTCCGTGTAGCCACCACCGTGATGGTCGATACATGCCGCAAGACACTCGCCAAAGCGGGAGTCTCGGTGGAGGACGTGGCGGTCTTCATTCCCCACCAGGCGAACATCCGGATCATCTCCTACGCGATCGAGAAGCTCGGCATGCCCGAGGAGCGCACGGTCGTGAACATCGACCGGTATGGCAACACGTCGGCCGCGTCGGTGCCGATCGCGCTCTGTGAGGCGTGGGAGAACGGACGGATAGACGAGGGCGACCTCGTGCTCGTCGCAGGCTTCGGCGCCGGCATGAGCTGGGCATCCGCTCTGTTCGAGTGGAGCCTGCCCAGATGACGCAAGCAGAGCAGAGGGGTGGGTCGCGGCGTGCCCTCGTGACGGGTGCTTCGCGGGGCATAGGCGCGGCGGTCGCCACACGTCTCTCACATGCAGGGCATCGTGTCGCGTTGTCCTCGCGGGGTGGAGCCGGGGAGCTCGCCGAGAAGCTGGGCGGGGCGGACATCCGCGCGGATGTGTCCACTGCAGACGGAGTCGAAGCGGCTGTCTCCGCCGCCGAGGAGGGCCTCGGTGGCAGCGTCGAGATCCTCGTGAACTGCGCCGGGATCACGAACGACGGTCTCCTCGCTCGCATGCAGGACGAGGACTGGGAGGACCTCCTCGCCACGAACCTCACGTCCGTGATGCGCACGAGCAGACGCGTGCTGCGGGGGATGATGAAGGCGCGCTGGGGCCGGATAGTGAACGTGGGATCGGTCGTAGGTGCTATCGGGAACCCCGGCCAGACCGCCTACGCAGCCACCAAAGCCGGGATCGTCGGGTTCTCCAAGGCCCTCGCCAAGGAGGTCGCGTCCCGCAAGATCACAGTCAACGTCGTCGCACCCGGCTACATCGAGACGGACATGACCTCCGCCCTGAGCGAGGCGCAGCGCGCCGTCGCCCTCTCCCAGGTCGCGATGGGCAGGTTCGGCGAGCCGCACGAGGTTGCCGGAGCGGTCGCATACCTGGTATCCGAAGAGGCCTCGTACGTGTCCGGCTCGGTCCTCACGGTCGACGGGGGGATGGGCGCGGGCTGAAATCCGGGGTCGACGAAACCATCTCGGTCCGACGGAGTCGAAAGTGACGGACGTCGGAGTGAACCGGCCTGTGACCCCGAGCGAAAGACAAGGGAGAGTAAGTCAGATGGAGCGAAGCGAGATCCTCGAGACAGTGCGCAAACTGGCCGTCGAGACACTCGAGGTGGATGGCGACGCGGTCGTCGAGACGGCGGTCTTCGCCGACGACCTCGACGCGGACAGCCTCGACCTGGTGGAGCTCGTCATGGCTCTGGAAGAGGCGTTCGACATCTCCGTGCCCGAGGAGGAGCTCGAGGACATCGAGACGGTGGGTCAGGTGATCGACCTCGTGCAGGCCAAGCTCGGCTGAGATCTGCGCCGGGAGGCGTTCATTCCCCAGTGGCTTCGACGTCCGAAGTCCCAGTGGTTTCGAGGAGGCTTTCCAGATGAGCGACAGGGCTGTCGTCGTGACGGGCGTCGGTTTCGCGTGCCCGCAGGGAATCGGCTCGACTGAGGTGTTCGAGCGATTCGTCGAGGGACGCAACGCGATCCGGGCCGAGGTGGAGGGATGGCCGTTCGCGACCGTCGAGGACCTCGATGCCGTCGCGGTCATGGGGTCCACGAAGGAGGCGCGGCGCACCGATCGGATCGCGCACATGGCGTGCGCGGCCGCGGACGAGGCGATCGCGCATGCAGGCGTGGACGTGGAGGCGTGTGTCCCCGCTCGCGCCGGTGTCACCCTCGGCACGAGTATCGGCGGCGTCCAGACCCTGGTCGAACAGGAGGCGGTGCTGCACGAGAAGGGTGAGGACAGGGTCTCGCCGTTCCTCGTACCGATGATCATGCCGAACTCGACCGCCGGCCACATCTCGATGCGCTTCGGATTCCGCGGCGCGAACATGACGGTGTCCACGGCGTGCGCGTCGGGGGGGCACGCGATCGGGGTCGCCTTGGACGCGGTGCGGGCGGGCCGCGCAGATCTCATCCTCGCGGGTGGAGCGGAGGTCTGTCAGACACCGCTCACGATGGCCGGGTTCGGGAACATCGGTGCTCTCAGCCGGACAGGCAGCCGCCCCTTCGATCGTGATCGTGACGGCTTCGTGATGGGTGAGGGCGCGGCCTTCCTCGTCCTCGAGGAGGCGGAGAGTGCGAAGCGGCGTGGGGCGAGGATCCTGTGCGAGCTCGCCGGGTTCGGTATGGCGGCAGACGCCCATCACGTGACGGCGCCACATCCCGAGGGTGAAGGTGCCGTGCTCGCGATCGAGGCGGCCCTCGCCGACGCGAGGCTCGGCGTCGAGGACGTCACGTACGTGAACGCACACGGCACGTCCACGCCCCTGAACGACGTGGCCGAAGCCCGGGCCCTCAGACGCGTGTTCGGCGATGCCGTACCGCCCACGTCGTCGGTCAAGTCGATGACGGGCCATCTCATCGGTGCGGCAGGCGCGATCGAGGCGGCGGTCACGGCCATGACGATCGCGGGCGAGGTCCTGCCTCCGACGATCAACCACACGACTCCCGATCCCGAGATCGGCATCGACGTCGTGCCGAACGAGGCGCGTGAGGCCAAGGGCATCGAAGCCGCGATCAGCAACTCGTTCGCCTTCGGCGGCCAGAACGCCGTGGTCGCGTTCCGCAGGTTCTGAGCGTCGCCCCGTCAGCCCGCCACGACGGAGAACATGAGGCGGGCCTCGCAGCAGCGCTCGTCACCGACGGAAGCGTGGCCGCTCGCCTTGCCGACCCCGTGCCGGAACGAGTCGAGCGTCACCTCGATGTGCAGGGTCTCACCCGGTTCGACGGGCCGCCGCCAGCGCACCTTCTCGAGCCCGGAGAAGACGGGAAGTCCGTCGGTCCCACCGGCGAGCAGGGCGCATGCTCCCACCTGGGCGATCGATTCGACCTGGAGGACACCGGGGAGCATGGGCCGACCGGGGAAGTGGCCTTCATATCGTTCCGGTCCGGGCGTCCACACGCCGGTGGCGGTGTGGCCGTCCTCGCCCAGCTCCACGTCGTCCACGAGAAGGAAGGGTGGTCTGTGCGGCAGCCAGGTGGTTGGGTCCATACCGGAACTCAACCGTGTGGAGCGGCGCCGTGTCTATTCGTCGCAGGGGACCGTGCGCAGGACGTCGAGTGCCGTGTCGATGACACGGTAGTGGCGCAGCACGGTGAGGGGGCCGCTGCCGCGGAGCTTGCCGGTGAGGACGGCGTCACGCGGGTGCAGTTCGTGGCGGAGGATGGCGAGCCAGTCCGTGTATGCCGCCTTGCCGACGGCGTCGGGTTTGCCGGTGCTGCCCTCCTCGAGCTCGATCCGGCCTGCCTCGAGCACGATCGTGAGGTCGCCTGCCCACGGAGGTGCATCCTCGGCCACTATCGACATGCGAAACGACGCGTCCTTCGCGGCTTCTGCGAAGGTCGCATCCTCGGCCAGGGCGTTTCGCACCTGAGCGAGCCAGTCGGTCGAGAGGAAGCGCACGTTCGGTCCTTCGCTTTCTGGCAGGATCCGCATCACACGCTAACGGTGTGGCAGTGTGGGGCGCCAGATTCAGGCTGCGAAACCCTACGCGGGGCCGTGGGGTCGATCAGGTAGGCGACGAGAGGACCGGAATGACTTTGCTGGAGGGCAAACGCCTCCTGATCACAGGTGTCCTGACTGACAAGTCGATCGCGTTCGCGGTTGCACGCACGGCGCTCGAGGAGGGTGCTCACGTCGTGCTCACGGGGGCCGGCCGCGGGCTGTCGCTCACGCAGAAGGTCGCGCAGCGCCTGCCGGAGGCGCCCGACGTGCTCGAGATGGACGTGAACGCGTCCGACCACATCGCTGCCGTGGCGCAGGACCTGCGGGCGCGATGGGGTGAGGTGGACGGTGTGTTGCATGCGATCGGCTTCGCCCCCGCCGAGTGCCTCGGCGGCGACTTCCTCGCCGCCGACTGGGAGAGCGTCGCCGTCGCCCTGCAGACGAGCGCCTACTCGCTCGCCGCGATCGCGCGCGGGCTCGGTCCCGTGCTGGCGGACGGGGCGTCGATCGTGAGCCTCGACTTCGACGCCCGGGTCGCGTGGCCGAGCTACGACTGGATGGGTGTGGCGAAGGCGGCGCTCGAGTCGATCACGCGTTACTGTGCCCGTGAGCTCGGCCCACGGGGGATTCGCGTCAACGCACTCGCCGCCGGCCCGCTGCGCACGATGGCGGCGAAGTCGATCCCCGGCTTCGAGCGGTTCGAGGACGCGTGGTCGGAGCGGGCGCCGCTCGGCTGGGACATCACGGATCCCGCACCGGTCGCGAAGATGGCATGCGTTCTGCTCTCCGACTGGTCGCAGGCCGTCACGGGTGAGCTCTTGCACGTCGACGGCGGGTATCACGCGATGGGGGCGTGACGGCGACACTCAGATCACACGCAGGAAGAAGACGGTCCCGGCGACGAGTATCGCGAGGCCGGTGAGCAGAGCTGCGAGGATGAGCCAGCGGGTCGGCATGCCGGCTCTGATCGTAGGACGTGCCCCTGACCGGGGAGGAGCCGGGTCCTAGGATCCGATCGTATCGTCGCAGGGTCGAGACGACAGGAGGAGCGATGCCCGACCGATTCGATGTGGCCGTCGTCGGGGCGGGACCGGGCGGCTACGCCGCCGCCCTCTACGGGGCTGCGACAGGTCTGCAGGTCGCCCTCGTCGAGGCGGACAAGGTCGGCGGAACCTGCCTGAACCGGGGCTGCATTCCGGCCAAAGAGCTCCTCCAGACGGCAGACGTCCTGCGCACGGTGGGGGACGCGGGGGAGTTCGGTGTCACGGTGGCGGCGCACGAGCTCGACTGGACCCAGGTCCTCTCCCGCCAGTCCGCCGTCGTCGACCGTCTCGTGAAGGGTGTGAGCGGTCTCCTCAAGGGCCGCAACGTCACCGTCCTGAGCGGACGTGGCCACGTCGCCGCACCCGATACCGTGGACGTCGACGGCACGAGGATCGAGGCCGATGCGATCGTCGTCGCGACCGGCAGCACACCTTCGTCGATCCCGGGTTTCGAGATCGACGGCGGCACTGTCGTGTCGAGTGACCACGCCCTCTTCCTCGATGAGCTTCCCGAGAGCGTCGCCATCGTCGGGGCGGGGGTCATCGGCTGCGAGTTCGCGTCCGCCTTCGTGGACATGGGTGTCGACGTCCTCGTGCTCGAGCTCATGCCCACCGCTCTGGGCAGTGCGGACGAGGAGATCAGCACGCAGCTCGTGAACCAGCTCCGCCGGCGTGGGGCGGACATCCGCCTGGGCGCGAAGGTGCTGGGGCACACCGAGGCGGCGACTCCCGGCATGCGGACGGTCAGCTTCGAGCACGGGGGTGAGGGCCTCGAGGCCGACGTCGAGCTGATCCTCGTCGCCGTGGGCAGGCGGCCGGCCGGGGCCGGGCTCGGCCTCGAGGAGCTCGGCGTCGGTGTGACGGATCGCGGCCACGTCGAGGTCGACACCGCGAACATGCGGACGGCGGTACCGGGTGTCTACGCGGTCGGGGACGTCGTCGACACCCCGGCGCTCGCCCACGTCGGCTATGCCGAAGCCATGGTCGCGATCCGTGACATCCTCGGCGAGGACCCACGCGGTGTCGTCTACGACCGAGTCCCGTGGTGTGTGTACACGCATCCGGAGGTGGCGTGGTGCGGTCTCACCGAGGAGGCGGCACGGGCGCAGGGCTACGAGGTGGAGGTCACCAAGCACAACTACGCGGGTGTGGCGCGGGCGGTGATCCTGGGTGAGACGCGCGGGTTCGTGAAGGTCGTGGCCGACGCCGTGACCGGTCAGCTCCTCGGCTTCCACATCGTCGGCCCGTGGGCGACGGAGCAGCTCACGGAGGGGTACCTGGCCACGAACTGGGAGGCGACGGTGGGCGAGCTCGGCCATCTGGTCCACGCCCACCCCACGCTGGGTGAGGCGATCGGCGAGACCGCCCTCTCGATGACGGGGCGTGGCCTGCACGGCTGATCCCGGTCGCCTCGGGGGTAGAGGGGAGTAGGGTCGGCGTCGATGGAGCAGATGTCCGACCGTGACGACGACGTCGCGCCGCTCGCAGTGCGCCGGCTGGGCCGCGTGCCGTACCTCGAGGCCCTCGACCTCCAGACCACTCTCTTCGAACGGCGCGTGGCCGGCAAGGACCAGGACTGGCTTCTCCTCCTCGAACACCCGCCCGTGTTCACGCTGGGTCGCAATGCCGAACCCGCGCACGTCCTCACGCCCCGGGAGGAGCTCGAGGCGGCGGGGATCGGTGTCGTGGAGACGAACCGGGGTGGAGACGTCACCTACCACGGCCCCGGCCAGCTCGTGGCGTATCCGATCCTGGACCTCGGACCGGCACCTGACGTCGTTGCCCACGTGCGGAACCTCGAGGAGATCGTCATCCGCACCCTCGACGACTTCGGTGTCCCGGCCTTCCGCGAGGAGGGCTACTCGGGTGTCTGGACCGAACGCGGCAAGGTGGCTGCGGTCGGGTGTCGCATCACGCGGGGCGTGACGATGCACGGCACGGCGTTGAACGTGGCGCCTGACATGGGGCACTGGCGCCACATCGTGCCGTGCGGTCTCGCCGACCGGTCGGTCACGAGCATGCGGGATTTCCTCGGTGCCCGGGTGCCCACCGTGGAGACTGTAGGCGAGGCCTTCGCCCGCCACGCGGCCGACGTCTTCGCGCGCAGTCCGGATCCGGGCCTCGACATCACCACCGAAGAACCAGGCGCGCCGGCGCGTCGGGGGGTCCCGTTGCGGGTCGCGGCGGTCGCATCCGGGCCGGATGTCCGTGACCAGGCGAGGACGCGGCCGGCGTGGTTGCGGAACAGGGCCCGTCTCGGCGACCGTGGCTACATGCAGATCAAGGCGATGATGCGCGACCTCGACCTGAACACAGTGTGCGAAGAGGCAGGCTGCCCGAACATCTTCGAGTGCTGGTCCGAGAGGACCGCGACGCTCATGCTGCTCGGGAGACGTTGCACGCGGTCATGCGGGTTCTGCGAGGTCGACACGCGACGGCCGCTGCCTGTCGACACCGAGGAGCCGGCACGCGTGGCCGAGGCCGTGGCCCGCATGGGTCTCGAGCACGCCGTGCTCACGTCCGTGGCACGGGACGACCTGCCCGACGGGGGCGCGTCGGTCTTCGCGGCCGCGATCGATGCGATCCGTGCACTTCGACCCCGCTGCACGGTCGAGGTGCTCGTGCCCGATTTCAAGGGGGATGCCGGTGCCGCCGCCGCGGTCTTTGCCGCCTCACCCGATGTCTTCAACCACAACATCGAGACCGTCACCCGCTTCCAGCGACTCGTGCGGCCGCAGGCGGGCTACGCGCGCAGCCTCACACTCCTCGCGCGGGCGGGGGCGGCCGGCCTCACCACGAAGTCCGGGATCATGCTCGGTCTCGGCGAGACCACGGCCGAGGTCCACGCGACCATGCGTGACCTCGCCGCGGTCGGCTGTTCGATCCTCACCGTGGGCCAGTACCTGCGACCGTCGGCCCGACATCTCCCAGTACGACGCTGGGTCGAGCCCGCCGAGTTCGACGAGCTCGGCGAGCTCGGCCGGAGCCTCGGTTTCGCGTACGTCGAGGCGGGCCCGATGGTCCGCTCGAGTTTCCACGCCGCCCGTGCCCTCGGCCCGCCACGCCCTGCCCAGAACGCGTGCGAGGCGGCCCAGTGATCGGTCCCGAGGAGTACGCGGATCGCATCGCGCGGGCGACTGCCGCCATGCAGGACCGATCGATCGACTGTCTCGCCCTGAGCGCGGGATCCGACCTCACGTATCTCTGCGGCTACGACGCCATGCCCCTCGAGCGCATCACACTCCTCGTGATCGGGACGTATGGCCCGCCGACGCTCGTCGTGCCCGAGCTCGAAGCTCCACGCCTCGAGATGCCCGACGGGCTCGTCGAGCTGCGTGCCTGGCGGGACGGCGAGGACATGATCAAGGTCGTCGCAGCCGAGCTCCGCCGGGCCTGTCCGCCGGCACCGATCATCGCCGTGTCGGAGCGGATGTGGGCAGGGACCCTCCTCTCCGTGCAGGATGCCTTCCGCCATGCCCGCTTCGTACCGGCAGGACGGGTGATGGAACCGCTGCGTGTCGTCAAGTCGCCTGTCGAACTCGACATGTTGCAGGCGGCGGCCGCAGCGGTGGACCGGGTCGTATCCGCCTACTCGGATGTCGAGTGGGTCGGGCGGACCGAGGCCGACGTGGCGCGTGAGATCTCCGGCCTCCTGCGCGACGCCGGCCACGCCCGCGTCAACTTCGTGATCGTCGCATCAGGTCCGAACGCCGCCTCCCCCCACCACACGGCGGGAGCGCGGGTGATCGAACCCGGCGACGCGATCGTCGTCGACGTCGGCGGCACACTCGGCGGCTACTGCTCGGACATCACGAGGGTGGTCTGCGTGGGTGAGCCCGGGGGCGACGTGGCACGTGCCTACGGCAACCTGCGGGCGGCGCAGGAGGCGGCGGTCGCACACGTGCATCCGGGCGTGTCTGCCGAGTCCGTGGATGCCGTCGCCCGTGCGGGGCTCGCCGAGACGGGGTGGGGAGACGCCTTCATACACCGCACCGGCCACGGGATCGGCATGGACGAGCACGAGGCGCCATACATCGTTGCGGGCAACAACAGCCCCCTCGAGACCGGGATGTGCTTCTCGATCGAGCCCGGGATCTACGTGCCCGGTGTGTTCGGCCTGCGTCTCGAGGACATCGTGGCCGTGACAGACGAGGGTGTCGAGCCCCTCAACACGGCTGCACACGACCTCATCCACGTGTGAGCGACGTCCGAGCCCGTCACGGCCCGCCCCGCCCGAAAGAGGCCAATCGCGCCGGAATGCCGAATTGAGACCGCACAGCCGTATCCTGTGGTCTCACTGAGGTCCCTAAGGTAGTTCTCAGGCATGGATGCCAAGGTCTGGCGGGCGATCGCCAGCCGATCACCTGGTGATTCACCGGTCGACTGTGCCCGAACCACCACTCACCCAACCGAGGAGACAATGGCGTGCGTGCCCGTCCTATACGCATAGTTGCGTTCGTACTTTCAGTGATGTTCCTCGTTGCCGCCTGCGGAGGCGACGGCGGAGGCGGGGGATCGGGTGCCAGCTCTGATCTCGAGAAGTGGATCCCCGAGGAGGTCAACGGCCAGAAGCTCGAGCGCAAGGAGGTCACGGTGCCCAAGGAGGGCGAGGAGGGCGCGACCACCACGGCACCTCCGGAGGGTGAGGACGCAAAGAACACCTCCCAACTCGGACAGAGTCTCGCTTCGTCGATCCCCAAGGTCGAGGGGATCGCGGTCGGTGAGATCCCGTCAACGGGCGAGAACGCCGCATTCGGGCAGGAGATGCCGGCCCTGTTCGTTGGTGCCCTCCAGTCGAGTGAGGGTGTCGACGCCGTCCAGAAGAGCCTCGGTCAGTCGGCGGCCGGCGCGACCCAGGAGACCGTCAAGGTCGACGGCGTGGACGTCACCGTGATCACGTTCGACATGGCACAGCAGCTCCAGGGACAGCAGCTCCCGGAGGGCACACCTCCACTCCCCACGATCACCATCCAGTTCTTCAGTCCCGAGAAGGACGTCGTCGTCGTCGTGTTCAGCACCGAGAGTCGCGAGATGGCTGACGCAGCCACGAAGGCATCCATCGAGAGCGGGAAATGAACGTCGCGGCCAAGGGGGCGGCTTCTCTTGCTCTGCTCCTGGTAGCCACCCTCGTGGCCGTGGCATGTGGCTCGTCCGACACGAGCCGCTTGTCGAAGCCCGCCTCGACCTCACCTGGCGACGACGGAGAGGTCACCGTCGAGGCCGGCACTGCCGATGTGACGCTCCCCTCCACGACGGCACCTGTCGACGGGTCACGGTCCATTCGGAAGTCGCCGAACCAGGAGAGCAACTGCGCCGGTGCCGCCGACTCGTTCATTCCCGAATCCGGGGACGGTTGGGAGGTGGTGACGGCGGACATCTCCGCCGCAGGTGCCGAGGTCGACCTCGGACCCGCCGAGGAGAAGGGGCTCGAAAGCATCGGGGCCGCGTACATCCAACGCGGTGCGAGTGGCGGATCCGTCGTCTCGATGGTGTTCGAGCCCGGCATGGCAGGGTTGCTCTCGGCCAGTACGGACGTCGTGATGCGCGGGATGTTCGCCGCCGGTGCAGCCGAGAAGGATACGGTCGCCGGCGCTCTCGTCTACCGCTCTGAAGACGAGAAGATGTTCGCCTTCCAGTTCTGCAACAACGTCTACATGACGGTGCAGAGCGACGAAGCGGGACTCGCCCGCGAGATCACGGACTTCATCCTGGGCTGACCGACCTCGGCGACGCCTCGAGGATCCCGGCGGCCGGGAACGCGTCCGAGACGATGTCGGCGAGTGTCTCACCGATGAGCAGGTAGTCCCGCACATCCGTGGCGGATTGGCGCCACGCGAGGCCGATCGTCCTCGAGGGCTGCGGATCGGTGAACGGGCGCACGACGAGCTCGCGGGGGTCGCGAGCCTCCACCCCGACTGCGATCGACGGGAGGAGTGTCATGCCGATGCCGTTCGCCACCATCTGCACGAGCGTTCCGAGGCTCGTGGCCCGTGTCGCGCCCGCTTCTGCCGCTCCGCTCTCCTTGCACACGTCCAGCGCGTGGTCACGCAGGCAATGGCCTTCCTCGAGGAGGAGGATCTCGGCGCCCGAGAGCTCCTTCTCCGTTACGGCGTCGGGTGCGGCGAGGGGATGGTGAGGTGGTGTCGCGAGCACGAACGGATCCGTGAACACGGCGTGCTCGTTCACGCCCGGTTCGTCGAGCGGGAGAGCGAGGAGGAGGACGTCGAGACGGTCACCTCGCAGTTGCTCGACGAGACGTGCCGTCTGGTCCTCGCGGAGGTAGAGGCGCAAATGTGGGTACCGGCGGCGCACCTCCGGCAGCAGGAGTGGGAGGACGTAGGGGGCGACGGTGGGGATGACGCCCATGTACAGGGAGCCTGTGAGGGGGTCGGTCTCCCCGCGGGCGACGGCGACGAGCTCGTCCGCGTCGCGCAGGACGCGGCGGGCGTGGAGGACGATCTCGCGTCCCCGCGGTGTGAGGTGGACGCGGCGCGACGTGCGCTCGAAGACCGACGTGCCGAGGCGCTCCTCGAGCTGTTTGATCTGTGAGGACAGGGCGGGCTGGCTCACTCCGCACTGTGCGGCTGCGCGTCCGAAGTGCGCCTGGTCCGCGACCGCGACCGCATATCTGAGCTGGGTCAGGGTAGGCATCTCCATAGGCAGAGCTTATCGCGCATGCCCGTCCAGCTTCGGTGGGGTTATGGGGCGCCGATGCCGAAGGCGTCGTCAGTCGGAGAGACGGCCGTTCAGGTAGTCGTCGTACGCGCTCAGGTCGAGGAGACCGTGGCCGGAGTAGTTGAAGAGGATCACGCGTTCCTCGCCCTTCTCCTTGGCGTCGAGCGCCTCGTCGATCGCCGCCCGCACGGCATGGCTCGTCTCGGGCGCGGGCACGAGCCCCTCCGTCCGCGCGAACTGGACGGCGGCCTCGAACACCTTGCCCTGGGGGTAGGCGACAGCCTCCATGAGTCCGTTCTTCACGAGGTTGCTGATGATGGGGGAGTCGCCGTGGTAACGCAGGCCGCCGGCGTGGATGGGCGGTGGCACGAAGTCGTGGCCGAGCGTGTACATCTCTAGCTTGGGGGTCATACCGGCGACATCGCCGAAGTCGTATTCGTACCGTCCCTGCGTGAGAGTCGGGCACGATTCGGGCTCGACAGCGAGGAGCCGCACGTCGGCACCCTCGATGCGGTCCTTGGCGAAGGGCAGCGAGATCCCGCCGAGGTTGCTGCCCCCGCCGCAGGCGCCGATGACGACGTCGGGCGACTCGATCCCGGCGAGGCGGAGCTGGTCCTTGGCCTCTAGGCCGATGACCGTCTGGTGGAGGATGACGTGGTTCAGGACCGAGCCGAGGGAGTAGTGCGTGTCCTCCCGCTTCACGGCGTCCTCGATCGCCTCGCTGATCGCGAGCCCGAGCGAGCCGGGATGGTCGGGGTTCTCTGCGAGGACGGCCTTGCCCACGTCGGTGAGGTCCGACGGTGACGGGACGACCGAGCCGCCCCATGTCTCCATGAGCACACGCCGGTACGGCTTCTGCTTGTACGAGACGGCGACCATGTAGACCTGTACTTCGAGGTCGTACTGCGAACCGGCGAAGGAGAGCGCCGATCCCCACTGGCCGGCACCCGTCTCCGTGGAGAGGCGGGGGATGCCTTCGGCCTTGTTGTAGAACGCCTGGGGTACGGCGGTGTTGGGCTTGTGCGATCCGGCCGGAGAGACGCTCTCGTCCTTGAAGAAGATCTTGGCCGGTGTGCCGAGTGCCGCCTCGAGGCGCGTCGCGCGCACGAGCGGGGTCGGTCGCCAGATGCGCAGGACGTCGAGCACCTCACCTGGAATGTCGATCCACTCCTGCGGGGTCATCTCCTGCTCGATCAACGCCATCGGGAACAGTGGGGCGAGGTCCTCGGGCCCGGCCGGCTCCCCGGTGGCGGGGTGCAGGGGGGGCTTGAGGGGCTCTGGCAGCGAAGGTGCGATGTTGAACCAGGCGGACGGGATGGCGGACTGGTCCAGAACCCATCTATCGGTCATGCTCCCTCCCGGGGCGAGTTGTCGTCGTGGCAGGCAAGGCTACAGATGTGCGCCGTGTCCTGCTGAAGTGAGACGGGCGCGGCAGGCGTGGGAGGGTGGGTGGCACCCTGGGTATCGTTCCGTGGATGGCCGAGACCGAGCGCGGGCGCCGCACACGCGACAACCTCATAGCCACGTCCTTCGAGCTCTTCTCTGTCCGCGGCTTCGATGCGGTGACCGTCGACGAGATCTGCGAGTCGGTGGGTGTGGCGAAGGGGACCTTCTACGTGCACTTCGGCCGCAAGGAGGACGTCCTCCTCGCCGCCCTCGCGGCCTTCCTCGGCGAGGCGCGAGAGCGCATCAGCGAGATCGACATGTCCGGCCGGGACGCGGCCGAGGCGATGCTCGAGGCGACGCGGTGGCTCCTCCTGCTCGGTCTCATCCCCAAGGAGCTGATCGTGATCACGATGCGCGAGATGCTCGCCCGCCGCGCCGACTTCCTCGCCTACAGCGGCGGGGCGGGGGACGTGAGCGACCTCCTCGTCCCTCTCTTCGAGGCCGCGCAGGCGCGGGGCCGCCTTCGGTCCGACATGCCGGCGCGGGTGCTCGCCCGCTTCGTGGACAACGCTTTCGTCGCCACCGTCCTGCGGTGGGCGCAGACGGACGAGAGCCAGGAGGACCTCGAGAGGAGTGTGCGACGTGTCGTCACGCTCGTGCTCGAGGGGGTACTCGCACCCTCGGGCACGTGACCGCCCGGACCGGGCACCACTCCCGACTAAACTGACTGCAGTCATGGGAGATCGGCAGGCAGGCGCGGAGGGCACGTGAACATCCTCTTCATCACCACGGACCAGCACCGTGCCGACACGATCGGCGCGTACGGCTCGACGGTCTGTCGGACTCCGCACATCGACCGCATCGCGGCGTCGGGCATGCGATTCGACCGTGCCTACACGAACCATCCGCTCTGCCAGCCGTCGCGGGCCACGATCGTGACCGGCCGCCTCCCGAGCCGACACGGCGTGTTCTGGAACGGAGTCGACATCCCGGACGAGACCGTCCCGACTCTCTTTCCGAGCGTGCTCGCAGACGAGGCGTGGGACACCGCCTTCTGCGGCAAGGCGCACTTCTCGTCGCTCCAGACGTTCAAGCCGACACCCCGCCCCGAGAACCTCGCCGGTTCGGGCGGCTACGGCGCGGACTGGGACGGCCCGTACATGGGCTTCGGCTGGAACAGGCTCGTCCTCGGAGGTCACTATCCCGCCACGACGATCCAGCCGCCCCAGGGCATGCACTATGCCGCCCACGTCTTCCGGGACGGCACCGACCGCGGCCAGGAGCGTGTGGCGGCGATGGCACCCGCGTCCAACCTCGCCCCCCACGTCGACGCGCCCGAGACGTGGTACCCGGCCCTCGCCTGGGAGGACCACCAGACCCACTTCACAGGAGAGTCGGCTGTGCACTTCCTGCGGGGGCGGGCCGCCTCCGACCGACCGTTCTTCCTGTGGGCGTCGTTCGCCGACCCCCACCACCCCTTCGATCCCCCCGCGCCCTTCGCGGGCACATACGACGGCGCGGACGTCCTGCCCCCGTCCGAGCCGACCGAGGCGGAGCTCGACGCGAAGCCTCCGTTCCAGCGCGGGTGGGCCGAGAACAGCCTCGGTGTCCCGTCCTATTTCAATCCGGGCTGGCTCGGCATGACGGACCGGCAGCGCCGCCAGATGATGGCCGCCTACTACGACATGATCGCGGGAGTCGACCACGAGGTCGGTCGCATCCTCGACGTGCTCGATGACACCGGGCTCGCAGGCGAGACGCTCGTCGTCTTCTCGACCGACCACGGCGAGCTCCTCGGGGACCACGGCTGCGTCCTCAAGGGGCCGATCCACTACGAGAGTCTCGTGCGTGTGCCCCTCCTCATGTCGGGACCCGGCATCACAGCGGGCTCCGTGCACTCGGGTCTCGTCTGCCACGCCGACCTTGCGAGCACGTTCCTCGACGTGGCCGGACTGCCCGACCCGTACGAGCGGGACGGCCACTCCCTCGTGGCTGCCCTGGGTGGGCGAGGTGGGCCGGCACGGGACTGCGTCGTGGTAGAGAACGACATGCCGGCATGGGGCCGGGCCGCGGTGGCCGACGGCGGGGGTGTCGAGTCACTGCGTACGATCGTGACGGAGACGACGAAGCTCACGTGCGCGTGGGACGACGCCCCCCAGCTCGATGCCCTGGGGGAGCTCTACCTCCTCGACGACGACCCCGCCGAGATCACGAACCGCTGGGACGATCCGGCCGTGGCAGGGCTCAAGGCCGACCTCCTCGACCGCCTCGTCGAGGTCCAGCCGGGGAAGGCGCTGCACGGCGAGGTGATCGGCCTCGCCTAGATCCTCGCCCCCCAGGCTCGATCCACATTGGGGGGCGCCGGGCTACGTGGGCGTACTGAAACACGCCTGTTGTGGTTGAGTACGCCCACGTGGGGGGGGTCCGGGCGGAGGAGGTCAGATCCAGACGTCGGGGGTGAAGAGGTCGGTGAGAGTGCGCACGAGGGGATCGAGCCGTCCCTTGCGTACGAACACGCCGATCGGCCGTGTCACGGGGGGGTCGAGGTCCCGGACGACGAGGCCTTCAACGCGCCGTTGTTCGGCGAAGGTGCGGGGGACGAGGATCGCTCCGAACCCGGCGGCGGCGAGGGGAACGAGCATCTCACGCTCGGATGTCTCGATGCCGATGCGCGGTACTGCGCCCACGGATGCGAGGACTTCGTCGAGGAGCTCCCGCAGTCCCTGGCCGGTGGGGACGCTGACGAACTCCACCTCGGCCAGGAGGGGCCCAGGGATCGGGTCCTGCCGCGCGGCCGGGAGGTCGGACGGGCAGACCACCGCAAAGGGCTGACCGCCCTGTGCCGCCATGCGTACGTACGGGGCGACGAGGCGAGGTCGTACGGCGACGACGCAGTCGAGGCTGCCACGACCGAGCTTGCCGATGAGATCCGGCGAGTTGCCCGAGACCTCGAGCTCGATGCGGAGGTCCGGATGCGAACGGTGGTGCTCGGCGAGTATCCCGGGCAGGACGTCCGCTCCGAGTGTCGGGGTCGTGCCGAGGCGGATGACTCCGCGGATGCCCTCCCGCGCGTCCCGGGCCGTTGACGTCACTCCCCGCACGGCACCGAGAGCGGCGCGGGCGGAGGTGATCACGGCGCGTCCGGCTGCCGTGGACACGGCACCGTGGCGGTCTCGTGCGAAGAGGCGGAGGCCGAGGTCGTCTTCGATGCGTTGCAGACGCCGGCTCAGAGCAGGTTGGGCGACGTGGAGCGTGCCTGCGGCCCCGAGGATGGATCCCGCTTCGTCGATCGCGATGATGAGCTCGAGGTCGCGCGTCTCGAGACCGAGATCCCTTTCATGCCGCATGTGTATATCGAGTGTATCCGACTCGCTTCTATGGGCATATCAGATCCCCACCGGTCAGGGGTACCCACGCTGCCGGATCGTCGTCCTGGCGGGAGGTCTGCCAGGCAGGGCTTGACTGAACGGCATCAGTTCACGGGCGACCCGTACATCTCGCCCAGCGGATCCGAGATGAGCTCGAGCCTCTCCCCGTCGGGACCCCGGAAGTAGATGGACGACCCACTGACGTGGGCGTAGGCGATACCTTCGGTGTCGAGCTTGGCCTTGAGGTGAGCCCATCTCGCGGGCTCGACCGAGATCGCGAGGTGATGCAGGCCGCCCAGCACCTCCTCGTACGGTCCGAGATCGAGACCCGGGAAGTCGAAGAAGGCGAGGGCGTTGCCGTTGCCGATATCGAAGAAGAAGTGCGTCGAGCCCTCGTAGTCGCGGTTCTCGAAGAGTTCGGTGAGTGGGAACTCGAGCAGGTCCTGATAGAAGTGGATGGTGCGTTCCACGTTCGCCGAGAGCAGGGCGACATGGTGGACTCCGCGGGCTGACGACGCGGCCCGGTCCGCCCGCGGGAGGAGGTGGCGCTCCCGGAGTTGCGCCCATTCGGTCGACCTGTCGACTGCGTCGTGCATCGGAACCCCCGTGTCTGCGTGGACACCAGTCTCCCCCCGATGGGTCAGTCGGGCAACCGCGGCGGCCGGCCGGACCAGGCGTCGTCGAGCAGCGCGCGGACGGCGGGCACTGACAGGGGACGCGGGTTCCCCGTGGTCTCCTCCACAGCGCGGGTCGCGACGGAGTCGAGATCCTCGGCCCCGACCCCCAGCTCCTGCAGGCTCGCCGGTGTGCCGGCGGTCCGTGCCAGTTCCCAGAGCGCCCCGGCCGCATCGTCCGTGTGGAGCGCGTCCCGCAGGGGGGCGAGCTCGGCGGCGGCGGCTTGGGCGTTGAACGCGACGACATGGGGGAGCAGGACGGCGTTCGCGTCTCCGTGACCCACGCCGTGTGATCCACCGAGGATGTGGCAGAGCTTGTGATGGAGGGCCGTACCGGCCTGTTCGAGCGTCGCGCCGGCGAGCCATGCGCCGTACAGGAGCTCGGACCGGGCCTCGATGCCACCGGGATCTGACACGGCCGCGGGAAGCGAGGAGACGATGGCGCGGATGCCCGCGCCGGCGAGAAGGGACGTCTGGGGATTCGCGGCGGGTGCGTAGAGTGCCTCGACGCAGTGGGCGAGGGCGTTGAACGCGCTCGTCGCCGTCGCGCCTGCAGGCAGCGTGAGTGTCGTCTCGGGGTCGTAGACGACGGTCGCAGGCTTCACGCGGAGGTCACGCCCGGTCGTCTTGCGTTCGCCGGTCAGACCCCAGATGGGTGTCATCTCGGATCCCGAGTACGTCGTCGGCACGGCGAGGATCGGCAGATGTTCGGTGAGGGCGACGGCTTTGGCGAGTCCGATCGCGGACCCACCGCCTACGGCGACGATCCCGGCGGCCTGAACCTCGCGGGCAGCCAGGCGGGCCTGCTCGGCGAGAGCGACCGGAACGTGTTCCCGCACCTCGCTCCATCGTGCGGCAACCCGGTCTCCGAGGAGGAGTCCGATCCGATCCCCCGTCGGCCGGCTGCTCGGGCTCGTGATCAGGAACACGCGCCGCAGGGCCAGCCTGTCCACCTCGTCTGCGACGTCGGCGACGCGGCCGGCGCCGAAGACGACTCGCCCCCCGGCGGACTCCTCGACGAAGGACTCCATCGGGCATGTCTACACGATCGGTCTCGGCCGGTCACCGCGCGCGAGGTTGCGTGTTCCCGATCGGTTACCAGCTTAGATGCCGTACTGTTATATCAGATCTATCCAAGATGTCTTTGACGGCATATCCGGTGACAGGCGAAGATGTCCACATGAGTGTGCTCACGATCCTGGGCGTGGTCGGCATCGGCGTCCTGGCCGGGGTGCTCTCGGGCATGTTCGGTGTGGGCGGCGCCGCGATCACGACCCCCGGCATTCGAGCCATGGGTGCCTCGGCTCCCACGGCTCTCGGCACGACTATCCCGGCGATCATCCCCGGCGCCGTCACGGGATCGATCCGGTACGCCCGTGCCGGGCTCGTCGACTGGCGGCTCGGCCTGGGTGCCGGTGCGTCGGGCGCTGTCTTCGCGGCCCTCGGCGCATGGAGCACGAAGTGGATCGACGCCCACGTCCTGATGGTTGTGACGGCCTGCCTTCTCGCGTTCAGCGGTGTCCGCATGTTGCGCGATCCGACATCGGAGCCGGCGGAACCGGAAGGCGACGCGAACGATGCCTCCGGCCCACTCCCCGTATCCGGTGGGGTCGGACTCGCCACGCGGGCTCCTGCCCGTGTGCGGATCGGCCTGCCGGCGATCCTCGCGAGCGGTGCTGCCGCAGGCACTCTCGCCGGACTGCTCGGGGTAGGGGGAGGGATCCTCATGGTGCCCGCGTTCGTCACCGTGCTGCGCGTGCCGGTGAAGACCGCTGTCGCATCGAGCCTCGTCGCCGTTGGCATCCTCGCCCTGCCTGCGCTCGTCGTGCACGCCGCCCTCGGCCACATCGACTGGGTGTGGGCGGTGCTCCTCATGCTTGGGACGGTTCCCGGGGCGAGTATCGGGTCACGCATCACGATCGGTGCCCGTGCCGGCACGGTACGTCGCATGTTCGGAGGCTTTCTCGCCGTCGTAGCAGTGGTCTACGGAGTCTCGGAGCTGCTCGCCATCTAGGAATCCGGGTGTGATCTGGGCGGGTACTGCGTGTTAGGGTTCCCACGTGGGGCCGAGACGACTGGGAACTCTTCTTGCAGCGATCCTTCTCGCAGCGACGCTGCTGTCCGCCTGCGAGTACGAGATCCCCACGGACATGCGTTACATCACCGACGGCGAGGGTCGTGCCCTCGTCCTGCACGGTGCCAACGTGTCGTCCGGGGCGAAGAACAGCTCGCTGCCCATGCCCGACCACACCCGCGACGACGTCCTCCGCATGGGGTATGCCGACTGGGGCATGAACGTCGCACGTGTCCTCGTGCAGTGGGACGCGATCGAGCCAGAGCCGGGCGTGTACGACGAGGCCTACCTCGACGCCGTGGCCGAGCGCATGCGCTGGTTCGAGGACGCCGGCGTGTACGTGATCCTCGACATGCACCAGGACGTCTACGGTCCGGCGGTGGGCGGCAACGGCGCGCCCGCGTGGGCGACGCGCACGAACGGGGTGCCTGTCCTGCCCCCCTTCGAGCCGTGGTGGCTCAACTACCTCCAGCCGGCCGTGAACATCGCCTTCGCCAACTTCTGGAAGACGGCGGGTGCGAATGCCGACGTGCGCGAGCACTTCGTGGCGATGTGGCGCCATGTCGCCGACCGCTTCGCGGGTGACCCTGCCCTGCTCGGCTACGACATCCTCAACGAGCCGTACCCGGGTGGCAGCTGGGCAGGTTTCGAGAACAACGTCCTCACGCCCTTCTACCAGGACGTGATCGACGCGATCCGTGAGGTCGACATGGACGGCTGGGTCTTCGTCGAGCCGAAGTCGTTCGGGGCGAACCAGGGTGTGAAGTCGTCACTTCGCCTCGGCACCCTGGTCGACCCGCGGGAGGGTGAGGCCCGCGTCGCGTACTACCCGCATCTCTACACACCCGACGTCGATCTGGGGGGCGAGTACAACGGCGACACGACGTTCATCGACTTCTGGGCGCAGAGCCGGGTGTCCGAGATCAACCGGGGCCCGATGCCGATGCTCATCGGCGAGTTCGGCCGCGGAGGTTCGAGCGCACCGCCGTGGACCTCGGACGTGCTCGACATGGCCGAGGACGTGACGAGCGGCTGGACGTGGTGGAGCTACGAGATCTGCGACGGCTGCTGGGGCCTCGTCGGCACCGACCGCGAGGAGCATGAGGTGGTCGGCACACTCGTGCGCACGTACGCCCGCGCCATCGCGGGCCGACCCCTGCACCGTGACTACGACGTGGCGACGCGGGTGTTCGAGGTCAGCTTCGCCGAGACGGGTGTCACCGCCCCCACGGAGATCTTCGTTCCCGAGGCGCGCCACTACCCGGAGGGGTTCACGGTCTCGTGCAGCGATCCCGACGGCTCGTGGTCGTCGGTCTGGGACGCCGCACGTCAGATCCTCGAGGTGACGACGGACCCGGCCCAGGCCGAGCACACGATCACGATCACTCCGAACTGAGCTTCGAATCGAGCTCGGCCTTGCGTGCCACGGCCCAGAGCGGCCCCGTCCTTCTTGCGCGCGGATCGCGACCTTGCGCGCGATTCGCGTCCCGCTGATGGCAGTTCGCGCGCAGGGACGCGGTTCGCGCGCAAGAACGGGGGGCCGCAGGAGTCGTGGGTGGGTGCGGGAGTAGGGTCTGGGCCCTGGGGCTGTAGCTCAGTTGGTCAGAGCAGCGGACTCATAATCCGTCGGTCCAGGGTTCGAGTCCCTGCAGCCCCACCCGTGTCAGCGGTCGAGGCGGTTCCGGAGTCGCTTCCATGCAGACGGGGTCAGGGTGCGCTCGGCGACATCGAGCAATGAGTCGAACAGTGGTGCCGGAGCTGCCGCCTGCACGGTACCGAGCAGCTCGGCGAGTTCGGCGACGGGGACGGCGGGGAACATGAGCTCGTAGGTCGAGATGGCGTCATCCGGTGTTATCTCGGCCATGAACGCGGCCCGGCAGGCCGCGATCTCCTCGTCCGTGCACGTGCTCCAGATTTCCTCCATGACGGCGGGTTCCTCGTCGGCGAAGTGGGACATCGCCGTTGCCACGAAGCTGTTCAACACTCGGTATGCGGTGAGCCCGGCTTGCGGAGTCCGTGCGTCGAAGGCCTTGTGCATGGCCGCCGATGCGCGGTCGAGATCGTGCTCGACCACGGTGTGGCCGATACCGAGACGCCCCACGCTTCCCGGCTGCTTGGTTTCGAGGAGGGCGAAGATGTGGCGGTCTTCGTGCCCGGCATGTGTGTGGATGAGGTGCTCGACGGTGTCCCAGCGCACTCGTAGGACCGCGACGCTGCCAGCATCGGTCCAGTCGGTCGCGCCTGCCTCGATCACCACCTGGAACAGGCCGTAACGCAGTGCCTTGTGGATGAGCACCAACAGGTCGTCGCGCGCGGCCTCGCCCGGGTCACCATCCGGTGTCGCGGCGCGCGTGTTCAGCTCGGTTGTCGTCACCATGTTCCTTCTCCTGTGTCGTCACCTGCCCGGCCCTGTGCCGGTGCAAGATCTAGAGGTGATGTCGTCGCGGTCCGAGCGCACCTTCGAGCAGCTCGATGAGATCCTCGTTGCGTGCCTCGAGGTCCTTCCCGCCGGTCATGAGCTCCGACAGGGCGTCCATGCCGATCAGCGCCGCGAATGCGAGCCACGCGTACCGAGGGGGGTCGATGTCGTCCCGAATCGACCCGTCCCCGCGGCCGCGGGCGATCAGATCGGTGAACGTCCCGAGCGCGAGCTCCTGGAACCCCGCGTACTGATCGGTGGGATCGGCATCCACGCGCAACTCCTGACCGAGGGTGAGCACGCAGCGCAGGGAGCGGTCCTCCTCGAGGAGCCTGACCCTGGCCCGCAGCATGGCCACGAGCGTCTCGAGCGCGTCCGCGTCGGCCGGGACGGCCGCCTGCATGCCTGCGACGAGCTGTTCCTGCTTGAGCCTGAACGCGGCGAGGGCGAGATCCTCCTTCGAGTCGAAGTGGAAGTAGAAGGCCCCCTTCGTGAGCCCGCTCTCACGGACGAGCGCGTTGAGCGAGGTGCCCCCGAGGCCGTTGCGGGCGAACGCGGCGGCCGCCGCCTCGAGGATCTTCAGCCGGGTTGCCTGCGCCCGTGCCTGCTGGTGAGCCATGTCTCCAGACTAACATACCAACCGGTCGGTTTCAAGCCTCTGGGTCCTCCGTGGGGTACCCGGTTCGTCTCCGGCGATCGTCGACAGCGACGCACCTGCGGATCTGTCCGGGTGTGTGATGTCGCAGATGGGCTACGTTCTCTGGTACGCATGGGGCTTGGGAGATTCGACGATGCCGGGTACAGAAACGGTCGGCGGAATGGAGTTGGCCCGATCCGTTGGTGGAATCTTCGGTTCGGTGGTCCGGGTCGCCGCGCTCGCGACGCATGCGGTTACGCACTCCCCGGAATATTGGGGTGATCCCGTCGGCCAGTTGCGGGCGGTGGATGCGGCCGTACGTGGGGAGGAGGTGCCGGCAGTCCCGGTGGGAAACCTGCCCTGGGAGCTGTTGGTGGGCTGGCCGCGCGCGGTCGGTTGGGCGGCCTGCGCTGCGGGCACGCCGCCTGCAGATCGTGTTGTGCTCCGGCGGTTCCTCGCGATCCTGGCGGACACGGTCTTTGCTGATCACACCCGCAGTGTGCGCTTCCTGACGGTCGCGGCCGAGACGCCGATCGTGGGAGGAGTCAGACGTGTCGCGGACAGCGTCTTCTTCTGCCGGCCACTGCATGGGAGCGCCACGGCGTGGGTGCTGGGGATCGGCCGGGGTGATCGGCTCCCGGTGGGTTGGACGGCGCAGACCACGAACGCCGTCCGCGTGTGGCCGGCAACAGAGATCCGAGCTTTCCTGCAGTTGGCCGAGTTGCGGGGCGAGGTCCCGGCTGGCTCGGCCGTCGCGCACTCGCTGGCGACCCTGACCGGGATGACTTCCGAGGAGGCGGTCGTTGCCTGGGTGGGGATGCCGGCGGTGACGGCCCGTCCAACGGAGTCGGACGCCGTCGAGGTGGCGTTCGCGATCGCAGGTGGCGAGGAGGTCCATGTCGCGGCTGGTCCCACCCGGCGGGCTGGGTTGCGGGACCGTCTGGGGATCTCCGAGACGGCAGGCGATCGGGTCGACCGCACGACAGCCGCGCTCGGCGTGTTCGAACGGCTCACGATCACCGACCTCGCATTCGGGAGATCCCCCGAGGAGCTGTGGGATCCTCTCCAGGGCAAGCCCTCGCCGGTCGCCAGGTTCGCTGCGGTCTGGGCAGCTGTCGTGGGTACCCGGACGCCATTTGATGGAGCGGTCGTCGACACACTCGATCAGCTCGTGTTCGGACCGACATACCACCAGACCAGTGCTGCAAGTCTTCTCGAGCGGATGACGGCCGGGCCGGTCCTGCGAGGGGATCGGATGAGCGAACTCGTGTTGCGCGGCGGCTTGTGGCCGGCCGTGTCCGGTGGGCCAACGGTGGAGGACATCGTGAGCCTCGCGCGTGCGGTCTCTGCGTTGACGTTGCTGTTGCCGGGGGAGGCAACAGCCCTGCGGCGTCTGCCGGAACACGTCGCTGCCCTTGTGGCCTGTTTGGGTGAGCCCGGCTTGATGCTCGATGTCGGCGTGACGACCGCGCTGACCGAGCCGCTGTCTGAGTTCGGGCCCATACAGCAGTTCGCCGACGGACGGGGAGAGCGGGTCGATGTCGGCGCACGAGTGCTTGCCCGAAGTGGCTTTGGCGGTGCCGGGGCGATCTTCCTGCGGCCGGCCGCGGTGGGCAAAGGTGGCGTAGGCGACCCCAAGTCCGACGATCTCGCCCGCGTGGTCCGGGCCGTCCGCCAGACCAGCTACATGGCGCTGGCCGCGGAGAGTGCCGCCGCGGACTTACCCTCGGGCCGGTATCTGGCGGATCCGACGATGTCAGCTCCCGACATCGTGGATGAGGCGTCCGCTGCCACAGGGTTGTCGCCCGATACGACTGTGCTGTGGCTGCAGGTGCTCGCGCTGCCGTCCGTGACCGACACGTGGGTGTGCCGCTGGAATGGCTGGGAAGCTGATCGTGTGGTGGCTGCCGCGGACGCGTTGGATGCCGTTGGACTCATCCGGTTCTCGCGACGCAGGGATGTCGGCACGTTCATGGCGCCGGGTCCGGTGCTCCAACTCCCGGAGAGCGGCCAACGCATCGCGCGGTCGAGTTTCGAGCTCTACGGTGGAATTCTGGCTGCAGACGGCCGGCCGTCGTTGCCGCTCGGGCGTCTCTTGCCGGTGCGGCCGCTGGCCGAGCTGTTCCGCACCGCGTGGCAGCGTGTGAGGGAGGACTGAAGCTGTGGGATACAGCACTCACTTCGAGGGGCGAATCAAGATCGAACCAGGCACCCAGCTCATGTTGGAGAGTCGGGGATGGAAGATCGTCGATGACGCCATCGTCTGGGGTGGTGGCGAAAAGTTCTATGGGGCTCTCGCCGACATGGCCGCGGCTGTGACGGCGCTCCGTCCACACCATCGGCTCTCGGGCACACTGGCCGCCTACGGTGAACAGGACCCGTTCGAGCCGGACCGCTGGCTGCTGCGCGTCGAAGACGACGGTGTCGCAGCGATCGGCTACGGCTTCGCCGGGGTCCGCGCCTTCCCGGATACTGTGCGCATCGTCAACGTCGTCCCCCCCTGTGAACGGCCGACGCCTTGGGTCACGGGTCCGGCTGCCGTCCCCCACGGCTTTGCGATGGAGGCCGCCTTGGCGCAGGCGGCCGGCACCGGCGACGCCGTCTGCGTGCGGCGCCTGGTCGCCGATGGCGCCAGCGCGGACGCTGCTGCCACGGCACTGTGCTTCGCAGCACCTGGTGGCTTCCCGGAGGTCGTCGACATGCTGCTCCAGGTCCCCGGTGTCGTGACCTCGGTCGGTGCGGTCTTCGCCCTGCAGTGGGCGGTCGAACTGGGGAGATCACGGGCAGTGCAGCGCCTTCTCACCGCCGGCGTTCCCCTCGAGTTCGGCGACCTGTTCCGTCCCGCGCGTCTGGAGGGGATGCACCACCCCGAATATGAGACCTTATTGGAGACACTCGCGGTCGCCGACGGCAACGACCCGCCAGACCCTGCCGCCACGGCAGACGTCGCGAGTCGCCAACTCTGGTAGGCGAAGCAACTCACCCGTGAGCAGACCCACGACGAGCTTTCCGACAGTCGACCCTGGCTGACCAGGCCGTCGAACCTCCTGTTCCCCCGCGAGCTGCTCCCTCGGAGCTCAGCCGACACCGAGGAGGTCGACCACGAAGACCAGGGTCTCGTTCGGCTTGATGGCGGCACCCGCACCACGGGACCCGTAGCCGAGTCGGGGCGGGATCACGAGGTGTCGGCGTCCGCCCACCCGCATGCCTGCGACGCCCTGGTCCCAGCCGGAGATGACCTGGCCGGACCCGAGAGTGAACGAGAACGTCTCACCCCGATCCCAGGACGCGTCGAACTGCCGGCGTGTCGACCAGGCGTGGCCGGCGTAGTGGACCTCGACGGTGGAACCGGGAGTGGCCTCCGCGCCGGAACCGACCTCGATGTCCTCGATGACGAGTTCGGTCGGTGGAGTTTCACCTGCGGGCACGTAGACGTGGGGCTTCTCTTCGTTGCTCACAAGCACACCTTACCCGGGGCACCTATCCCGGCCTGGTTCACGCCGGAGGACGGCGCTTCGGTCGACCCCACGGAAGCAGCGTCGACATCGCCCGGTCGAGATGGCCGATGGAGTCTTCGAGGCGCTGCAGATCCGATGCGAGCTGGTCGGACAGGCGAATCAACACGCAGATCATGAGGCCGAGAGGGCCGAACAGGACGCCGAGCGCGAGGCCACGTCGGCCGGTCATCTCGTAGCCGATGCGCCCGCACACGGGGACGGCGATGGCTGCGTAGAGGAGGGCGATCGTGATCAGGAGTCCGGTCATGGTCACCAGACTCGACCGGAAGGACTCACCGGGTCAAATGACGGTGCGACTTTCCGCAGTTCGGGGCGCTTGACCCCAAACGATAGACATAGTACGTTATCCATGGTGTTGTGCGAGGTGGTTCGTGGGTGGACTGGAGGCTCCTGTGACACACGTTGACGGGGTGTGTCACAGGAGCCCTTCCCTCACAGGCAAAGCCGACCATTCCACTTGGATGGGTGGGAACGGCACCGGATGAGTCGGCGGGTTCAGTCCCGCCAGACGACGAACTGGACGTGTGGGGCGCGTACCGAACCTCTGTTGGCATGGAAGAAGGCCGCGTAGACACCCCAGTAGTACGGCACGAAGTCGGCACCACCCGGGTTCACCGTACCGTTCCAGCCGGTTCCGATGTAGGGGTTGGCGGTGTTCCATTTCGTGCACGGTCCGAGTGGGTTCGAGCCACACGAAGCCACACCGGTCGCATACGGACCCTCGAAGTTCCCTCCCGAGTAGACGAGGGAGTAGCCGTCCGGGCCTTGGAGCAGGGCGGGCGCTTCGACCGTGCCCCGTTCCCAGTTGCTGCGGTTCGCCGTGATGAGCGTGCCGCAGGTGCCGGACACGCTCGTCGGGTTGTTCAGCCGGCATCCCTGGATCGCCCGGGTCACCGAACTGCCGCGGCCGCCTGGACCCCAGTCCACGCTCCAGAGCAGGTAGCGGCTGCCGTCGGCCGCCTGCACCACGTCCGGGTCGATCACTCCCCGTCGCCACGGGTCCCGGTACAGAGGCTGTGGGCCCACCGGGGTGTAGGGACCGGCCGCGCGACTCGAGCGGGCGACGAAGATGGCGTGCTCGCCGTACGGCGAGCCGTCCCAGGCGACTGTGGCGCCGTAGTACATGTAGTACCAGCCGTCCATGTACTGCACCTCGGGCCCCCAGAAGTGGCCGAGTGCCTTTGCGGGCGGGCTGGGCAGCGCCTCGGTCGGTGTGCCTGTCCAGCCCGAGGTAGGTGAGGAGGACGAGAGCACGGGGATCCGCCAGAACGCCCAGTTCGTGGCGAACATCCAGTAGCGACCCTCGGCGACCAGCCCGCCCGGGTCGGCGAAGTTGACGTCGGACCGCAACACGTACGGCGTGGCGTAGGTCGTCCAGCAACTCGACAGCAACAGGGCAGATATGACCGCGACCGCGGCCAGACCCAGGCGTCGCTTGACCATTGCACCCTCCAGCGTTCCCCAGGGGCAACCCACCCCCGACCTAGGGATCGCATCTGTATACACCCTGCGGGACATCGCCGCCCGTCGCGCTCCTCACCCTCCATGTGGGCAGTCTCGCCCTCGCCCAGCGAGGCTGGCACTGCCCACATGCGTGAATCTCGACATGTGGGTAGGAATCAGCCTCACCCATGCGGGTCAGGACTGCCCACTTGGCTGGGGGGGTGTCCTCACGCCATGCGGTGCCACTGGATGAGGCGGATCGTGGGTCCCTCGTCCGTGGGGAACTCCTCCCAGTGCGCCGCCACGCGCATGCCGATCGACACCGGGCCGTCGATGTTCCCCACGACGCGGATGTGGGGGGCGTCGTCGAGACTCACGAGGACGATCGTGTACGGGACGAAAGCGGCGAGCGCAGGCGAGGGGGCGTGGTGCACGACCGTGTGGCTCACCACCGTCCCCCGCGGGCGGAGCACTCGGATCTCGAACTCCGTGCCTCCGCACGCGTGGCAGACCTCCTCGGGGGGATGCTGGAGCGTCGTGCACGAGGCGCAGCACTGGATCGCCACCTCGCCGGACGTGAACCACGCCTCGTTCACGGGGGTGAGGAGAGGGAGGCCGCCCGCCTCGACGATCTCGCGCACGTCACATCCTTCCGAAGAGGACGGCACTTCCCGGCGCATAGCCGGGACCGGACACGAGGAGGCTCAGCTCGACATCCTCGACCTGGCACGTCGACTCGCCCCGGTTCTGACGCACGGCCTCGACCACGTTCCCCATGCCGTGCACGTAGGCCTCGGCGAGGTTCCCCCCACTCGTGTTCAGTGGTAGCCCTCCGTGCGGCCACTGCAGGTTCCCACCACCCACGAACTCGTCGAGGCCGTCGGGTTCGCAGAAGCCCATCTCGGCGATTGCCATGAGGACGGGGCCTGTGAAGTTCTCGTAGAACTGGGCGACCCCGACATCCCGGGGGGATACCCCCGCCCGCGTCCAGAGTTGTTCCGCCACGTGCCCGTAGTGCGCCGTGGGGAAGTCCGGGTCGCAGAATGCGGCGACCCCACCGCGTCGTTCGAGCCCGTGCGCGCCGGCGACGATCGAGACCGGCACGTGCGGGCAGTCGCGTGCCCGGTCGGCCGCGACGACCACGATCGCGGCTGCGCCGTCGGTCTCGCGGCAGCAGTCGTAGAGGTGGAACGGCTCCGCTATCCATCTCGATGCGTGGTACATCTCACGCGTGAGCGGCTCGCCGTACGCGACGGCGCGCGGGTTGCGCTGCGCGTGGGCATACGACGCGAGCGCGACCTCTGCGAGGCTGTCCTGGCCGACCCCGTGGTCGTGCATGTACGCCGCCGTCTGCAGGGCAGTGACGTGCGCCGGGGTCTTCAAGCCGTACGGGGCGGTGAACGCGGCATTGCCGCCGACACGGGTCTCGCTCCGACCGACCCCGAATCGTCCGAACTGGCCCTGGGCGAGTGCCCGGAACACGACGACGCACCCTGCATACCCCGCCGTGACGGCAGCATCGGCGAGGGTGACAGCCGCCCCGGCGCCGTTGCCTCCCCCGCCGAAGGTCTGCGCCGTGAAGGCGAGGGGACCGGTGTCGAGGGCGGCGCTGAGACGCAGTGGATCGTTGCGGGGTTCCATGTACGAGACCAGTCCGTCCACGTCGGTGAGCTCGAGACCGGCGTCGGCCACGGCGCGACGAATCGCCGCGCACGCGAGCTGGAACTCCGTGTCCGGCGCCTCGCCCCACCTGTAGTAGGCGGATTCCCCCACACCGACGACCGCGCTCGCACCCCGCATCAGCGCTCCTGTACGAATCCCGGCAACGACAGCTCCACAGGGTGGAACGTAGTGGATCCGCCGGGTCGGCCACCTCCTCCGCATGCGGCTGCTGTGACGGGTTAGAGTGCCGTCGCATGAGCACTGATTCTCCCCTCACCCCGGAACGCTTCGTCGAGCAGTACGGTCGCTACTTCAACAGCAAGCGCATCGAGTGCATCCAGAACCTCGACTTCCTCTTCGTCGAGGGGAGCGCCGAAGGCCCGTACTTCTACGACAGCACAGGCAAGCAGTACCTCGACATGTGGTGCATGGGAGGGACCTTCAGCCTCGGGCACCGCAACCCCGCCGTCGTCTCCGCCGCCGAGGCCGCGATGGCGGACGAGGACTTCGGCAGCCTCTTCTTCTTCAGCGAGGCGAAGGGCGAGCTCGCCCGCAGGCTCGCCGACTGCACGCCGGGGCGGCTCGAGACGACGCACCCCGTCGTGACGGGCGGCGAGGCGATCGATCTCGCGATCAAGGTCGCGCGGGGGGCGACGAAGCGCACGGAGATCCTCTACGCAGACCAGGCGTATCACGGTTGCACCGGCTTCGCCCTCTCGATGATGGCTCCGGGCGACATGCGTGACTACGCCGAACCGCTCGTCCCGGACTTCACGGAGGTCCGCTACGGGGACGCCGAGGACATCGCCGCCAAGATCTCGGAGCGGACGGCGGCCGTCGTCCTCGAGCCCGTGCGGACGGACGCCGACATGGCGATCCCACCTGCCGGCTACTTCTCCGAAGTGCGCCGTCTCTGCGACGAACACGGCGCCAAGCTCGTCATCGACGAAGTCGTGTGCGGCATGGGCCGGCTCGGAAACCTGTGGGGCTGCGAGTACTGGGACGTCGAGCCCGACATGCTCGTCACAGCCAAAGGATTCAGCGGCGGCGTCTACCCGATGTCGGCCCTCGTCACCAGACCAGAGTGCCTCGACTTCTTCGGGGAGTCGCCGTTCCGCCAGATCTCGTCATTCGCGTGGTCGAACCTCGGGGCACGCGTGAGCACCGCCGCTCTCGACGAGACGCAGCGCCTCCTGCCGGGGCTCGCCACCCTCGGCGACCAGATCGAGGAACGCCTCCTCGCGCTCCAGAAGGCCCACCCCACGGTCCTCCTCGACGTGCGTCGCGCGGGGATGATGTTCGCGATGGAGCTCCCGAACGTCGAGATCGGTCTCCAGTTCTTCGACGAGCTGTTCCTGCGCGGTGTGCTCATCGTGCCGTCGAGCCAGCGCTTCGACGTCATGAAGCTCTACCCCCCGCTGATCCTCGAGTCCGAACAGGTGGACACCTTCGCCGATCGCATGGAGGCGTCCCTCGCCGCCCTCGCCTGACCGGTCCGCGACGTAGGCACCCGGCCCGATCCCCACAGGCATGACATGCTGATGGGGATGGAATTCCGGATCCTCGGTCCTCTCGAAGTCGTCGACTCGGCCGGCGCCCCCGTCGAGGTCCCGTCGGGCAAGACACGGAGCCTCCTCCTCGCGCTCCTCGTCGCCGGCGGTGACGTCGTTCCCACGGACAGTCTCGTCGAGCGTCTCTGGGGCGGGAGTCCTCCCGCCGATCCCGAGAACGCCCTCCAAGTCCGCGTCTCGCAGTTGCGGCGCGCATTCGGCGCCGACCGGAACATCATCGTGACCAGCGGTCCGGGATATCGCCTCCGGGTCGAGGACACGACGTTCGACGTGGCCGAGTTCGAGGTGCGCCGTGAGGTCGACGCGGCGGGGAGCCTCGCTCTGTGGCGTGGCCCGGTGCTCGCGGACGTCGCCGACGAGGACTGGGCACGGCCCGAGATCACGCGGCTCGAGGAGCTCCGCCTCACGACATTGGAGCAGCGCATCGAGGCGGATCTCGGAGCCGGCCGTCACGACGACCTCGTGGGTGAGCTGCGCACCCACGTAGCCGACCACCCGTACCGGGAGGGATTCCGGCGCCAGCTCATGCTCGCCCTGTACAGATCGGGTCGCCATGCCGAGGCTCTGCGGGAGTTCGAGGCGGCACGCGTCGGGTTCGAGGAGCTCGGACTCGATCCCGGCCCCGAGCTGCGGGAGATCGAAGCCGCGATCCTCCGTCACGACGGCTCACTCCGTCCCCACCCCACGGAACAGGTGGTGCCACGGTCCAACCTGCCTGTGACCCTCACGTCCTTCGTGGGGAGGGTCGAGGAGCGGCGCGAGCTCGAGGCGCTCGTCTCGAGCCAGAGGCTCGTGACGATCGTCGGTCCGGGCGGGGCCGGCAAGACCCGTCTCGGACTCGAGGTCGCCGAGTCGCTCACCCCCGGATTCGGGGGTGGGGTCTGGTTCGTCGACCTCGCCCCACTCCGCCCCGACAGCCAGGTAGCCGGTGCTCTCGCGGCGGCGCTCAGTGTGGCTGCGGCACCTGGGCCCAGCATGGCCGGATCCGACGATCCGGCCGGTGACCTCGACCGCGTCCTCGACCACCTCGAGGGGCGGACGGCGCTCGTCGTCATGGACAACTGCGAGCACGTCCTCGAATCCGCCCGGCGCGTTGTCATGTCGATCCTGGCGCGTTGCCGAGGCGTGACCGTCCTCGCGACGAGCCGCGAGCCGCTGGCAGTGCCCGGTGAGCACCAGTGGCCGATCGGCCCTCTGCCGGTACCTCCCCCGGGCACGGCGCTCGACGAGTTCGCGGAGTACGCGAGCGTCCAGCTCTTCGTGGAGCGGGCGTCCGCGGTCAGACCCCAGTTCTCTCTCATGGAGGGGACGGCCGGGGCGGTCGTCGACATCTGCCGGCGTCTCGACGGCCTCCCGCTGGCCATCGAGCTCGCAGCCGCCCGCGTGAAGACGCTCGCGCCGGGCGCGATCGCGGCTCGCCTCGACGACAGGTTCGCCCTCCTCACGGGCGGTGCCCGCACCGAGTTGCCGCGGCACCGGACCCTTCAGGCCGTCATCGAGTGGAGCTACGACCTCCTCGACAAGGACGAGAGGGCACTCGTCGGGGCGCTCTCCGTCTTCGCGGGCGGCGCGACGTTGGAATCGGTCGAGCACGTGTGCGCGGACGTGATTCCCGGACGTGCGCCTCTGATCGACGTGCTCGGCCGTCTCGTCGACAAGTCCCTCGTGACCCTCGATGCATCTGCTGAAGGGCGGTACCGGATGCTCGAGACGCTGCGGGTCTTCGCGGCGGACCGGCTGCGAGGGGACCCGGCGTGCGAAACGATCCGCCTCGCGCACGCGCGACGGTTTGCCGACGTGGCGGGCAGGCTCGGCCCCCAGACACGCGGGCCCGCCCAACACGGCGCACTCGACGAGCTCGAGCTGGAGAGCGAGAACCTCACAGAGGCGTTTCGCCACCACGTGGCGCGGGCCGACATCGCATCTGCTCTGCGCATGTGGGCCGACCTCGCCTGGGGATGGGGCTATGTGGGGCGCCTCGAGGAAGCCGTCGAGTTGGCGGAGGAGGCATTGGCTCCCGGTGCCGACATCCCACCGTCGTTGGAGGCCGAATGCCTCGCCTGGCTCGGGTTCGGGCTCGCCGACCTGGGTCGCCTCGACGCAGCCGTCCTGCGCAGCGAGGCTTCCCTGCGGAAGGCCGACGCCGGGGACGACGCGCGCGCGAAGACGTACGCCGAGCTCCTCTACCCGTTCTACGCCTCGCCGCGGGGCCTGATCGACCCCGAGCGGGCGATGCCCCTCGTCGTAGCCGGGTTGACACGAGCACACGCCATACGAGACGACTGGGCCGTGGGCCTCGGCCTGTTCATGTTCGCCTTCATACACATGCTCGAGGGGAACTGGGACGAGTTCGACTGGGTGGCGGAGGAGAGCCGGTCGGCATTCGAACGTGCAGGTAATCCATGGGGGTTGCTGCAGGTCCTGCAGGCGATCGAGTTCGCAGCCGAGCTGCGCGGGCGGGTCGAGGACGCGCTCGCCTGCCGCATCCGCCACGCGGACCTGGTCGGGCCGCGTGACGGCCACGACACGTGGCAGGCGTTCCACCATGGCCGGCTCGCCTGGCTTCTCCTCCTCACGGGAGACACCGCTGCCGCTGTCGCCGAGGCCGAGGTGGCGATCAGGCTGGCCGAGTCCGTCGGATCCCCCGAGCTCGCGTCGTGTGCCTACATCACGCAGGCAGTCCTCGCCCGCGGCCGGGGCGACACGAGAGCGGCCGTTGCCGCTCTCGAAGTCCCCACGCGGACTGCGAAGTCGGCCATGACGTTCCTCGTCATCCCCGCGTACAGCCAGATGGGCTTCCTGGCTGAGACGTCAGGCGACATGGACGCGGCGGAGGCCATGCACCGACGTGTCCTCGGCGCGTCAGCGCATCTCTTCGGCGTCGCCCGCTGCGTCGCCCATGCCTTGGAAGGTCTGGCGGGAGTGCAGGCAGCCCAGGGGAACGGGGAGCAGGCGGCCTTCCTCCTCGGTGCCGCCCGTGGCGTGCGTGAGGCCGCTGGCATGCCGCCCGACCCGGTCGCCCGGGCCGACATCGACCGCATCGAGACCCACGCCCGCGGGCTCGCCGGTCCGTCCGACTTCGCGTCCGCCTTCACCAAGGGCATGGACACCCCTTCCGACCAGGTCGTTCAGTCGATCGTCAGCGGCACGTAAGCGCATCTCAAGCCCTCCCGGCCATGGTGGCACCACGACCGACGAAGGAGGAGCGCCCATGACCGCAACACTCGCCGAAGACCGCGTCAGCACCGACGCGGCCTCGGTCACCCGTCTCGTGAAGACGTACGGCCGGGGGGACAGCACCGTGCCCGCCCTCGCAGACGTGACGCTCCGCATCGAACGGGGCAGGTTCACGGCCATCATGGGCCCGTCCGGATCCGGCAAGTCGACTCTCCTGCACTGCATGGCCGGTCTCGACAGTGCGACGAGCGGCGAGGTGCGAATCGGCGACGAGGACGTCACGAGGATGTCAGAGGCAGAACGGACCCGCCTGCGCCGCGACCGTCTCGGCTTCGTCTTCCAGGCATACAACCTCGTGCCCACCCTCACGGCAGAGGAGAACATCCTCCTCCCGAGCAGGCTCGCCCGCCGCCGGCCCGACCCTGGCTTCTATCGCGAAGTCGTGTCCACGTTGGGCATCGCCGACCGGCTCGGTCACAGGCCGGCGCAGATGTCGGGCGGCCAGCAGCAACGTGTGGCGATGGCGCGGGCCCTCGTCGGCAGGCCCGCTGTCGTCTTCGCGGACGAACCGACTGGCGCCCTCGACTCACGATCGTCGGGAGCGGTGCTCGGGTTCCTCGTCCACGCCGTGCACGAGATGGGCCAGACCATCGTCATGGTGACGCACGACCCACTCGCGGCGAGCCGTGCCGACAGGGTGGTGTTCCTCGCCGACGGGTACATCGTCGGCGACATGTTCGATCCGACGCCCGACCGAATCCTCGACACGATGAAGTCCCTGGGAGGCTGATCATGTTCAAGACGACGTTTCGCAACCTCGCTTCACACAAGGTCCGGTTCTTCCTGACCTGCATCGCCATCGTCCTCGGGGTCGGGCTCCTCACCGGCACACATGTGCTCACCGACACCGTGCGCGCCACCTTCGACGACCTGTTCGATGAGGTCTCCGGAGGCGTGGACCTCACCGTGCGTGCAGAGACCGCCTTCGAGAACAACGCCTACGGCAGCGACCGTGAGCTCGTCGACGCCTCGATCGTCGACACCGTGCGTGCTGTCGACTCGGTCGAAGTCGCAGAGGGATCGGTCGAGGGCTACGCCGAGATGGTCGGCAGAGACGGTGTGGCCATCCAGCCTCCAGGGGCACCTGCCCTGGGTTGGTCCTGGTCCGACGTGCCCGAGTTCAACGCCTTCCGTATCCGTGACGGGCGGCCTCCGCGCGACTCGGACGAGGTTGTCGTCGATGCCGGAACGGCCGACAACCACGGTCTCGGCGTGGGAGAGCGGATCGACATCCTCCTCACCGGCACGAGGCAGAGCTTCGAGATCGTCGGTGTGGCCCGGTTCGGCGAGGCCGACAACCTCGCGGGCGCGACGGTGGCCCTCTTCGACCCCGCGACGGCCGTCGGCATCCTCACGGCGGGGGCCGGCTATTCCTCGGTCCAGGTCAAGGGTGTCGAAGGTGGGGGTTTGGCCGAACTGCAGGACGACGTCGACGCGGTCCTCCCGGACAACCTCGAGACGGTGACTGCGGCGCAGCTCGCCGAGGAGACCGCATCCGCGGTGACGGACGGCTTCGGGATCTTCGAGACCGGCCTCCTCGTCTTCGCCGGGGTCTCGCTCTTCGTCGCCGGGTTCATCATCTTCAACACGTTCTCGATGGTCGTCGCCCAGCGTTCCCGGGAGATAGGCGTGCTGCGGGCGATCGGAGCGGGACGACGCCAGATCATGGTCTCGGTGATCGTCGAGGCAGTCGTGATGGCAGTGCTCGGAGCCGGTCTCGGTGTCCTCTTCGGCCTGGCCGTCGCCCACGCCCTCCTCGCCGTATTCGACCTGATCGGGATCTCCCTGCCCAGCACTGACCTGCGCCTCGAACCCGGGACGGTCTACGTCGGATTCGGTCTCGCCCTGGTCGTAACCGTCCTCGCGGCCGTCGTCCCCGCGAGGCGGGCGGCGAAGGTGTCGCCGATCGCCGCCATGACAGGCGATGCCGCAACCGGGGAGCGGTCGCCGGCCACGCGGTACGCATTCGGGGCCGGTGCAGGTGCAGTCGGTGCGGGACTCGTCGCGGCCGGCCTCGTCGCCGGTGGGGACTGGGCACTCAGCGCCGTCGGCGGGGGAGCCGTGCTCGTGTTCCTCGCGGTTGCCGCCCTGAGCCCACTCGTCGCCCGCCCTGTCGCCGGGGTCCTCGGCCGGCCGATAGCCCTCCTGCGAGGTGTCCCGGGACACCTCGCGAAGGAGAACGCACAGAGGGATCCACGACGCACAGCGGCCACCGCGGCGGGACTCGTCGTCGGAATCGCACTCGTCACCTTCGCGTCCGTCTTCGCGCAGTCCCTCAAGGCCTCGACGACCGGTGCCATCAGGTCGGCCGTCAGGTCCGACTTCGTGGTCGTCGGCCAGTCGGTCGGGGTCACGTTCGGCGACGACGTCACCGATCGAATCCGTGACACCGCCGCTGTCGAAGGCGTCGTCCCCCTACGGGGCAGACCCGAAGGGGCCCTCTGGCGCCTCGACGGAGTGGAGAAGTCCGTCGTCGGACTCCCCGCAGACGGAGACGCGGCCATCGACCTCGACGTCGTGGAGGGCAGCTTCGGGGCACTCACCGACACCGGTGTCCTCGTCCACACCGGTGAAGCCGAGGCCCACGGCTGGTCGGTCGGCGAGACAATCCCGATGGAGTTCGCCAAGACCGGGATCGTGGACTTCACGGTCGTCGGCATCTACTCCGAGGACGTCGGCGACATGGTGGGCGACTACGTCGTCTCGACATCGGCGTACGACGCTAACTTCTCGGACCCCCGCAACCTCGGTATATTCTTCAGCTCCCGCGCAGGGTCAGGCGCCCGAGGCGACACGGGAGCGACTCTGGCCGCGTTCCCGAACGTGAGGCTCCTCACGCTCGACGAGTTCGTCGACGAGATGGGAAGCCGGCTCGACCAGATGCTCGGTCTCGTGTTCGTGCTCCTCACCCTCGCGATCGTGATCGCCACCCTCGGGATCGTCACGACGCTCGCCCTGGCCGTGTTCGAGCGGACACGTGAGATCGGTCTCATGCGTGCCGTGGGGATGGGGCGGCGCCAGGTGCGAGCCATGGTCCGCTGGGAAGCCGTGATCGTGGCCGTGTACGGCGCCGTGCTCGGAGTCGCAACCGGCCTCGTCCTGAGCTGGGCGGCTGTGACCGCGATGGAGTCCTCAGGCCTCACGCGTCTCGTCGTTCCCTTCGGGCTCGTCGGCGGGGTCGTCGTGGTTGCGGCAGTGGCAGGCGTCGTCGCGGCAGTCCTCCCCGCACGCCGGGCCGCCCGTCTCGACGTGCTCGAGTCGGTGGCTGCGGTCTGAGGCTCAACGCACATGCGCCGCTCTCGAACTCCGCACCCTCCTGACCCTGCGGTTCGGTTCCACCGGGCTATCCTCCCGCCCATGAGCACCCCAATGGGCCCAGGGCCCGATCCAGCAGCCGGGAGCACACCGGGCGGTCCGCCGCCTCCCCCCGGCCAGTACCAGACGCAGCAGCCTGTGACCCCTGCGACGGACATGACGCAGCAGTATCCGCAGTACCAGCAGTCGACGCCGATGCCGCCCCAACCACCCGGTCTCCCGACCGAGCCGAAGAAGAAGAAGAAGACGGGGCTCATCGTCACGTTCGTGGTCCTCGGCGTCGTTCTCCTCGGTGTCGTCGGCGCAGGCGCCTACATGTTCAAGAAGAACCAGGACGCGGCCAAGGCCCGTGAAGACTTCGCCGATGCCGGGAACGACTTCGCCAAGTCCTACAACGACGTCCTCGCGGCCGCCAACGACACCGAGCTCGACTGGCAGGAGACCGTCGACAAGACCGGGCCTCTCGTCGAGGAGAGCACGTCGGCGGCGTCGTCGATGGACAAGGCGGCGGTGAAGCTGAGCGGTGACGAGGTGAACACGGGCAAGGACCTCGCGGCCGACGCATCGGCGATCGCGAAGGACATGACGTCACTCCAGACCGAGCTCGAGGCCTTCGTCGCATCCGACGACCTCGAGTACGACCTCGACCCGATCAACCAGTTGACGACCAAGCTGTCCGAGTCGTCGGTGAAGTACAACGAGCTCGTCGGCAAGTGGAACGGCCTCGACTCCGTCGACAAGTCGAGCGACCTCGAGCTGACGGAGCTCGAGGACGCGTGGGCGGACGTCGCCGGCTTCGCGCAGCGCACGCTCGAAGACCAGCAGAAGGCGGTGGTTGCCGACTTCGTGGGCGCGTTCGACACCTACGCGGACGCCTTCGTCGCCTCGGCGCAGTCCTTCCTCGACACGATGAACAGCCTCATCAACACGAATCCGGCCGGAATCCCCGGTGCGACGCAGCCCATGCTCGCGAGCATGACCGAGTCCGTGGCCGGTATGCAGGATCTGGCATCGGACCTCGACTCGTCCTCGAGCCCGGCGCAGGTGGCTGCGACCGCGGCCACTCTCCTCGACCTCGCGAACCAGATGGTCGCCGCTTCAGGTGACGCCACCACGTTCAACCAGCTCGCCGACCAGTTCAACGCGACGCTCGACGAGTTCAACGCGGCGTACGCCGACTACCAGGAGATGGCGAACGAGTACCGCGACTCGGGAGGCTGAGACCGCAGGTCCGCCGACCTGCTACAGGAAATCCTCGATGACGCGGGCGAGGTCGGTGGGGATCTCCGTCTCGAGGGAGTGACGCGCTCCCTCGAACACGTGGAACTCGCAGTCCGGCAGGAGGTCGCGCAGGTGGGCGACGCCCTCCCGCATGCCCGCCCCGTTGTCCAGGTCCCCCCACATGAGGAGGACGGGCTGGGTTATGGCCGGGGCGATGTCGAAGAGGCTCGTGGCCACCTGGTCGGCGGCGATCCCCCAGTACATGCGCACGAAACCGGGGCACATCACCTCGCGGTAGTAGGCGAAGGTCTCGTCGAGGGCCGCGCGGCGACCCGGGTAGTCGGGCGAGTACCAGAAGCGGGATTGCACGAGCACGCTCGGCCAGAAGGTGAGGCGACCGCCCAGCGTCCGCGTGAGGCGGCCGAGCCAGGGCCGTGCCCGCCACGCGCTGCCGGGTGCCCACACGACGAGGCGGGGGAATCGCTCCCGTGCCCGGTGGCCGAGGCGAAGTACGAGGTTCCCGCCGAGGCTCCCCCCGACCGGGGTCGCCGTGGAGACGTCGAGGGCGTCGAGGAACGAGAGGATCGTTTCCTCGTAGAAGTCGAGGGTGTACATGCGGTCAGGCCTGTCCGAGTAGCCGCTGCCGGGCAGGTCGAGGACGAGCACCCGATGCGACGGTATGAGGTCGGCGAGGAAGGTGTCGAAGCCCTCGATGCGGGCCGTGTGTCCCGGCACGACGAGGAGGGGGTCACCCGCCTCTCCACCGGGCCGCGGGGTGGTGGGGCCGATGTCGACGAAGCGGATGCGGTTCCCGAGCACCTGGACATCCTGCTGCGGGTAGGGGGACGCGGGTACCGAGCGGGGGCGTGTGGGTGGCGTTCCCATCCCTCCGAGTCCTAGGCGAGCTCGTAGTCGTCGAGGTCGGGGGCAGCCATGACTTCGCGGAAGCGGTCGAAGTTCCACGGCCACGCTGCCGGTACCCCGCGGTCGTCGAGGTACCAGCTGCTGCAGCCCGTCATCCAGACGGTCCTCTTCGCGGCTTCGGCTCTTTCTTCGTCGAATCGGCCCAAGGCCTCGGTTGTGGCCGAGATCTCGCGGCACTGTCCGGAGAGTGCGAGCTCGACGAGCTGCATTATGTAGGCGAACTGGAGCTCGGCCACCTCGATGAGCGAGAAGTTCCCGACCGGGCCGTTGGGACCGTTGAGCATGAACAGGTTCGGGAACTCGGGAATCGAGATCGAGAGGTACGCCGACGGCCGCTTCTCCCAGACCGCGTCGAGGGAGACCCCGTTTCGACCCGTCACCTGCATCGGTCGCAGGAAGCGGTCGACGCGAAAACCCGTGGCGAGCACGATGACGTCGAGCTCGTGGAGGACACCGTCACGTGTGCGGATCCCCTGGGGCTCTATGCGGTCGATCTCCTCCGTCACGAGGTGGGCATTGGGCCGCTGGATGGCCTGGTAGAAGTCGGGGGAGACGACGAGTCGCTTGCATGCCGCCCGGTAGGTGGGGCGGAGCCGCTCCCGCAGGCCGGGGTCCTCCACATTCGACTCGAGGTTGAAGAGGCAGAGCTGTTCGATCGCCTGCATCTCCGGCGATTCCGCGTTCACGACGGCATTGGCGAAGTGATCGGCAAACGTGCGGGACAGCCCCTCGTGCATGCTCTGGAGGAGTTGGGGGTCGGCCCGGAAGCGGGCTCTGTCCTCCTCGGAGAACTGCGAGTTCTCCTGCGGGAAGATCCATTGCGCGGTGCGCTGGAAGAGCGCCAGTTCGCCTACGGAGTCCACGAGTGCCGACACGATCTGCACCGCGGACGAGCCGGTGCCGATTATGCCGATGCGCCTTCCCTCCGTCGGCACGGTGTGATCCCAGCGGGCGGAGTGGAACACGGCGCCCGTGAACGAGTCGAGCCCGTCGATGTGGGGGTAGGCAGGGTGGTGAAGGACTCCGGTGGCCGCGATCACGAAGTCGGCGGTGTCCGTCGCACCGTCCGCCGTCTCGATCGCCCAGCGTCCCCCCTCGAAGTCGCACCGCACGATCTCGTGGCCGAAGCGGATCGTGTCCATGATCCCATGGCGATCGGCGACCTCCTCGAGGTACGCGAGGATCTCGGCACCCGGTGAGAAGAGATGGCTCCAGTCGGGATTCGGGGCGAACGAATAGCGGTAGAGATGCGACGGGACGTCGCAGCCGACACCGGGATAGGTGTTCTCGCGCCACGTGCCCCCCAACCGGTCGGCCTTCTCGTAGACCGTGAAGTCCGTGAGGCCCGCCTCCTGCAGCTTGATCGCGCTCAGAATGCCCGCCATGCCGGCGCCGATGACGACGAACCGCGGTGCGGGCCGCTCCTGCTCGTCCCTGTTCTCTTGGTCCGGCATGAGACCTCCCGTTGGCTCCCCCGTGCGAGAGATGATCGTATCCTGGCGGGACATGTCCAGGCACCTCGACTACGACGTCCTCGTCGTGGGCTCCGGCTTCGGTGGCAGTGTCACGGCGCTGAGACTCACCGAGAAGGGCTATCGGGTGGGAGTTCTCGAAGCGGGCAGACGCTGGAGCTCCGACTCGTTCCCCGCCACCAACTGGAACCTGCGCAAGTTCATCTGGATGCCGAGTCTCGGCCTGCGCGGCATCCAGCGTCTGGACCTCCTCAAGGACGTGATGGTCCTGTCCGGCGCCGGTGTCGGAGGCGGGTCGCTCGTCTACGGCAACACGCTCTACGAGCCTCTCGCCGGCTTCTACGACGATCCGCAGTGGGCGAGCCTGACGGACTGGCGTCGTGAGCTCGCCCCGTTCTACGCGACGGCCACGCGGATGCTCGGGGCGACGACCATGCCCCACCCGACTCCGGCCGACGAGGTGCTCGACGTCGTCGCCATGCGCATGGGCGTGGCGGCGACCCGCAGGCCGACCCAGGTGGGGGTGTTCTTCGGGGAGCCCGGAGTCGAGGTGCCCGACCCCTACTTCGGGGGTGAGGGTCCCGACCGCAGCGGCTGCCGGGAATGCGGCGGCTGCATGGTCGGATGCCGCTACGACGCGAAGAACACGCTCGACCGGAACTACCTGTATCTCGCCGAAGCGAAGGGTGCCGAGATCCATCCCGAGCGCGAGGTCGTCGACGTCGTACCCCTCTCCGCGGATCCCGGTCGATCCGCCTACGAGGTGGTCACAGAGCGGCCGGGCGCGTGGGTGCGCAGGGCGAGACGGAGCTTCAGGGCCGAGCACGTCGTCTTCTCAGCCGGTGTCCTGGGCACGATGCGCCTCCTGCACGGTCTCAGGATGGCAGGACGCCTGCCGCTCCTCTCGGACCGCCTCGGACACATGGTGCGCACGAACTCGGAGGCGATCGTCTCGGCGACAGCACGCTCCACGCACGTCGACTACTCGACCGGGGTCGCGATCACGTCGTCCATGTACCCCGAGGAGCACACCCACATCGAGCCCGTCCGGTACCCGAAGGGGTCGAACTCGATGGGCCTCCTCGCCACGGTCGCCGTGGACGGTGGTGGTTCCCTGCCCCGCCCGCTCAGGTTCCTCCTCACGGCCCTGCGCCACCCTGCGGTGTTCGCGCGCAGCCTCTCCGTGCGGCACTGGTCCGAACGCACGATCATCCTTCTCGTCATGCAGAGCCTCGACAACAGCCTGCGGATCGTGCCGAAGGAGTCGCAGCCGCATGGGCGGGGAGTGGGGGCTCGCCTCACGACGGAGCCGGGCCACGGGGCCGAGAACCCGCGGTGGATCCCCGCGGCGAACGAAGCGGCCCGCCTCACGGCGGAGGTCATCGGTGGTGACGCGGGCAGCACTGTGAACGAAGTGCTCCTCGACGTGCCGATGACGGCTCACATCCTCGGCGGTGCCTGCATCGGCGCCGACCCGCAGTCCGGCGTGATCGACGCCTACCACAGGGTGTTCGGCCATCCGGGTCTCCACGTCGCCGACGGGTCGGCTGTGAGCGCGAACCTGGGCGTGAACCCGTCCCTCACGATCACGGCGATGACGGAGCGGGCGATGTCGATGTGGCCGGCCAAGGGGGACGACGACCTGCGACCACCACTCGGGTCCGCGTACCAACCGGTGGGTCTTCTGAGTGGGCGGACACGACCACCCTCACCCGCGTGAGGATCGGCGGCGTTCAGCCCTCCACACCCGGCCTCGCGATCGCGTTCTGGGCCGTACCGAGGTGAATCCTGTCGATCCAGACTGCGGTGACCTCGCCGCCCGCGTCGTCCTCTTCGTCGGCGAGTTCGAACGGGACACCGGCGTCCCGGAGTGTCCGAGCCATCTCTATCGCGTCGGATCTGTCCCCGAAGGCTGCAAGGCGCACTCGGTCCGGGACCGCGCTGGCGGACTCTGCCGCCTCGTCTCCTTCATCGTGCTCCTCGTCCTGCGAATCGCCGTACCAGAACGACCACACCCAGGCGGGATCGATCTTCTCGCCGCATGCCTCGCAACGGAGATCCATGGGTAACGTGGATTCGGAGCAGCTCTCGCACGGCACGGGGTCGTACGGATCGAAGTCCAGCGGGAGTGCCGTGACGATCTCGCCCTTGCGGTCGTAGACGCCGATCACGCCCTCCTCGACCTCGATGTATCCGCGTCGCGGCGTCACGCGCTCGGCGTATTCGTAGCAGGCGGGTGACGGGCAGGGCTCGTCGGGCCCGAGGCCGAGGCGGCTTCGGAGCAGCTCCTGCTCGTTGTCCTCCGCCGGCTCGGCTGTCTCGTCCATGCCGGCAAGCTACTTCCTGGCGGGGGGTGCGCACGGGACGGAGCGGCACGCACCGGTCTCACTCGCCCGGGCCGGGTGCGATCGGTTGGTCGTGTCGGGCTGCGTCACCGATCTCTTCGGGAAGAGGCCAGGCGTTGGGTAGGCATCCCTTCAGCTCCGTGCTCTGCTGGACCATGACGGCCGCGAGGCTGCCCGGCTTCGCGCACTCGACATGGCGCTGGCCGAGGAGATGACCCACCTCGTGATTCACCAGCATCTGCCTGTAAGTCCCGAGGTCGCCTGTCCACTCCGGGGTCGCGACGCGCCACCGATCCGCGTTGAGTGCGACAACGGGACCGTTCTGACACGAGTAGGCGCCGTACGTCTCGTACGGGAGGCAGAGCACATCGACCTCGGCTCCTTCGGCGAGGACGATCACATGCGGGGCATCGGGTGTCTCGACGAGGTCGAACCCGGCTCCGGTCCACCCGCGGGGATCCGCGAGCGTCGCCCGTACCGTCGCCGCGAAGTCCGAGGGGGACACGTCCGGGACGCGGACTTCCACGCGATAGGGGACGACGACCCGCGGCGGGGCGGTCGTCGGAGTCACGGGAGGTGGCAGTGACTCCTGCGGGGTTTCCGACGGGGGTTCAGACGCAGAGGGGGATGGGGGAGTGCGCGTCGCCGGGGCGGGGGAGGCACGATCGACCACGCTCCCGCTCGCGCATGCCGGGAGAGCGCACAGGCCGCACACGAGGAGGACGGTTGCGAAGTACCGGGGCCGACGGACCCCGCCCTTCCCTGCCACGTTCGCCCGCGTCATGGCTGGATCCACCTCGAGGGGTCTCAGGAGGTACCGGGGACAGCACCTTCCGGTTCCGGCGCCGCCGGCCCGCCTGCACCCGCCTCGTCCCCGGGGAACTCCCACTGCGAGGCGGGCTTGCCGAAGTGGAAGCCCTGGGCGAGATCGCAGTCGAGGGCTTGCAGTGCTTCGGCCTGGGAGGCGTGCTCGACACCCTCGGCGATGACGGTGAGATCGAGAGAGTGGGCGAGGCCGATGATCGCTGCCACGAGGGTGGTGCTCTCGCCATCGCTGCCGAGTCCGTCTATGAACATCTTGTCCACCTTCAGGACGTCGATGGGGAAGCTGCGCAGGTGGCTCAACGACGAGTAGCCCGTGCCGAAGTCGTCGAGCCCGAGACGGACACCCATCGCCTTGATGTCGTCGAGCTGCGCGCGGGATGCGGCCGTGCTCTGCGTGAGTGCCGTTTCGGTGAGCTCGAGGCAGAGCCGCGTCGGATCGAGGCTCCCGCCGATCGCGTCGGCCACCACACTCCGCAGATCCTCCTCGTCGAGCTGGCGCGGTGACAGGTTCACGTGGATGCCCAGGTCGCGACCCGTCGCCTCGCGCCACGCCACCACCTGTCGGCAGGCTTCGTGCAGGATCCAGTCACCCATCGGCACGATGAGGCCGGTCTCCTCGGCAACGCCGACGAAGTCACCCGCGCCGACGAGCTCGCCGTCTCGACGCTGCCAGCGGAGGAGTGCCTCGAAGCTCACCCAGTCCCCTGTCCGCACGTCCACTATCGGCTGGTACACGACCCGCAGCTCGCGATGGTCGATGGCTCCGTGCAGTGCGCTCTCGACCTGCATACGGCGCACAGCGGCAACTCGCATGTGCTCGTCGTAGATCTCGGAGCGGTTTCGGCCGTGCCGCTTCGCCCGGTACATGGCGAGATCGGCATGGCGGAGCAGATCCTCTGTGGCGTCGTCGCTCTCCGTCGTCACGGCAATGCCGACGCTCGCCGTCACGAAGACCGCCTGGCCCTCGAGTTGGAAGGGCTGGTGGAAGAGGGCATGGATCCGAGCCGCGACGTTCAGAGCCTCGCCCGGCTGCTCGAGATCCTCGACGAGGACGGCGAACTCGTCGCCGCCGAGGCGGGCGATCACATCGGTGGGGCGGAGGCCTCTGTGCAGCCGTGTCCCGACTTCGCGGAGGACCGAATCCCCGGCGGCGTGGCCGAGGCTGTCGTTGATGACCTTGAAACGGTCGAGGTCGATGAACAGGACCGAGACACTTCTCCCGGAACGCCCGCGCCGGGCGTGCGCGTGGGCGAGATGGTCGAGGAAGAGGGCCCGGTTCGCGAGGCCTGTCAGCTCGTCGTGGAGTGCCTGATGGGTGAGGGCGGAGTTGAGGCGGGCGAGCTCGGCCGTGCGCTGGGAGACGCGGTACTCGAGCTCGTCGGTCTGGCGCCTGATCGTCTGCTCTCGTTCGTGTAGCGCATTCTGGTGCCGATCGGAGACCCGGCGGGCGGCGGATGCGAGAGCGCACGCTGTCGCGAGCACGATGAGGAGCACGTAGAGCTTGTCGAAGCGCGTGGGGGGCGGGCCGTCCGGCCTGAGCTCGACGAAGGCCTCGCTCGCGTAGACGCCAATGACGCACATGGCGGCTACCACGGTCCAGGCGACGGCGGCGCGCACGTCGAGGAGATGGGCGGCGAGCAGAGGCACGATGATGTATGCGAGCAATGCATACGACTCGGCCTGCCCGCGCAGGAGAGCGATGACCGTCACGACGAAGACGAGGATTCCCACCGCGGCGTGGCCGACACGGCTGACATGGACGTCGGACACCCGTCGCGCGGCGAAGCACAGGAGGAGGGCAGTGATGCAGGACGCAGCGAGAAGCGCTGTGGAGCGGATGTGGCCGAGATAGCCGTTGATCACGGTGAAGACGAGGCAGATGGCGGCGATGATCGTGAGGGCGACGACCATGTGTGACCGCCGCAGCTCCACATCCGGCCCGCCCGGCTGCGATTCCGCCACCGTGACCTCCGCCCCACCTCGTCTGGACTCGAACTCCGACTACCCCCCGGCTTCCCACTCCAATTATGGCCTCCCGGCAGAGTCAGTCGTGGGCGAGGACCGTGCGGATGGCGTCCTCGGAGTCGGGCGTGACCAGGGCGAGGACCTCGTCGCCGACCGCGAACACGGTGTCTCCACGGGGCACGACGACGTGATCGTCACGCACGATGGCGACGAACGTGGAGTCGCGAGGGGTGTCGAGGTCTGCCACGGCCTGGCCGATGGCGGGGCTGTCGGGGGCGAGGGTGATCTCGACGAGGCGGGCCTGTCCACCCTCGAGCTGGAGGAGGCGCACGAGCGTGCCGACCGATACGGCCTCCTCGACGAAAGCCGTGATGAGTTGGGGTGTCGAAACCGGGATGTCGACGCCCCACGTCTCGTTGAAGAGCCACTCGTTCTTCGGGTGGTTCACGCGGGCGATCACACGCCCGATCGCGAACTCCATCTTGGCAAGGAGGGAGATGACGAGGTTGTCCTCGTCGTCTCCCGTGACGGCCACGAGGACATCGGCCTTCTCGAGCTCGCACTCGTGCAGCGACGACACTTCGCAGGCGTCGGCGCAGAACCAGTTCACACCCTCCACCGTGCGTGCGCTCTGCAGCTCGACGACGTCAGGGTCCTGCTCGATGAGGAGGACTTCGTGTTCATTGACGGCGAGCTTGTTCGCGATGTCGAGCCCCACGTTTCCGGCACCTGCTATCGCAACCCTCATACCCGCGGGTCTCCTTCGCCGACCTTCTCGAGGCGCGCGTCGAGCTCGTCCATCGCGTCCGCTGCCACCATGATGTGCACGATGTCGCCGTCCTGGCCGGCGAGACCGTACGTCGTGAGCTGTGCCTGACCGAGGCGCGTGAGACCGACGAGCCAGAAGCGGCCGGGCTCGTCGAGGCGGTCGAGGGGTTCGCCCGCCCAGGCATCCGGCAGGGCGACCTCGACGAGCTTGATCTGACCTGTCGGATCCACCCACTCCGGATGTGCCTCGCTCGGGAGGAGGCGACGCAGGATCTGCTCCGTCGCCCACGCCACCGTCGCGACCGTCGCGATCCCGAGACGCTGGTAGAGGACCGCGCGCCGCGGGTCGTAGATCCGGGCCGCGACATGCTCGATGCCGAAGGTCTCACGTGCGATGCGGACGGTGAGGATGTTCGAGTTGTCGCCGTTCGTCACCGCGGCCAGGGCCTCTGCTCTCTCGATTCCGGCCTCGACGAGGATGTCGCGGTCGAAGCCGAGGCCCACGAACGTGCTGCCCGCGAAGTTCGACGGCAGGTTCCGGAACGAGCGCCTGTTCTTGTCGATGACGCTGACGGAATGTCCGGCTGCCTCGAGTGCGCCGGCGAGCTCGATCCCGACGCGACCGCAACCGACGATGACGACGTGCAAGACATCTCCTGTGGGACCGACATGCGCTGTCGGTCGCCGTCGTGTGGATGACGGTCGAGGTTATCACCGTGGTCCCGGGGCCCGGGAAAGGACGGCACCCCGCGCCCGGTGTGCCATCCGCCCCCACCTGCGCTCTAGGCTCGTGCCTCCCAGACGACACGAGGAATTGTGGCGCAAACGGACACGCAGGCCGGGATGAAGCCCACGTCAGGCCCCGCCCCGGCCGGCCCCAAGCTCGGCCGCATCCCGGACATCCCCGAGCCGCTCGCCTTTCGCGTGAAGAGCAGGCTGCTCGGCAAACCGCTTCACACGGACCAGCTCAAGCACGAGCGCCTCGGCAAGCCGACGGCTCTCGCCGTCTTCGCGTCCGACAACCTCTCGTCCGCTGCCTATGCGACGGAGGAGATCCTGCACGTTCTCGTCGCAGGTGCACTTCTGAGCGTGGCGTTCAGCTATGTCGTGCCGGTCACGGTCGCAATGCTCGTCGTCCTCTTCTTCCTGATCCTCAGCTATCGCCAGACGATCAAGGAGTACCCGTCGGCGGGTGGCGCGTACATCGTCACCAAGGACAACTTCGGGGCGGTCCCGGCCCAGGTGGCGGGCGTCGCGCTCCTCACCGACTACATCCTCACCGTCGCCGTGTCCGTCTCAGCCGGTACGGGCGCGCTCGTCTCTGCGGTACCGGCCCTGCGGCCGTTCACAGTGCCGATCGCGCTCGTCTTCATCGGGATCATCGCCTTCGGCAACCTGCGGGGGGTGAAGGAGTCCGGTGCCGTCTTCGCCGTACCCACCTACTTCTTCATCCTCAACATGGCCCTCCTCATCGGTATCGGCCTCTTCAGGGAATTCGCCGGTGCGGGCCTGCCGCTTGCCTCGACGGTCTTCACCGCGCCTGCGGGTGCCCACGCCGTGGAACTCGAGGAAACGCTCACCGGGTTCGCCTTCGTCTTCCTGGTCCTGCATGCATTCGCGTCCGGGGGGGCGGCCTTGTCCGGTGTCGAGGCGATCTCGAACGGTGTGCCCGCGTTCCGGCCACCCGAGTGGAGGAACGCGCGCACGACACTCGTGATCATGGGGTCGCTGCTCGGCGTCATGTTCCTCGCCCTGTCCTACTTCGCCCACGTCATGCAGGTGGCGCCGTACGAGGACAACTACCCGACCGTGATCTCACAGATCGGATACGTCATCTTCGGAGGCGGCGAGGGGTTCGGCCGCATCCTCTACTTCTCCCTGCAGGCAGGGACGATGCTCATCCTCGTCCTCGCGGCGAACACGAGCTATGCGGACTTCCCCCGCCTCGCCGCGTTCGCGGCCGGTGACTACTTCATGCCGCGCCAGCTCACCAAGCGCGGCCACCGACTCGTCTACTCCAACGGCATCTTCATGCTCTCCGCCCTCGCCGCGCTCCTCGTCGTGCTCACGGGGGCGGTGGTGTCGCGGCTCATCCCGCTCTACGCGATCGGCGTGTTCACCGGCTTCACGCTCAGTCAGGCGGGCATGGCCCGCCATCACGTGCGCAAGAAGGAGGAGGGCTGGAGGCGCGGTCTCGTCATCAATGCCTTCGGGGGCCTCCTGTCCTTCGTCGTCCTCATCATCGTGGCGAGCACCAAGTTCCTCGACGGCGCATGGCTCATCCTCGTGCTCGTTCCGATCCTCGTCCTCCTCCTGCTCCGGCTCAACAAGCAGTACGAGGGGGAGATCGACGTCCTCGAGGAGGACGCGAAGGCGGCGGCGGAGGCGCCGATCCTGCCCCGCCACACCGTCCTCGTCCTCGTCGACGACATCACGCGGGCATCCGCGCGGGCGATCCAGTACGCCCGCACGCTCACACCCGACGAGCTGCGGGCCGTGCACGTGGCCGTCGACCCGGAGGAGGCGGACGAGCTCGCCGAGGAGTGGTCGCGCCTCGCCTTGAGCCGCATGCCGCTCGAGCTCGTCGAGTGCCCCGACCGCCGGATCGAGGCAACCGTGCTCGAGCTCGTCATCTCGGAGGTCGCCGACGGCGAGACCGAGGTCTCGATCCTGATCCCACGGCGTGAATACGCGCGGTTCTGGCACCGCCTCCTCCATGACAGGACGTCGGACAACATCGCCCGTGCGATCGCACGTGTCCCACATGCGAACGTGACGTTCGTCCCCTTCCACTTCACCGACATCGACGCCGACGGCAAACCGGATCGCGTGCCCATCCAACCCGACCAACCGGAGCTACGAGGTGAGTCCGATGCCCTCGAAGGCGAGACAGCGCCGGCGGCCACGGAGGGGACAGGGGTCACGCCCGTCAAGGACGTCGTGTGGCGGGACCGCGTGAAGGTGACGGGCAAGGTCCACGCCATGCGCGTACGCCCCTGGAAGCAGTCCGCCTACCTCGAGTGCACGATCGAGGACGACACAGGCCGACTCCTCGTCGTGTTCTCCGGCCGCCGCCGCATCCCGGGGATCGCGCTCGGGACCCGCATGACGGTCGAGGGAGTCGTCGCCGAGCACCGCGGCCATCTCGCCATCCTCAATCCGCGGTACACACTGATCCCGGCCGCGCACTGAGCTGCGCGCATCGGGCGAACAGGAGGATCCCCCACATGATCGTCGACTGCGCCCTCTACGAGAACGGAGTCCGCCAAGGGGGGCGCCTCGCTCTGGAAGACGTGGCCGATGCCTGTCGCATCCCCGACGCTTTCGTGTGGATAGGCCTCTACGAACCGTCGGAGGACGAGTTCGATTCTGTCCGCCACGAGTTCGGCCTGCACGAGCTCGCCGTCGAGGACGCGGTCAAGGCGCACCAGCGGCCCAAGCTGGAGATCTACGGCGACACCCTCTTCCTCGTCCTCAAGACGACCCGCTACGCCGAGGAGAAGGAGCTCGTCGAGCTCGGCGAGATCATGATCTTCGCCGGCGCGCACTTCGTCGTCCACGTGCGCCACGGTGAGGCGACGGCCCTGAGCAGCGTGCGACGTGAGATCGAGTCCCGCCCCGACCGCCTGCGCCGCGGCCCCGCCGCCGTCGTGCACGCGATCACGGACCGGGTGGTGGACGACTACATGCCGGTCGTGGAGGCCCTCGACAACGACGTGAGCGAGGTGGAGTTCGAGGTCTTCTCCGAGTCACACGGGAACCCGGTGGAGCGTATCTACAGGCTCAAGCGGGAGGTGCTCGAGCTCCACAGTGCCGTCGCCCCACTCACGGAACCCCTGGAGCGCCTCGCCCGCCAGCCGCTGCCCTTCGTCTCCGGACCCGCAGTCGCGTACTTCAGGGACGTCGAGGACCACCTCCTGCGAATCGCGGGGCGTGTCGACACCTCCCGCGATCTCCTCAACAGCATCCTCGAGGCGAACCTCACGCGTGTGAGCGTGCGCCAGAACGAGGACATGCGCAAGATCTCCGCCTGGGTGGCGATCGCAGCCGTACCAACTGTCGTCACGGGATTCTTCGGGATGAACTTCTCGCACATCCTCTGGCTCGACCACCCGTGGGCGTGGGTGGTCGTCCTCGGCCTCATGGCCACCGTCTGCTTCTTCATCTGGCGGGGTTTCCGGAGCAGCGGCTGGCTCTGACCGTTCAGGCACCCGTCACGACGGGCAGAGATTCGAGGCCGCGCAGCACGATACGCCCGTTCCAGTCGGGCGCGTCCGAGGCGAGCTCGAGGTCGGGGAAGCGGCGTAGGAGGCGCGGGATCGCCTCCTGGCCCTCGAGGCGGGCGAGGGCGGCGCCGAGGCAGTGGTGGATGCCACTGCCGAAGGACAGGTGATGGCCGGCCGTCGACCGCGTGAGGTCGAGGACGTCGGCATCCTCCCCGAACACAGCCGGGTCGCGGTTCGCCGACCCGAGGCATGTCATCACGAATGCGCCGGGGGCGATCGTGTGGCCGTCGATCGGGTGGTCCACGAGGGTGATGCGTCTCGAGAACTGGACGGGGGAGTCGAAGCGGAGCAGTTCCTCGACGGCGTTGCGGTCGAGCTCGGGATCGGCCCGGAGCCTCTCGCATGCGGCCCGGTCCTGGAGGAGGCGCAAGGTGCCGTTCCCGATGAGGTTGACCGTCGTCTCGTGCCCGGCGATGAAGAGGAGCACGACCTGATCCATGAGCTCGTCGGCGCTGAGCCGGTCGCCTTCGTCTTCCGCCGTGATGAGGGCGGAGAGGAGGTCGTCGGCGAGGTTGCGGCGCTTCCACTCGATCACACCGGCGCAGTGCACGTACATGGCCATGGCGGATTCGACCCCCGCCCGCACGTCGGCGTCGGAGAGGATGGGGTCGAGCAGCTTCACGGCATGGTGGGACCATTCGCGCAACTGGTCGCGGTCGGAGTCGGGCATGCCGAGCATCTCCGAGATGACGGCGAAGGGCAGGGGGAATGCGAGATCCGAGATGACGTCCATCTCGCCCCGCTCGGCCGCGGCGTCGAGGGCGGAGTCGACGAGGCCCCGCACCGTCGGTCGGAGTGACTCGATCCTCCGGGGTGTGAACACCGACGACACGAGGCGGCGGAGGCGGGTGTGATCCGGGGGGTCGATGTTGAGGATCGAACGGTCGAAGCGGTTCTCGATGCCGGGGAAGAGCGTCTCGAACTGGTTGGCACGCAGCGAGCGCATGCCGGGGTTGAGAGCGCGGGCCTTGTCGACCTCGACGGACAGGGAGGCATCGCGGAGGAGGGCGTTGCAGTCCTCCCAGCGGAACAGCATCCACATGTCGAAGGGCGTCTGGAGGACCGGCGTCTGCTCCCGCAGGCGCGCGTACTGGCGATACGGATCGTCGAAGAACCCCGGTTCGAACGGATTGAACATGGCGGGCGTAGCGGACGGGTCCGCAGTCGTGGCCGGTGTCTGTTCGCTCATCCCCCTGCCTCCCCTCGAGACGCGACCAGCATACGGTGACACCGGCCCGGTGTCGTCACGCGTCGAGCCACGCCGGTGAGGCGGGGACGTCTCCCTCGGCGAGGTAGGGGCTGGGGGTTGCGCCGTTCTCCGCCCCGCGCAGGTCGAGTTCGGCGGGGATCACGCCGGCCGACACCGACTTCGCGAGGAACTGGGGTCCACTCACCTGCTCGTTCCTGGCGGCGGCTTCGATCACGGCCATGTCCGGCGCACCCGGCGCGCGCCCCATCGCGTGGGCGATCTCGAAGACCTCCCCCCGCACGCTCCCCAGATTCCAGGCGGCCTCCGACTCAGGCCCCTCACCGCCGGGGAGGTCGAACTCGTAGTCGTCCTCGGGACGGAGGTACTGGGCGAGCTCGCACAGGGCGCTCAGGCTCTTGTCGACGCGCGGAGTCGGCAGCGGTGCGAGATCGGTGCGCATGGGAGAGGAGAAGTCGAGCGCCTCGAGCAGGTTGTCCGCAGTCTCGTTGCGGGTCGTGAGGGCGGGAAGGCCGAAGCGCCACTGCACGAACTTGAGCCATGACGTGTGGTCCTTGACCCGGTGGGACACGGCGCCACGGTGCGCCCACGGGCTCACCATGAGGGCGGGCACGCGAAAGCCGACCGGCCGGCCCAGATCCGGATGGTCGTCGGCCAGTTCGGGTGGCGGCACGTGGTCGAAGAAGCCGCCCCATTCGTCGTAGGTGATCACGAGGGCGGTGCGGGGCCAGAGGGGCGAGAGGCGGACCGCCTCCACGACGTCGTGCATGAACCTCTGGGCCGGCTGCGTGTTGCGGGGTGGATGGTCGTCCGTGCCGACGAGGTAGCCGGGCTCGATCATCACGACCTGGGGGAGGCGTCCCGCCGCGAGGTCCCGGTACAGCTCGCGCACCGGCTTGAAGTTGCGCGCATGGCGCAGGAGGAGATCCGGGTACAGGGCGGGGAAGGGCACGTCCGTGTAGTAGACGCCCCAGCTGATCCCGGCGGCGGCGAGCTGATGGAAGACGGTCCGCTCCCAGTAGCCGAACTTGCCCGGCGCGAAGTCGTCCGTGCGGCTCCCGCCGGTCGTGCCCGCGCAGAGGTAGCGGCGGTTCGGCCACGTGCCGGCGAGGAGTGAGCAGTGCCAGTGGTCGAATACCGTGTACTCGAGGGCCAGCGAGTACATCCAGGGGACTTCGAGGGGCGACATGTATCCCATTGACTGAGTGCCGTTCGAGCGTACGAACCCGTCGTTGCGTCCCTCGTTGTAACAGAGCATGCCGTCCTCGAAGCCGTGCGGGAGGTCCCCGACGGTGCACGTCATGTCCTTCACGCGGTGCACGTGGATCGGGATGCCGTCGTCGTCGCCACAGGACATGTCGCGGGTGAGGCCGTGGGTGCCGGGCAGCCGCCCGAGCACATGGTCGTAGGAGCGGTTCTCCATCATGAGGACGACGATGTGGTCGATCGGGCAGTCGGCCGGGTCGATCAGGCGGGGCTGGGGGACTTCCCGCACGCCGAGGGCTGCGGGGCCCTGCGACCAGTCGAACACAGCCGCGCCGGCTGCGACCGTTCCGAGCGCCGCGCCGGCGCGGAGGAGTTTGCGTCTCGAGATTCCCACCTCAGCCTCCCTGTCGGAAGTCCACCAAGTCCGATGATGAAAGATTCGGTCCGGGGGTGGGCGCGACCTGCCGCGCGGCTCAGTCGACTTCGACGTGGAACGTGAGGGTCTCGGATTCCTCTCCGTTCTCGGGTGCCGGACCCGCACGCGGCGACGTCGCACAGGAGGGCGATGACAGCGACGAGGCGCTTCGGCATGCGGGTCACGCCCCCTCGGTCTCGGCCGCGAACTCCCGGAAGGACTCGAACAGCCGCGTGGGGGATTCGTCGCGGGCTCGCATCAGGTTCAACGACGTGAGGGCTGCTCCCCAGGCCCACACGTAGGTGAGGACGAGCTCGTCGCAGATCCGGCTGTCGGGTGCGGGATCGCCCCCGAGGCGCGAGAACAGGGCGTCGACGGTGTTGCCTGTGAGGTTCATCACGGTCATGAGGCGTGCCACGGTCTCGATCGTGCGGCGCCCGTCCTCTCCGTGCAGGGCGACGACTTCTCCCTCGAGGACGGGGTCGACCGGCCCGAAGTCGCACGCGGCGAGCGCACTTGCATATTCCAGGGCCACGGTGACGCGTGGCTCGAGGTCGGTTGCCGTCAGCTCTCCGCGGGCGAGCGCGTCGAGGGTTGCCTGTGCGACGCCTTCCTCGCGTGCCGCCGTCTCGTGCGCGAAGATGCAGTAGCGGCACTCGTTCGCACGTGCGACGGCGACCATGATCTCCTCGCGGAATGCGGGGTCGATCGCCGCGCCGGACTGGATGCGGCGCAGCTCACCGAGGCGGCCGAAGAGGCCGGTGACGTCGCCGGCGAACCGGCGGAGGCTGTAGGTCTTCTTGCGGAACGTCATGGACGGGAACAGGCTAGGGGCTCGCGGCCGAGTCCCCGAGGGTTGCCACGTGGGCGTACTCAACCACACTGGATGTGGCTGGGTACGCCCACGTGGTGGGGAGACTGAGGTCAGTCCGGGACGAGGGGCAGGCCGAGGGTCAGAGCCTTGCGGATCTTGGGGCAGGCGACCTTGCGGGCGTCGTCGCAGCGCGGGCAGCGCCACTCGGTGCCGCCCGGTTCCCGCCACAGCATCGTGCTGCAGCGCGGGCAGTACTGCTCACCCCGCGTGCATTCCCAGCCCTCGTACCTCGAGCTGCTGAGGGGACAGCCCCGCGCGTAGCAGACAGCCCATTCCGTGTTCTCGACGATCACGTCCACGGGACAGACAGGGAGGCAGTCCCCGCAGTCGTTGCAGAGGAGGGGATCGACGACGTACGCGACGCGGAAGTCCGTCCCCTGCGTGATCGCGCCGCGGTCACATGCGAACTCACATGCCCCGCAACCGAGGCAGTCGGGCAGGATCTGAACGCTCATACCTGCTCCCGAGCCTACTTCTACGCGGTGGCGACGATCTCCGTCGGGATCTCTGCCGCGAGGTCGAAGATCTCCTGCAGGGTCTGGTTGAAACGGAAGAAGAGGTCCCGTCCCATCGGGTCGTCGGCGACGACACGCATCGGGAGCTCGGCGAGGCTGAGCGCGTTCAGCGTGTGCTGGAGGTCGGCACCGCCGTTCGCACCGATGTTCGACACCATCTCGCACCAGGCGACGGTGGGGCCTTCCAGCGTGCAGTCGGCGTTCCAGGTGGCGGGGTCGATCTCGCCACCGCTGAACACGTCGTAGCCGTCGATGCCGATCCCGAAGGTGCGGTCACCGTCGGGCAGTCCGTTCACGCGACATGCGAGGCGGATGTTGGAGAAGCCGAAGGCCTCCAACTCGTCTGCATGCTCGTTTGCCTTGGCGGCGAGGAGGTCGAACCACTCGCCCGAGGGGAACTCCGCCATCAGGCACCCCCTGTTCCGGCCGAGCCGGCGAGGGCGGCGTCGCTCGTCACGCCCTGTTCCACCGGGTCGTAGCCACCGATCACACCCGGGATCTGGATGCGGGAGCGGCGGTCGATGCCCGCCCTGTCACAGCGGGCGAGGTACTCCTCGATCACGCGTGTCTGGAGCATGCCCGCTGCCATCGCACCCAGGGCTGCGGCCTCCTCCTCACCGCCTGCGGCGAGGATCATGAGAGGCTCGACGGCCTCGGGGATCGTGAAGAGCGCGGCGAGGATCCGCTCCCCCTTGTCGAGGTACTCGTGGTACTCCTCCGCCTTGTCGGGATCCTGAGCGAGTGCGTAGCGCAGGTGCATCGTGCCGTAGGCGACGTGGCGGGCCTCGTCCTGCATGCAGAGCCGGAAGATCTTCTTCTCGACGGGGCTCGGCGAGAGGAGCTCCCCCGCCCGGAAGAGGGAGAGCACCATGCCCTCGCCCAGCAGGTGCATGAGGGCCGATCCCTCCGAGTACGTCTCGGCGTCGAGGATGAGGCGCAGGAACTCCTCGGTCACGGCCTTGGAGCGGCCGAGCCCGCCTCCCTTGGCGAGGGCCCGCTTGCGGAAGACCTCCGTGTGCCGGGACTCGTCCATGATCTGGGTGGCGCGGAACATCTTCACCTCGACGAAGTCGTGGTTGATCTGCCACATCCACTTCGCCGGGAAGTCCGACGCGATCATCTCGACCTCGGAGAGGAGGGTGCAGACCTGACAGAGGGCGTGCTCGAGATCGGGCGGGAGGTCGGGGATGGAGCTCCAGTCGATGTCACGAGTCGCAGACCACTGCCGGCTCACGGCCTCCTCGTAGAGGTCCATGACGTTCTCTGCCCACACGTCCGCCTTCGTGTTGAGGAGGTAGCCCATGTCGGGCATCACGTCCTCGCGTTCGCCGCCCCGGGGGGCCATCGTGCGCATCGGAGCCGTGTCGGGGATGTCCCCGTACCGGCCGACGGCGATGTCCTTCATCGTGAGCCCGACGCGGGAGGGCGTGACCTTCTCGCCCACCTCGTGGTTCCAGGAGTGCAGCCACTCGAGGTCGAGCTTCCCCTCCCCCACGCGGTCGATGTAGTCGAAGTCGATCGTCAGTTCGGTCATGCGATCCCCCGCTCTCTCCGGGCCGGACGATGGATAACGTTCGTTATTCACTATCCCACGGGTCAGCCCGGGAGCTGGAGGGCCGAAAGTCCCTCCGGGTCCTGAACTCCCCGAACTGCTCGAAGAGTCGAGATCGGGCTGGTCGGATCGGGCCATCGCCTGGCCCGGCCTGGTGGTGCCGCGAAGTCGCCGGTCCCGTCCCGGGCAGGGGACGAGCCGGCGTCACCCGACCGAAGAGTCACTCAGCTCCTGTCCGTCACGGTCCAGGCGATCCGGTTGACCATCCACGGCCAGCTACTTATGTCGAGCCATGCCGACGAGCTCGATACCGAGGCCGGGCCGGCCGTGCGGAGCGTGGCGAAGAAGACGGGAGCCTTGACCGTGGCCCCGGGTGCCCTGACGGTCACGGAGCCCAGGTAGAGCGGCAGGATCCAGAGCCGGCGCACATCCATCGCCACGGTACCCCCGGCCAGGGTGGCGGTTCCCGACACTGCCGTGACGCCGAGGGTGTCACGTCCGATCGTGAGGTCACCGCTCGTTATGGGTCCCGCGACTGCGAGGTCGGTGCGTCCACTCACGCTGACCTGCACCGTGTCGGGCTCTTCGGCCGGCTTGACCGTCACGGTCACTTCGGCGGTGTCGGTGTTGCCGGTGGAGTCCATGACCGTGTACACGAAGGTGTCGGTCCCGGCGAACTCCGGATCCGGCCAGTAGAAGACCTCCGAGCCCTGGTTCTCAGCCGTGCCGAAGGCCGGGTCGGTGACTTCCACGATCGTGAGATCGAACGCATTCGGGGAGTCGTTCCTCAGCACGTCGATCGTCCCCGGGTTGCCTGCGGGAGTCGTGAACGCGTCGTCGGCTGCGTTCGGATCGGGGAAGACGGCGACGACGGCCGAAGCGGTGTCCGTGTGGCCTTCGCCGTCCGAGATCTCGTACGTGAACGAGTCGAAGCCCGTGAAGCCGGCATCTGGCGTGTAGACGAAGCGCCCATCGCCGTCGACGTCGACGGAACCGAACTGCGGAGCCGAGGCGGTGAGGACGGAGAGCGTCCCGTCACCGTCGGATACGTCGTTCGCAAGGACTCCGGGGGCAGCCATCTCGTAGGGACTGTCCGGTGTGACCGGCCCGTACATGTCGTCACAGGCCTTCGTCCCCGGAGAGGCGCCTGCGGATTCACGGTCACGTACCGCCACGGGGGCGGCGCCTTCTGGGTCACATCCGTCGACACCCGCCCATGTCTCGAATGCAACCTGCTGCGCGTCCGCTGAGACCGCCGGGTGCCACCCATTTGCCTGCGAACCGTCATCGGCGATGCTGACGCGTTCGGTCTCCCCGGTCTCGCGGTCGTGCACGAATACGTCTGGCTCCTCGTTGGTGTCGTCGGCGACGAGGTTCGTGGCATCCGACGAGAAGGCGACGCTGCGTCCGTCCGGGGTGATCGCGATTCCCTCCAGGTCGAAGCCGGCATCCGCCTGTGTGCCGTCACCGGCGATGCTGACGCGTTCGGTCTCCCCGGTCTCGCGGTCGTGCACGAAGGCGTCCAAGACGCCGTTGGTGTCGTCCGTGACGAGGTTCGTTGCGGACGAGATGAACGCAAGATGTCGACCGTCTGCGGAGATGGCGGCGTGGATCGACATGCCGTCCGCCTCGGCGCCGTCGCCGGCGATGCTGACGCGTTCGGTCTCCCCGGTCTCGCGGTCGTGTACGAAGACGTCTGGCGCCTCGTTGGTGTCACCGCCGACCAGGTCGTCGGCCCAGGAGTCGAAGGCGACGTACCTCCCGTCGGCCGAGATCGCCGGGTCGAGGCCGGCTCCCGCTCCCTCTATGCGGTCTGTCGTGGCGGTCTGACGGTCGTGCACGAACACGTCGGTCAGTCCGTCCATGTCGTCATCAGCGGTCAGGTTCGTGGCATCGGAGGTGAATGCAACGAAGCGTCCGTCCGCGGATATCGCCGGTTCGGAGAACGACATCACGTCGGAGCCGTTTGCCTCGGTGGCATCGCTTGCGACACTGACGCGTTCGGTCGTGCCGGTCTGGCGGTCGTGTACGAACACGTCGGGCAGGCCGTTCGTGTCGTCTGTCACGAGGTTCACCTTGTCCGAGACGAAGGCTACGAAGCGTGCGTCGGGCGTCATCTCGGGATTCGAGCTGCCCCAGACCCCGACTGTCCTCGACCCGTCGTGGGAGAGGTCGATCCGCTCCGTCGTTCCGGTCTGGCGGTCGGCGACGACGATGTCCATCTCGACCTGCGAGTCGGTCGACTCGGGGTGACCCAGCCCGGCGTAGGCGACGTGCCGTCCGTCGGCGGAGATCGCGGGCCTCAGGCCACGAGATGTGATCACCTCTGTTCCGCCTGTCGGAGCCGGCGGGTCCGCTTCGGCGGTCCCCACGAGCCCCGTGGCGAGCAGGACTGTCGAGGCGATCGCAACCGCCCTTCGAGCAGACATCGTCCATCTGATCACCATGATCCCCTCCCGTGACTCGGCACGTGTGCCCCGGAGCAGCCGACCGCCCTAGGACTTCTCACTGATCGAACACCCGGTGCAGGACCTCTCTCACGTAGAAGTCGAAGGACTCCATCGTGGGATGGAAGCAGTCCGGCGGCTGATAAGCGGCACTGAACTGGCGCATGTCCACATACTCGACATTCGGGTAGTCGGCGGCGATTCCGGCGATCACACCGGCGAAGCCGGGAACACTCTCGGTCTGGTTTCCCGTTCCGGCAAGCTCGTCCAGCTTCGCTACAGCCGCTGCCTGTTCAGTGGCGGTTGCAGTGGACCAGTCAGCCTCAGGGTTTAGCCAGTGGACGGGATCGACCTCCGGGTTGCTTGCATGGCACGACTCCCAGTCGGATCTACCCGGGAGTGGCGCGTAGCTGGGGAGGATTATCGTGGCTGTACCCTGTGATGCAGCATTGATCCTGTTGATCAGAGATCGAATACCCTCTTCGTATTCCGAGAAGAACGAATCCCAGTTGGAGCCGTCGTCGGGGGAGTCGTAGTCCTGCCCCGTGGACAGGCGGAGATGGAGATCGTTGCCCCCGAGCTGTAGCCAGACGATGGGATTCGCCGAGTCGGAGATCTGCTGCAAGACACGCCCGAGCAGCGCCGGGCAGTCGTACCAGTAGAGAAGTGAAGCAATGGCAATCCCACCCACAAGCGGATTGCCGGAGATGTCGATTGGACTTCCGTCATTCGTACAGAGCCTGTCTACTGTCGCGTTGCTGGTGCTCGCCCACGCGTATGCAGTCGATCCAGCCACGGCATACGGATGTACCGATACAGGGCCCAACCCATGGTCGTCGTTTCGAAGGGCAAGGTCCATCGATCCATAACCCTGATACAGGTTCCAGCGCCAGTAGCCCAGGATGCCCAGGAGCCCGCGAGACGGAAGCACCCGCCAGTGCCTGCATGTCGTGGTTTCGCCTGTCAGAGGATTTGTGATGGAGTCGATCTCGGTGTCCGAATCGGATCGGAGGTCGCGGCATCGACCAGCGGCAAAGGCCGCATACGAGTCCCCGATGACGAACAGGTCACGGGACTCGGAACCCCAGATCCTCAATTCGGGAGCAAGTGATCCGGGGTGCTCCTTGGACGCGTACCCGACCTCGTCGGCGACCGTCGAGAGGATGCCGAAGCCGATCTTGCCACCGCTCGCGTGTGCGCGGACCGCATCCGTCACATCTATCTCCACCCACGAACCCGCGGTCACGGGCCCGAGCGTTGCGATCGAATCCGAAGTGAGCATGGCTGCGAGCGAGCTGTCGAACCTTCCCGACATCTCCTCGTTCCAGCGGGTTGCGATCGGATAGACCTGGCCTCCGGAGCTACTCGGATCGGTCACGTAGAGCCGGAGTGTGGCCCTGCCCACGTCCACCGTCGGGTTCAGTGAACCGAGAGGGAAGATCAACCCCGCACGGTCTTTCCGGTTCCAGAGGAGATCCACCCACCCGTCCGCGCGGATGGCGGCTTCGCCGCCGTAGTAGGTGTACCAGTACTTCAGGAACTTCGAGTAGCGCACATGCGAGTCGTCCGACGGGTTGACGACGACAGGCCCCTCGTCGGGGGGAGCTGCGCCTTCGGCGGGATCGACCCCGGCCATCGTGCCCAAGACCAGGCCGGCAACCAGGGCGAAGGACGAGACGCGCACCACGCGGCGCCGCTTCGGGTGTCGTCCCACAGCCATCTCGCTCGTCTCCCTTTCCGCTGCAGTCCGAACAAGCGGTCCTGGCGTGTTCCAGGTTCCTCGGAGACCCGGACCGGCACCAGAGCAATCGGTACTCGATCTCACAGCGGACCTACTCAGACTCGGACCGACACCTACTCAGACACGGATTGGCCGTGGTGTGCCACGGAGACGTAGCCTGGGTGGTCTGGCTGGGAGGTCGAGATGGCGGGAAGCATCCCCAACCGAAACCTCTTCGTGGGGCGAACAGCAGAGCTGGCCCGCCTCCTCGGGTACTTCAGGGACAAACGCTTCGACGGGACCTTCGTCCTCGGAATGCCGGGAGTCGGCAAGTCACGCCTCGTCCGGGAGTTCACCGGAATCGTCGGTTCGCGGGAACACCCGATCCTGCATCCCGGCCGTGAAGGCAGCCGCCGGGAAGCGGTGTCCGAGCTGGATGTGCGTGACGAGATCGCGCAGGGCGGCTCGCAACGCAGCCGGTCGTGCACGATCGTGGTAGACGAGGACCCGGCGACCACACACCTGGCGGATTCGTTGGATACATCCCTGCAGGATGCGCGCCTCACGAGTGCCTTCGTGATCGTCTGTGGCCGATCGAGGCAGGGCATCCAAGAGTCCGTTCGCTCCTTCGTCGGATCACACCGCATGGGCACGCTGCGCGTGGGGCCGCTCAGCGTGCCGGAAACGCAGTCACTGGTGGAGGAGGCTCTCGGCGGGCCTGTCGAGATGGACGTCCTGTCGGCCGTGTACGGCATCTCACGCGGCGTTCCCGGCATAGCCGTCGACGTCCTGAGCACGGGTGTGCAGGAGGGGAGCCTGGTGCGGGGACGAGATGCGTGGCGACGCATCGCCGATCTGAATCCGTCCGAGGAGATGGCGGACGAGGTGCTGCGAAGTGTCGAGGGTCTCGCCGAGCCGGACCGGCACGGATTGGACCTCATTGCCCTCGGCGGGGGCATGGTGTGGGAGGTCCTCGCGCCTCTCGTCGGCCTCGAATCGCTCGTTGCGCTGGAAGCGGCCGGGCTTGTCGAGGTCCGCGAGCACGATGGACCCGATACGGTGTCGCTGGCCTCACCCCTCGTGACCATGCTCGTGCGCAGGGAGATGAAGCCGGCGCGACGGCGCGTCCTCGCGACAGGACTCCTCGAAGCGGCCTGTGCTCACGACGAGATGTTGGAGACCGGCGATCCGGCGGTACTCATGCAGCTCTTCGATGCGGCCAGAGTCGAGCCGGCGACCTCACTCCTCGAGCGCGCCGCGCTGTCCGCTGTCGAGGCGGGCCACCTCGACGACGCCGATCGTCTTGCAGGCAGGCTCATCGATGTCGGGACGGGGGTCGAGGCACGCTTTCTCATGGCATCGGTCAAGACAGCACGAGGGGACACAGTGGGAGCGCTGGAAGCGCTCGACGACATCGCGACACTCCCAGACGAGTCGACTTCGGCGGAGATTCTCACGAGACGTGCCGGGATCCTCTTCGACTCGGGGGCAACGGACCAGGCGATGGACCTCCTGCGAGGTGCCGACGAGCACTTCGACTCGCCGGAGGCACGCGCCCGGATCCGCACTACCCAGCTCGAGCTGTGCGGTTATGCACGGGACTGGGCCGAGGCCATGCAGATCAGCGGGCGGATCCTCGGTGAGGACGGGGGTTACGAGGAGGTTCGGAGGCGGGCCGAGACGATGTGCCTGGTCGTCGCGTCGATGACCGGTCCCGTCGAGGCTCACGAGAGGGCGGTCGGACAGATCTACGCAGAACCGATACGGGTCAGGGACGACCTCGGTTTCTGGCGGCTCTATGTGGCCTACTCCTTCGGCATCTACGGGGGATTCCTGCGTGAGGCAACGGCGTCCGTCCTGTCCGCGTTGGACGAGCTGATGCAGAACGCGGCCCACAACATGTTCTGCGGCGCAGTGGCCCTCGGGGCGGGTGCACTTCAGCAGTACCGGGGTCTGCTCGGGGAGTCGAGAGAGCTGTTGCGCTTCGCGTGCCGTGCCCTAGGGACGGCCGATCCGATGGGATTCCAACAGCTCGCGCTCACGCGTCTCGCAAGCACGTGCGGGATGGCCGGTGACAGGGAAGGCCTCCGGGAATGCCTGGAGCTTCTCGACGCGCCCGGTGTACGGATCTCCGCCGCCACCACGGTTCGGGCCCACGCATGGCGCCTCGTTCTAGACGGGGAGCTGAGCTCCGCCGCCGACCTGTGCACATCGAGTGCGACCACGAGCATCGAAGAAGAGGCCGTCCTCGCCTGGCCACTCGTCCTTCTCCACGACGCGGTCAGGATCGGATACGCCGAAGGCTCGATCGAACCCCTGCTGCAACTGAAGAGCACGTATGGGGGTGCCTTCGCCGTCGCTGCAGCCGACCATGCCGAGGCACTCGGCCGGGGGTGGCCTTCGGAGCTGATGGGGGTGAGCCGGCGGTTCGAGGAACTGGGATATCAGCTCTACGCGGCCGAGGCCGCAGGCCAGGCGGGCATGGTCCTCGAAGCCGACGGGCGACGCAAGGCCGCGCAGGAAGCTCGCCGTCTCGCCTCGAAGCTCGCCGCCCGCTGCACCCATGCCGCCACACCCGCCCTGGCGGTCAGACCCAGGGACCTGACGGCACGCGAGCTCGAGGTCGCCCGAATGGCGGCGGTGGGCCGGACCAGTCCCGAGATAGCCGATGCTCTGTGCCTGTCCGTGCGCACAGTCGACAACCACCTGGGTTCCGTGTATGCCAAGCTCGGGATCGAGGGCCGGAACGATCTGGGTGTGGCACTCGAGGACAGGACGTCGACCGGCGAGACCGTCCCGGACGGGACTGCCGGCACATTCGACACGCCGGCCCATAAGTGACCGGTGAGGCGTGCTAGTCGGGGTGAGAACCCCACAGTCCCCGGCACCGATCGCGACCCCGGGATCTCCCCGGCCCGCGGCGATTCGCGCCATCATGGGGGCTGCGAGAAGCGGCCGGCGCCCCGCGAGCGCCCGACAGGAGGCATGGAGTGACCTGGGTATACGACTTCGAAGAGGGAAACCGGGACCAGAAGGCCCTCCTGGGCGGCAAGGGCGCCAACCTCGCCGAGATGACACGCCTCGGCCTGCCCGTGCCGCCGGGCTTCACCGTCACCACCGACGCGTGCAAGCACTACTTCCACACGGGCGAGTTCCCCGCCGACCTCATGGCCGAGGTCACGGAGCATGCCCACCTGCTCGAGGAACGCCTCGGGAGGCGCTTCGGAGACCAGGCCGCCCCCCTCCTCGTGTCGGTGCGGTCGGGGGCGCCGATCTCGATGCCGGGCATGATGGACACCATCCTCGACCTCGGCCTCAACGACGAGACCGTCGAGGGCCTCGCCACGGAGACCGGGGATCGCAGGTTCGCCCTCGACTCCTACAGGCGCTTCATCCAGATGTTCGCCACGACCGCACGCGACATCCCCGGCGGCGGGTTCGAACGGCGTCTCGCGACAGCGCGCGACGACGCGGGTGTCGAGAGCGACTCCGATCTCGACGTGACCGCCCTCGAGGCGATCGTCGCCGACTTCCGCGCCCTCTACGAGAAGGAGGCGGGGGAGCCCTTCCCGCGTGACCCGGCGGACCAGCTCCGCGTCGCGATCGAGGCGGTCTTCCGCTCCTGGAACGGGCGGCCCGCCCGCGAGTACCGCTCACTCAACTCGATCTCGGACGAGCTCGGCACGGCGGTGAACGTGCAGACGATGGTCTTCGGCAACATGGGATCGGACTCGGGCACGGGCGTCGCGTTCACGCGGGACCCGAACACGGGCGAGAACGAGCCTCTCATCGACTTCCTCCCCAACGCCCAGGGTGAGGATGTCGTCGCCGGTATCCGCAAGACAGAGGACGGAGCGGCGTTCGCTGCCGCCTTCCCCGCCCAGCACGCCCAGCTCGTCGAAACCATGGCTCTCCTCGACGAGCACGAGCGCGATGCCTGCGACCTCGAGTTCACGATCGAGAAGGGCACGCTCTATCTCCTCCAGGTGCGGCGGGCGAAGCGCACGGCTCTTGCCGCGGTCCGGATCGCCCAGGAGCTCGTGCACGAGGGCCGTATCAGCGAGGACGAGGCGCTCATGCGTGTCACGCCCGAGCAGCTCGACCTCCTCCTGCATCCGCGTTTCGACCCCGACGTCGACCACGACGCGATCGCCCACGGCGTCGCCGCGTCCCCGGGCGCGGCGAGTGGTGTCGCCCTCTTCGACACCGACGAGGCCGCCACCCGCGGCAAGGCGGGGGAGAAGATCATCCTCGTGCGGGAGATGACGAGTCCCGAGGACCTGCACGGCATGGCGGTGTCCCAGGGCATCCTCACGGCCCAGGGCGGGAACCTCTCGCACGCGGCGATCGTCGCCAAGAGCATGGGTCTCCCCGCCGTGTGCGGCGCCGACATCGAGATCGACGAAGGCGGGAGGAGCTTCCACGTGGGTGGTGTCGTCGTCAACGACGGTGACGTGATCTCGATCGACGGCACTCTGGGTGAGGTGAGCCTGGGTGAGGTCCCCGTGATCGTGCCCGAGGGCGGGGAGCAGTTCGGCGAGCTCCTCGAGTGGGCCGACGCCCGCGCCCGCCTCGGCGTGCGTGCGAACGCGGATCTCGGGGAGGACTGCCGGCGCGCCCGCGAGTTCGGGGCGACGGGCGTGGGCCTGTGCCGCACCGAGCACATGTTCCTCGGCGAGCGTCTCCCCCTCCTGCGCCGCTACATCATGGCGGCCGACGCGGCCGAGGCCTCTGCCTGTCTCGACGAGATCCGCGCGCAGCAGCGCACGGACTTCGTGGACATCCTCGAGGCGATGGACGGGCTGCCCGTCACCATCCGGCTCCTCGACCCGCCCCTCCACGAGTTCCTGCCGCCGCTCGCGGATCTCCTCGTGCGTGAGGCCACGGGCCGTGCGACCGCTGAGGAGTCGGCCGACCTCCCGATCGTGCGTGGCCTGCACGAGGAGAACCCGATGCTCGGCTTCCGCGGGTGTCGCCTCGGGATCGGCCACCCCGACCTCTACCGCATGCAGGTGGCGGCGATCGCCGATGCCGTGGCGGACAGGGTCGCGGCGGGCGGGAACCCGCACGCCGAGATCATGATCCCGCTCGTCGCGAACGACAGCGAGCTCGCGTTCCTCCGCCGCGACGCAGAGGCGGCCTGGCACGAGGTGATGGCGGCCGCGGGTCTGGACCTCGCCCCGACGATCGGCACGATGATCGAGGTTCCGCGGGCTGCCCTCCTGGCCGACACGATCGCGGTGGACGCCGAGTTCTTCAGCTTCGGGACGAACGACCTCACCCAGATGACGTGGGCCTTCAGCCGCGACGACGCCGAGGCGCACTTCCTCGGCGACTACCTCGAGCAGGGGATCCTGCCGTTCAACCCGTTCGAGACGATCGACGTGGCCGGTGTCGGGCAACTCGTCGAGATGGCCGTGGAGAAGGGACGGCAGGCCCGCCCCGACATCAGCCTCGGCATCTGCGGCGAGCACGGCGGTGACTCCGCCTCGATCCGGTTCTTCGAGCAGGTCGGTCTCGACTACGTGAGCTGTTCGCCGTTCCGGGTTCCCGCCGCCCGCCTCGCCGCCGCCCAGGCCGCCATGCAGGAGGGTGAGAACGCCCGGGACGAGGACTGACCGTGCCGAACCCGCCCCGGCTCCACTTCGAAGGCGTGCGCGGGTTCGTCTTCGACCTCGACGGTGTCATCACCGACACGGCCCGCGTCCACGCGTCCGCGTGGAAGGACCTCTTCGACGGGTATCTCGCGCGGCGGGCGGAACGCACAGCCACGGCCTGGACGCCGTTCGACGCCGACACCGACTACCGGGCCTACGTAGACGGCAAACCCCGCTACGACGGCGTGGCGAGTTTCCTCGCGTCCCGCGGGATCTCCCTGCCCCGCGGTGACCCGGCCGACGCCCCGGGTACCGAGACGATCTGCGGCCTCGGCAACGAGAAGAACGTCGCGTTCAACCGGCGCCTCGAAGAGGAGGGTGTCGACGTCTACGAGACGACCGTGGCCTTCGTGCGACGCCTGCGCAGCCTCGGCCTGCACGCGACGGTCGCGTCGTCGAGCAAGAACTGCCGGGCGATCCTGCAGGCGGCGGACATCGCAGACCTCTTCGAAGCGGTTGTCGACGGCACCGATCTCGAGGCGCGGGACCTCCCCGGCAAGCCCGACCCGGCGATGTTCGTCGAATCGGCGGGCGCGGTGGGGCTCACGCCGGGTGAGGCGGCCGTGGTCGAGGACGCGATCTCGGGTGTCGAGGCCGGCCAGCGGGGCGGGTTCCGTCTCGTCATCGGTGTCGACAGGACGGGGCATCCCGACGACCTCTGGGCGGCGGGGGCCGATGTCGTCGTCCCCGATCTCGTCGATCTCGACCGGCAGCCGATCGCCGATCTCCCGTCAGCCCTCGATTCCAGGGACGAGATCGCTGGCCGCCTCGACACGAAGACGCCTGCCGTCTTCCTCGACTACGACGGCACGCTCACCCCGATCGTCGCCCACCCCGATCTCGCCGTCCTCGACGACGAGACCAGAGGTGCCCTGCGCCGCCTGGCCGGCCTCACGCCTGTCGCCGTGATCAGCGGACGTGACGTTGCCGACGTGAAGGGCAAGGTCGGTGTGGACGGGATCTGGTACGCGGGCAGCCACGGCTTCGACGTCATCGAACCCGACGGGTCGAGGACCGAGCATGCATCTGCGCACTCCTATCTCGCCTCGCTCGACGCCGCCGAGGCCGAGTTGCGGGCCGCCACCGAAGGCATCGCTGGTGCGCACATCGAGCGGAAGCGCTTCGCGATCGCCGTGCACTACAGACAGACTCCCGCGCCGGACGTGGCGGAGGTCGAGGCAGCCTTTGTCGCGGTGGCGGGAGAGCATCCCGATCTCCGCCGCACAGGTGGCAAGAAGGTGTTCGAGCTCCGTCCGGACCTCGACTGGGACAAAGGTCGGGCACTCCTCTCCGCCCTCGAGTCCCTCGCCACCGCGGCCCGCCTCGACATCGCAGACGTGTGCCCCGTCTACATCGGGGACGACGAGACGGACGAGGACGCTTTCAGTGCAGTCGAGGGCCGAGGCATCGGGATCGTCGTCGCCGGTGCAGACCACCCCAGTGTCGCCGACTACCGGCTCGACGACACAGGCGCAGTGCGTACCTGCCTGACGACGTTCGCCGGATTGCTCGAGGAGAGCGCGTGAGTCGGTGGTCCCTCGTGTACCTGGACTACGACCCGGCGGAGGAAGGTCACAGGGAGGCACTGTGCGCCGTCGGCAACGGCTACTTCGTCACACGCGGGGCCGGCGCCGAGTGCAAGGCCAACGACGTGCACTACCCAGGGACATACGTGGCCGGCCTCTACGACCGTCTGCGGACCGACATGGCGGGACGCGAGGTCGAGAACGAGGATCTCGTGAACATCCCGAACTGGTTGCCGCTGACCTTCCGCGTCGACGACGGCCCCTGGTTCCACATCGACACCGTGACGGTGCTCGACTACCGCGTGGAGCTCGACATGCGACGCGGCGTCTTGAACCGACGGGTGCGCTTCGAGGACGGCGACGGGCGCATCAGCCAGGTCGGCGAACAGCGCTTCGTGCACATGCGATACCGCCACGTGGCGGCGCTCGAGACGACGATCCGTGCCGTCAACTGGGCCGGGCGCCTCACGGTGCGGTCGGCACTCGACGGCACCGTCGTGAACGACGGGGTCGCGAGGTACCGGGACCTCGCGCAGCGTCACCTCGTGCCGCGCCGCACCACCACGCCCGCCCCCGAGACGATGGCACTCGAGGTCGAGACCGCGGAGTCCGAGATCCGCATCGCCGTCGCGGCCCGCACGACGGTCATGCGCGACGGTGCGCCGATGACGGCCACGCGCGACTCGCACGCGGACGAGGGCTACATCTCCCAGGACGTGAGGTTGGACCTCGGCGAGGGTGAAGCAGTCTCGGTCGAGAAGATCGTTTCCGTCTTCACGTCACGTGACAACGCCATCGCCGACCCGCATCTCGAAGCCGTCATGCGAACGCGACGCTGCGGTGACTTCGCCACCCTCCTCGCACCTCACGTCCTCGAATGGGACCATCTCTGGAGGCGATTCGGCGTCCACCTCGGTGACGGGGAGGAGGTGAACGCGGCCCTCAGCCTGCATGTGTTCCACCTCCTCCAGACCGTCTCACCCAACTCGATGGACATCGATGCGGGCGTTCCGGCCCGCGGCTGGCACGGTGAGGCATACCGGGGCCACATCTTCTGGGACGAGCTGTTCATCTTCCCGTTCATCAACACGCGACTCCCCGAGATCACGCGCAGCCTCCTCCGCTACCGGTTCCGCCGTCTGTCCGAGGCGGCCTGGGCGGCCCAGGCATGCGGTTACGAAGGGGCGATGTTCCCGTGGCAGTCGGCGAGCAACGGACGCGAGGAGACCCAGACACTGCACCTGAACCCCAAGTCGGGCCGCTGGCTTCCGGACGCGTCCCATCTCCAGCGTCACATCAACCTCGCGATCGCCCACAACATCTGGCAGTACGACGAGGTCACACGAGACGCGGACTTCCTCGCGGCGATGGGTGCCGAGATGTACCTCGGGATCTGCCGCTTCTGGGCGTCGATCGCGGAACTCGACCGGGTGAGAGGCAGATACGTCATACGCGGTGTCATGGGGCCCGACGAGTACCACGAGCGCTACCCCGGCGCGGAGACCCCCGGGATCGACAACAACGCCTACACGAACATCCTCACGGCGTGGATCCTCGCGAAGGGCCTCACGGTCCTCGATCACGTGCCGGGGCACAGGCGGGACGAGATCGTCGAGACACTCGGCCTCCGCCGTGAGGAACTCGAGCTGTGGGAGGACATGAGCCGGCGCATGTTCGTACCGTTCCACGACGGTGGGATCATCAGCCAGTTCGAGGGCTACGAGAACCTGAAGGAGTTCGACTGGCCCGGGTACGCCGAGAGGTACGGCGACATCTCGCGACTCGATCGGATTCTCGAGGCAGAGCACGACACGCCGAATGACTACAAGGTCTCGAAACAGGCCGATGTCCTCATGCTCTTCTATCTGTTCTCGCAGAAGGAGCTCACCGAGATCTGGCACCGGCTCGGCTACGAGTTCGACGACGACCTCGTGCGCCGCAACGTCGAGTACTACCTCGCCCGCACCTGCCACGGTTCGACGCTGTCGAGCATCGTGCACTCGTGGATCCTCGCCCGCATGGACCGCCGCCGCTCCTGGGCCTTCTTCCGCCAGGCGCTCGAGAGCGACATCCGTGACACGCAGGGCGGGACGACGAAGGAGGGTATCCACCTCGGGGCGATGGCGGGCACGGTCGACCTCGTGCAACGCGGGTACACGGGGATGGAGATGCGTGGGGACACGCTGTACTTCGATCCCGCCCTCCCCGAGGAGCTCAAGAGCCTCCGTTTCCACATGCAGTACCGGCGCCAGTGCATAGACGTGGAGGTCGAGGACGCGACCCTCCGTCTCGCGGCCCGGTCCGGGGCGGGGGATCCGATCGACGTCGTCGTCCGCGTGGACGGAGCCGACCGCTCCTTCCTGCTGCGTCCGGGCGAGTCCCACGAAGTCGTGGTGAGGGCTGCGCCCTAGCGGTCCCTCGGGACCACTTGCGCGCTGGACGGATACCGCACCGCGCGCGAGAGTGCGGTTCGCACACGTGGACGCTGACTTGGAACGAGAGGCCATGGAACAGGAGAGCGGGGAGGTCATCACGCCTGCCCACGCGCTGCAGGCCGTCCGCCTCGGTGCCGGTCTGGGCGAGGCGACCCGCGAGAAACTCGCCCGTGTCGGCCAGATCCTCGTGCGGGGTGCAGGTGCAGTCCTGTTCCGGGAGGGGGAGAAGACCCCGTATCTCGGTGTCGTGATCTCGGGACGCGTCGGGATCCGCACCTACGTGGCGGGACGGGGCGACGTGACGCTCTCCACGGTCGAGGCAGGTGACATCTTCGGCTGGTCGGTTCTCGTACCACCTTCGCGCGCCCACGCCACCGTGTGGGCGGTGACCGACGTGACCGTGCTCGGCTTTCCCGCCGAATCCCTGCGGCGCGTCCTCGCTGCCGATCCCGACCTCGCCGCCGCCGTCTACCAGCATGCGCTGTCCGCTCTCGGGCGGCGCATCACGTCGACACGGCTCCAGATGCTCGACCTGTTCGGATCACCGCGCACGACCGAGCCCGTCCGCCCCCCCGGTGCCCTGAGCCGCCGCCTCGCCGACGTGAGGCGGGGAGCGGCAACCGAGGAGCCCACGTCTTGAGCGAAGCCGGGCAAGGCCACCGCTACTTCCTGGCGAGGCACCGCCTCGCCGACCTCATCGACGTGCTTCGCGGCGCGGGTGGCCGCGCACGAACCGTGATCGGCCCGACTGTGGAGCAGGGTGCGATCGTCTATGCCGAGATCGACACTGCCGCCGACCTGCCCGTCGGATGGAGAGACGAACAGGCTCCGGGCCACTATCGCCTGCGTCGAGAGGGTGACGAGCGGGCGTTCGCGTATGCCGTCGGGCCCACGGCGTGGAAGCGTCACCTCTTCCCCCCTGCGCGCGTCCGGATGGAGGTCGCGGCCGAGCCGGGTGCGGACGGGACGAGGTTCGAACCGACGCAGCCCGCGGCATCCGCCACCGTCCTCCTCGGCGCGCGCGGATGTGAGCTCGCCGCGATGCGTGTGCAGGACCGGGTCTTCCGCGGGGGACCGTACGTGGACGACCACTATGCCGATGCCCGTGACGCGGCATTCGTCGTGGCCGTCCAGTGCACGCACCCGGCGTCGACGTGCTTCTGCACGTCCATGCGCTCCGGTCCCGGCGTCGAGGCGGGATACGACCTCCGTCTCACCGAGATCGCAGACGGATTCGTCGTCGAGGCTGGAACCGACGCGGGTGGGGAGGTACTCGTCTCGCTCCGCCTCGACCCGGCAGATGAGGAGCGGGCGGGTGAGGCACATGCCGCGGTGGCAGCCTGCGCCGAGACGGTCACACACCGCAACCGGGGTGTCGACCCGATCCGCGCGCGCGACCTCGACATGTATCCCGAGCATCCGCGTTGGGACGAGGTCGCCGCCCGCTGCCTTGCCTGCACGAACTGCACGATGGTCTGCCCGACCTGCTTCTGCTCGCGAGACGTCCAGCAGTCCGTGCTCGCGCGTCCGGACGGCACCGTGGAACGGCAGTGGGACTCGTGCTTCACGGCGGAGTTCGCCGCGGTCGCAGGTGGGAGCTTCCGGTCGCGGATCCGTGACCGTTACCGGCAATGGCTCACGCACAAGTTCTCGACATGGTGGCCCCAGTTCGGCACGCCCGGCTGTGTGGGCTGCGGGCGGTGCATCGTGTGGTGCCCAGTCGAGATCGACGTCCGCGAGGAGATCGCCGCGATCGGGACGTCCGCACCCGAGTCGGACGCGCAGGATGGGGGGGAGCGACGTGGGGACGTCGATCTCGGGCCACAGGCCCTGACGACCTCGCCGGGGGGAGTCCCCGAGCCCCCGCCCCGGACCGGCACGGTCGAGCGTGTGACCACCGAGACATCTGACACCGTGACCCTGCGTGTGCGCACACCCCCCGGGCTCGAGGCGCAGCCAGGCCAGTTCGTCCTCGCCGCCGTCCCCCGCGTCGGCGCGCCCCCCATCTCGGTGTCTCGGCTCGAGCCCGGCACGCTCGAGTTGACCGTGCGTTCCGTCGGCCCCGCGACAGCGGCGCTGTGCCGGCTCGGCCCCGGGGACCCGCTCGGGCTCGCCGGTGCCTACGGGCGTGGTTGGCCGATCGAGGCGGCCCGCGGCAATGACGTGATCGTCGTCGCTGGCGGCATCGGCCTCGCACCCCTCCGCCCCGTGATCGACGCCGTCCTCGCTGATCGGGACAGCTACGGGGACGTGTCCGTGTACGTGGGAGCACGCACACCGGACGACATGATCTACTCCGCCGAGATCGGCACGTGGGAGCAGCGCCGAGACGTGACGGCCGCCCGCATCGTCGATCGGGCCGGCCCGGACTGGCTCGGACCGGTCGGTGTCGTCACCCAGCTCTTCGCCGATACCGCGAGGGAGGCCGCGTCCACGGTCGCGTTCGTGTGCGGCCCGGAGCGCATGATGCAGGCGAGCGTGGACGCCCTCGTCGACTCCGGCATGCGGGCGGAGAGCATCTGGCTCACGACCGAGCGCCACATGGAGTGCGGCGTGGGGCTGTGCGGGCACTGCCAGCTCGGACCGTACTTCGTGTGCCGGGACGGCCCCGTCTTCACGGCGGCCGAGCTCGGCCCGTACCTCGGTGTGGAGGGGATATGACGCGTGGTGCCCCCACCGTCGGTGTCGTGAAGTTCGCATCCTGCGACGGGTGCCAGCTCTCGCTGCTCGATCTCGAGGACCATCTCCTCGAGATCACCGGGACGTTCGACATCGTCGAGTTCGCCGAGGCGACATCGAGGCGCAGCCCCGGACCGTACGACGTGCTCCTCGTGGAAGGCTCGGTCAGTACCGAGGAGCAGGCAGCCGAGATACTCGAGCTGCGGGCCCAGGCCCGCACTCTCGTGACGATCGGCGCCTGCGCCACGGCAGGCGGGATCCAGGCACTGCGCAACTGGGCCGACCACGACGAGTACCGACGAGCCGTCTACGCGCACCCCGAATACGTCGCGTCCCTCGCCACGTCCACACCTGTCTCGTCCCACGTCCGGGTCGATGCCGAGCTCCACGGGTGCCCCATCGACCGAGGCGAGCTGCTCGAGCTCCTCTCCGCCCTCGCCGTGGGGCGCCGCCCCCAGATCCGAGAGGACGCCGTCTGCCTCGCCTGCAAGCGCCGCGGTGTCGTCTGCGTGACAGTCGCGCGTGGCATCCCCTGTCTCGGTCCCGTCACGAATGCGGGGTGCGGGGCGATATGCCCGGCCATGGATCGGGGCTGCTACGGCTGCTTCGGCCCCCGGCCCGAGGCCAACATGCCCTCCCTGACCGGGTCGTTCCTCGCGTCCGGGGGCACGCGGGCGGACGTGGCCCGCCTCTTCGAGGGTTTCACGGCGTATGCGGAGCCGTTCCGCACGACGGTGAGTGACCTGCGCGGCCGCGGACCGGAGGAGGACGCGGATGCACAGCAGTGACGAGTACGCCGAGCGAGACATCGACATCTCGATGCTGACCCGGGTCGAAGGCGAGGGGTCGCTGCGCCTGCGCATGCGGGACGGTGTCGTCGAATCCGCCCGCCTCTCCATCTTCGAGGCGCCCCGCTACTTCGAGAAGCTCGTCGAGGGCCGCAAACCGGACGAGGTGATCGACATCGTGGCCCGCATCTGCGGGATCTGCCCGGTCGCGTACCAGATGTCCGCCGTGCACGCTTTCGAGGACTGCTTCGGTGTGGAGGTGGAAGACGGCGTGAGGGCCCTCCGCCGCCTCATGTACTGCGGCGAGTGGATCGAGTCGCATGCCCTGCACGTCTACCTGCTGCATGCGCCCGACTTCCTCGGTTACGCGTCTGCTGTCGAGATGGCCGAGGATCATGCGGACATCGTGGGTCGGGGGCTGCAACTGAAGCGGCTCGGCAACGACATCCTCGCTCTCCTCGGTGGGCGTGCCATCCATCCGGTGTCGGTGCGCGTGGGGGGATTCTCACGTGTGCCGCGCCGGGGCGAGCTCGACGCGCTGCGTCACATGCTCGACCACGCGGTCGAGTGGTCGGCGGAGACACTGGACTGGGTGTCGACACTGGACGCGCCCGCCTTCGAGCGGGACGTGGAGCTCGTCTCACTCGTACATCCACACGAGTATCCGATGAACCACGGCCGTATCGTCTCGACGCGTGGGATCGACGTCGCGACCGGCGCGTGGCGTGACGCCTTCGAAGAGAGCCAGGTTCCCGACACCAATGCCCTGCATGCCCGCACCCGCAGCGGCACGACCTACCTCGTCGGCCCGGCAGCCCGCGTCACGCAGTGCGCCGACCGTCTCCATCCCCGGGCGGGCGCGGCTCTCAGACAGAGCGGACTTGGCGGCGCCATCGCGGCCAACCCCTACTGGAGCATCGCCGCCCGGGCAGTGGAGCTGCTCCACGCGTCGTCCGAGGCGGTCGACATCCTCGACGCGTACACGCGTCCCGACGTCGCGTCCGTGGCGTGGGAGCCCCGTGCGGGTGTGGCGGCGTGGTCGACCGAGGCACCCCGGGGACTCCTCTTCCACAGGTACGAGGTCGACGCGTCCGGTTTCGTACGGGCCGCCCAGATCGTGCCGCCCACGAGCCAGAACCAGGGCCGGATCGAGGACGACCTCGTCGCCTTCACCCCCACGATGCGTGACGCGTCCGACGCCGAGCTCACACACGGGCTCGAACAGCTCGTGCGCAGCTACGACCCCTGCATCTCGTGCGCCACGCACTTCCTCGATGTCGAGATCGAGGAGGTCCCGTGAGACGGCTGCTCGTCGTGTGCGGGGAGTCGATGCGAGGAGACGACGCCGCCGCGTTCGTCGCCCTCGACGCGCTCGAGGGGAGCCTGACCGAGGATGTCGTCGTGCGCCGCACACGCGCGCCGTCGCCGGAGGACTTCCTGAACCTGGATGCCGACGGCGTGTGTGTCGTCGCGGATGCGGTGCGCGGTGTGCGGGCGGGCAGAGTCGTCACCGTCTCCCTCGCGGCCGTCGTGGACGGCGTCGAGGAGGGGTCCATGTCCACGCACACGCTCCCCCTGCGGGACTCGCTCCGCATCGCCCGCAGCGTGCTCGGCTTCATGCCGGCGGGAAGCTTCGTCGGAATCGGCGGTGAGGAGTTCGGCCTCGGCTCGGACATGTCCAGCGGGGTGACGGAGAACCTCACCGCCTTCGCCACCGCAATCGTCGCCGCGATCGAGGTCGCGCTCGCAGCCCGCGGGCGGGAGGTGCCCTGATGTGTCTCGCGATCCCGGGTCGCCTCGTGGAAGTGGGGGAGCAGGACGCCGTCGTGGACCTGGACGGGGTGCGCCGGAAGGTCTCGACGATCCTCCTCGCGGAACGGCCCGCGCCGGGTGACTGGGTGGTGGTCCACGTCGGCTTTGCGATCACGCGCCTCGACGCGGCAGAGGCCGAGACGACCCTCGCCCTCCTGCGCGAGGCGATGCGCGAGCACGACGCGGGGAGGCCCTGATGCGGTACGTCGACGAGTTCCGTGACCCCGACCTCTGCCGCGACCGGATCGACAGGATCCACGCCAGCATGGCCGAGCTTGCCCGGCGTGTGAAGGTCATGGAGATCTGCGGCGGCCACACGCATGCGATCTACCGGCACGGCCTGCCCGGCCTCCTCCCGGCCGGGATCGAGTTCGTGCACGGCCCCGGCTGTCCTGTCTGCGTCGTGCCCATGGGCCGTATCGACGACGCCCGCCATCTGGCGGAGGTGGAGGGCGTGACTCTGTGCACCTTCGGCGACGTCATGCGCGTGCCGGGGCGCAACGGCTCACTCCTCGAGGCGAAGGCACGAGGTGCGGACATCCGTGTCGTCTACTCGCCCATGGACGCCCTCGACATCGCGCGAGACGAGCCGGACCGCACGGTCGTGTTCCTCGCCCTCGGCTTCGAGACCACGACCCCGCCGACAGCGGCGACCCTCTTACGGGCACGGGACGACGCGGTCGGGAACTTCGCCGTGCACTGCAACCACGTCCTCGTGAATCCGGCGATCCAGGCGATCCTCGAGGCTCCGGGCCAGGACATCGATGCCTTCATCGGACCTGGCCACGTGAGCTCGATCATCGGGACGCGGGACTACGAGTTCGTGGCCCGCGACTGGGCCAAGCCGTTCGTCGTCTCGGGTTTCGAGCCGCTCGACCTCCTCACGGCCCTCGAGATGGTGATCTCCCAGCTCATCGAGGGCAGGGCCGAGGTCGAGAACCAGTACACGCGGGTCGTGGCGGAGTCGGGCAATGCGACAGCACAGGAACTCACGGCTGCCGTCTTCACCGTCCGTCCCCACTTCGAGTGGCGCGGGCTCGGGTCGATTCCGGGCTCGGCCCTCGCCATTCGCCCCGAGCTCGCGGCGTGGGATGCCGAGGCCCGCTTCGACCTGCCGGGTGTGCAGCTCGAGGATGCGCGGGCGTGCCAGTGCGGCGACATCCTCAAGGGTGCCAGGAAGCCCTGGGAATGTCGCGTGTTCGGGACGGCGTGCACACCAGAGCATCCGATCGGGACGTGCATGGTCTCGGCCGAAGGAGCGTGTGCCGCCTACTACTCCTACGGCCGGCATGCGGAAACACGAACCGAGGGGACGTGACCGGGTCCGAGGAACACGTGCTGCGCAGCATCGAGGCGCGGCGCCGCACCAAGCCGCGCGTCACCGACGCCACGGTGACGACCGCGCACGGTGCGGGTGGCAAGGCACAGGAGACGCTCCTCACGGCGCTCTTCCTCGAGGCGTACGGGAGTGAGCAGCTCCGCCTCCAGGACGACGGTGCCGTCCTGGACACGAGTCGCGGCGCACGTCTCGTCTTCACGACCGATTCCTTCGTGGTCACCCCGCGGGTGTTCCCCGGCGGGTCACTCGGTCGCCTCGCGGTCTTCGGCACCGTGAACGACCTCGCCGTGATGGGCGCAGACCCGAGATGGCTCGCCGTGTCGTTCCTCCTCGAGGAGGGCTTCGACATGGACGAGCTGCGCGGCCTCGTGGCGGACATGTCCGCCGCCACGCGGGAGGCGGGGGTGGAGATCGTGACAGGTGACACGAAGGTGGTCGAGCGTGGCAAGGGAGACGGCGTCTACGTGAACACGGCGGGTATCGGGCTCCTGCCCGACCACGTGATGCTCGGGGCGGACCAGGTCCGTGCCGGTGACAGGGTGATCGTGTCCGGCCCGATCGGTGACCACGGCACGGCGGTCATGCTTGCCCGCGGAGAGCTCGCCCTCGAAGGGAACGTCGAATCGGACTGCGCGCCCCTCGCCGCGATCGTGCGCAGCCTCCTCGGGGCGGTGCCACACACGCGGTGGATGCGTGATCCGACACGTGGCGGTCTCGCCTCGGCATGCTGCGAGTTGTCCGGGGCCTGCGGGCTGGGCGTGCACCTCCTCGAGGAACGGATCGCAGTCCGCCCCGCCGTGCGGGCCGCATGTGAGCTCCTCGGCCTCGATCCGCTCTACGTCGCGAACGAAGGGACTCTCGTCGCAGTCGTCCCCGCCGACGCGGCGGACACGGCCGTGCGCGCGATCGCAGCCCACGACATCGGTCGGGACGCAGCAGTCGTCGGGACGATCGAGCCGGAACCGGGCGGACTCGTCCTCCTCGAGACGGCCCTGGGCGGGACACGTGTCGTGGATCGGCTCGTCGGCGATCCCCTTCCCCGCATCTGCTGATGAACCGCGTCGCACGTCGCGTGCACGTCGACGGAGTCGTGCAGGGAGTCGGTTTCCGCCCGTTCGTGTGCCGGCTCGCCGTGGCACTCGGCCTCGACGGCCATGTCGCGAACGTGCGTGGCGGCGTCGAGATGACCGTAGAGGGCGAGATGGGGCAAGTGGAGGAGTTCCTCAGCCGCCTGCCCGCCGAACTGCCCGCGCCCGGCTGCGTGGAGCGGGTGGAAGCCATCCCGGTCGAGCCGGTGGGCCTGCACGGATTCGAGGTGCTGGCCCCGGATGCGGGGACGGTCGGCCCGGAGTCCGCCCCGATCGCACCCGACATCGCCGTGTGCGCGTCCTGCCTCGCCGAGCTCGCCGATGCGTCCGATCGCCGGTTCGGATATGCGCTGATCGGATGCGCGCAGTGTGGCCCCCGTTACACGGTCAGCCGCCGTACCCCCTACGACCGGGCATGGACGGCCATGCGCGGGTTCCCCATGTGCGAGGAGTGCCGTCACGAGTTCGAGACGCCCTCCGACCGCCGGTTCCACGCCGAGCTGAACGCGTGCGTGAGATGCGGGCCGACGGTCGTCCTCCTCGAAGGGGCCGGACAGAGCGCAGACGGGGACGGTGCCGTGCGTGCCGCGGCAGACGTCCTGCGCGGGGGCGGCATCGTGGCCGTGAAGGGGATCGGCGGGTTCCACATCGCGTGCGACGCCACGAATCCCGACGCGGTCCGAGACCTGCGCGTGCGCAAGCGGCGCCCGCATCGGCCCCTTGCCGTGATGGTCCCCGACATCGAGGCCGCGGCGAGCTGCGCCGTGCTCGACACGGAGGCGCTTGCGCTTCTCACGACACCGGCTGCTCCCATCGTCGTCGTGCCGCGGCGCGCCGGCGCACCCCTCGCGCGCGAGGTGGCGCCCCACGTGGCCGATCTCGGCCTCTTCCTGCCCTACACGCCCGTTCACAGGTTGCTGCTCGACGTCCTGGACCGTCCCGTCGTCCTCACGAGCGCAAACCACACGGATCGTCCGATCACATACGAGGACGGGGAGGCGGTGGAGGTCGTCGGTCCGATCACCGACGCGATCCTCACCCACGACCGTCCGATCGTGATCCGCTGTGACGATTCGGTCGTGCGGCGCCGGAACGGCCGGACCATCCCGATCAGACGGTCGCGGGGCTACGTGCCGGGCCGCATCCGCCTCCCGTGCGAGACACCTGTGCCGGTGCTCGGTGTCGGGGGTCAGCTCAAGTGCACTGCTGCCCTCGCGAGGGGTGAGTGGGTCACGCCCAGTCATCACATCGGTGATCTCGCGTCGCACGCGGGTGGCCGTGCCCTGGTCGAGGCGATCGACCACCTCCGCGCCCTCACGGGGATCGAGCCGGAGGTCGTCGCCCACGATCTGCACCCGGACTACACGTCGACACAGCTCGCCCGCGATCTCGACATGGACGCGGTCGGAGTCCAGCACCACCATGCCCACGTCGCGTCCTGCCTCGTCGAGAACGGCTGTGCCGAGCGTGTCCTCGGTGTCGCCTTCGACGGCCACGGGTACGGCACCGACGGCATGTCATGGGGTGGCGAGTTCCTCGTGGCCGACCTCACCCACTTCGAACGGGCCGCATGTCTCCGGCCCGTTGCCCTGCCCGGAGGTGAGTCCGCGATCCGCGACCCGAACCGCATGGCGGTGGCGTGGCTCACGCTCGCCGCCGGTCCCGAGGCCGCCGCCGCCTGGGCGCGAGGACGTGTCGCCGCCCCCGCTGCCGTCGTGTCCCTCTGCCTCGACCCGAGCCGAGTCACGACCGGGGCCGGCCGGCTGTTCGACGCGGTCGCGGCCTTGGTCGGGCTCGGCTCGGACGTGAGTTACGAGGGCAGGGCCGCGGCCGAGCTCGAAGCCCTCGCGCACAGTGCCGCCTCGCGTCACGGGCGAGGTACCGCCTACGAGATGGAGACGGTCCGGGGGGCCATGTGCCTCCTCGACCCGGTCCCGGCGATCCGTGCGGTCGCCGAGGACTCGCGCCGCGGTCGCGACCCGGCCGAGATCGCCTACCGGTTCCACGTGGGCTTCGCCGCCGCCACCGCCCGCACCGCGACCCACATCGCGGGCAGCCACGACCTCGACACCGTCGCCCTCAGCGGCGGCGTCTTCCAGAACGCCCTCTTCCTCGAGGAGGTCACGACACGACTCGAACGCGAAGGCCTGCGAATCCTCGCGCACCACCGTGTTCCGCCCAACGACGGTGGTCTCAGCCTCGGCCAGGTGGCCGTCGCCGCGGCCCGCTCGAGACGGGGGACGCAGACGGAGCCACCCTGACGGCGTCGGAGTCGAACAGCAAAGCGTCGGCCGCGTTGTCGGTGTCCCGGATCACGTTGGCCAGAGCCGTACGGGAATGGATGCCGAGCTTGCGGTAGATGCGGGCGAGGTGACCTTCGACGGTCTTGGGACTGAGGAAGAGCGCCTCTGCCACACTCCGGTTGCTGAGTCCGCGGGCGACGGCGTCGGCCACGCGCCGCTCGGCCGGGGTGAGCTCGCCGTCACACGTGCTCTGCGGGCGGGAGGTGCCGAGCTCGGCCTCGACGCGGGCAAGCCACATACCTGCCCCGACCGCATCGAACACGTCCCTGCCTTCAGTGAGGACATCGGCAGCGGCGCGTCGGCGCCTCTGCCGACGGAGGAGTGATCCGTAGGCGAGCAACGCGCGGCCTCGCTCGCCCTTCTCGGCCAGTTCCTCGGTCATCGCCACCGCCTGTGCCAGGAGCTCCACGGCGGCGGTCTTGTCCCCCGCGGCCGCGGCGAGCAATCCGCGGCATCGTGTCGCGACGGCGGTGCCCCAGGGACGTCCGAGTGCACGAGAGCGCGCCTCGAACGGGTCGAGGACGGCCGTTGCCCGCAGGCTTTCCCCCATGCATATGAGAGCCTCGACGAGGTTCGGGACCCAGCGTTGCAGGCATGGTTCACGGATACCGACGGCGTCTGCGAGCGTGTCGAGCGGCTCGAGCACGTTGCGGGCCTCGGTGTGCTCCCCCGCAGCGATCGCGAGCTCCCCCAAGGCCATGTGGGCGAAGACCAGGCCGAGTGTTCCCCCCGTTCGGGCCGACTCGTCGCGCCCTGCTGCGGCATCCCGGCGGGCATCCTGCTCGTGCCCACGACAGGCAGCGACGAGCGCGCGCACACCCAGGAGCCACGCGAGCCGTCGTTCCTGCCCCATCTCGTCGGCGAGGTCGACCGCCGCGTCCGCCAGACGGGCGGCGTAGTCCAGGTTGCCGGCCTGACATTCGAGTAGCGACAGCAGGGCCTGCGTGTTCGGGAGGACGTTTTCGTCGCCTCGTGCCTGAGCTGCTTCCAGGGACCGGCCGAGATGGACGCGGGCCCCCTGGAAGTCGCCCTTGGCCTTCAGGGCCTCCGACAGGATGTTCAGATCCGCCTCGTTGTCGAACCCGTCACTCACGGCGAGGTTGCGGAGAGACTCGAGCTCCTTCTCGCCGAAACCGTCTCCGCGGACGAACGCGACGATCCCCGCGAGGAGGCGGGCGATGCGACGGTCGGGTTCACCGAGGCAGGCGGCCACGGCGACCAGCTCGTCTGCTCTCTCCGCGGCCGTGGCGATGTCACCCGCCGCGACCCTGTCGGGTATCTGCTGGCGGAGGACCCGGGCCTGGAGCTCCGGGTCCTCGCGCGCTTCCACGAGGATCTCGTCCAGGACGGCGAAGTACTCGGAGTAGGTCCCCATGCCGACACCCGTGACGAGGGCGAGGAGTGCCTCGGCACGTTCGCGGCCGGGTGTCGAGAGCTCCACTGCCCGCTCGAGCAGGGGACGTGAACGCCGCTGGTCACCTGCGACACGGAACCAGGTGCCGGCGCGCAGGTGGCGGGACCGCAACGCCATCCGGTCGGAATCGGGTGTGAAGTGGCATGCGACCTCGAGGTGGGCGCCTGCCGCATCGGGAGCTGCGCGCAGGGCCGCCGTCGCGGCTGCCGTCTCTGCGGCCAGTGCGACGGCGGGGTCCGGACCCTCGCTCGCGAGAGCGAGATGTGATGCCCGGACCTCGGGGTTCTCGGACTCCTCGGCGAACCAGCGGTGCAGATCGCGGCGCTCCTCCGGCGAGAGGAGGCCGGCAGCCGCGGCTCGCAGCAGGGGATGACAGAAACGGACCCGGTCCCCTGCCCTCTCGAGCACGCCGGTCGAGAATGCCGCCTTCCCGTCGCCCGGTTCGATGCCGATGTGGCGGCAGAGGGTCTCGAGCCGATCGGGTGTGAGCTGCTCGGACAGTGCTGCCGCGGACACGAGACGGCGAGCGGCGGCATCGAGGTCGGCGAGTCGGTGCACGGCCAGGAGGCGCAGCCTTCCCGGGAGCGCAATCGGTTCTCCGCGACTCGCGGTCCGGAGCTCGTGGGGGGAGAGGGATGCGGCGATCTCCAGCGCGAGGAAGGGGTTCCCGCGTGTGAGGGAGTGGATGTCCGCGAGCAGGGCCCCCGTGAAGTCCGCACCCAGGCGGCCGCGCAGGACGGTCCCGAGATCCTCGAGCGTGAGCGGCCCCACCTCCAGCCACGTCGTGCTGTCGGAGAGCAGCTCCTCGAGCGGCCCGGCGAGGTGCATCAGGGCAGTGAGCGGCGAGATCGCGGGCGCGTCGCTCAGGGGGTTCGCAGTCCGCAACGCCGCCACCATTCCGGCGGGTGCGTGGCGGAGTCGGCGGATGCCGAAGGTGAGGACGCGAGCTGTGGACGCATCCAGCCACTGGGCGTCGTCGACGACGACGAGCACCGGTTGTTCGGCCGTGAGGCTGCGCAGCAACGCGTGCACGGCCAAACAGACGTGTTGGGCGGAGGGACCTCCCTCCTCGTCCAGGCTGAGACCGAGCGCAGCCTCCAATGCGTGTCGTCGAGGTGGTGGGAGGAGGTGGCCTCGCTCGTCGTAGACGTCCCCCATGAGGTCTGCGAGTGCCACGTAGCTGAGGGTTCGCTCGCTTTCGCCGGGCGAGCACGCGAGCACGATATGGCCGTCCGCGGCGGCCCGGGCGGCGACCGTGTCCAGCAGGGCGGTCTTGCCGGCGCCTGCCTCGCCTGCGAGGACCGCCACGTCGACGGCGTCACCCATGTCTCCGAGGAAGGCGTCGAGGGCACCGAGTTCCACGTCGCGGCCCACGATGCCACCCTCCAAGGGTTTCACTCGAAAAACGATACAGGAATCGCGGGATTTCCCCCATGCGTGGACCGGAAGGGTGTGTTACAAGGGGAGTGACGCGAATACATGCGTTGCCGTGGCGGGCGAGGAGGCGGGCATGCGAGGGACCCAGTACATCTCCGTGTGTGTGCGCGAGGAGGACGGATCCGGCCGACCGAGCCTCGACGGGCGCCCGGGGCGCTCGCGGAGCCGTGTCCTCCGATTCGCGTTCGTCCTGCTCACGATCCTGACAGCGGCTGCAGTCCTGCTCGACAGCGGTGAGCCCGCAAGAGCGGACGGGTTCGACTTCACCTGCGACACGGCTCCGGATCCGCCGTCGACACCCGCCACGGAGGTGGAGGTGCTGAGCGGTGTGAACCTGACCTTCGACGGGACCACCCCGGCCGGTACGAGGCACCGTGAGCTCTCCCCGTTCCCGGTGGGCCTCACCAACCTGGACGGTGCACCCAACATCCCCTTCGGCGGCCCCATGCGGCCGGTCGATGTCGACGGGGACGGGACCGTCGACCTCAGCTTCGGCTTCGGGCTGCGCCTGTCGACGGCGCCTCCGGATGACGGCTCACCCACGGGCGCGAGCCCTCTCCAGCAGCTCTTCAACGAGAACTACGGACTCGCCAACGACTACACGATCTTCGGCGTGGACCGTCCCTACGTGAAGGTGCTCGGTCTGGACCTGCGTGTGCGCCGCGCCGTAGGCAGCGAGCTCTCGGCGTACAAGGGGCAGTTCGGCATCGCGGTCAAGTTCAGGCACGCGGACGGGTCGCGTTCGGCCACGCTCGTGCGCATCGGCATAGATGCCCTCCCGGCGGGCGACGAGTCGCGACGCTTCCCGGGCGAGGCACGCATCGGCCTCGCCTTCAAGGGCCGCGTCGCAGGCCGGGACGAGAACGGCTTCTGGGGTGTCGGCCAGGAGTTCGTCTACTCGGACCTCGGGGAGGGTGAAGCGCCGCCGCCGCTCGGAGTCGACTTCACGCTCGACGACATCCCCCTCAGGGCCAACGGCCTACCTCGGTTCAACCCCGACGGTTCCGTGGTCACCGACCAGCGGGTCCTCGACGTGGCCACGGGTTGGGATTCGGCCCCCACCGATCTCGGGCTGGGTGCGGCCCAGATATGCCGCAGGATCGCCGACTTCGACTCGACGATGCACGTTGCATGGAACCGGGCAGGCGAGACGACGGCGAACGGGCTCGACATCAGGCTCAGGAGCGGGGTGGGGACGGGCCTCGCCGGCAGCGACGAGTTCGCGATCGAAGGCCGCATGGCCGGGATCGCCGACCGGCTCGACTGGACGGTGCATCCGGGCGACATGTCGATCGTCCGGTCCGAGGAGACCTCGATGGACCTTCTCCTGCAGAGGTTCCAGATGGCGGCGCCCGCAGACGATGTCCCCTTCGTTGCGAGCGGGGCTGTGAGCGGTCTTCCCGAACGTTCGTACGTCACGGCCACGCGAGACGCGTCAGGGTCCTTCGCCGGCGCCCGACTCGACTTCTGTCCCACGACCGAGGTGAGCCCCGGCGTACCCGTCGTGCCCTGCAGCGGCGCGACCCCTGTCCACCCCGCGCGTGTCGATGTCACAGCGCAGAACTTCTTCCCGGGTGACCCCGCCGCCGCCGACCTGCCCGACGCCCCGGTCGAGTCCGAGCGCAACCACCTCGTCTACGGCCTCCAGCGTCCGCGGGCGGATCTGCCCCGCCGGCTCTATCGCATCTCGGCGGGACTCCCCGGTGTCGCGCATGCGGGTTTCGACACCAGCGGGGTCAACGCTCCCGGCAGTGGCGTGCAGGTGCGCCTGCTCACAGAGGAGGCCCGGGATGTCGATGTCCGCGCACGCGTCGACGGCCGCACACGCCTCGACTTCCGGAACCAGGGGACACTCCTCGACATCTGGGGTTCGGTCGCCAAGCTGCCCCAGGACCTCACCGCGTCCTACGTGAGCAGGCCGGGTACTGCCTTCCGTGTGGACTACACGGCATCCGGCGCCATGCCCCTCGCGGGTGCCGCATACGTGGAGGGTCCCGGTACGGAGGCTGCCGCCCCCGACCCGAACAGTCATCTCGTCGCCTACGCCCAGTTCGAGATCGGTGCGGACGGAGGGGGTGGCCTTCCCCGCCGCGCCACCCTCACCCTGAACAGGCACCAGCGCCTCGAAAGGGAACGGGGTGTGTTCCCCCCCTCCCGCAACACCGAGAGCGTGCTGGTCCTCGACACCGATGCCGCCACGCGGGTCCGGGCGGGGGCGATCGTCACCGACCACGGCGACCGCGAGGCGCGCGTGCGGACGCGTCTCCACGCGGACGTCACCCTACCTCGATACGTGAAGGCCACGTGGGTGGAGGATCCCGCCGAGAGGCTGACGGGCGTCGACGTCGAGGCGTGTCCTCCTCCCGTGCCGCGGCCTGTGCCGTGGCCAGTACCGCGACCGCGTGAGGTCGTGCCCTGTCCGGACAACAGCCTCCTCGTGACGGTAGTGCGGGGTGGTGTGCCGAAATGGGGGGACGGGGACCTCCTCGCAGCCCCGGCGCTGCCCGCCATCCCCGACGGATCCGACGGTGATACAGCCGAGCAGCCGCCCTTCACGGACTGGGCGGACGAGGGCATCCGCGCGGTGTTCCCCGACTCCGCCTACCCCGACGTCTGGGGGGTACGGGCGGGTCTGCGCAACCTCACGCAGGCTGCGTACCGCGTGGCGCCGCAGCAGTTCTGCCTGCGTACCCGACCCACGGGCGGGCCGTTCGTCGCCAACATCTACGACGACGCGGACACCGGCGTGTATGTCAATGCCGTCCTGAACCATCTGCCCCCGCAGATCCTCGCCCGCATCCAGCGTGGTGACGGCGGCTCCGCCAGTCCGTGGATCTGGGTGAACACGGAATCGTGCGACATCACGACACCGCCCGTGAACGGACCCCCGGCCGACGACAGCACGGACCTGCGGCTGAGCGGAGTCGTGCGTCTCGGCAGCGGTGCCGCTCTTGCCGCGATGGGGACCGATCCCCCCGGCCTGCCTGTCCGGGAAGACCCACGGGACCTCGCGCGGCGGCCCGGTGCCGACGTCGTCGCCCGCGTGGCGCACGGGAACTGGGGGGTTCACCTCCGCCTCGTCCTCGACGTTCCCCGCCACGTCATGATCTGGGATCCCCTCGCGTGCACGGCAGCCACGGAGACGGAGGAGCTCCAGCGCTGCCAGGACCGGCTCCGGTACGAGGTCGACGACGTCGAGGGCATCCAGGTCCGCTACAGGTCGACGAAGGCGAACCTCGGCGACATGACTGCGCAGGTCAAGGCGCAGAGCGGGACGGACTGGTACGAGATCAAGGCTGAGCTCGGCCGGATCCCCGGGAGCCTCGACGGCCGCTTCCGCCTGGTCACGAACCGGCGCCTGCCCTGGACGGACGCCGAGGCCCGCTTCACGGCCGCCAGCCCGTTGGAACGGATCAAGGCCGACGTCTACCACCTCAACCGCCTCGCCTACGTCGGTCCCCCCGGCAACAACGACGGACGCAACATCGTGCCCACCTACAGCCTCGACCTCACCGGCGTTGCCGCGACCCTCGACCTGCAGGCACGGCTGCGCTCCGCCGAGGCACCCAACGACACCCCTGACACGCAGACCTACATGTGTCCGGGCCGTGAGTACGTGGGCAGGGGAAGTCCCGAGATGACCTACCTGCACGCGTCTCTCGATCTGCAGGGCGCCGACGCGATCCGCCTCGACATGCGTCGCGGCCGTGACTCCATGCAGGAACGGGACAGTGCCGACACGCCCCAGACGGCACTCGCCCTCCGCTCGAACAGCCCTGTGAGCGGCTCGGCGAAGCTGCGCATCGACAAGATCGGATTCGGCGCCGAGAGCGACCCGTTGTGGGGCTACTACGACTACTGCATCGACTTCGACCTCCCCGTCGAGATCGTGTTGACCGACGTCACCGACATCCACGTCGGCCAGGCGGCCGCCAAGCTGGTCCTCGACATGTCGGATGCGGACTGGGGAGCCGGAGCCGACATCGAGGGCCGCTTCCACGAGACCTATTTCGACGCGGCGACCGGCGGCTACGTCGACGGCGGAGGTGTGTACTACGTCTTCAGGCCGTACGTGCACTTCGAGGTGATCGGCCTGGACGTCATCCACTACGAGACCACGGATTGGCGCCGTGCCGTCGGCGTGATCGGCACCGACTGGTCCTGCGGTGGCACCATCTGCTTCCGCGACGGGCTCGAGAACGTCTTCGACATCGATGCCGTCCGGCTCGACGACGTGCGTGTCGGCGGGTATGTCTCGGGCGAGTTCATCGTCGATCCGCTGTTCACGGCCGGCCAGCGGCGGTTCCTGTGGCTGCAGGACCTCGGCGGTTTCGGACTGATCCGTCCCGGCGCATGGTTGTACGAGATGATCCGCGACATGTCACGCAGTCCCCTCGACTTCCGAGTCCCCCAGATCTTCGCCTTCCCCGGCCTTCTCGTCCCCGTCTCCTACACCACTCCCCCCACGAACTGCGGACTGCAGGAGACCGCGAACGCGGCGATCGGCCAGGACCTCACCACCTACAGGATCGTCGTGGAGAACGAGTGCAGGATCACCCCCTCCACCGGCTGGTACCGGTACACGAAGGTCTACGTCGTCGCGAGGCACCCGAACGGCCAGATCCGCTGGCTGCGCCAGGTCAAGACCCCGGACTTCCCCGGTGCGGTCACGGGCTGGGCAGCCAACGGTTGGCCCCAACCGTGGAGGTTCGCAGTCACGATCACTCCCCAGGGCGACGGATCCGCCTACGTGACGGTCGATCGGCGACGGACCGGTGGCGGCGGTACAGGCGACGTGCGGAGGGGCCATCTGGACGCGAGTGGTTACGGCCCCTTCTACGACGACGCAATCCCGCCCGGCGTGGCGCAGTACGGGTCCGTGGGCAGTCCCCTCACCCTGACCGGACCGCCGCCCTTCCCGAACCGCAGGGTGTGGCACTTCGGTGACGGCGCGCAGGACGGCGCCGCCACGGAGTCGGCCGTGCACACGTATGCCCTGCCCGGCTCGTACTACGCGTTCTACCTCGACTACGGCAGCGACGGGGACATAGTGGGCGCGGGACGATTCGTCGTGAACATCTCCTGACGTGCCTCCCGTCCTCAGATCCGGTCGCTCGAGTAGGAGCGCAGGGTCTGGAGGTAGTTCGCGCGCTCGTACGCGGAGGGGTCGGCGGCGGCGTCGGCGCACACGCTCCCCTGCAGGAGGCGCACGGACGTGTAGCCGTGGTCCTCGAGCCAGCCGACGAGCGCCCGCTCCACACCCTGGATGTGGTCCGCACCGTGGCGGAGGAGGGCGGACGCCATCATCGTCACGTCCGCCCCGGCGAGGAGGGCCTTGAGGACGTCCTCGACCGTGTGTATGCCCGACGAGGCGGCCAGTGACGCCTCGATGCGACGCCGCAGGAGGGCGATCCAGCGCAACGGGAGGCGCAGGTCCTCGGAGTCGCTCAGAGTCAGATGTGGTTCGACGGACAGGGTGTCGAGGTCGATGTCGGGCTGGAAGAAGCGGTTGAAGAGGACGAGCCCGTCTGCCCCCGCCGCGACGAGCTGCCCCGCCATGTTGCCGAAGGAGCTGAAGAACGGCCCGATTTTCACGGCGAAGGGGATGTCGACGGTCGCCTCGACCTCGCGCACGAGATCGAGGTAGCGCTCCTCCACGGAGGCGGAGCTCAGGTTCGGGTCGGCGGCGACGACGTACTCGTTCAGCTCGATGGCATCGGCCCCCGCGTCCTGGAGGTGGCGCGCGAACTCCGTCCACCATCCCGTCGTCACACCGTTCAGGCTCGGTATCACGGGGATCGAGACTGCACGCTTCGCCCGCTCGACGAGGTCCAGGTAGCGCTCGGGTCCCGTGTAGTACTCGTACAGGTCCGGGAAGTAGGAGTGGGCTTCGGTGTGGCTGTCCGCACCCGTCATGAGGATCCTGTCGACCTCGAGCGCGTAGTGCTCGATCTCCTCCTCGAAGAGCGAGGGGAGGACGACGGCTGCACATCCCGCATCCTCGAGGCGGCGCAGCCCGTCGACGTCCGCCGTCGCGGGAGAGGCCGACGCGACCAGGGGCGAGCGCAGCGTCATACCGAGGTAGTCGACGGTCAGGTCAACCATCAGTCCCAGTCCTCCTCCCGCTCCGTACCGATGACGGTCCGCTCGATGTCGGTCATCTGGTCGTAGAGCCGCCAGCGCTCGTCGATGTCCGCCTGGGCGAGGTCGGCGAGCTCACGCGCCCTCTCGGGGTCGACACGTTCGAGCATCGCGAAGCGGGCCTCCTTCGCGGCGAACTCGCGGAACGGGATCGACGGCGACTTCGAGTCCAGCTTGAAGGGCCGCGCGTGCTCGTCCGCGCCGGGGTGGTATCGGTAGAGGGGCCAGTAGCCGGACCGCACGGCATCCTTCTGATGGCTCATGGACGTCGCCATGTCGATGCCGTGTGCGATGCACGTGCTGTAGGCGATCACGAGGGACGGACCTGGCCATTCGTCGGCCTCGACGAACGCCTTGACGGTCTGCACGTCGTTCGCGCCGAGGGCGACGTGGGCCACGTACACGTCGCCGTACTGGGTTGCGATCATGCCGAGATCCTTCTTGCCGGTCGCCTTTCCCGCCGCCGCGAACTTCGCGACCGCCGCCCGCGGTGTCGCCTTCGAGGCCTGCCCCCCCGTGTTCGAGTACACCTCGGTGTCGAGCACGAGGATGTTGAGATCACGTCCCGACGCGAGCACGTGGTCGAGTCCGCCGTAGCCGATGTCGTATGCCCAACCGTCACCACCCACGATCCAGACGCTCTTGCGCACGAGGTCGTCGGCGATCGAATCGAGTCGTGCGGCCTGGCCGGCTGCCTCACCTCCCACACCTGCGAGGTGGCCCTGCAGGTCCTCCACGAGCCGCCGCTGCGTCTCGATCTCGACCGAAGACGTCTGCGGTGCTTCGAGGATCGTGCGGGCGAGGTCCTCGCCCACGAGTGGTGCGAGGTCGTGGAGGAGGCGCGTCGCCTCGTGCAGGTGGCTCTCGAGCGCGAGGCGCATCCCGAGGCCGAACTCGGCGTTGTCCTCGAACAGGGAGTTCGACCAAGCCGGCCCGCGTCCGGCCGCGTTCGTCGTCCACGGCGTCGTAGGCAGGTTCGCGCCGTAGATCGACGAGCATCCCGTCGCGTTCGCGATCACGATGCGGTCACCGAAGAGCTGGGTGAGGAGCTTGAGATAGGGGGTCTCGCCGCAGCCTGCGCAGGCACCCGAGTACTCGAAGAGGGGCTCGCGCACCTGCGAGCCCTTCACCGTGCCCGGCTCGAGCAGGTCCGGTGCGGCCTCGGGGATGCAGAGGAACGCGTCGAACCGCACCCGTTCCTGCATGCGGTGGGTGGCGGCGGGACGCATGTTGATCGCCTTGAGGCGGACCTCCGCCTTGTTCTTGGCCGGGCACACGTCCACGCACACACCGCAGCCGGTGCAGTCGTCAGGCGCGACCTGGATCGTGACGTTGTAGCCGGAGATCTCCTTCGAGCGGAACGGCTTCGTCAGAACCTCCGCGTCGAGGTCCTCCAACGTGGAGGGGGCGTAGACCTTCATGCGGATCGCGGCGTGCGGACACGCGATCGCGCACTTCCCGCAGTCGATGCAGATGTCGGGGTCCCAGATCGGGATCTCGTGCGCGATCATCCGCTTCTCCCAGCGGGCCGTACCCGTCGGGAACGTGCCGTCCACCGGCAGGGCACTGACGGGCAGGAGATCACCCTGTCCTTCGAGGATCCGCCCCGTGACCCGCTGCACGAAGTCGGGCGCGTCGGCAGGCACGGGTGGAAGGCGGCCCGATGTGGCCGTGACGGCGGTGGGCACGCTCACCTCGTGCAGGGCGTGAAGAGCGGCGTCGATCGCGGCGTGGTTGCGTTCCACGATCGGCCGGCCGCGCCGCGCGTACATCCGTTCGACGTGATCCTTGATCTTGGCGACCGCCTCGTCGCGGGGGAGGACGCCGGCGAGTGCGAAGAAGCAGGGCTGCATGACCGTGTTGATGCGTGCACCCATGCCGGCCTCCCGTGCCACGGAATGCGCGTCGATCACGAAGAAGTGCAGCCGCTTGGCGATGATCGTCTCCTGCACCTCCCGTGGGAGGTGGTCCCACACCTCGCCGGGTCCGTGCGGGCTGTTGAGGAGGAACGTCGCGCCGTCGGCGGCACATGCGAGGACGTCGATGCGCTCGAGGAACTGGAACTGGTGACAGGCGACGAACGTCGCCCGCTCCACGAGGTACGTCGACGTGATCGGATCCGGCCCGAACCGCAGGTGCGACACGGTGATGGATCCCGACTTCTTCGAGTCGTACACGAAGTACGCCTGGGGATGGAGCTCGGTGCCCTCGCCGATGATCTTCGTCGTCGCCTTGCACGCGCCCACCGTGCCGTCGGCGCCGAGACCGTAGAACACGGCCCGGATCTCACCCCCCTCGAGCGTGTAGTCGGGGTCGGGAGGGACGCTCGTGTGCGTCACGTCGTCGACGATCCCCACTGTGAAGGGGCGGGGTGTGTCGGCCCGCACGAGGGAGTCGAGGACACCCTTGACCATGGCGGGGGTGAACTCCTTGGAGGAGAGCCCGTAGCGGCCGCCCAGGACGTCGACATCGCCCCGTCCCCCCGCATGGAGCGCGGCCACGACGTCGAGGTAGAGGGGCTCCCCTACGGCACCGGGTTCCTTCGTCCTGTCGAGCACGGCGACGCGGCGCGCCGTGTCGGGCAGGGCGGCAGCGAGCGCGGACGCGGGAAAGGGGCGGTAGAGGCGGATCGTGACGAGACCGACGGGATCACCGCGGCTCGCGAGGTCCGCTACGCACTCGCGGGCGGCACCACACCCCGAGCCCATGAGGACGAGGACATGCTCGGCCGTGGTGGAACCGACATAGTCGACAGCGTGGTAGTGCCTGCCGGTCCGGGCGGCGAGCTCGTCCATGACTTCCTGCACGATCCCCGGCACCGCGTCGTAGTGGGGATTGGCGGCCTCGCGGGCCTGGAAGAACACGTCGGGGTTCTGGGCCGTGCCGCGCAGCACCGGCGCGTCGGGGGTGAGACGAAGCGCGCGATGGGCGAGGACGGCACGTTCGTCGATCAGGGCGTGCAGGTCGGAATCGTCGAGGAGGGCAACCCGGCCCATCTCGTGCGATGTCCTGAAGCCGTCGAAGAAGTGGAGGAACGGGACACGGGAGCGCAGGGTCACGGCGTGGGCGACGGCGGCGAAGTCGTGTGCCTCCTGCACGGACGAGGCGGCGAGCATCGCGAACCCTGTCGAGCGGGCGGCCATCACGTCCGAGTGGTCCCCGAAGATCGAGAGCGCGTGTGTGGCCACGGTGCGGGCGGCGACGTGGATGACTGTCGGTGTCAGCTCACCGGCGATCTTGAACATGTTGGGAAGCATGAGTAGGAGACCCTGGGACGCCGTGAACGTCGTGGCGAGGGCCCCCGCCTGCACGGCGCCGTGCAGGGCTCCGGCCGCCCCCGCCTCGCTCTGCATCTCGACGACTTCGGGGACCGTGCCCCAGAGGTTCGTCTCACCCCGCGTGCTCCACTCGTCGGCGAGCTCCCCCATGGGGCTGGCCGGTGTGATCGGATAGATGGCGATGACTTCGCTCAGGCGGTGTGCGACGCGGGCGGCAGCTTCGTTCCCGTCGATGATGGCGTACATGCACCCCTGATTCTGTCACCTCGGGGCCAGGGGCAGGCCCGGATGTCCGGGGTCCGTCACGCGGCGCTCTGGGCGGTACCGCGGCGGCGCCGCTCCCGATCGCTCCCGAACCAGTGCGAGAGATCGAGGAGGAACGCGAAGACGACGACGAGCCAGCCGAGTCCCCGCACGCCCCCGACCGGGCTCCAGACGAGGGCGTAGAACAACGTCGTGTACGGGAGGAAGATGAACCCGATGAACGGGAGGATGAAGTTGTCGAAGACGACGGCCAGCTTGTCCCCGAAGATCCACCAGAGGAAGAGCGCGATGCGGGGGACGAAGGCGCCGAGGAGGACGAGAAAGCAGCCCACGTCCGGATCCTACGCCACGCGGGGCCCGTGTGCCGGTCAGTCCCGCCCGACGGCCGGTGAGGCGAGGCATCCCGCCTCGCGGCCCACGTGGCGCAGGGCGAGGAGATCGTCGTGTGTGAAGTCGAGCGCGGTCGCCGCTCGCGGGTGCATGAGCGAAGTCGGGTCCTCGGTGTGGTCGAGACCGAGGACGTGTCCGAGCTCGTGCAGGACGGCGGACCCCCAACTGTCCATGGGGGGGAGCCGGCCCGGTCCCGTGCGGACGAGGGGCATGTCGGCGTTGAGGACGATCTGGGCCGTGACGACGATCTCGTTCCCCGACGTGAGCGGATCGGGTGCGGTCGAGACGTGCGTCGTGGCGACTGTCTCGGCCGACGAGAGGAGGCCGGCCGGGTGCGGCGGCGCCCAGCCCACGAGGATTGGTGCCCACCGGTTCCCGTACCTCTCCCGGTCGACCGGATCGCGTCCCTCCCAGAGCATCTCGTCGACCTCGCCCTCGTACTCGAATCGCACGCCCGTCTCCTCCGTGACGCGTTCGAAGGCGGCCTGGACGGCCTGGAGGCCGTCAGGCGGCTCGTAGGCCGGGTTGAAGACCCACGCTACGGTGCGACACGGATCGAAGCGCACCGGCGTCCCGTCCGGGTTCGTGTGCCAGAACGGGACGGGGCTGAGCAGCGGATGGGGGAGGTTCGCGCGGGTCGACACGGCTGCCGTGCCCGCCACGGTTGCCGTCGTGCCCGCAGCCGCGGGCGCGGCATCGAACGGCCACAGCCCTGCCATCCGCCCGCTCGCATACCTCGTCGCGGTGGGAGCGAGTGTGCCGAGGATCAGGCACAACACGAGGAGACGTCGCAGCGAGGGTCGGAGGCGGCTCGCGAAGATCATCTGAGAGTCCTCGGCACGCCTGGAGTGCCGATTCAGTGCCGATCCGCACGGGACGCGGCCTCGACTGGCACGGGTGAGGGATCGGGCGGCAGGCTTTCACGCGACATGGGTGAGATGATCGAGCTCCCGGCCGCGCACGGCGGTGTACCGGCGTGGCTTGCCACGACGACCCGGCCGCGACCGGGGATCGTCGTCCTGTCCGAGTGGTGGGGCCGGAACGACCACATCCGGGACGTGTGCGACAGGTTCGGGGACGGGGGTCTCGTTGCGATCGCCCCCGACATCCACCGGGTTCGGACGACCGACGGACCCGACGAGGCGGGTCGGCTCATGCTCGGTCCCGAGGTGCCACGGGCCGTCGCGGACTGTCGTGCCGCCGCGGACTTCCTCCTCGGGCACGAGTCCGTGCGAGGCGACAAGGTCGGTATCGTCGGGTTCGGCATGGGTGGTGAGCTGGCCCTCGTGGCGGCGTCGCAGCACGCGGCCATCGCCGCCTGCGTCGACTTCTACGGCGTCATCCCGTGGGAGGGTATGGCTCCCGACTACGCGGCCATGCCTCCTGTCCTCGGGATCTTCGGCGCAGAGGACGAGTCCATCGAGCGGGATCGGGTCACGGCGTTCGAAGCCGACCTCGTCGCGCGCGGCGTGGACTGCACGGTCGAGATCTTCGAGGGCTGCGGGCATGCGTTCTTCGACGACACGCGGGCGACCTACGACGAGGATGCCGCTGCCGACGCCTGGGACATGGTCCTCGACTTCTTCGACACCCACCTCAGGTAGGAGTCGGGACCGCCTTGCGTGTCTCACCTGACCTCGTCCTCGCCCAGTGGGCGGTGGGCATGTCGTCCGTGCTCTTCGTGGTCACGAGGTGGCGGGCGACGTCGCCGGGGTTCGCGTGGCTCGTCTCGGGCATCTCGGCCGGACTCGCGGTCCTCGCCTGGTTGGCGGCAGGCCGCGACGTCCCCCTGTTGCTCGTGGCGGCGGGGGCGAGTGTCCTCTCCGTCGTCGCGTCCCGCGTGCGGTCGCGGTTGCCCGAGTCCGTCCTCGAGGACGTGTTCGAGGCCACCGCGGGTGTCGTCGGAGTGGTCGTGCTGGCGGGGATGGCGGTGGCCACGGACGAGTCCTCGATCGCGACGGTCTTCCGGACGCTCGCCGGCGCGGCTTTCGTGGGCTCGGTAACGGACGAGATGGCACTCGGCCACTGGTACCTCATCGACCCGAAGCTCCCGAAGGTGGCGATCGCGCGCCTCAACGCGATCTCGATGGGGGCCCTCGGGGCCTTCGCCGCCGCCGAGCTCCTGCTCCCGGGTGGAATCGTCTGGGAGTGGGCGGGGCCCGAGCCTCTCGTCCTCGCCTGGATGGGACTAGTCGTGTTCAGTGCCGTGCTCCTCGTCCTCGTCCGCGGGGCCTTGCGCGAGCCCGGCTATGCCGCCGTCATGTCGGCCACGGGACTCAGCTACGTGGCGACGATGGTCGCGTTCGGCGCCCTCGTCGTGGCATGGATGGCGTGACTGCCGCGTGAACGCGGACCGGGCAGGTCAGCGGGGGGATTCCCCGATGGTCTCGAGGTCGAGGTCGAGATCGACCGCGACCTCGAGGTCGGGGACGGCCTCGGCGGCGATCTCGAACGGGCCGGCCGGCTCTTCGACTGGGTCCTTGCGGCCGACGACGAGGCCGATGCCGATCACGTCGAGGTGGGTGAGCACGATCGAGGTCTCCTCGTACCATCCCCACGGTTGGGGGATGTCGGGCTCCGCCTCGTACTCGTCCTCGAGCGCGTCGACGAACTGCCGGTAGTAGTCCGCCCACAGATGGTCCGGCAGAAGGCGACTCGTCGCGATGCGGAAGCCCTGCTGGGCGAGGAGGAGCTCGTAGTCCGGCAGCGACTGGATGTGCTTGCCGAGCACGCGCATGACCGCCTCGTCGCGCAGCTCACGCTTCCAGACGGCACCGTAGATGGCGAGATGGCCACACGGACGCAGGACCCGGTACGCCTCGCGCACGGGGATGTGCATGGCATCGGTCCGGTCCAGCACCGAGCCGGCCAGTACGAGGTCGAATGACTCGGCCGCGTGCGGGAACGTCTTCGTGCAGTCGAGCGGCGATGCGTCCACGTAGTTCTCGAGCCCGAGCGACAGGACGCGGCGCTGCAGGCGCTCGAGCTTCTCGATGTCGATGTCGGTCGCGACGACGCGACACTGACGTGTCTCGGCCAGGTGGATGGACGCGATGCCGTGCCCGGCGCCCAGCTCGAGGACACGGGATCCGGCACCCACGCCCGCGGCGTCCGCGACACGCTCGACCGCATAGCGACCACCGGGGCCCAGGTTCTCGACGTCGAACTTGGAGGCCACGGCCACAGAGCGTAGCCCCTCCTGCGGAGGGCGGTGCCGTGACGGGGAACGCCTCACACGCGGTCCACAGGGTAGGTTCGGCCGATGAAGGTCTACACGGGACGGGGTGACGACGGCACGACCGGCCTGCTCTACGGCGGGCGCGTCACGAAGTGGGCGGCGGGACCGGAGGCGTACGGAACGGTGGACGAAGCCGTCGCCGCCCTCGGCCTTGCCAGGGCGGAATGCGAGGTCGGGACGCCCCTCCACGACCTCGTCGTGGCCCTCCAGAAGGACCTGTTCGTGGCCGGGGCGGAGCTCGCCACGCTCCCCGAGAACAGGGACAAGCTCGTCCCGGGGGAGACCCGGGTTTCCGACGGGATGTGCGACCGGCTCCGGTCCGAGATCGACGACCTCGAGGCGCGGCTCCCCGAGCTCACCGAGTTCGTCCTCCCCGGCGCCGACCGCCTCTCCGCCGCCCTCGACTTCGCGCGCACCGTCGTGAGGCGTGCCGAGCGGCGCGCGGCCGAGATCTCCCAGACGCCCGGTATGGAGGACACCCTGGTCGTGAAGTGGCTGAACAGGCTCGGCGATCTCGTGTACCTCCTCGCCCGAGACGCCGAGACCCAGAGGCGCACCCTGCACGGCGACTGACACGGACCGCCCGATATCCTCCGAGCCCATGCGAAACGTCACCGTCACAGCCACCGATGCCACCCCCGCCGCGATCGAGGCCGATGTCGTGTACGTCGGGGCGCATTCGACGCCGGACGGTTATGCCCTCACGTCACGGGCCGCGGCGCTCGACGCCGCCATGGGCGGGAGCCTGGTGTCGTTCCTCGACGCCGTCGCCTTCGAGGCCAAGCCGGGCCAGGCTCGCACCGTCGCGGGAGGCGATTCCACGCGCAGCCCGCTCGTGGGGGTCGTCGGCCTCGGCCCCGAGGCCGACGTCACGGCCGATGTCCTCCGCAGCGCGGCCGCGACCGCAGCCCGGGACGGCGGCCGCCAGCACAGGATCGCGCTCGCCCTGGACGGTGCGGGCACCGGCGGTGGGCACGCGGTCACGGCTGTGGTCGAAGGAGCCCTCCTCGGCTCCTACACCTTCGACGCGTTCAAGTCCGAGGCGACCCCGCCACGCGTCGAGGAGTTGATCGTTCTCGAAGCGGACGCCGGGGACGCCGAACGTGGAAGGATGCTCGCCGCTGCCACCGTCCTCGCCCGCGACCTCGCGAACACGCCCGCGGGCGAGCTCCCGCCCCGCGTCCTCGCCGACCGCGCGCTCGGGATCGCCGACGCGGCGGGGCTCGCCGTCGAGGTGTGGGAGGCCCCGCGCATTCGGGACGAGCGCTTGGGCGGGCTCCTGGCCGTCGCGGCGGGCAGTGTCGAGGAACCTCGCCTCATCCGGCTCACGTACACGCCCGATGCGTCCGCCCGTGCGCATCTCGTCCTCGTCGGCAAGGGGATCACCTTCGACAGCGGGGGCCTCTCCCTCAAACCTGCCGACGGCATGGAGTCCATGAAGACCGACATGAGCGGGGCGGCTGCCGTGATGGGGGCGATGTCGGCCATCGCGGCACTGAAACCCCCCGTCACGGTGACAGCGATCGTGCCCGCGAGCGAGAACATGCCGAGCGGCGCGGCGCAGAAGCCGGGTGACGTATTCACGGCCCGCAACGGCAAGACCGTCGAGGTCCTGAACACGGATGCGGAGGGACGCCTCGTCCTCGCCGACGGCCTCAGTCTTGCGGCCGAGCTCGGACCGGACGCGATCGTCGATGTGGCCACGCTCACCGGGGCGTGCATGGTCGCCCTCGGACCCAAGTGCGCGGGACTCTTCGCGAGTGACGACGCCCTCGCCGGCCGTGTCGAGGACGCGGCCGCCCTGGTCGGGGAACCCGTGTGGCGCATGCCCCTGATGGACGACTACAAGGCCATGCTCGAGTCCGAGGTCGCCGACATGAAGAACATCGGCGAGCGATGGGGCGGCGCGATCACCGCAGGGCTCTTCCTCTCCGAGTTCGTTGGCGAAACGCCATGGGCGCACCTCGACATCGCAGGTCCCGCCCGCGCCGACCGGACCGACGGCTGGATCGTCAAGGGAGCGACTGGGTTCGCGACGCGGACGCTCGTCGAGCTCGTGGACTCCTACGGGACCGAGACCGCCTGAGAGCCTCCCATCCGTACCAGGTGAACGCGACGAGGAACATCGCCCGCTGGGGGATTCCGTCGACATCCCCCCAAGTGGCCATCGACAGGGGAATCAGGACGGCCGCTCCGACCGCTACGACGTCAAGGGCCGTGAAGCGGGGGCGGCCGTCGTTCCGCCTCAGCGCGACCGCGACCACGCCCGACGCGAAGGCGAAACCCATGGTCGTGGCGGCAACCGAGTGCATGAGGTCCTCGGTGGCATCGAAAGGCGCGTCGGGATCCCAGGGCCGGACGGAGAACGCGGCGACGACGACCATGCAGACCCCGAAGACCATGTGCAGGGCGGCCCCCGGCTGTCTCCACTCCTTCCGGGCGAGGACATCGAGCCAGATCACAGCGAGGCCGAAGAACAGGAAGCCGAGTCGGGCGACCCACGCACCAGGCACACCCTGGGCTCCCGACTCGCTCGTCGTGTTCGAGACCCACGAGTAGGAGTCCGGCATTGCCAGGGGGGCGATGGCGAGGGCGAGCACGGATGCCCCGAGGAGGACGAGCACGCCCACGGCCGGGTCGAGGCGGAACGGATCTCTGTCTGGCACGATCGGGCGAGCCTGCCGCGTGGGTCGATGGAGGAGCCCGAGTGTACGCTGAGCGGCCTCAGACCCGGGAGGAGACATGCGGGAGGAACATCCGGCGCGAGCCGCGTCGCACCGCTCGATCCAGGCGGTCGCGGCGCACGACAAGGAGGCATGGCTCGCCAACTTCGCCGACGACGCGATCGTCGAGGATCCGATCGGGGTGTCGCCGCTCGATCCCGAGGGCAAGGGGCACCGGGGCAAGGACGCCATCTCGCACTTCTGGGACGCGAACATCGGTCCGAACGACGTGTCGTTCGAGATCGAGCACTCCTACGCAGTGGGCGACGAGGTCGCGAACGTCGGCACGATCACGACCACTTTCGCCGACTCCTCGCAGGTCCTCGTGGACGGCGTCTTCTGCTACCGGGTCGACGAGGACGGGCGTCTCGTGTCGCTGCGCACGTACTGGGAGCTCGAGAAGGTGCGCTACGTCCCACCGCCCGCGGACGGCTGAGCGTCCACACACCCCAGGGGATTCGGCCCCGAGCCGGAAGCGGGTGCGTCAGTTCGAGCTCGATCCACGAGAACCCGACGAGCTCCCGGATTCAGGGTGGGGTGCTTCTCGGTTTCGCATGCACATCACGGCGGCCACTGATGTGATCAAGAGCCCGAAGGCAATCAGCAACAGCGATTGCCTGAAGCCGGTCAGTGCGCGGTGGACTTCGAGTTGGCCATGGGTGTCGCAGCCGTCGGTGGACATGCCGCATGAGGACGCCGACACGAAGAACACCAGCCAGAAGTAGAGGGTGCCGACAACTCCGCCCAGAGCTGCCACGGTTCCGACAACCATCCCAGCGACACTCAGCCACACCCGCCTCCTGCAACCGGCCCGCGTGGCGTGCCTCTCGCGATCCGGCGGTTCCATACGGTGCCCCTTCCCACGGCGCCCCCGGACGGTCACAGCTCGGATGTCAGGCAGTCTATTGTCACTCCGCACGTACTGGGAGCTCGAGAAGGTCCGTTACGTCCCGCCGCCCGAGGGTACCTGAGCATCCACACGCGGCTCCTTCGGGAGGCCGAGCACACGCTCGCCGATGATGTTTCGCATGACCTCGTCGGTGCCGCCCGCCACTCGCATGCCGGGCGTGGACAGGACGAGCTCGCCCCATGCGTATGTGCCCCACTCGCCCGTGTCGGCGACGAGGCGGGGTCCGAGCATGTGGCCGAGGAGGTCACCGATGCGCTCGAGGTTCTGCGTCAACTGGAGCTTGCCGATGGACATCTCCGGCCCAGGGAGCTGGCCGGCCTCCATCTTCGCCGTCGCCCGTTCCGTCGTGTACCGGGCGATGCGCGCACTGCTGAAGATCTCCGCCACGTGCAGGCGTACATCCGCGTCCGAGCCGACACCCAGTTGTTGCACGAGCGCGAGGAGCCGGGTCATGATCTCGTCCGTCATGCCCGCACCCACGGCGGAGCCTATGGCGGCGCGTTCGTTCATCAGCGTCGTGAGCGCCACGCGCCAGCCGTCGTCGACCTCGCCGAGGCGCTGCCAGTCGGCGACACGGGCCCCGTCGAGGTAGACCTCGTTGAACGCCGACCCCCCCGTCATCTGGCGCAGGGGCCGCACCTCGACGCCGGGCGCGTCCATCTCGACGACGAACATCGTGAGGCCCTTGTGCTTGGGCTTGTCGGTCGAGGTGCGGGTGAGGATCTCACCGATGCCGCTGTAGTGGGCGCCTGACGTCCAGACCTTCTGGCCGGACAGGATCCATTCGTCCCCGTCGCGCTCTGCCCGTGTCGACACACCCGCGAGGTCGGAACCGGCGCCGGGCTCGCTGAAGAGCTGACACGCGATGAGGTCGCCGCGGTAGAGCGCCTCGAGCCAGAGCTGCTTCGCCTTCTCGGTGCCGTGCGCGAGGATGGTCGGCGCGATCATCCCGTACGTGATCCCGAACGGCACGACGGACGGCGTCTCGTAGCGGGCTTCCACGGCCTGCCACGCCCGTTCGTGCTCGAGCGAGAGACCGCGCCCTCCGTAGGCCTCCGGTCCCGCGAGCCAGCCGAAGCCGGCGTCGAAGACCTCGCGGCGCCACGCCTTCGCAGCCGCGACCTCGGCAGCCTCTTCGGCCGGAGGGCGTTCGGGGAACAGGCCCATCGCCTGTTCGCCTTCCCCCCAGCGGAACTCACGCGCGCGGCGCGGCTCGGCGTGGGCGCCGAGGAAGGTCTCGGCTTCGGCGGTGAGTTCCTCGATCGAGATCATGGCGGCAGGCTACGTCACCGTGCCCGCGGTCCGCCTCCTGCCGGATGCGGTCGTGCCGGGCTCTCCGGCTAGCGTGAGCGGGCGGTTCACAGCATCAGAGGGAGGACGCAGTGCGCTTCAGCTACGCCGACGCCATGATCGACCCGGCGCTCTACATGCCTCTCGCCCGAGCCGTCGAGGACGCCGGCTACGACTCGTTCGTCGTGCCCGACAGCATCGCCTACCCCCGCGAGTCCGATACGCAGTATCCGTACACGGAGGACGGCGGTCGTGAGTTCCTCGAGGACAAGCCGATGCTCGAGCCGTTCACGCTCGTCGCCGCGCTCGGTGCCGTGACGGAGCGTCTCCGCTTCACGACCTTCGTCCTCAAGCTCCCCGTGCGTCTGCCCGTCATGGTCGCAAAGGAGGCGACGTCGGCGGCGGTGCTCACGCGGGGCCGCCTTGCGCTCGGTGTCGGGCTGAGCCCGTGGCCGGAGGACTACGTCGTGACCGATCAGGCGTGGCGGCACCGGGGCCGGCGCATGGACGAGATGATCGAGATCGTGCGGGGGCTCGGCACGGGGGACTGGTTCGAGTACCACGGCGAGTTCTACGACATCCCCGCGGTCAAAATGTGTCCGGTGCCCGACGACCCGGTGCCCATCCTCGTGGGCGGCCACGCAGCGGGCGCCCTGCGCCGCGCCGCCCGCCTCGGTGACGGCTGGATGCACGCCGGCGGGGACCCGGGCGAGCTCGACGCCTGCCTCGAGACGCTCTCCGTCCTGCGAGCCGACTACGGACGCGACAAGGACCCGTTCGAGATCCACGTCATCCACGCCGACGGCTTCAGCGTCGACGGCTGCCGTCGCCTCGAGGACCGGGGGGTGACGGACGTGATCGTCGGCTTCCGCAACCCCTACACGGGTGAGCCGGACACGCAGACCCTGCAGGACAAGATCGACCTCGCGAACGCCTTCGCCGAGCACGTCGTCTGGAAGGTGAAGGGCTGAACCCGGTCGGCGGCGGGGAGCTCAGGCGCCGAGGGCTTCCTCGGCCTGCGCGTGCAGTCCCTTGGCATCGGCGTCCTTGGGCTTCATGTTGGGCGCGATGCAGTACTCGTCGTAGTCGACGAGCTCGACCTGGGACGCGTCGCCGCAGGCCGGGCATTCCGGGTCGCGGCGCAGCTTGAGGGTGCGGAAGCTCATCTCGAGGGCGTCGAAGGTGAGGAGCTTGCCGACGAGGGGGTCGCCGATCCCGAGGAGCACCTTGATGGCCTCGAGTGCCTGGATCGAGCCGATGATGCCGGGGAGGACACCGAGGACACCGGCCTCGGCGCAGCTCGGTGCCAGGTCCGGCGGCGGCGGCTGCACGTACAGGCAGCGGTAGCACGGGCCCTTGCCCGGCCAGAAGACCGAGACCTGGCCTTCGAAGCGGAAGATCGAGCCGTGCACGACCGGCTTGTCGAGGAGCACGGATGCGTCGTTCGTGAGGTAGCGCGTGGGGAAGTTGTCGCAGCCGTCGACGATCACGTCGTAGTCGGCGAACAGGTCCATGACGTTCGCCGACGAGAGGCGCACGGCATGCGCCTCGACCTCGATGTCGGGGTTGATGCCCTGCAGGGTCTGCTTCGCCGACTCGACCTTGAGCTCGCCGACACGGGCCTCGTTGTGGAGGATCTGGCGCTGCAGGTTCGAGGTGTCGACGATGTCGAAGTCGACGATGCCGATCCGGCCCACCCCGGCGGCGGCGAGGTAGAGCGCGGCGGGGGAGCCGAGCCCGCCGGCGCCGAGCAGGAGCACGCTCGAGTCGAGGAGCTTCATCTGTCCCGTCTCGCCGACCTCGGGCATGAGGAGGTGGCGGTGGTAGCGGCGCTTCTGCTCGGGCGTGAGGATGCGGGGGATCGTGAACTTGCCGCCCTTGTCCTTCCAGCCGTTGAAGCCGGGTGTGAGGCTCACGACGTCCGTGTAGCCGAGCTCGCGCAGCGACTTGGCGCCGAACGCCGAACGTGTGCCACCGGCGCAGTAGAGGACGAGCGGGGTGTCCTTGGCCGGCACCACGTTCTCGATGCGCAGCTCGAGGAAGCCGCGGGGGATGTGGTGGGCCCCGGGGATGGCGCCGTTCTCGTACTCGTCGGCCTCTCTGATGTCCACCCAGAGAGTCTGCGGGTCGTTGTTGAGTCGGCGTTCACCCTCTTCGAAGTCGATCTCGTCGATCTCTGACTTCGTTCTCGAGAGGAGTTCGCGAAAAGTCGTCATCTGCGTCACCTGGGAGAGGGAGCCCGGCAGATATTTTCCCTACGGGCATGTGAGAAACCTTGCCCAGTGTAACCAAAATTCCCGGTCGGGCGCATCCTCGTAGAATCTGCCCCGTGTTGCCCGAGACGACGGAGCGCGAAGGAGACGAAACCGCACTCGACGGAAGGGTCGCGCGCGGGCTGCGCACACGCGCGGCGGTGATCGACGCCCTGCTGGGTCTGGTGGACGAAGGGGATCTGCGCCCCACGGCACCCGCCGTGGCCGCGCGGGCGGGTGTCTCGCTCCGCTCCGTCTTCCAGCACTTCAGCGACATGGACTCGCTCTTCCTCGAAGCGGCGCGTCGCCACACCGAGCGCATCCTCCCCCTTTACGGGGAGCCACTCCCCACCGGGCGCCTCGGCGAGCGTGTGTCGGCATTCGTCGTGCGCCGCGGGCGCATCTGGGAGCGCGTCACGCCCGTGCGTCGGGCCGTCCGCCTCGCCGCCGCCCGGTCGTCGAAGCTGCAGGACCTCCTGGACAGCGCCCGTCTCGTGCACAGGCAGGAGGTGAGGGACGTGTTCTCGGACGTCTCAATGCCGGCGGCCACGCTCGACGCCGTCGACCTGATCCTCTCGTGGGAGACCTGGGAGACCCTGCGAGGCGACAGGGGATTGTCGGTCGCGGCCGCGTGCGAGGTCGTCGAGACGGCTGTCGGGGCGATCCTGAGGGACCTCCGCTCGTCCGGGTGACGCCCACAGGGACTTGGCGTGTGAGAGTCCGCCGACTCTCACATGTGTATGATGCTCAGATGAGACGCATACAGGTCCACATCGACGAGGCCATGGATGACGAGCTCGCGGCGGAGGCACGCCGCCGTGGCATGTCGAAGGCCGGGCTCATCCGCCTCTTGCTGTCGCAGCAAAGCCAGGCCACCGCCTCCGATCCGGTCGACGCTCTGATCGGCACAGGCGACGGCGATCCCGCCGAGGACATCGACGCCGTGGTCTACGGTCGGTGATCCGCTTCGCCGACACGAGTTTCTGGTTCGGGCTCTACACGAAGGCCGATGCGCGACACTCCGACGCGGTGACGTTGTGGCGGTCTACGACAGATCGTGTCGTCACGAGCAACCTCGTCTTGGGAGAGACGTGGACCCTCCTGCTGCTGCGCCGCACCTCCCATGGGCGCGCCATGGCGTTGCTCGACGCGATCTGGCAGTCACCGCGTGTCGAGGTCGCCCGCATCGACGAGTCAGACGAGGAGCGCGCCTGGTCTTGGCTGCGTATGCACGACGAGCGGGCATGCTCGTTCGTGGACGCCACGAGCTATGCGCTGATGCGTCGCCGCCGAATCCACGAGGCGCTCGCATTCGACGGCGACTTCTCTGCCGCCGGGTTCGTGGAGGCCCGAACCGATCACCCCTGACCGATCACCCCTGATGGTCGCGGATCCGGCTCCCGTCCGAGGTCCACCCCTGCCGGGTGTCCCAATCGATGGGAGACACACACCCCCCACTGGGGCTTCACCTAAGTCTGTCGAACAACCTGATGGCTGTCCGTCAGCACCCTTCTCGGGTGTCTGTTCCGTCAGGCGGTGAGGCGTGACGGTTCGGTGCTCGCTTCCTTCGGGGCGAGCGGGGTGTCCCCGGTTTCACCCTGCCGGTGGGCTGGGCCAGAGCGTTCCCCTCGACGAGCTTTCGTGTCGACCCCTGCTTGGGGGCGACGGTCCGGTCTACCGCGTGAGCGCGGCTGGACCTTGGGGGCGAACGGGGTCTCCCCGTTTGACCGCGACGTTGTCGTCGCGGTCGAGAACAGTCAGGCATCTCGGGCAAGTCCAGGCGCGCACGCTCAGCGGCAGCACGTCGACGACGTGTCCGCAGCACGAGCAGGTCTTCGACGACGGGTACCAGCGGTCCACGACATGCAGCTCGGCGTGGTGCCAGTCGGCCTTGTAGGCGAGCTGGCGTGCCGGCTCACCCCAGCCGAGGTCGGCGACCGCCCTGGAGAGGTGCCGGCGTCGGCTCACCGTCTTGGACTCGTGTCGCAATGCCCGCAGGTTCGCGCGCAGCGGCTTCGGTGCGTCGACCTGTTCGTGGACGTTGCCGTGCTCGTCGGCGACAGCCGCGAAGGTCGTGATGCCACAGTCGATCCCTACCCGCGGCGTCTCAGCCTCAGGTGTCCAATGCTGGTCGGGGTGGAAGTCGGCGGCCTCACAGTTGACCGTGACGTACCAGCGGCGTCCGTGCCGGGGGATCGTGGCGAACATGATGCGGGCACGGCCCTTGCCGATCATGCGCCGCAGCCGGCGGGTGTCGTCATGCACCCGGATCGTGCCGATCACGGGCAGGGTGACTGACCGTGGACGGCCATCGCCGACGCGGATCGTGTGCCGCTCAGACGGCCGTGTGCCGTCCTTGCGGGCCTTGGGCTTGTGGATCTTGTTGCGCATCCGGAACGAGTCCGAGCAGCGGCCCCGCCGCTTCCATCGAGGGAAGCCGACACGGCGACCTTTCCGTCTCCCGCGGCGCGAGTCGGACCAGCCGGCGCGGGCCACCCTCACCTGAAGCGCGCCCGGGGTGCAAAGGAGGGAACCACACCTTCGGGACAAGCCCATCCAGGGCCGCCAGCTCTCACCCTCAACACTGACTGTTCGGTCCGGCCATTCCCCGGACCCACACCGACGCTACGACCACCACCCAAAGACCACCACCCAAAGACCGCCACAAGATCGGCCTTGTTCGACAGCGTCCTAGAGCCCGTTCGCGCCGTCCACGCTTTCGAGGACGGCGCGGTAGAAGTCCGCGTCCTCGAGCAGCGACACGTCCGACAGGAACATCTTGCCGTAGCGCTCGAAGTACAGGAGCTGCTTGGCGAGAAGGAAGACTCCCTTGTCGAACTCGTCGAGGCCATCCACGGGGCGGAGCCCTGCGCGGCGGTACCTCCGGTTGTACCGCCACCGTACGAGCGTCTTGCGCCACGACGCCTCGCCTGGCATCGTGCCGGCGGCAGGCTCGTGCACCTCGCCCGGTCCCAAGAGCAGGGTCGACAGGCTGACCTCGCCGAAGGGATGCGTGAGGATCGGTTCGAGATGTGCTCGCATGAACTCGCCGACCTCGACGTCCGTGAGTCCCATCGCCTCCTGCAGCGTGGTACCGAAGGCGCGAGAGAGACCGGCGACCACATGCTCCCACGCATCCTCGTCGCCGAGGGCCGCCCGGACCAGGCTCCTGAAGAACAGGAGGGTGTCGGGGTCGAGACGGCCGAGGATGCCCCAGTCGACAATGCCGATCTCGCCTCCCTCCAGAAGGAGAAGGTTGCCTGCATGCACGTCGCCGTGGAAAAGGCCGTCCCTGAGCGTCGTGAGGAACCACGAGCGCAGGAGGGCTTCGACGAGGGGTTTCGGGTCGAGGCCACGCCGCATGATCTCGTCGAGGTCGTCGATGGGGAACCCGTCGAGGAACTCCATCGTGAGGACCGCGCGGCCCGAGTACTCCGGGTACGGGCGGGGGATGCGCAGGTTCGGGATGTCGATCTCGGCGAGGAGGGCGTTGAAGTGGGCGAGTGTGCGCGCCTCGTTGCGCAGATCGAGCTCCTCGGCGATCTGGTCACGGAGCACCTCGAGTGCTTCGCCGAGGGGACCTGCGATGTCCATCCCGACCTGCAGGGAGAGGAACTCGACGACCGGCACCATGATGTCGAGGTCCGCCGTGACCGTCTTCTCGACGTCGGGGCGCAGCACCTTCACAGCCACGCGGGTGCCGTCGTGGAGGCACGCCCGGTGCACGACGGCGATCGACGCCGCCGCGATCGGTTTGGCGTCGAACTCGGCGAAGATCTCGTGGAGAGGGGCCCCGAGGGCGTTCTCGACGATCCTGATCACGTCACCCGGCTCGATCGGCGGTCCGGAGTCGAGGCACGTGCGGAACTCGGCGGAGAGGGCGTCCCCGAAGACACCGGGGGCGGAGCCGAGGAGCTGTCCGAACTTCACGTAGGTTGCGCCGAGGTCCTCGAAGAGGAGGCGCAGCGCCCGGTACGTGGCGGCACGCCTGTCACCGCGTGTCACGGCGACACGACTGAAGTGGCGCAGGGCGGCACCGGCGGTGTCGAGGGCGCGGCGGCGCACGAATGTGCTCCCGGGTGGGGGCATGCGGAGGCGGAACGGGGGTAGGAGTCGGGACACGGGCCGCTCGGTCACACCCGCTCGGCGAGGAGGGCTTCGACGGCGTCGGCGAGGGCCGGGAGGAAGGTGCCGGTCTGCGCACTCACGAGGGCGGCGGCCATGAAGTCGAGATCCGTCGGCTCGGCGTTCACGATCACGAGCCTCCCGCGTTCGCCCACGATGCGGGGTATGTGGGCGGCCGGTGTGACACTCAGGGACGACCCCGCCGCTATGCAGAGATCCGACTTTTCGGCCTCTGCGAAGGCTCGCTCGATCACGTCGGTCTCGAGGTTCTGGCCGAAGCTGATCGTCGCCGTCTTGAGGATGCCGCCGCAGTCGGGGCAGGCGGGATCCGCCTCGCCCCCCCGAACGCGCTCGAGCGCGTCCTCGATCGGGCCTCGGGCCGCGCAGTCGAGGCACACGAACTCGCGCACGGACCCGTGCACCTCGATCACGTCGGTGGAGCCTGCCGCCTGGTGCAGCCCGTCGATGTTCTGGGTGACGACGATCGGTGCCACGCCGAGGGCTTCGAGCCTCGCGATGGCGACGTGGCCCGTGTTGGGCTCGGCGTCGAACATCTCACTGTCGAGTCGTGCCCGCCACGAGCGCTTCCTGATCTCGGGGTCGGCGACGTAGTTCTGGATCGTGAAGAGCTTCGGGTCGACCTTCTTCCAGAGACCGTTCGGCCCCCGGAAGTCCGGGATGCCGCTCTCGGTGGAGATGCCCGCACCCGTGAAGACGAGGGTGCGCTCCGCTTCGACCACCCAGGCGGCGATCTGGTGCACGGTCTCGTCGACGCCCATGCCCAACTGCCCTTCTCCTCAGCGAGCACCCACCGGACACAACCCACGGTTCCCCGAACCCCCTGCGAGGGCGAACGATACATGGTGCCGAGGTGTCAGGGACAGAGCACACGCCAGGCCGAGGGGACGCGGCCGAGTCGCGACCGCGTGGGAGTCGGGGCGTGCATGCGCACGGCGACGGTCTCCCCCTCCGTGTGGGCGAGGTCGTACAGGGCGAGGCGGTGCAGGCCATCGTGCACGGTTCGGCCCGCCTTGCGCGCCCCGACTCCGATCGAGGCGGCGAGGCAGAGGACATCCACGACGGCGTCGGGGGTGGATGCGTCCTCACCCACGAGGTCGGTGAGGGAGCGGTAGAGGGCGGCTGCCGCCGGTCCGAGATTCGGGGTCCAGAGGCGGGAGAAGGCGGGCGAGTGGGGTGCGAGGCCGTGCGTGACGAGGAGGGAGTCGTAGTGGGCGGTCACGTGCAGGACCGCGGGTGGCGTGCCAGTCGCCTGGATCGAAGAGGCAGTGGGTGCATGCATTGACCCTCCAGTAACTTCGGGTACATGAGGATAGCTACATTAGAGTAGATATGCCTACAGATATGCAAGGACTGTCGTGCCAGAGTCCGACGCAGATCAGTCCGATCCGGGGTGATCACGATCCGGGGCAGGTCGTCAACGACCGGCTGTTGGATGGGTTGCAGAGCACGGCGAACCGGGCGGACCACTGGAATGAGGGAGCCAAGCTCGACACGGCAGCGTTGGAGCGGGGTGAGGTTCGGCCGGTCAAGTCCCTGGACGTTTTGGCTCGGCAGACCCGGATGTGGTGGTGCGTGAGCTCAGCGAGCTCGGCCCTGTGCTCATGTCGGACAAGCATCACTCCACCGGCCCCGGAGATGTCGGTCGAGGCACAAAGGGCGTCAAGGGCGGCCGTGGTGGTGGTGGCCGGACGGGCGGCGGTGGAAGTAAACCGCCTGGCCGTCGGCGTGGAGGTACGGCGGACGACGACGGCCCGCGGAGGCTGGACGCCGAGTATTCCGGGCTGCGAGACGAGCTCGGTGTGCAGCACCGGACGTCGATCGCGCAATTCCAGGCTCGGGACCGTTCGTACGAGAGTGTGAATCGGCCGCTGCGCGGAGAAGAACCGATGACTGCCGAATCCGCCGCGCTGGTATCCGACCTGCGCGACGCGGTGCGACGCCGGCGCCTACCGGTGGACGTGCGCGTGTTCCGTGGTGTTCGGAACGTCGAGCGGACCTGCGGCATGTCCAGGGAAGAGTTGACGGGCCTGGTTGGGCAGCAACGGCAGTTGCGAGGGTTCCTCTCGACAACGATGGATCGACGGGTCGCCTTGGAGGAGTTCGCAGAGCCAGGACGTGCTCCAGCCTTGCTGGAACTCGTCGCCCCTCGTGGGAAGGCAGCGTTGTGGATGCCTGCGGTCGGTGACACTGATCTGGCGTACCAGCGAGAGTTGCTCTTCGACCACCGGACTCGTATCGTGATCCGTGAGGTTCGTGACGAGGATGGGCTCGGCGTCATCGTCGGAGAGATCGTGCCATGAGCAAGTTCGTGATCGAAGGACCTGAGGAAGTCCGTGATCCGGCTGTTCCTCTCCGCCGCGACCAGGTTACGACACCGGAGGATCTGCTCGAGTTCCTCGACATCGAGGGTGAACCCCGCGAGGTGCAGCGAGAGCGGATCGTGGCCTGGGTGGCATCTGAGCGGCCGGATCCGGAGGGTCTGCTGATGCATCTCCTCGAGCGCGAGGGCTGGCTCGACAGTCGCCAGACACGTTCGGCCTGACCTTCGTCCGACCAGTTCGGTTTCTGTGAGCCCCGTCCCGGGGGTGCGGGCGGACGCAACGACGGTCGACGTCGGCGGCCGTATCACCGACCGCGGATTCTGAGAGCACGTGACGCGTTCACCCGCAAGCGTGTCACGCTGCCGCCGCTCGGTCAGAAGACCGTGATCGGCGAACACGACCGCATCCAGCCGAGCGGATCCGCACTGGCCGGGACGACCCGCGGGGCTTCGTGCATCTTCAGGGCCAACGGGCTTGCAAGTAGGCATGTGATTAGGCATCATCAGAGGTATTGCCGAGCAGCGGGGGAGGCCGCGTGGATGCGGACCTGGGTGAGTTGGAGGCGAGCTTCAGTGCCGCCCTGCGCATGGAGCAGCGTGCATATGCAGACGACCTCGACGAGGAGCGGGAGAGGGCGAGCACGTTCCACGCGCGCCTCCTCGCGTTGAGACGGGGGCCGGTCGTGAGGCTCGAGACGGTCGACGCGCGCGAGATGCGCGGCCGGGTCATCGCGGTCGGTGCGGACTGGATCCGTTTCGTCGAATCGGAGATTCCGGCAGCCCTCGGCCGGGGACGCGTGCGTGAGATACGGGTCGACGCCGTGGTCGCGATCGAGGTGCTGCAGTGAGGGGGCCGGGCTCAGACCTCGCGGGCCGTGCGCACGCGGTCGAGCGCCTCGGTCTTGAGGCGTTCGACGTACTCGTCGAGTTGGGAGGGGTCGATGCGCCACACGCCGCGCTTGCCGATCTTGAGACCGGGCAACTCGTTGCCCCGCAGCAGTGTGTAGACCTGGGCAACCGAGATGTTGAGGCGTTCCGCCGCCTCGTTGGGTGTGAGAAGCCTGTTGTCGGGAGCGGGGGTCATCGCAATCCCCGAGTGCGTGCTCTTGCCTGCGACAGCGTACCACTGCAACTTCGGGGCATCGGTGATGGACCGGTAAGGGTCGTCGGCTGATGCGCCGTCTCATGACGCCCCGGGCCGTGCGTCTCGCCGTGGGTGGCCTCCTCGTCGCGAGCGCCGCCCTCCTCCTCGCGCTCGACGGCGACGCTGAGGGGTCGGACTTCCTCGTGTTCACGCGGGACGTCGGCGTGGGGGACGTCGTGGACGGGGGCGACCTGCGAGCCGTGCGAGTGCAGGTGCCCGCGCAACAGGCGGGGACGCTGGTCCCCGCCGGGGAGACCGAAGCTGTCGTGGGCAGTCGCCTCCTCCGCCGGCACGGCACGGGCGAGCTCGTTGCGTGGGCGTCGCTCGCCCCGGTCGCGGAGGCGTCGGGCTACACGGTCTCCGTACCTCTCACGTCTTTCGGCGGTGAGCTGAGGGCGGGCGACGTCGTCGACGTCGTCGCTGCGGGCGAGGGCCGCGAGGCGAGTGTCGTCGCCACCGGGGTCGAGGTCACGGGTGTGCGCACCGTGAGCGGATCCGATGTCGGCGGCGGCGAGGATCTCCTCCTCGTGGGGCTCGACGCGCCGCGTGAGGTGCTCCTCACGATCGAGGATGCAGCCGGCACGGGACGCTTGCGTCTCCTACGGGGGGAGGCCGGCCCGCTTTGAAGCCGCTGCGTGTCGTGACGTGCGCTCCCGGTGCGGACTGGGAGGCGGCTCTCGTGACCGCTGCCGCCCGCGGACGTGTACCTGTGGAGATCATCTCGCGCTGCCTCGAGCTCGGCGAGCTCGAGGCAGCGATCCGGGCCGGGATCGAGGCCACGACACCCCTCGACGCCGTCCTCGTCGGGGCGGGCCTCGCCTGGATCGATACGGTGGCAGTGCAGGATCTACGTCGCACGGGATCAGTCGTCGTTGCCGTGACCACACCCGAGGGAGGACCGGCGGACGTGGAACACCTCGGGGCCGATGCTGTCATCACGGGGCGGGTGGACGCCGGGACCTTCGTGGCAGGTCTCGTCGACGCCCTCGTACCGGTGAGTCGTCGCGGAGTCGGTGTCGGGCCCGCGAGTGAGGCGGGTCGGGTCATCGTTATCTGGAGTGCCAAGGGCGCACCCGGTCGCACCACGCTCGCCGTGTCGCTCGCATGGGAGCTCGCCCGCCTCGGTGCCCGCACGCGGCTCGTCGACCTCGACACGTATGGGCCGGCTGTGGGCATCCTCCTCGGGCTGCCCGAGACACCCACCATCGTCCAGCTCGCGCAGCGGCTCGCGAGTGGTGACACGAGCGCCCTCGACTGCCTGCACCGGCCGTGCCGCGACCTGGGCGTCGCGATCGGAGCGAGCCGGCCGGACGCATGGCTCGACCTGCCCGACCATGCGGTCCGCCTCACCCTCGGGACCCTCGCTGCTGATGCGGCCGTGGTGGTCGCAGACGTGGACGACTGCGTGGAGGACGACGAGGAGCTGCGGCTCGGCTCGCGGCCGTGGCGCCGCAACCAGGCCACCCTGGCCGCGCTCGCCGCCGCCGACGTCGTTCTCGTCCCGGTCGTGTGTGATCCGGTCTCCGTGCACGCCACCGTGCGCAGCGTTGCCCGCCTGCGCCGCGACGATTCCGTGTGGGCGGGCCGCGCGCCGCGCGTGCTGGCCGTCACATCCCGAGTGGCGAGCGGACGCGTCGCTGCCGACGTCGAGGCCTTCCTCCGCGACGCGGACATCGAGACCGTCCTGCGCCTGCCCCACGACCCGCGGACCGTGACCAGATCACGGTGGGAGGGGCGAGCAGCCGTCGAGCTCGCACCCCGGTCCGCCTACGGCCGGGCCGTCTCCGGTGTCGCGAAGGCGATGCGGGGTGAGCTCGGGGCCGCAGCGTGCCTCCGCGGGAGGGGAGAGGTCCCGGCGTGACAGGCTCTGCCACCCCGTACGGCCCCATCCGGTCCCTCATGGAGGACGACGCGGTCGAGGAGGTGTGGATCAACGGATCCTCGCAGGTGTTCGCGGCGACGCACGGCGAGCACCGTCTCACGTCCGTCGTCATGGAGTCACGCGAGCTCGAGGACATGGTCGACCGGCTCCTCGCCGCCGCGGGCAGGCGTCTCGACCGGTCCCGGCCGTTCGTGGACGCGCGGCTCCCCGACGGCTCGCGTCTCCACGCGGTCATCCCGCCCGTGACGGAGGCCTGGGCGGTGAACATCCGCAAGTTCGTCGGTCTGCGCGCGACCACGCTCGAGGAGCTCGTCAAGGTGGGCAGCCTGTCCCTGGCCGCGGCCCGGTTCCTCGACGCCTCCGTCGTCACAGGCGCAAACATCGTCGCGGCAGGACCGGTCGGGGCGGGCAAGACGACGCTCCTGAACTGCCTTGCGTCCTCGATTCCCGCCCGCGAGCGCGTCGTGACATGCGAGGACACGTTCGAGCTGAAACCGGATCTCGTCGACCTCGTCGCCATGCAGTGCCGCCCACCCAACATCGAGGGTGAGGGCGAGGTGACCCTCCGCATGCTCGTGCGCGAGGCGATGCGCATGCGCCCGGACCGCATCGTCGTCGGCGAAGTCCGCGGAGCCGAGGCCTTCGACATGCTCGTCGCCCTGAACGCCGGGTGCGCGGGCCTCACGAGCGTGCACGCGAACACGGCCCGTGAGGCACTGCGCAAGCTCGTCACCCTTCCCCTCCTCGCCGGCTCGAACATCGACCCGGGGTTCGTGAGCTCGACCGTGGCCTCCGTCGTCGATCTCGTCGTGTTCTGCGAGCGCAGCGCGGGAACGGGGCGCCGCTGGGTCCGCGAAGTGCTCGCCGTGGGGGAGCAGGTGGCGGGCGGCGACATGATCACGGCCGGAACCCTCTTCGACCGATCGAGCGGGGACCTCGCCTGGACGGGCGAGACCCCACGTGACACGGGTGACTACGCACGCGCCGGATACGACGTCGGCATGCTCCTGCGTGAGGGAGCCGGCACGTGAGGGCGGCCGTGCTCTGCCTCGCCGCTGCCGGTCTCGTCCTGGTCGCCCCTCTCCCGCGCGGGTGGCGACGCCGATCCCACCGGTCCCGAGCTTCCCGGCTCGGCGTCGATCGTCGCACGGCCGCGCTGTGCGTCGCCGTCGCGGCCGCGGCAGGTGCGCTCGGCTGGATTCTCACGGGCGTCGCCGTCCTTGCCGGCCTGGCTGCGATCGCGGCGGCGGGCACACCTCTCGTCGTGGCACACCGTGCTGCTCGGGCGGCGGCCGCGGCGCGTCGCGAGGCGTGGCCCGCGACCCTCGACGTGCTCGTGGCATCCCTGCGGTCGGGGGATCCGCTGACCGGGGCGGTGACATCGACGGCCGAGCGGGTACCGGCGGCGCTCGCACCTGCGTTCGGCCGCTTCGCCTCCGACCTGCGCCAGGGAGTCGACTTCGACACGGCGGCAGGCGCGACGGCGCGTGAGCTCGGCGACCCGACGAGCGAGACGATCCTGGCCACGCTCCGCCTCGCCCGCCGCGCCGGAGGCAGGGCGACGACGGACGTGATGCTCGACCTTGCACGACATGTGCGGGCGGAGATCGCGACGGAGAAGGAGGTGGCCGCCCGTCAGGCGTGGATCGCGGCCTCGGCGCGACTGGCTGCCGCCGCCCCTTGGATGTTGCTCGTCCTCACGGCGATTCGTCCCGGTGGCCTCGGCGCCTTCCGCTCCCTTCCCGGGAACACCGTGTTGGCCGTGGCAGCCGCGATGTCCCTCACCGGCTACCTCGCCGCCATGCGCATCGGGACGGTGACACGTGCCCGCGGTGGAGGAGCCGCGACATGATCCCTCTAGTCACCGTCGTCGCCGGGATCGGCCTCCTCGTCGTTCTCGACACCGTGTTCGAACCGGAAAACCGGGCCGCCACCCGTCTCGGGCCGTATCTGAGCCGGGCCGAGGTCCGCGGCGTGTCCCGCGAGGGTGACGTGAGAGCGACGGGCGGTACCCCGCATCTCTCGGATCGGCGGCTGTGGGCAAGTGCTGCCGCGGGGTGTGCGGTGGCCGTGTGCGGCGTTGCAGGCGGGGCACCCGCGCTCGGCATCGTGGCGGGACTCGCGATCCTCCCCGGCGGTGTGGTCGTCCCCACAGCTCGTACCCGCCTCGCGGCCCGCCTGCGCTCCGAGCGCGTGCGGGCCGAGGTGCCGACGGCGGCGGATCTGATGACGATCGCGATCTCGGCGGGGGAGACCGTGTGGAAGGCCGTCGACCACGCGGCACGGCATTGCACCGGTCCACTCGCCGGAGAGCTGCAGCGTGTCATCGACGACGTGCAATCCGGGTGGTCGTTCGAGCCGGCGATGCGGGCAATGGCCGAACGGGTCGCCGACGACGGGTTGCGCCGCCTCGTCGATGCCGTCGCCGTCGGCCAGGCGCGGGGTACGCCGATCTCCGATGCGCTGCGTGCCCTCTCGACGGATCTGCGTGAGGAGAGGCGCCGTGACCTCGTGGCAGGCGGGGGGACGCGCCAGGTCCTGATGCTCGTCCCCGTCGTCGCCCTCGTCCTGCCGGCGGCTCTTCTCGTCGCGTTCTGGCCCGCGTTCGTGTCACTGCGGGACCTGGTCGGCTGATGCAAGAACCGGAAGGAGAACGACATGACGGTACTTCGCCCCCTGGAAGGCGATCGCGGTTCGGTCGCCGAGTGGGTCATGCTCCTGATCTTCGCGGCGGGAGTGGTACTTGCCCTCGTCGCGGTCGTCGGGCCCCGCATCGTGGAGTTCGCCCGCGACGCCATAGACGCCGTGAACAGCACGGGTCGGTGAACGACACGGGGGCCGTGGTCCTCGAGCTCCTCGGCACCGTGTCCCTGCTTCTCCTCACGCTCGTACTCGTCGCCCAGGTGTCAGCGCTCGTCACGCTCCGCGCGCTCGTGAACCGGGCCGCGGACGCGGCGGCCCGCGTCGCGGCCGTAGAGGGGGTCCAGTCACCGTACGTGGCAGAGGTCGCTCGCGCCACGCTTGCGGGCCGGGTGGAGCAAGGCGATGTCCGCATCCACACCACGGACCGGGGCGGGGAGATCGACGTGACGGTCACGGCTGAGCCCCCTGCCTCGCTCGTGCTCGTCGGGGTGGTGGGGGCAACGGCGACCCGGACGGACGAACGGGACGTGGCGCCGTGAGGCAGGGGGAGCGAGGTTCGGCCATGCTCGAGTTCGTCGTGCTGCTCGTCGGGATCGTGGTTCCGCTCGTCCATCTCCTCGTCGGGGTCGTCGACGTGTACGGAACGGCAGCAGCCGTCGAGGCGGCGGCACAACACGCCGCCCGGGCCGGAGTCGTCGCACCGGGCGCGGCATGGCATGACGCTGCACGCGACGCGGCCGGGCGGGTCCTACGCGGAAGGGAAGCCGCGGTCGCGGTCTCCGACGGCGACGGCAACGGCCTTCTCGGGCGCGGCGAATACCTGGACGTGACGGTCACGGCGACGCGCTTCCCACTGCCGCCGCTGCCCTGGTCGGTGCACATCCGGTCGCGGGGAGTCGCCCGTGCCGACCCGTGCCGCAGCCTGCCGGGTGTCGCGACGCATGTGGAGGTGGCGCCCCCGCCGCCCGCGCCGGGGTGTCCCGAATGAGGCTGCACGTGTGCGGGCTGCGGGTCCGGGACGGAGGTCAGGCGTCGGTCCTGATGCTCGGCTTCGTGGTGGTCCTCGTCGGTCTCGTCGGTCTCGGTGTGGACGTGGGCGGGGTGGCGCTGACGAAGCAGCGGTTGCAGGGGGACGCCGATGCGGCGGCCCTCGCGGCTGCGACCGCTGTCGACCCGGCGTGGGTGGCGGGCAGCACCGCCGCTCCTTTCCACGCGGCCGCAGCCCGGGGGGAGGCGACGGAAGCGCTCGAGCGCCGGGACTCGGTCGGGGAGATCACGCATCTCGAGGTCTCCGGGGTGTCCGTGTCGGTCACCGTCACGGATCGATACCGTCCCGCCCTGCTCGGCCTGCTCGGCCTGGGCACGTCCCGCCTCGATGCGCACGCCACGGCGACGCTGCGATCGGCCTGAGCCCGCGCCACGAACGCGCGTTGGAGTGAGAGAGGCGCTACTAGGATCTCGATGGGTCCATTTGTCGTTCTTTCGAATGGATTCGGCTCAGGCCACGCGCGACCAGGCGGACCTCTCTGGGGTGGCGGCGTACACCGAAGCCCGGAAAACTCCGATGACAATCCATGGATTGTGTCTGCACCGCATCTGAGAGGTGAACTTGCCGGACATCATTGCCCGGACGTCACGACCCCTGCGGGGGGGCAAGCACGACAAGAGGCATCGCGCGCGGCATGTGAGGCCGAAGCGGTTCCGCAAGACCAAGCGCGCGGCCGTCTCGCTCGTGGCTGTCGTGATCTTCGCGGCGGCGGGAGCGGCGGCCTTCACCGCATATGGCGCCTGGAAGTTGAACCGCAACGTGGGACGCGTGACGATCAGCCGTCCCGCAGTCACCGCGGCCGAGACGACCACGACCGCCTATCAGGGTCCCCGCACACCCCAGACCTACCTCCTTCTCGGCAGCGACAGCAGGTCCGGGGAGAGCGAGGCCTTCCTCGACCCGAGGAGGAGCCGGTCGGGTCAGGGTGGGGGCGGCGCCGACTCGATCATCCTCATCCGCGTGGACCCGGTGACGAACAAGACCCAGATGGTCTCCATCCACCGTGATCTCCGCGTCAAGATCCCAGGGCACGGCTACGGCAAGATCAACTCGACTCTCGTGTACGGGGCCCAGGACGCAGCCGAGGACATGCCCGAGGACGCGGCCGAGACGACGCTCGACCCGTCCCTGACAGTCCAGGTCGTGGAGGAGCTCACCGGAGTCCACATCGACCACGTCGCGATCGTCGACTTCGCGGGGTTCCGGGATGTCGTCGACGCCGTGGGAGGCGTCGACATATGCCTCGAGAACGCGGAGCGGGACAAGTGGACGGGGCTCGATCTGCCCGCCGGTTGCACGGCGGCGGACGGCATGCAGGCCCTGGCATACGCCCGCAGCCGGCACGGCTACATCGAGAGGGACGGCAGTTGGGAGTGCGACTGCACGGACGACTTCGGGCGTATGCAGCGCCAGCAGGTGTTCCTGAGGGCGCTCGCCGCCAAGCTCGCCCAGCCGGGTCAGATCGCGCGGCTGCCCCAGATAGCGGATGCCGTCCGGGGCCGTCTCTGGGTGGACGATCAGCTCGACATCGGGTCGACGATCGCCCTCGCGCGGCGCCTCGCGGGCTACCTCGACAACGTCGCGACAGCGGCCCTGCCCGTCTACAACAAGACCATGGGGGGTGTCTCGTATGCGATCCTGAACGAGGACGCCGCAGCCGTGCTCATGGAGTCCTTCCGCAACGGGACGATGGAGACCCTCCCCATCCTCGAGCAGGACGAGACCTCGGACAACGATGACGTCGCCGGAGGAGGATCATCTGATTCCGGATCCGAGTCCTCTTATTCGAGTCGTAGCCCCGAACCGAGCCCCTCTGATCCTCCCCCCGACACCGACAGTGGTGACACGAGTGGTGGCGATACGGGCGGTGAAGGAGGAGGAACCGGAGAATGAGCCTCGATCCACGCCTGCTCGAGATCCTCGCCTGCCCGGCGTGCAAGCAGGGCCTGATCTATGCCGAGACGGAGCCTGCACTCGTCTGCCCCGACTGCCGGCTTCTCTACAGGATCGAAGACGACATCCCCGTGATGCTCGTCGACGAGGCACGGGCAGTCCCCGAGAGCGAGCTCGGCCGATACAGGCGACCTCCGAGCTGACGGCCCTTCCCCGCCCCACCCCGAGCAGGACGGCTCCCCCCGCGTAGCGAAGTTGCATCGGGGTCAAGTGGACGGGAGGTCTTCCAGTGACACACAGGTCCCGTGGTGACGCGGGCAGAGCCACGCCCTCGACGAGTCGGCGCAGGTTCCTCGGTGGTGTGGCTGCCGGGGCAGGCATGGTGGCCGGGGTCGCAGGTGGGATCTCCCTGCCCGAAGCCCGGGCAGCGGCAGCGCTCCCGGCCGGGCCACCGGCGGGCTCGTTTCCGAGCGGTGTCTCGTCGGGCCTCGTAGGTGCGGACAGCACGGTCCTCTGGACACAGGTGGCGTCCCCGACGGGAGCAGACGTCGACATCGCATGGGAGGTCGCCACCGACTCGGGATTCACGGACATCGTGTCCGGCGGAGACGGCGTCGCGACGGCGGAGCGGGATCACACCCTGAAGGTCGCGGTCGGCGGCCTCGACGCGAACTCCTGGTACTACTACCGGTTCCGGACCGATCAGGCGTACAGCCCGATCGGCCGCACGCGGACGGCGCCCGGCGCCGACTCGGCGCCGGAGCGGTTGCGGCTCGCGTTCTGCAGTTGTCAGGACTTCACGGCGGGCTGGTACACGGCGTGGCGGGGGATCTGCAACGAGGACATCGATCTCGTGCTCTTCCTCGGTGACTACGTGTACGAAGGCGGAGGCCACGGATTCCGTCCCAACTCGGCGGGGGAGTCGCACACGCTCGAGGACTACCGCCGCAAGTACCGCATGTACAAGAGCGATCTCGACCTGCAGGCCGCGCACGCGAACTTCCCGATCGTGCCGATCTGGGACGATCACGAGGTCGAGGACAACTACGACAGGTTCGTCGACCCCGCCAGGCGGGCCGCGGGATACCAGGCCTGGTTCGAACAGATGCCCGTGTTCAGCCCGGGCGGGGAGGACAGCTCGCAGATCTACCGGACCCTGCGCTGGGGATCGCTCGCCGAGTTCTTCCTCCTCGACCTGCGCCAATACCGTGATCCGGAGGCGCCTCTCCTCCAGTTCACGCTCGATCCGCGCAACCCCATGGTCGTGCAGGGACGTTCGATCCTCGGCGACGCCCAGAAGCGGTGGTTCCTCGACGCCATGGTCGCGACCGATGTGACGTGGCGTGTCGTGGGCAACTCGGTCATGATCCTGCCGTGGCGTCTGCTCGACCTCGACGAGTCCGAGTTGCGACGCATCGTGCCCCGTCTCCCCCTCAATGCCGGTCTGTACACGAACGGTGACTCCTGGGACGGCTACCAGCACGAGAGGCACGAGGTGCTCTCCGCTCTCGAGACCGGCGGGGTCCGGGACGTCGTGTTCCTCACGGGCGACGTGCATTCGTTCTGGGCCGGTGACGTGCGGTCGAACTTCGATTCGCCTTCGACGCAGCCCCTCGGCGCCGAGTTCGTCGGCGGCTCGATCGCGTCGACCTTCATCGACGAGTTCCCCGACCTCGTGACCTGGATCCAGGGCGTGTTTCGGGATGCGTTCAAGGAGGTCGACTACATAGATCTCGAGAACCGCGGTTACGGGGTGCTCGACGTCACCCCCGACACTGTCACGTGTGACTTCCGGATCGTCGACACGCGCGCCTACGACGCGACGCCGCGCACTGCCGCCCGTTTCGTCCTCGATCGGGGGGGGTCGGGCATGCGGCGGGTCCCGACGGCGTGAGGGTCGGGGACCGGGCGTCTCAGCCCGGCCCCGAGAAGGCGGCGGGGTCGGCGCTGTAGGACAGCGAAGTCATCGTGATCGTGCCGAGGTTGCTGTTCTGCACGGTCAGAGGCACACCCGCCGTATCCACGCAGACCCTCGCACCGGGCCACGTGTCGACGCGGGCCGTCGTGATGCACGTGGCGGGGCGGCCGAGGACGGTCTCCTTGCCGACGCTGTAGGCAGGTACGGCACCTTCGGCGAGGAGGCCGGGTGCGAGGAGGCCTGCGAGGAAGGTCGGCGAGAAGCCTGTCGTGAGCAGGGCCGTGACCCAGCGCGTGTAGTCGTCCTTGTCGAAGGGCTTGCACCGCCAGGCACCACCGGTCGACATGCAGGTGCGGGTGGGCTCGGAGTCCACGAAGAGCGCCCAGTGCCGGTTCCCGAGCCGGTCTGTCACGGTCACCGCCTGCTGTGGCGGCAGGTTCACGACAGCGACGGACCTGACGAGCGGATTGCCCGTGACCGCGTAGGTGGCGGTGTAGGTCGAGGTGAGGACGCCGCTCAACAGCCCGATGAGGTGTTCCCAGCTCTTCGTGCCGTCGAAGCCGATCGTGTCCTGGGCGGTCCCGGTCGGGTCGGATCCGCCCGAACCCGATCCCACACCCGCGGTCAGGGAGTCGCCCGAGCCCGTCTTCGTCGGATCCGAGCCTCCGCTCACGCCTGTCTCGAGCCCCTCCCGCGGATCGGCTCCAACCCCGGTTCGAGACGCGCCTGTCGCATCGTCCTCCCCGCCCGCGATGCGGGAGCGTTGGGCCTCGGCCTGCCCGCACGCGAGCGCGGCGAGGCCGAGCAGCGTCACGAGCGCGGCAATCCGGAGCAGGCGGGACGAGCGGGGCATCCCCAATCCTTTCGACGGCGCAGGATCGGTTCCCTTGACTTCGGGGGATGTGCCGCGTGGGCCACGGGGCCCGAGTATTCATCCGATTATTCGGATAAAAGGATAGACATTCGGGGCGAGGGTCTGTACGCTGCATCGGATGACATCCGCACGGGACTTCCTGCAAGTCGCTGCCGAGAAGGTCGTCGTCTTCGACGGCGCCATGGGCACGCAGATCCAGTCGTACGACCTCTCCGTCGAGGACGACTACAAAGGGGCGGAAGGCTGCAGCGAGATGCTCGTCCTCACCCGTCCCGACGTCATCCGTGAGATCCACGCCCGCTACTTCACGGCCGGCGCGGATGTGGTCGAGACGGACACGTTCGGCGCCAATCACGCCGTGCTGCACGAGTACGACCTTGCCGACCGCACGTTCGAGATCAACGAGAAGGCGGCGCGGCTCGCCCGCGAGGTCGCCTCCGACTTCGCCACATCCGACCGACCCCGGTTTGTGTCGGGCTCCATAGGACCCGGCCAGAAGCTCCCATCCCTCGGCCAGATCGACTTCGCCGCTCTCGAACGCAGCTACACCGAGCAGGCCTCCGGCCTCATCGCCGGTGGCGCGGACCTCTTCCAGATCGAGACGTGCCAGGACCTCCTGCAGACGAAGGCCGCGATCGCAGGTGTCAGCAATGCGATGGCGGAGGCGGGGCGCCGCCTTCCCGTCATCGTGCAGGTGACGATCGAGGCGACGGGCACGATGCTCGTCGGTACCGAGATCGGGGCCGCACTCGTCGCCCTCGAGCCGTTCGACCTCGTCGACGTGATCGGTATCAACTGCGCCACCGGGCCACGTGAGATGGTCGAGCACGTGCGACATCTCTCCACGTACAGCCCGAAGCGGATCAGTGTCCTCCCGAATGCCGGACTCCCCCGGCTCGAAGGCACGACGACGGTCTACGACCTCACGCCGGCGGACCTCGTCACGTGGCAGACGACCTTCGTGGACGAGATGGGAGTCGGTGTCGTCGGCGGCTGTTGCGGCACGACGCCGGAGCACATCCGGGCGCTGGCGGACGCACTCGGGAACCGGCCGGCGCCGGCGAGGGCACCGGAGCCGTGGAAGCCGGCCGTGGCCTCCCTCTACTCGCCCGTTCCGCTGGCCCAGGACACGTCGTTCCTCGTGATCGGGGAGCGGGCCAACGCCCAGGGGTCGAAGAAGTTCCGTGAGCTCCTCGAAGCCGACGACGTCGACGGCATGGTCGACGTCGGGCGCGAGCAGGTCAAGGAGGGCGCGCACCTCATAGACGTCTGCGTCGACTACACGGGCCGGGACGGCAGCGTCGACATGGCGACCCTCACGGCCCGCCTCGCGACGGCATCGACCCTCCCCCTCGTGCTCGACTCGACCGAGTGGGAGGTGATCGGCGCCGGCCTCGCCCACATCGGCGGGCGGGCCGTCATCAACTCCGTGAACCTCGAGGACGGTCCGGGCGGCCGTCCGGGCCGTCTCTTCCCGCTCGCCCGCAAGTTCGGGGCGGCTGTGATCTGCCTGTGCATAGACGAGGACGGCCAGGCGCGTGACGTCGACTGGAAGCTGAGAGTCGCGCACCGCATCGCCGAGCTCGCCCACGAGCACGGTGTCCGCAACGAGGATCTCGTCTTCGACGCCCTCACCTTCCCGCTCACGACCGGCCAGGAGGAGCTGCGCCGCGACGGCCTGCACACACTCGACGCGATCCGGCGCATCAAGGAGGAGATCCCGGGCAGCTTCACGGCCCTCGGAGTGTCGAACGTGAGCTTCGGGCTCAACCCGGCCGCCCGCCAGGTCCTCAACTCCGTGTTCCTGCACGAGGCGATAGAGAACGGCCTCGACGCGGCCATCGTGAACGCCAAGAAGATCCTGCCCCTGCATCGCATCGAGGACGAGCACAGGCAGATCTGCCTCGACCTCATCCACGACCGCCGCGGGACGGCCGGCCGCGGCGGCACGGCAGGTGACGACTACGACCCCCTCAAGGCACTCATCGCCGCCTTCGCGGATGCCACGCTGCAGACCGCGTCCGAGGACGACCTCGCCGGCCTCCCCGTCGACCAGCGTCTGCGGAGGCGCATCGTCGACGGCCTGCGTGACGGCCTCACGCACGACCTCGAGGAGGCTCTGCGCACGAAACCGGCGCTCGAGATCGTGAACGAATGGCTCCTCGACGGCATGTCCACGGTCGGGGAGCTGTTCGGGTCCGGCCAGATGCAGTTGCCCTTCGTGCTCGAGTCGGCCGAGACCATGAAGGCGGCGGTCGCGTATCTCGAGCCGCACATGGACCGTGTCGGGGGCCAGGCGAAGGCGAAGATCGTCATCGCCACCGTGAAGGGTGACGTGCACGACATCGGCAAGAACCTCGTCGACATCATCCTCACCAACAACGGATACGAGGTGCACAACCTCGGCATCAAGCAGCCCCTCGATCCGATCCTCGCGAAGGCGAGGGAGGTCGGGGCGGACGCGATCGGGATGTCCGGCCTCCTCGTGAAGTCGACGCTCGTCATGCGTGAGAACCTCGAAGAGCTGAACATGCGAGGTGAAGCGCAGGAGTTCCCGATCCTCCTCGGCGGGGCGGCGCTGACGCGGGGTTACGTCGAGCGTGATCTGCGCGAGGTGTTCGAAGGCAGCGTCTTCTACTGCAAGGACGCATTCGAGGGCCTCGACGTGGTCGAGAAGATCGTGTCCGGTGAGCACGACGAGGACTGGGGGCGCCGTCCCCGCGAGCCCCGCGAGACGGAGGTGGCCCCGGCGGAACGCGTGGCCCCGGCTCCCGGCCCCGCCCGTTCGGACGTGGCGGTGGACAATCCGCTGACCGTGCCGCCGTTCCTCGGCTCGCGGGTGACGAAGGGTATCCCCATCGATGCGGTCGCGGACTGGTTGAACGAGACGGCCCTGTTCCGCAACCAGTGGCGCTACGTGCCGGGGGCGATGTCGAGCGAGGAGTACGCGGCCCAGTTGGAGGAGGAGGTGCGCCCCGAGCTGCGCGCTCTGCTCGCCGCCGTGAAGGCGGAGCAGATACTGCAGCCGGCCCTCGTGTACGGCTGGTACGAGGCGGCCGCGGACGGGGACGACGTGGTGGTCTTCGACCCGGACGCGCCGGGGGCACGGCGGGAGTGGAAGCGACTCCGCTTCCCACGTCAGCCGGATGAGCGGCGGCTCTGCATCTCCGACTTCGTGCGTCCCCTCGACTCCGACGACACCGACCACATCGGGCTCGTCGTCGTGACGATGGGGCCCCGAGTCTCGGAGCGCACGCAGGAGTTGTTCGAGGCCGACCGCTACTCGGAGTACCTCCACCTGCACGGGCTCGGTGTCGAGATGGCCGAGGCCCTGATGGAGTACTGGCACAGGCGCATGCGGGAGGAGATCGGCGTCGCCGAGGCGGACAAGCCCGACCTCGCGTCGATCTTCCGGCAGGGCTACGTGGGTGGTCGCTACTCGTGGGGTTACCCGGCGTGTCCCGACCTCGCCGAGCAGGCGACCGTGGCCGAGATCCTCGATCCCGCCCGCATCGACGTCGCGCTCTCGGAGGAGTACATGTGGGAGCCGGAGCAGACCACGGCCGCCATCGTCCTCCACCATCCCGAAGCCAAGTACTTCGTCGTGCGCGACGCCGCGACCGGCAAGCTCCTGCGCACCTGACCGGACCCACGATTTCAGGCGAGGGTCAAGACGCTCCGGGGCAATGCGGTTATCGGTAGTGGGCAGCAACAGCCCTCACATCTGAGTGTTGAAGCTGCCCACATCCGTCGCCGCGCTGGGGTGGGCAGGTGTGGCACTCAACAATGACGGCCAGAACTGCCCACGTGGGGGTGGGGGGTTCTGGCGGACGTGGAACGGTATGTGCGTCGTCGCGCCCTACATTCCCCTGCGATGAGACCTCGTCCCAGACGCTGGGCGTCCGTACTGGTCGTCGGCGGCATCGCCACGATCGCGATCCTGTTCGCGTGCGTCTTCGTCCTTCCCGACGTCATCCGCCTGCGCACGTGGACGAAGGTCGACGCCGTCGTCGTCCGCGTGGTCCCGACGGGCACCGGCACGGACGTCGCCTGGCGATACGAGACCGAGGACGGAGTCCACACGGGTGAGGCGCATCTCAGCGTGTCGGGCGAGGCCGAGCTCGAATCGGCAGGGTTCGTCGAGGGGGGATCGGTCCCGATCCACTACGACCCCGAGGCTCCGGGGAACAGCGCCGCCGACATCTCCCTCGAGCGCAGCTACGCCATATTCCTCGTTGTCGTGTCTGTGGCCGTGGGCGCGTTCCTCGTCACCGCCGTCGCCGCGGCGGTCCGGGGGCGACGGGACCGGACACGTCTCCTCGGTGACACGCGTCCCCTCGAGCAACGGCCGCTCACCACGACCCGCAGCGGCCTCCTCGGGGTGAAGTCCCGGGACGGTCTCACGGCCGTGATGGAGCGGGGCGGCATCTCGATCGTGGGTGGCGAGCGCATCAGGTGGGACGAGGTCGTCGATGTCGCGTTCGATCCGTCCCGCTCCTCCCTCCGCCTCGAGATCGCCGCCGACGAGTTCCGCCATGTCCGCATGCACATCCCGAAGGAGGCGGCCGAGGACTGGGCGGGCGCGGTGGTGTCGCTCGCCTGGTTCGCCATGACGTACCCGGCTGCACGGCCCGCCCTCGACCGGCCGTCGGTCGTACGCCACTTCATGCGCGAGCTCGAGGCCGCGATCCAGGCATCCCACGATCCCGACGTGGACACGGCCCTCGGCGAAGAGGCCCGCGCCGCTCTCACGGAGACGATGCGGCGTGTCGTCACGCAGGCCGGCGTCGATGTGGTCGCGGGCCGGTCGATCCGTGGATACGACCTCGACGTGTCCGACCCCGCCGTTCTCGCGTCCGCCCGGGCGTGGCTGCCGCCGGAGGTCGCAGCACTCGAGCCGGCCGACACCACGCTCGCGTCCTCCCTCGTCGCCGCCCAGGGACGCCGCCCCCCCTGGCCTCTCGACGTCTTCGTGGAAGCTCGCGCCCAGGCCTGACGTGACGCAGGTTCAGGTGGGCGGCCTGCTTGCGGTGCACGCCTGCATCCGTTACCTTCCGCCAGGGCCCCGCGAGGGGCGCAACGTTGGGTACGGATGGGTATGAGGGATGTGGTGGTAATGCGTGGGTCGCGTCTGTTCTTGCTCGGGGTGGTTCTTGCCGTCCTCTTCGCGCCGATCTATCCGATCGACGCGGCCCGGGGTGCCCCCGGACCCGCTGGTGCACAGAAGAGTGGCTACGTCGTCGAAGGGGACATGGTCATCCCGATCCTGCCCCAGACGTCACAGTCCCGAGCCCAGGCGGCGGCCGCGGCCAACTTCCCCGGCGGCTACCTGCCCTACTGGACCAACATCACCTACAGGCGCACCTACACCATCCGCCTGATCGCCTCCCCGTACAACGTCGAGGCGATCAGGCCCGCCCTGCAGGCGGCCGCGGCGAACGCCTCGGCGAGCTCCAAGGTCGAGATCACGGTGGCCTCCGGTCAGATCCCCGTCCGCGCGCCCGGCACCGGCGAGATCGTCGCCCGTGTGAGTCCTACCTCCCCGTGCACTTCGACGAACTGGGCCGGTTGCGGAGGACCGAAGACACCTGCCACGTGGACGAACGGCGGCACCAGCTTCATCCACTCGGCCGGCGAGATCTGGATCCATCCGACTGCACTCGGCTACAGCGCCCGGAACCTCGAGCACGTCGTGACGCACGAGATCGGCCACGCTCTCGCGTTGCAGCACTACAACTCCTTGTTCAACGGCGAGAACCAGGTGATGCACGAGTCGAGCTACGACGCACCGAGTTTCCGCTCCGGTGACGCCAACGGCCTCATGACCATTGCCACGACAGGACGTTTCTTCCCCTACGGGCCGGCATGGGTCGGCGGGGCGTTCGTCGCCGCGGGCGATGTCGACGCGGACGGGGCGACCGAGATAGTCACGGGCGCCGATGCCGGCGGTGGGTCACACGTACGCTGGCTGAGCAAGACGGGTGCCGACGAGGGGGGCTTCTTCGCCTATCCCGGATTCAGCGGCGGTGTCAGGGTCGCGGTGGGCAACGTGGACGGAACCGGCGCGGCCGAGATCATCACGGCACCCGGTCCGGGCGGTGGCCCACATGTGAAGATCTACAGGGGCAGTACCCTCGTCGAGAGTTACATGGCCTACCCTGTCAACTTCCCGGGTGGCGTGTACGTCGCCGCGTGCGACATCACGGGTGACGGCAAGGCGGAGGTGATCACCGGTGCGGGACCGGGTGGCGGACCCCACGTCGTCGCCCGCAGCCTCGGTGGACAGATCGTCTCCTCGTTCTTCGCCTACACGGTCGGGTTCGCGGGGGGCGTGCGGGTTGCCTGCGGGGACGTGAACAACGACGGCAAGGGTGAGATCATCACGGCGCCCGGCCCGGGTGGCGGTCCCCATGTGCGGGTCTTCAGGGCGGACGGATCAGTCGTGTCCGAGTTCTTCGCCTACGCGGTCGGGTTCGCGGGCGGTGTGTACGTCGGAACCCTGCGCCTGAGCAACGGGACGACCGCGATCCTCACAGGCGCCGGGGAGAGTGGTGGACCGCACGTCCGCGTCCTCACCGCCACGGGCAGCAGCATCTCCGAGTTCTTCCCCGAGGAATCCCCCGGCGTCCGTGGTGTGCGGCTCGCCGGTGCCAATCTCCAGGTGGGAGGCGACGACGAGATCGTGTTCGTGGGTGGTCCCACCTCATGGACAGTGGTCGACGCGGTGAGCCGCACGAACGGGAGCCAGGTGGCCGGCACGCTGTGAACCCGGATGTGTGTGCCCCGGGAGACCCCAGTTAGGATTGGACGCTACCGAACATCCTGTGCGTCCGAGCGACGCGCCCTCCTTCGCACACTTGGGGGACACGGTGCCCGGCAACGATTTCGAACGTCCAGACCTCGACGACTGGTGGGCTCTCTCCGAAAAGGAAGTGAAGCGTTCGCCGGATGGGCTCGTCTGGGACACACCTGAGGGGATCGCGGTCAAGCCGCTGTACACGGCCGCGGACCTCGAGCACCTGGAGATGGCCGACACCCTCCCCGGCTTCGCCCCCTTCGTGCGCGGGGTGCGGGCGACGATGTACGCGGGCCGGCCGTGGACGATCCGCCAGTACGCCGGCTTCTCGACCGCCGAGGAGTCGAACGCCTTCTACCGCCGCAACCTCGCGGCCGGCCAGAAGGGCCTGTCCGTCGCATTCGACCTCGCCACACACCGTGGGTACGACTCGGACCATCCCCGGGTCGTCGGGGACGTGGGCAAGGCGGGGGTCGCGATCGACTCCGTCGAGGACATGAAGATCCTCTTCGACGGCATCCCCCTCGACGAGATGTCGGTGTCGATGACCATGAACGGCGCTGTGATCCCGACGATGGCCGCCTACATCGTGGCCGCGGAGGAACAGGGCGTGAGTCGGGACGAGCTCGCCGGGACCATCCAGAACGACATCCTCAAGGAGTTCATGGTCCGCAACACCTACATCTACCCGCCCGAGCCGTC
>JADZDR010000060.1 GCA_020850945.1 Acidimicrobiia bacterium | reverse complement strand
AGGCTTTGAACACCCGTGATCCTTGTCGTGGTTCGTGCGCGTCACGCGGACCCCCCAACCAGCCCTACACCCCAACAGCCGTGGGGGCCTCCGCCCTTACCCCACCCACACCGGGGTCAGGAGAGCCCGTAAAGGTCTGTCTGCGTATCAACACGACGCCGAACTGCAACACCCCCAACGCCAAGACCAACACTCAGATCACGTACACCCGTGTGGGTGACGCGTTCACGCTCCAGGAGGAGACGAACAGCACGTGGAACATGGGTGCGCCCCCTTCGACCACCCCGGCGAACAAGACAGTGAACGCCGGTGAGTACAGGTTCTCCTTCCAGGTCGGCGAGGAGGCTTTGGCCACGACCGACACCAACCCGAACGGCCACTGGGTGGTCGACGTGGTCGCGACCGACGACGGTGGCCTGACCGGCAACAGCACCTCGACGACGGTCGAGATGGCCTACTGGAGCAACATCACGGCCCGTCCGCCGACGTCGTTCGCGCAGACGGCCGTCGGCGACGTGTCGGCCACCGCGAACAGCGGGAACTACACGGTGAAGTCCAACGACAGCCACGACATCCAGTACGCGACGATGGCGGCCTGGTTGAGCACGGGCGACACGAACGTCCCGCTCGTGACGGCCGACCCCGGCAACAACCGCGAGATCGCCCTGCTCTGCACGGACAGCGCCGGGACGCTCAACACCTCCGGCGGATCGCCCATGTACATCGGGACAGGGGCAGCCGACCTCGACACGGCCACGAACGCTTCGGCGTCAGGGATCGGCGGCACCGTCCGCAGCGACAAGTGCGCCGTCCACCTCGGCTTCAACATCGCCTCGGCGACCTGGACGAACGCGGTGAACGCATCCATCCAGCGCCTCGACTGAGCCCAGCGCCTCGACTGACCTCGGATCGGGCCACGATTGCCCACTCCGAGCAGTGACTGACGGAGGGGGTCCCGCACGGGGCCCCCTCCGTCGCGTCCGGCGCGCTCGAGCGAGAGGGAATCGAACCGTGGGCCCCTGCCCAGATTCCTTTCAGTCCGAGGGCTGCGGTGCCGACCCTACGAACGATGAACCGACAGCCGTGCGCGCGACCGAGGCGCCGAATCCGTTCGCTCCTCGTCCTCGCCTTTGTCGTGGTCGCCGGTGGGGGGCCTGTGTCCGCACAGACGAGCCCGGACCAGGGGATCGGCGGAGGCGGCGACCTCTACAACCAGACCGTCGTCATCCCGGCCGGCTCGTTCCTCTCCCCTGTCCACGAGCTCGTCGTGCACAACTCGAACACCGACCGCAGCATCGACGTCGACATCCGCTACGAGACGGCTCCGGGTATCACGCTCACGCCTGACATCACCTCGTTCACGCTCGATCCGGGGATGTCGAGGTCGGTGCCCTTCGGAATCGAGGTCGCTCCCTCCGTCGTGCCGGGCGACTATCCGGTCGTGATGACCGCTGTCCGGGCGGACATCGAGCGTTCTGTGACACAGCCCGAGGAGGGTGGCAAGGTCGTGTTCGTGCCGACGCATCAAATGGACTTCACCGTGCAGGTCGCGGGCACGTCCGCCTCCTTGGTCGTCCAGGCACAGGACGAAGAGGTCGGGACCCGCGTGGGTGGCGAGTTCCGTCTCGGCCGGGTGAACGCCGGCGGCGGAGACGAGCAAGTGACCGAGGTCGCCACGGCCACTGGAGACGAACTGCGCACCAAGGTGGCACCTGGCACCTACGAGGCGGCCTTCTACCTGCAGGGAGCCGAGCTCGCCAAGGAGCGGATCGAACTCATGCCAGACGACGACAAGACGGTCATGCTCGACGTTTCAGCAATCGCCTTCACTACAGTCTCCGCACTACCCGAGGGGGACGGGAAGGACTTCGAGTCCGTGAAGCTCGCCGGGGCGCTGCGCAACCACCTGGCACCGATCGAGCAGGCCAAACTCGACGTCGAGGTCTACCGGGACGACAAGAGGATCGACACCGTCACGATCGAGGAGTGGCCCGAGCTCCCGACGGACCTCGTCAATTTCTCCGATCAGTACCGTCCCGTGAGGGGGTGGGAGTCGGGCAGGTACGAGTTCCGCTTCGTGCTCGTCACTCCGGGGTACTCGGTCGCCGCTGTCGACGAGCCGACGTTGGACATCCCGTCCGGCTTCCCGTGGATCGTCGTCTGGATCGGGTTGGCCGTCATCGCGCTGATCGGGCTGGTCGTCCGGTACGTGAACCGCCGCCGCGACGGGCAACGTCCGGCGTCCGGATCGCATGAACGTCCCTCCTCGCGGATGTCCAAGGCCGCGTAGCAGTGCGGTCTCGCGGCGCGTTCTGGAGTCTCGCCTCGCTCGCCGTCGGTCTCGCCGTCCTTCTGAGCGCCTGCGCGAATGTCGCCTTGCTGTCCTCAGAGGACCCCAAACCCCTCGACCAGGCCCAGACGCTCCACAAGGCCGCCACTGCCTGCGACCTCCTCTCCGAAGACGAAGCGGCGCTGCTCCTCGGTGCGGGAGCCTCGGCGCACCGCACGGAAGACGTCATCGGCTCGGACGTAGTGACGACATGCGCTTTCACGACCAGTGACGGGGATGCGATCACGATATTGCGACGTGAGCTTGCCAAGCCCGAAGATGCCACGAACGCGTTCGAGGCCCGGGTCCGGTCTGCCACCGGCGGCGAACCCGTAGCGGGCGCCGGAGACGCGGCACTCCTCGTCCCGGCGGAGAGACAGGTCCTGGTGCGCAAGGGGACGACCCTCGTCACGATCACGGCCGCAACCCTGTCCGAGGCGCAGTTGTGCGACCTTGCCCGCAGCCTCGGGCTAGGCGGCGTCTGATCCGCGGACACGACGACGACAATTCGTCCACCGGCCCGATCTTTACGGGATCCTCACATTCTTCCCGGGTCTCCTTGACGGAGCTCATGGACAGTCGGAGTGTGGGCGGGTGCGGGGGAGGTGTGGACGAGGAGAAGTATGTCGAACGCTCACCCGCCGATCGCCCCACCTCCGGTGACAGCAGCCGCTTTCGGTAATGACTCCGCCCTGCCGGCGTATCGGAGGGCCCGCGCAATCTTCATCGGGGCTGCCTGCGCCGCGATCGCCAGTGCCATCCCTGCTTTCACCGGGGGGCTGTGGAGCATGGTGGCGGCCCACGCAGTCCTGGCGGCCATTCCTCTCACGCTGTGGCTGGTCACTCCCACGGACAACGAACGAACCATCCGCGTGCTGGTGGGAACAGGTCTCTTCGCCCTTCTCGTCGCCCTCGTCACCCTCGCCGCCATGGGTGCGGGTGCGAAGTCGGTTTCGAACTGGCTTCTCGTGGCATTGCCGTTGGCAGCGGCGTTTGCGATCGGCTCGCGGGCAGGTGTTGCCTGGACGGCTTTGGCGCTGGTGACCAACATCGGGCTCGCCCTGACGACGAACCCGCCGCCCCAGGCCGGACCGGCAGCAGCTCGGGTGATCCTGATGGAGACTGCGATGCGGTCGGTCTTGATCCTGGCACTCGGCTGGGTCGGAGTCTCGTCCCGGCGGGCGACGGACCGACTGGTCCGGGATCTGGAGACCGCCCGCGACGCAGCCGTAGGGGCTGCGGACCTCAAGGGACGTCTCCTCGCGACGGTGAGCCACGAGATACGGACTCCCCTGAACAGCGTTGCCGGTGTCGCAGAGCTCCTCCTCGACTCCCCGCTCGAGCATGACCAGCGCGAGCTCACCGGCACCATCAAGTCCTCCGTGGAACTCATGGCCGGCGTCGTGAACAGCACGCTCGACCTGTCCAGGATCGAGGCAGGGGGAATGGCTCTGGAGAACGTCGACTTCGACTTGCGACAGGCAGTCGAGTCGATCGCAGATCTGCTCGCCACGCCTGCGGCCCAGAAGGGGGTGGACGTCGTCTGCCACATGAACGCAAACGTGCCGGACGTAGTCCGAGGCGATCCCACGCGATTCCGCCAGATCGTGCTGAACCTGGCCGGAAACGCCGTCAAGTTCACCTCCGGCGGCCACGTCGCACTCGTCGTGTCACGGGCCGAGTCCGACATGGTCCGCATCGATGTCGCCGACACCGGCATCGGGATCCCGTCCGAGAGGCTCGCCACGATCTTCGACCCCTTTACCCAGGCAAGTGCGTCCACTGCCAGAACCCACGGGGGCAGCGGCCTCGGTCTCACGATCACGTCGCGCCTCGTCGACCTCATGGGTGGCCGAATCGCGGTCGAGAGCGACCCGGGGCACGGCTCGACATTCAGCGTGAACCTGCCCCTCCCCGCTGTGCGCCTCCACAGCGGCACAGAGATGACGCAGGCGCGGGAAACCCTCACCGCCCGAAGGGTCCTCGTCGCGGCACCCGTGCACGTTGCGGAACCCGTCGCCGCGATACTCCGCGACACAGGGCACATGAAGGTGTGGGTTGCCCATGACGACCGCCAGCTCTGGTCGACGCTCAGAGGCGACCTCGACCTGGTCGTCGTCGACGAGTCGCTGACGACGGACCTCAACGCGATCATCGCAGCAGGGCCCGGATCCGAGACCGCTGCCCTCCCGTGTATTCGTCTGCTGGCGGCGGCAAGTCCGGGTGGAAGTGATGCCGACACGCTGAGACTGCCGGTCCGCAGGGACGACCTCGTTGCACTCGCCCTCCGGACTGTGAGCTCGGATACGACACGCCCGAGTGACGCAGGAGGTCCCCCGCGGGCGAACGGTGTGGACGCGATCACTCTCCAGAAGCTCAAGGGGATGCGCGTACTCCTGGCCGAGGACGACGACCTCAACCGCCGCATCGCGCTCGCCCAACTCGCCCAGCTCGGCGTCGAGGCACTCGGTGTGTCCAACGGCCTCGAGGCACTCGAGATGGTCGCCGACGACGGCGTGGCTTTCGACGCGATCCTGCTCGACGGCCAGATGCCCCACCTCGACGGCTACGCGACTGCGTCAGAGATCCGCCGTATCGAGACGCTCTACACGCCGATCATCGCTGTCACGGGAGAGGTATTCCCCGAGGATCTCGCCCGGTGTCGCGAGGCCGGCATGGACGACCATCTCGCGAAGCCCCACACCATCGAAGGCCTGGCCGAGAAGCTCGCGGCCTGGCGCATGACGACCCATCTCGCACGATCGGATCAAGGACACCCCGATCCGACGGCACCCTGAACCTCGGACCTTCAAACTTGGCCTTCAAACGGGTGGTGCCGTCGCGGTCAGCGCCGCGCCGCTCGCATCCTCGACTTCTTGCCCGTGTCTCCCTTCACCGGCCGTGTCCGGGTCGCCTGGGTCAGCTTCTCGGGTGAGGGCAGCGAGTCCATCCAGGCGAGGATGGTCTCCTCGTACATGATGCCGAACCTGCACACCTCTGCGGGTTGGGGCTCGGTCACCTCGAGCTCGGGAAGAAGGGATCGGTACGTCTCGAGACGCCGCTCATGCACGAGGCGCTGCCCGAGGAGGAATCGGGCGAGCCGGTCCGGCTCGAGATCCTCTGCGAAGCACAGCTTGAGGAGGAGTGGAAACCGGATGATCTCGTCGGAAGGCTCCTCGTTCAGCCATTCGACGAACACGCGGCGACCTTCGTCCGTGATCGAGAACTCCCTCTTCTCCCTGACGCCCGCCTCCCCTGCGTTCACCAGGCCGCGTTCGGCCAGGGCACGCAACTCCCGGTAGACCTGGCTGCGAGTCGTGTTCCAGAAGTGGCCGATCGTCCCCTCGACCAGCGTGATGATCCCCCAGCCCGTCATCGGTCCGTGCCGGTACAGGAACCCCAGCAGGGATGCGGCCGTCGGGTTGACCTCAGTCACAGGAACCTCCTCGGGATCGACATGCCCTCTCCAGGCAGTATCACGATGTCACCCTACACATTAGTATATAGCTGACATCGACGGGTTCGCGAGATCTCAGGGCATGACCGCCCGAGACGAGCTGAACCCACCGTCCCCGATCGTGAGAACGAAGACCGGCTTGGTGGGGTCGCCGCTGTTCTCGTAGCTGATGTCCCCCGTGACGCCGGGGAAGTCGTCGAGCGTCGCGAGCGCCTCCTGGATCCTCGTCGGATCGGTGCTTCCCGCCGCATCCACGGCCGCGACGAGGAGTCCGACCGCGTCGAAGGTCGTCGCCGCGACCACGTCGGGAGCACGGCCGTATGCCTCCCGGTACTCCTCCGTGAAGGCTCGGGACGGGGCGCTGTCGACGCCCTCGTACCAGTGCGTGGTGAACGTGGCCCCCTGGAACTCCGGGCGGGTCGGGAACGTGACGATGTCCCACGCGTCGCCGCCGAGCAGCTTCGCGTCTATCCCCTCCGCCTTGGCCTGCTCGACCTGGGGGACGACATCGGCAACGTAGTTGGGGAGGAAGAGGACGTCCGGGGCGGTGGCCTTGATCCGCTCGAGCTGCGGGTTGAAGTCCGTCGTTCCCGCCGTGTAGGTCTCGGTCGCGACGATGGTGCCTCCGAACTCCGCGAAGCACGCCGAGAAGACCTCGGCCAGCGTCTTGTTGTACGGGCTCGAGACGTCGTAGAGGACTGCCCCGGTGAGGGCACCCAACTGATCGACAGCGACCCGCGCGAGGACCCGGCCCTGGAAATCGTCGAGGAACGCGACCCGGAAGGCGAACTTCTTGCCGGCCGTCGTAGCCGGATTGGTCGAGAGGGGGCTGATCATCGGGACACCCGCCTTCTCGGCCACCTCCGCCACCGCGATCGCCTGTCGGCTCGATTGCGGGCCGACGAACGCCACAACCTCGTCCCGGCTCACGAGCTGCTGCGCTGCCTCCACCGCGGACTCCGGGGTCTCCTGGGCGTCGGCCACGACGAGCTGGAAGTGGAGGCGGCGTCTCCGGGCCGACAGGGCCCCCACCTCGTTGGCCTGACTCACCGCGAGGCGGGCCGCATCGACTGTCGGCACTTCCCCCCCGAAGTCGCGCCTCTCGGCATCTGCGAGGGCAACGACGCCGATGCGCACTTCGACGGGCGGCTGGTCCTCTCGCCCGCCTCCGCATGCCGCCCCGCCTGCGACCAGGCAGGCGACGAGCACGAGGGGGACGAGTCGTCGATTCACGCAGTTGTCCCGCTGTGCAGGCCGGGGAGCCGGTCCGCCCTCCCCGGCGCGGGTGCAGGCCTGCCGAAGAGGAAGCCCTGCGCGAAGCCGCAACCGAGCCCCTCGAGTACCCGCACCTGACCGGACCGCTCGACACCCTCGGCCACGACTTCGAGACCGAGGGTTTCACCCAGGGTCGTGACCGTGCGGACGATCTCGATGCTGGCCTCCTCACGGTCTACGTCGGCGACGAAGGACCGATCCACTTTCAGGACGTCGAACGGCGCGCGGTGGAGCAGGGAAAGGGAGGAGAAGCCCGTGCCGAAGTCGTCGATGCACACCTTCAGTCCCCGCAGCCTCAAGCTCCTCAGCACCTCCAGCACGATGTCCACGTCTTCCATCACGCAGCTCTCCGTCACCTCGAGACGCAGCGCGTCGGGGGCCAGTTCGTGTCGGGCGAGTGCCGCGTCGACATCCGACACGAGGTCACCGCGGTGGAACTGGCGAGGTGAGAGGTTCACACTGACCCATGCCGTGTCGGCCACTGCGCCCCGGTCCCGCCATGAACGCACCTCTCGACACGCTTCGTCGAGAACCCATGTGCCGATCTCGACGATGAGACCGGATTGTTCGGCGGCTGGTATGAACGCACCCGGGGGAAGGAGACCACGCGTCGGATGCTGCCAGCGCACGAGGGCCTCGAAACCGACCGTGTCACGGTCGGGAAGCGCGACGATCGGCTGGTAGTGAACCACGAGCTCGGAGGCAGCCAGGGCCCGGCGCAGCTCCGCCTCGACAAGGAGACGCTCGACAGCCTGGTGATGCATCTCGATGTCGAATACCGCATAGGTGTCACCGCCTGTCGCCTTCGCCCGGTACATGGCGGTGTCTGCGTTGCGCAGGAGCTCACCGGGCGTGTCGTCACTCCCGTCCGACACGACGATTCCGCAACTGACTGTCACGGCGATCTCTCGCCCCCCGACATCGAAGGGCTCGGCCAGGTCCACCATGAGACGCTTGATCAGGTGCACGACGTGCTCCGTGTCCTCGGCACCCTCGACCAGCAGACCGAACTCGTCGCCACCGAGGCGGGCGACGGTGTCGACCGGCCGCACCGCCTCGCGGAGACGGTTCGCAATGCCCACGAGGAGCGTGTCCCCAGCCACGTGGCCGAGGCTGTCGTTCACGACCTTGAAGCGGTCCAGGTCCATGAAGACGACGGCAAAGCCCGGCGACTGCGGGGACCGACGGCGGCGACCGAGAGCCTGTCCGACCCTGTCCAAGTAGAGGGCACGGTTCGCGAGGCCCGTGAGCGAGTCGTGCAGAGCCCTGTGGGCGAGCTCGTCCTCGTAGCGGTGCCGTTCCGTGACGTCTATCACGACACCGGTCAACTTGCTCCCTCCACCGTTGGGCACGACCCTCGCTGTCGCGGCGAGCCAGTGCTCAGAACCGTCAGGCCAGTGCACGGGATGCTCGATTCTCAGGTCTTCCTCACCCTGCACCGCAGCCGCGATCGCCGCGGCGACGGGCCCTCGGTCCGACGGGGACATGAGACCGAGATACTGGTCGATGTCACGGACGGCCGCGCCCGGTTCCCGACCGAAGAGCACAGGGACCTGGGGTGAGACGGCCACACATCCTGTCGACAGGTCCAGCTCCCATGTTCCCATGCGGCCGGCTTCGAGCGCGAGTCGGAGACGACTGGAGCTGCTCCGAGCATCCTCTTCGGCGGCCGAGAGCGCCACGACCTTCTCCTGCAGGGTCGCGTAGAGGGAACGGAGCTGCCCCGTCATCCGATTGAACGTCCGCGAGAGGACGCCGAGCTCGTCCCCGCGCCGCACGGAAGTCGTCCGTTCCAGGTCCCCATCCGCCACGGCCAAGGCGGCGAGAGCGACGTCGACGACCGGTCTCGTGACCCGCCGCGAGACCCAGAGCGCACCCACGACCAAGAGGGCCATCGACGTGAGTCCGAAAAGGAGTGCCACCACTGCGAGTTGGCGGGCCGGCCCGAACGCCTCCGACTGGTCCATCTCCACGACCAGGGCGACACCGGTCTCGGGTATGGGCATGTACGCCCCGAGTACCTCCGCCCCCGTATGGCCGCGGTACGCCGCGGTGCCGCTCGCCCCTCGGATCGCCCGGTCGATCGCGAATGACTCGACGCCACGGCGTTCGTCGGGTGAATTCGTAGGCACGATCGTCCGACTGTCGTCTACGACCCAGACGTGTCCGGTGTCGCCGAGCCCGTCGGGGTTCTCGAGGAGGGGGATGAGGCTCTCGAAGTCGAGATGGACGACCAGGACGCCGACTGTCGCCCCCTGCTCGTCGGCGAGCGGTCTCGCCAAAGTGACGACCGGATCTCCCGTAACCCCCGAGAGGTAGACCTTGCTCGAGAACGGAGCGTGCAACCCCTCCGTGAAGTAGGTGTCGACGGGTCGGTAGGTGCCTGTGTGCGACGGATCTGTCGACAACGCCACTCGTCCGCCGTCGGCGGCGAGCAGTGCCACCTCACCCACACCCGGCCACGAGCGCAGGACATCGCCGAAGAAGACGAGTAGAGCATCCCCGGTCTCGACCGTCGCCGGCTCCCCGGGTGGGGACGACAGCACCGTGGCAGCTCCGGAGCGGAAGTCGGGGCCGCCGGCGAGCACGTCCAGCAGCCTTCCGTGCACGCCGATCCACGTCTCGAACCTCTCACTACGACTCGCGGCCACGTCGGTGAGCCGGTCGAAGACCGAGGCCTGCAACTCGTCTCTCGCCTGGTCGTAGACACCCAGAACCGCGAACGCGACGACGACGGACGAGAGCAGGAAGACCGATGCGGCCAGACGCGTCGCCAGCCGCGAGTGCCAGCCCAGACCGACACGCCGTGCTCGCTCCCGCTCGCTCCCCGCGGTGTCATCGGAGGCCCGTCTCATCGGTGCAGGCTACAACTGGCCAGGAGGGGCCGAATCCGCCGAGCCACACTCATCTCCTTCGATGCCCAGGAGTCGAGCCGCGTTCTCGTACAGGATCTTCGGACGCACCTCGCCCCTCAGTCCGATCTTCTCGAAGTCGTCGATCCAACGCTGAGGGGAGAGGGCCGGCATGTCACTCCCGAACAGCATGCGGTCCTGCAGCAGCGTGTCGGCGTCACGGATCACGGCTTCCGGTAGGTACCTGGGTGACCATCCCGACAGATCCATGTAGACGTTGCACTTGTGGCGCATGACGGCGAGCATCTCGTCGTGCCAAGGCCACGCCGGATGCGCCGCGATCACGGTGAGCTCGGGCAGGTCTGCGGCGAGATCGTCCACGTGGGGGATCGGCCGTCCGTACTTGAGGTGCACTCCCAGACCGCCCCTGGTGCCGGCCCCGACACCTGTCGTTCCTGTGTGGATGACCACGGGGAGCCCGAGCTCCGCGCATGTCTCGAACGTGGGCCGGGCGGCAGGGTCGTCCGGGAAGAACTCCTGCATGAGCGGCTGGAACTTCATGCCTCGGAGCCCGAGGTCGTGGCATCTCCGCACTTCCCCGGGGGCGCCGGGAACCAGTGGGTCGACGCTGCCGAAGCCGATGAGGACGTCCTGATTGCGTCGCACGGCGTCTGCTATGTGGTCGTTGGGGATCCGCGGGCTGCCGGTCGTCCGTTCGGCATCGAGGGCGAAGACGACGCAGAGCATGTCGAGCTCCCGGTACATCTCGGCTTGGGCGTCGAGGGACATGAGGCGATGCTCCCGCCGGAAGTAGCGCTCGAAGTGCTCCTGGAACCTCCCCTGGTTCGCGACCTGCGTTTCGTCCGAAGGATGCGTGTGCATGTCGATCGCCACTGGCATCGATGTGGTCCCTTCCTTCCGTGCGCCCCTCCCCAGGGGTCAGCGCCGTCTTGCGTTCGACTACCTTACACCTCTTTCACACTCGTCTGCCTCCGTCCATACTCGATGACATGGTGGCGGGGGTGAGGGAGTCACCCGCTACCACACTGCAACATCCTCACAGCCCCGGGTTGTTCGTCTTGGTTCCTTGCACCCGGCCTCATGACAGGGCCCAGGCGTAGGAGATGCACCTCGGATGTTCCTTGACTGCTACCTCAATTTGCCCTCCACAAAGGATTTCCATACTCACGTCTCGAACCACAGTGTCAGCCCAAGGAGTGACCCGACATGTTCGACCATCGTCTCCATCCGGACGAGCCGTTCAACGAGCGACCCGGCTGCATTCGCCCGCCTCGCCGGTCGCTCGCTGCAGTCGTCCGGGAGCGCCGGCGTCGGCGCAAGATGAGGTCCGTCAGCGGCACAAAGCCGTGGAGCCGGCCCCTCGAGAGGGGTGAAACCTGGTGACGACCACCGGTCGACCTGGCCCTACCCATCGTCCCTCGAGAAGAGGATCTGACATGCAAGCAGATACGGAACGCGCGCGTCGCCGCCCCTGCGCGCTGCGATGCCTGCTCGTCGCGTTGGTTGCACTCGTCGTCTTCGTCCCCCTCGCAGGCAGTGGCGCACGCGGTGACAGCACACAGCCCCCGGGGCAGGCAGGCGGGATGGACCCCGTCCCGTCCGGGTCTGCGGCGTCGGGACCGACTCGCAGGAACATGCGGCCGCGTGCATCGTTCACGTTCTGCCCGAAGGCGGGGACTGCGCCCCTGACCGTCGCCTTCGACGCGTCCGCCTCGCACGACATCGACGGCACTGTCGCCTGGTACGAATGGGACTTCGGGGACGGGGCAGGGATCGCCTCGATGACCCCGACCCAGACGCACACCTACACGAGCCCGGGCACCTACACGGCGACTCTGAAGGTCGTCGACGACAAGGGTGCCGTCTCGGCCACGTACACGTCACCGACACCCGTCAAGGTTCTGACCGGCCCTCCCGGCACTGTCCTGAAGTGCCAGCCACCCTGGTGGACTGGTGGCGGCGGGGATGTCCCGGAGGCCGCGGCGACGGCATCCCCGCCGACTGGTCCCGCTCCCCTCGATGTGACGCTGGACGCGTCGGCATCGAACGATCCGGACGGGACGATCACCTCGTATGTCTGGGACTTCGGCGACGGGTCGATGGGCAGCGGCGCAACGGTCGCACACACCTACACCACGCCCGAGGACCACACGTTCACGGCACGGCTCACGGTCACAGACGACGACGGTCACGTCGACGACACCACGGTCGACGTCGACGTCACCAACACGGCGCCGACCGCGAAGCTCACGACGGATCCCGAGTCGGGAACCGCGCCCCTGACCGTTGCCTTCGACGGGAGCACCTCGACCGATCCCGAGGGCGACCTCACCCACGACTGGGACTTCGGCGACGGAAGTCCACATGCGACCGGCCCCACGGCTGCACACACCTACACCGCCACAGGGTCCTACACGGCGACACTCACCGTCACCGACACCGCCGGGGCGACGGCCACGGCGACGACCACGATCGGTGTCGGCGGCATACCGGCGCTCGTGGCGCCGGGCGTGGACCCGACCGTGCCCTCCAACATCGCAGACACGACACGTTTCCTGTACGCAGGCGACCATCCCGTACAGACCGCCGACGGTGTCACACCACTCGACCCCGACGTGTTCGAGGCGAAGCGGATCGCCGTAGTGCGCGGGCGTGTGACCGACGTCGCCGGCACGCCGCTGGCCGGGGTTCTCGTCCGCGTGCGCGAGCACCCCGAGTACGGGTTGACCTACACGCGCGCCGACGGCTTCTACGACCTCGCCGTCAACGGCGGCGTCGACGTGACGCTCAACTTCGAGATGGACGAGGGCGAGGGCGCCGACGGCGACGCCGCCCTCCTGCGTGTGCAACGTCGCGCGAGTCCCGGCTGGCAGCGCTACGTCGTCCTCGACGACGTCGTCATGATCCGCAGGGACGCCCAGCACACCGACATGACCCAGGCCGCACCCGACTGGCAGACACACCGCAGCACCACGGTCACAGACGACCGCGGAAGCAGGGGTGTGAGCGTCCTCATGCCCCCGGACACCGTCGCCGTACAGACGGTCGAGTTCCTCGGTGCGGAGATCGAGGTCACGCTCCCCGCCGACTACACGGTGCGGGCCACCGAGTACACGGTCGGCGACACCGGCCCGGCGGCCATGCCCGGCGCCCTCCCCCCCCAGAGCGCCTACACCTACGCCGTCGAGCTCAGCGTCGACGAGGCGGGCGAGGAGGGCAGGGTCCACTTCGAGGACGCCACGGGCGCCCCCCAGAACGTGATCGCCTACGTCGACAACTTCCTCGGCTTCCCCGTCGGTGACGGCGCAGGCGGCGTCGCCGCCGTACCCGTCGGCTACTACGACCGGGACGACGCCGTCTGGAAGGCGGCCCGGAACGGACAGGTCGTCACGATCCTCGCCGGGACAGACGACTCCGACGGCGACGGTACAGCCGAGGCGACGGTCGACGTCGACGGCGACGGTGCCGTCACTCCCGGAGGCGACGACACCGCCTCCCTGCTCGACCTCGGGTTCACGACCGACGAGCTCGAGCAGCTCCATGTGCTCTATCCCGACGGCGGCAACGTCTGGCGCGTCGTGACCGAACACTTCACCCCCTACGACTACAACTGGCCCCTCTCCACCGATGCCCAGGCACCGCCGGGCTGGGTCGACCCCGGGGACGGGAACGGACCGTGCGAGGACGGGTCGATCATCGAGTGCCAGACCCAGGTGCTGCGCGAGATCTTCCCTGTGACGGGAACCGACGATGCGCTCGCCTACAGCACGGACCGGGTGCCCGGTCGCACGGCGGAGAACACGCTGCAGATCCCCCTCACACCGGCGGACTGGGGGGACCCCGACGACCCCTCCGACGACGCCGTCCCACCGGATTCACTTGCCGCGATCACGGTCGACGTCGGAGTCGCGGGACACGAGTACTCGTACAGCATCACGGACTTCTCGCCCGACCAGGCCATGACCTTCGACGACTGGGACGGCACGGATGCCTATGGACAGGCTCTTTCAGGCACACAAACGGCCAACGTCACGCTCGCGTACGAGTATGAATCCGATTACACCGAACCGGCAATGTCAGCCGAGACATTCGCCGAGAACAGCGATTCCGGCTCAGATCTCCTCCCCACCGACACCGGATGGGTGTGGGAGACAACCTGGGAAGCGCCGATCGGCCACTGGATCGCCCCCACGGACGACCTGGGCGGCTGGTCGCTCGCCTCGCACCACACATACGACCCCACCGGCGGACGCCTCTACTTCGGGGACGGCTCACGCACCGACGGATCGACGGTCGGATCCGAGATCACGAACCTGACCGACGGCTCCGGAGCGATCGCCGTCGCAGCGGACGGCACGCTCTACGTCGCCACGGACGACGGCATACGCCGTGTCGATCCCGACGGGGCATACACGATACTCGCCGGCACGGAGGACTTGGCGGTCAGAGGCCTCGCGCTCGCCCCCGAATCCAGCCCATACACCGGCGATCTCTTCGTCGCCGACGAAACCAGTAACAAGATCCTTCGTATCGACCCCGACGGGTCCATCGGCACATTCGCAGGCAGCGGCGACTTCTGCGCGCCGGCGACTGCTCCCTGTGGCGACGGCGGGCCGGCGACAGCGGCAGGCTTTGCCGGGACCGGCGACCTCACGATCGACCCCCAAGGGGTCGTCTACGTCGCCGACCTGTACTCGGGGCGCGTCCGCAAGATTGCCACAGATGGGGACATCACGACAGCTGCCGGTGACGGCGAAGGCTGCATTCTGTTGGACCCCTTCCATGCGGACATGGATGTTCAGGACAGCGGGTTCGCCACCGACATGCACCTATGCCTCCCGGGGGCTGTCTCTCTCGACTCCGACGGCCGTGTCCTATATGTCGCAGACACATTTGCAAGTCGGGTGCGTCGCCTCGACCTGAGCACCGGATACATGACAACCCTCGCCGGGTCAACCGCAATCATGACTCATGGGGGCTTCGCCGGGGACGGTGAGCCTGCCGCGGACGCGCTGCTGAATATGCCTTCGGCTCTTGCAGTCGGTTCGGATGGATCCGTCTACATCGCCGACGCTGCGAACGTGAGAGTCAGGCGTGTCGGCCCCGACGGTGTGATCAACACGTATGCGGGCAGCGGCGAGTTCTGTGCGACACCCGACGCCTGTCTCGAGGAGGGGCCGCCGATTTCTGTGCCTCTGTCTCTGTCAGCGTTCGGGTCGGGGGGACTGGCCACAGGCCCCGACGGCAGTCTGTACATAAGTGACGTGGCTTCAGGCAAGGTCCGGCGTGTCTCACCGGCGTGGCCGGGTTTCACCGGTGCCGAGATCCTCATCCCCGCCCCGGACGGGACCGAGCTCTACGAGTTCGACGCCGACGGGCGCCATCTGCGCACGCTCGACCCGGTGAACGGCGAGACGCTGCGGGCATTCAGGTACGGGGACGACGGGCGTCTCGACAGGATCCTCGTACGTGTGCACGACGACGACCCCGCGACAGACGACGCGACGGACGTGCCCACGGGCGACCCGGCCACGGACGAGGTCGACTTCGACACGATCACGATCCTACGTGACGCCGACGGCACCCCGACCGGGATCCGGGGTCCGTTCGGCCAGACGACGAGCCTGACGGTCGACCCCGCGACGGGATACCTCGACACGATCACGAACCCGGCCGGAGAGACCGTCGATCCCTCCTATTACACCGGAGACCTCGACGGGCTGCTCGAAACCCTGACCGACCCCCGCGGTGAGACGCACGCGTTCGAGTACGGCGCCTACGGCCGTCTGAGCCGGGACGCGGTACCCGCAGAGGACGCCGGTGTCGGCTTCAAAGCCCTCGTCCGCACCGAGACCCCGAACGGATGGCAGGTCGCGATCTCCACCGCCGGGGGGGTGACCCGAACCTACGCCGTGTCCGTCGGCTCCGACGGCACCTACACACGCACGTCCACGGACGGCACCGGTCATGTCACGACCAGCGTCGAACGCCCCGACCTGTCCGTCAGCCAGACCCGCCCGGACGGCTCCACGGTCGAGGTGCAACGCACGTCCGATCCGCGCTGGGGGGTGCAGGTACCCCAGGTGACATCGGTCACAGAGACCGCCCCGGGTGCGGACGGCACCGTCGGGACGCCCGACGACATCACTACGGTCAGCCGCGGTGAGCTCGCCGTCGAGCTCGCCGACGAGGCCGATCCGCTGTCGGCGAGCCGGATCGAGACCGCGGTCGTGATCGACCCCGGCCCGCCCGAAGGGGGTGCCGGGGATCCGTCCGACGACAGACGCTGGACGTCGGTCCTGGACCTCACCGGCGGGGACGGTACGACAGCGATCACGGCGACCTCACCGGAGGGCCGTGTGGACAGGGCCACCGTCGACAACCTGGGCCGGACGGTCGAGACCAGCCCGCCCGACATCGGCGGTGTCGACGTCACCGACACGGTCACGCAGTTCGACACGCACGGCAGAACCGATCTCGTCACGCACGGTGACCGCAGCTGGGACTACGCCTACTACCCGGACTCCGGCCCCCAGGCGGGCAGCCTCGCGAGCCTCACCGGACCGACCGGGACGGTCACCGTCGAAGCCCACGACGCCGCCCTCCGACCCGAGACCCTGCGGCTCCCCGACGGCAACACGGTGACCCTCGGACACAACGAGAACGGTCAGGTCGACACTGTCGGGATGCCGTCCACGCAGACGCACACCTACTCGTATTCCCACAGCGGCCTCAACGACGGCTACGCGCCGCCGCCGGTCGACGGCGTCGACATGCCCCTGGCGATCTCGCATGACCTCGACGGAAACCCCACCGGCGCGAGCCACCCGAACGGAGACACCGAATCCGTCGTCTTGGAACCGGGCACGGACCGGCTCGACACGAGCGGACACAACTCCGGAGACGGCGCCTACAGCGACACCGTCTCCTACGGCTACGACCCCACCTCGGGACAACTCACGTCATTGGCCGGTACCGCAACCTCGCTGACACTCGCGTATGCCGGACTCGGCCTCCCCGTCGCGGCGACCTGGGGCGGCGCCGTGACCGGCACTGTCGGTGTCGGCTACGACGACAGCCTCCGCGTCGACTCGACACGCGTGAACGGCGACTCGATCGCCTACGGCTACGACGATGACGACCTCCTCACGTCGGCCGGGGCACTCACCCTCGACCGCGACCCCGCAAGCGGCGCTCTGACCGGCACGACGCTGGGAGCCGTCACAACGACTTCCACGTTCAGCACATACGGCGAGATCGACTCCCAACGGGCCGAGGCAGACGGCACGACGGTCTACTCGGAAGACATCGGCCACGCCGACGGCGACGTCGACGCAGCCGGGCGGATCACGCGACTCGTCGAGACCGTCGACGGCGACGCGGTGACCAAGGAGTACATGTACGACGCCATGGGTCGGCTCTGGAAGGCAACCGAGACACGGGGCGCGGCCACCACCGTCGAAGTCTTCTGCTACGACGCGAACGGCAACCGGGCCGCCGTCTACGACCACGACGCGGCCTGCACGGACCCTGCCGCCGACGTGGTCGGGTACGTCGACACCCAGGACCGCCTCAGGAGCTACGGCGACCTCACACTCGACTACGACGAGCGGGGACAGATCAGGACACGCACTGACACACACGGGACGTCGGACACAGGCGACGACGACGTCACCACGTTCGCGTGGGACGGCGCCGGACAGCTCCGCGCGGTCACCCGACCCGACGGAACGAACTTCACCTACACGTACGACGCCGTCGGGAACCTCGTGCAACGCAACGGGCCCGACGGCCAGGACCGCTTCCTCTACGACGGGGGAACGAACCCCGTCGCCACGCTCGACGCGTCGGACGACGTCGTCCAACGCTACGTCTACGCGACAGGCCGGAACACACCCGACTACTTCGAGTCCGACGGACACACGTACCGCATCGTCAGCGACCACCTCGGCAGTCCCCGCGTCGTCGTCGACACCGCCACCGGCGAAATCGCCCAACGCATGCAACACGACGTCTGGGGCGACGTGACCGAGGACACTGCGGAGGGCTTCCAGCCCTTCGGGTTCGCGGGCGGCCTCGCCGACTCCGATACCGGCCTCGTCCGCTTCGGTGCCCGCTGGTACGACCCCGCGCTCGGCCGCTGGATCAGCAAGGATCCGGTCGGCCAGGCAGGCGGACTCGACGTCTACACCTACGCCGCGAACGACCCCGTCAACCTCGTCGACCCGACCGGCCTGGCGCCCGGGGTCCGCGTGGACGGACCAGAACACGGATGGGATGCCCACACCCACGTCCAGACCGACCGCGGCGCAGAGTACATACTTGACTTCGACTCCAAGACAGGCACGACGAGTTGGCGCGAGGGAATGCACAACGGCCAGCCACTCGGCGGTACACCCCCGAACAGTCTGCTCAAGAAGTGGAAGGATCTCATCCCCGAGTGGACTTCGAAGATGGCCACGAAGGCGCGCGCTGCCGGGAGGGTCCTCGGTGTCATCGGTATCGCCACCACCGTGTTCACGCTGAGCAGCGACGTCGCCTACGCAGCGTCACCGTGCACGTCGACCCGAGAGGCGGGCTACAGCGGGATCGTCGAGACAGCCGTGGTGGGGGGTGCGAGTGTGCTTGCGGGTGGTGCCTTGCTGCCCAGTCTCCTGGTCTGGGGTGCCTACGAGGTCGGCTACGCCGTCGGGAGCATGATCGATCCCAACGCCACGATCGGCAACAAGATCATGGACTGGCTCGGATATCAATAGACTTCACATAGTCGTGATAGGACTTTGACATCCGGCGTCGTATCTCTTACGTGGAGGTGTTCCATGACAATGTCCAATAGGCGACTGATACAGACGGCGTGCACGTGCCTGGTGATCGCGGCTCTCTTCGTTGCGGGCGGCACCGCGCAGGCCGCGACGGCCGATGCCGACGGGGACGGCATCCCGTTCGGATTCGACCCCGACGGTGACGTAACGCACTACGTCAGACCCGTGGAGAAGCTGACGATCGACGGCGAGTACGACATCGTCTCCCCCGAGGACCTCCCCACCGTAAAGGCCCTGGTCCAGGGCTCGGTGACGACAATCGCTGGACGGCCCTTCGGCACGTTCACGATCAAGGGCACGCACGCCAACGGCTACGCCCCCCACCTGCGCTGGGCTCTGGTCCTGGGCAGCGGGATAGCCGCCGGAGCGGACCAGGAGATCTACCTGGCGCCCACCGTCCAGCTCTGTTTCGACGCAGGGAACTTCTTCCAGTGGAGCTTCTGCCGGGATCGCTACCTCATCGGCCGGGGTTCCCCGGGAGCCGACTTCCGTGTCGGGTCGAACTCGGACGACACGAAGTTCGCCACGGGTGACTGGCAGCAGGGCAACATGACGGTCACCCTCAAGTGACAGAAGCCGACCGACACGGCGGTCTCATGGCCGGCGACGCGACCCGGCTCGAGGAACCGATCCCGGTGCGGGGCTACCAGTAGCCGTCCATCAGGTCCGTGGCCCACCTCGGCTCGGTGACGAGACCGCAGGGGCCGAAGCCCGTCATGTAGGGCTTGACGTCGAGCACGGGTGTCCCGACGACCGCGTCGAGACCAGAGACATCGACGAATCTCGGCCCGACATCGAGAATGGCGCATACGGTGCTGCCGAGCCGGTTGGGTCGGTCCCTCGCCCGCTGGGCGAGGATCCCGGTCAGGGGCCAGTCCTCACGGCCGCGTGGGTGACGGGCCCCTGTGCACACCCGGTCGACATCGACGAGGTGGAAGAGGAACAAGACCTCTACGTGCGAGAAGTCTCCGAGCCCCAGGGTGGCGTCGCGGTCCACGACGGCCAGGCTGTGGGGGTGCTCTTCGATCGAGCCGCACACACCCAGAAGCACATTGCTCGCGTTCGCCGCCTCGATCGCCTCGTCCAACGCGTCGTACCCGCGCCACAACGGCGACGTCGTGACCTCGGCAAACGTCACGCCTTGACCGGTGGCGTCCTCGCACATCTCTCTCGGGCGAGCCGGGCAAAGTCTCCGCGGCGATCCAGATTCCCCCAGAAGGAGAGGAGGGACTCGACAAAGCCCTCCAGCGTCAGGAAGGAGATCCGGATGATTGCATGGACGTTGCGCGGGTGCCGGTGGCGACGAGCGGATGCGGACGAAGGTTCCGGACCCCGCGCCCAGCACACGATGTGATGGATGTGGCGTCAGGCGGTGCGCCCAAAGGCGTCGCCGGTTTGATTGGCCTGTGCAGGCTCAGGTACCCGGTGCTCCTTCAGGGGATTCCTGAAGCCCTCTGCCCGCATCGGCCTTGTCCGACGGTTCCTGACGCTCACCCCTCGGACGCGCATCGCCGGCCTCATGCAGACCCTGGCCGGCCTCGCCCTTCTCGGACTCGGGTTCCTGACGCTCATCCCTCGGACGCGCATCGCCAGCCTCATGCAGACCCTGACCAACTGCGCCCTTGTCCTCACAGGAGTGATCCACACGCGGGTGCTCGGAGTCCTGGCACAGCGTCTGGATCGGCTCCGTCACCTCGGCTGCCACCGACCCTGCACCTCCGAGCCAGACACCCACAGAGAGGCATCCGGCCGTCGCGAGCCTGACCCAGTTCCGTTGCTTCCTGTGCACCATCTCTCTTCCTCCTCTTGCCATGCCTGCGAACTAGTCCGTTCGTTGTTATCCGACCTTTTCGCCCCTCTGTTTCCATATTCCTGTTTATTCCATCACACATTTCTGCCTTTTCGTACTTCGCCGAACCAGTCCTCCCCCCATCCCCTCAATCCTGACGCTATGCAAGGCACCTTCATCCAACGAGTTACACCGTCCATAGAGGATTGTTGTCCCTCGAGGTCGAAGTACTCTGTCAGCCACGGATTCTCCCTCCGGAGGATGCGACAGCAGTGAATCCCGACGGACCCCGCACCGCGCGGGAGGGGGATTCCCGTGACAGCCGAACCCCATGGCGCGACACGTGTGAGACACGCAAACCCTGCACCCTCCCAGGCAGGCTGCGACTTCACGCTGCTCAGCGGGAGGGACCCCATGGACCCTCCCGCTGGGGGGTTCCTTCTCCGGTCGGAGTCGGCCGACTCAGTCGGAATGCGACATGACGGCCTCGGAATACGTGACCTCGCCGTCCGCGATCGTCAGCGAGGTCCCACGTCAGGTCGCCTCGGCGATGTGCTCCGGATACTTCGTCTGGAAGTGCGCCAGGATCGGGCCCACCTGCGAGAGCAGGTCGGTGTCGGGTGCGAGCGAGGCGGCCAACCCGTTCAGGTAGAGCAGGTTCTTGAAGAAGAGCACCATCGACGGCGGCAGGCGGAACCCGTGCGCGATCAGGGCCCGGACCGCGTCGCTGAGCGAGTCGACCAGTTCGGAGTGTGTGACCTCGGCGGGCCGCTGCCGGGCGACCTCCTCGAGCTCGGCGACGGCCGCATCGACGTCGACCCCGGGCGGTACGGCACCGAGGCCATAGGCGGCGTCGACCATCGTCGCCACGTCCCACACCGTGAACGCGAGCAGGAAACGGATCATGTGGCGGCGTTCGTCCTCGTCGAGCCGGCCCACGATCCCGAAGTCGACGAGGGAGAAGTGGCCGCCGCTGTCGACGAGCACGTTGCCCGCGTGGAGGTCGCCGTGGAAGACGCCGTACACGAGCGTGTGCTCGAGAACACCCTGGATGCCGAGGCGCAGGAGCCGCCGGCCGTCGAGCGCGTCCGCGCCGTACGCCTCACGTACAGCAGTGTACGGGACCCCGTCGAGGTGCTCCATGACGAGGAGGCGCTCCGTGACGAGGTCGGGGATGGGCCGGGGACAGCGCACGTAGTCCATGCCTGCGTGCTCGGAGACGAGGCCGATCTCGACCATGTTCGTCGCCTCGACACGCAGGTCGAGCTCCTCGAGCACGAGATGGGCGAAGAGGTCGACGAAACCGCTCAGGTTCGCCGCCCGCACCGCCTCGTAGCGCGGTTCGAGGAACGCAGCGAGAAGGGCGAGTGCCCGCAGCTCCGACTCGAACGCCTTGCGCAGGCCGGGACGGCGGATCTTCACGACGACTTCCGAACCGTCCACGAGACGGGCGTGGTGGACCTGCGCGATCGACGCCGCCGCGAACGGCTCGGCCTCGAAGTACTCGAAGACCTCCTCGATCGGCCGACCGAGCTCGGCCTTCACGACGCGCCACATGCGATGCTCGGCGACAGGCGGGACGTCGTCGCGGCACCACGCGAACGCCTCGACGAGCTCCTCGGGCAGGAGCCCCCGTGCCGTTGCGATGAACTGGCCGAGCTTCACGGCAGCCGGGCCCGTCTTGCGGACGCTGTCCTCGAGCCGGGCGTAGGCAGCGAGCTCGGCCGCCCGCTCCCGCTCCCCGTGCACGATGGCACGCCACACGGCCCGGAAGAGGTCGACTGTCAGCCACAGCGACGCCCCCACCACGGCACGGCCCGCGAGGGCGAGGAGCCGCCCGATGCCGCGGGGATGCAGGGCAGGCGTTGCGAGGGCACGGGCGCGGCGCGCGATCCGCAGCCTCGCCTCGGGCAGGTCGAAGAGCCACTCCTCAGCCGCCTCGGGCAGGCCGGGTTGTTCCGCGGCCCACACGGAGGCCGGTAGCAGCTCGAGCGGCTCAGGCACGGCTGTGCCTGCGGGATTGTCCACGTTGAATCCCCCTCGGGAACGTTTGCAGGAAGCTAACACGGCCACCGGTGCCGACTCACGACGCGACCGTGGGCGTGTCGCCGACGAGTGCTGCCGCCAGAAGAAGGCTCGTGTCACTGGGGGATCTCCTCCCAGGCCGGCTCAGATACCCACGGGGCCTACCTCCGGAGGATCCCAAGACACACGTGCAGGCCGCCGGCTGCACTACCACACCGATACGGCCCGACGTGTCATCCGGGGCACCTTCGAACCACTCGAAGACGACGGCGCCACCCTTGTCAAAGGCCTCGAGCGCCTCGTCGACCTCGCCGCCGCACACATCGGGAAGCCGGCCCTTTCCAGCCGCGTCCTCAGGCTCAGACAGGGCTCCGACCTACGGCACCTGGATATATCGGACTAGGCAGCTATATACTCACTCGCATGACGAAGCATCTCGTCGACATCGACGATGACACCCTCGCCGCTGCACGCGCCGAGCTTGGAACGAAGACGCTGAAGGACACCGTCAACGAATCGCTCCGCATCGCTGCGGCCACCCGCGACCAACGGGTATCGGAAGCACTCAGCACCCTCGCCCGCGCCGACCTGGGAGATCGGGAGGACGCGTGGCGGTGACCCATCTCATCGACACGAGTGTTCTCACGCGCCTCGCCGACTCGGCAGTGCGCGACGTCGTCGAACCGCTCGCCAACGCCGGCCGTCTCGCCCGCGCGGAGATCTCCGATCTCGAGATCGGCTACTCCGCTCGCAACGCTCGCGAGTGGGACCGGCTAATCGGCGCTCTCGACGCCTTCGCCCGAGTAGAGACGACAGCAGACCACGTCACTCGGGCGAAGCAGGTTCAGCGCCACCTTGCGACCAAGAGCCAGCGAGGTCGAAAGGTCCCCGACCTGCTCATCGCCGCCGCCGCAGAAGCGAATCGGCTCACCGTCCTGCACTACGACCAGGACTTCGACAAGATCGCCGCCGTGACTGGCCAAGCCTGCGAGTGGGTGGTCCCCGCAGGCTCGATCGACTGAACAGGATGTCGTTCGCGCAGACCCGTCTCACGAACTCCACAGCCCTCTGCCCCCGCCACCAGCGCCTCGTCCACGAAACCGGCCACCACATCGAAGGCGACGCCGACGGCACCCTCACCTTCAAACGCCCCGCCGGCAAGATCATCGACATCCGCCCACCCCCACCCCCTTGAGGACGTGGGAACCGTGACGATCGCAGGAGTCGAGTTGATGCCGGCCTGATCGCGTTAATGCACCTCAGCTCACCCATACGGCTGCGACGGCGTCGGTGAGGCGGTCCATGTTGTCCGGTGTCATGCCGGCCACGTTGATGCGGCCCGAGTCGAGGACGTACACGGCGAAGGCGTCACGGAGACGCCGGGCGTCGTCGGCCCCGAGCCCGGAGAACCCGAAGATGCCGTTCTGGGCGACGAGGTAGTCGAGGTCGCGGGTCACACCCTTCGCCGCGAGCGTGTCGACGAAAAGGCGGCGCATAGAGCGGATCCGGTCCCGCATCGCAGCGACCTCGTCCTCCCAACGCGCCCGCAAGGTGGGATCGGTGAGGACCGTCGCCACGATCTCGGCACCGTGAGTGGGCGGGTTCGACCAGAGGGTCCGGATGATCGCCTTGACCCGGCTCAGGGCGGCACCGGCCGTTCCCGCGTCCCGGCACACGAGCGTGAGGGCTCCGACCCTCTCGTTGTAGAGACCGAAGTTCTTCGAGAAACTGCTGGAGATGATCATCTCGGGGCAGTGGCGGGCGAGGACGACGAGACTCTCCGCATCCTCGGCGAGGCCACGGCCGAGACCCTGGTAGGCGAAGTCGACGAGGGGGACGATGCCCTGGTCGCCGAGGAGGGCGGCGATGTGCTCCCACTGGTCCGAGGTCGGATCGACACCTGTCGGGTTGTGGCAGCAGCCGTGCAGGAGGACCACGTCACCTTGCCCGAGCTTCTCGAACGCCTCGTACATGGCGGCGAAGGCGAGGCGGCCCGTGGACCGGTCCAGGTACGGATAAGTCGACGTGGCGAGGCCGCTCGCCCTGAACACGGCGGTGTGGTTCTCCCACGTCGGATCGCTCAGCCAGACCGTCGTGTCCGGCGCCGTGCTCCGCACGAGCTCGCCTGCCACGCGCAGGGCGCCTGTTCCCCCGGCCGTGTCGACCGTGACCGCGCGATCCTCGGCGCGGGCTGCGGCAAGGGCGGCCCCGTCCGCGAGGAGCAGGTCCTGTACGGCCGCGACGTAGGCGGGCTCCCCCGAGATCGGCGCGTAGGCCTTCGACGTGACCGTCTCCGCCAGCCTCACCTCTGCCTCTCGCACCACGTCGAGGATCGGCGTGCGCCCCTGGTCGTCCTTGTAGACCCCGACCGTGAGGTTGATCTTCTCGGGCCGCGGGTCGTCCCGGAAGGTCTCCGTCAGGCCGAGTATCGGATCGGGTGGGGCCGGCTCGACCTTCTCGAACATGTGCTCGCGTCCTTCCCGGATCGGTGTGCGTCGTCGCCGGAGCATTCTGCTCGCCACCGGGACCTCGTTTCCCGGCATTATGGCAAGGCAGATCTGATACCGTCGTGAACCATGGACGGGCGGGATCCGGAGACGACGGCGTCTCTGCTCGACGGCCTCGCATCCGGGGGGGAAGACGCCGGCCACGTGACGCACCCTGACGGCGGTCATCCCCTCCTCAGCGTGCGAGGCGTCACCAAGGAGT
>JADZDR010000059.1 GCA_020850945.1 Acidimicrobiia bacterium | reverse complement strand
CGGCACCACACACAGACTGGGACTGGGAGGCACCAGTGAACCGCACCACGGTCATCTTCGACTCCGACCTGCGCTCCTGGGACGACATCGCCCTGACCGAGGCCGTGAAGGCAGGCAACGAGACGGCCCTCGAAGTGCTGCTCCACCGCTACCAGCGGTATGCCCGCACCAAGGCCCGCAACTACTTCCTCGTCGGTGCCGACTCCGACGACATCTACCAGGAGGGGATGATCGGGCTCTTCAAGGCGGTCCGTGACTTCCGCCCCGACCGTCAGTCGTCGTTCCGGGCCTTCGCCGAGTTGTGCATCACACGCCAGATCATCACGGCGATCAAGACGGCGACGCGCCGCAAGCATCAGCCGCTCAACATGTACGTGAGCTTCAGCAGCCCCCGCCTCACGGACGAGGCGACCGACCGGACCTACGAGGACTTCCTCGAGGCCGAGGAGAGCCTCGATCCGGCGAACCAGGTCGTGAGCTCGGAGGAGATGGACCGCCTGCGGGGCAGCCTCACCGGCATCCTCTCACCTCTCGAACGTGAGGTCCTCCGCCTCTACGTGGAGGGGGCGAGCTACCAGGACATCGCCTCGCAACTCGAGCGCCGCCCGAAGTCGATCGACAACGCCATCCAGCGCATCAAGCGCAAGCTCGAGGCGCACCTCCGCCGGCAGGCCGCCGAGGACCGCATGCGGGAAGAGACCAGCCTCGCGATCTGAGGGCTCTGCCACCTGCTCCGTGGCCCGTCGTTCTTGTCGCGAACCCTGCCGGCCGGGCTGACCGAACTCGATAGGATGCACAACCGACGCCCATCTGTCTGTCCGCCGGTGTAGCTCAGTTGGTAGAGCAGCGGTCTTGTAAACCGCAGGTCGCAGGTTCGACTCCTGTCGCCGGCTCCACCTGACCGTCCGCGCACCCAAACCTTGGGTCTCAGCGTCCCCGGAACCTGAAGCGGCGCCGCACGGTCCACCGCGGGTAGGGCTTGTCGAAGTACAGGTCGGCGAGGACCGCCTCGCGTACGTCGATGTGGCCGAGCACGAAGTCCTCGAATGGTTCGAGTTTCTCGCGCACCTTCTCGGCCGGGCAGGGTGCCTTCGCATACGCGAGGGTGAGGTGGCCGACGGCACGGGCACGCTGGGGGTGTTCGGGGAGGTTCCCGATCTCGGCGAGAACCTTGTCGACGAGATCGCTGAACTCGCCGTCGACGTCGGGGTCGGCCCAGATCGCGGTCGGGAACGCCCGGAGCCCCTTCACCTCCGCCTCCCACGACGCCGTCTCGGCGATGATCTCACCGATGGCGTCGAGCGAGACCTCGTCTGCGTTGTCGGACCCACCGAGCATACGCAGGGTGATGTGCAGGTAGTGGTCGGGATGCATGATCGCGGGCAGTTCCGCGATTGCCTCCCTCGCTTCGGCCAAGCCGGGCAGGGATGCCGCATAGACCGGCACGATCACACCCAGACTGTGCTCGTTCGCCATCTCGTGCCATTCGAGCGAGTCCTGCACGAGGGCGGGCCACACGGTCACGGCGTGACCCCCAGGGCGACGAGCTGGGCGTCGAGCCAGTCCGCGGGCGGGTGCGCCGCGGCGAGCTCGCGTAGGCGGTGTGCCCGAACACCACGCTCGTCTGCACCCATGTCAAGCGCTGTCGACATCGCGGCCGCGGTGGCCGACACGTCGTAGGGGTTGAGCGAGAGTGCGACCGTAGCGAGCTCGGCATGGGCGCCTGCTTCGGTGGAGAGTATGAGGGGAGCGTCCCGTTCGTTGAGCAACGGCCCTTCCTTGGCAACGAGGTTCATCCCGTCACTGATCGGGTTCACGACGATAACGTCCGCGAGGGTGAATGCTGCAATCGATCTCGCGTACCTGTCCTCGGCATGCAGGATGACCGCCTCACGTCCCACTCTCGCGTTGATCGACTCCGCCGCCGAGATGCAGTCCTGCAGGTATGCGCGGTATTGCGCCAGTGCCTGCCGGGACGGATTCAGGAGGACGACATGGGCGACGTCGTGGGCGAGATCGGGACGGCGGTGCAGCAGCGCGTCGAACGCGGCGAGCCCGCGCAGGACGTTCTTCGACGGCTCGGCGCGGTCGACACGCACCACCGCGCGCCGGCCGTCGAGTTGCGTCTCGAGCGCGGCCCGCTCCGACGCGACGGCTGGCTCACCGGCTTGGGCACGGAGGGACGACACATCCGGCCCCAACGGGAACACCTCCGTCCGGCCGCGGGGCGTGACTCCCCAGTCGTCCAGGCAGAGCCGGAAGCGGTGTGCCCAACGGTCCGTGTGGAAACCGCAGATGTCCGCTTCCGCCATCGAGGAGAGGAGCCGTGCGGCCCACTCGCCGGGGAGGACGGCAAGGGAGGACGGAGGAGCGAACGGTGTGTGCGAGAAGTGGGCGACGCGCACGTCGGGGCGGTGCGCCCGGATGAGTGCCGGCGTGAGGGCGAGGTGATAGTCCTGGACGAGGACGACGGCGGGATCGGTCCCGATCGCGGTGAGGGCCTCGGACGCGAAGAGCTCGTTCACGCGCACGTAGCAGTCCCATGCCGTGTACATGTCGTCGTCGACCACCGGTTCGCGGGGCCGGTTCCAGAGGTCGTGGTGGGCATACCAGAGGATCTGATTCGAGACGACGTCCAGGTAGGCGTGGAGGTCAGCGGTGTCGATCTCGAGGAGGCGCACCTCGTATGCGTCATCGGTCGCGACGAGGCCTTCACGCGTCGCGCGTCGGTCGGTATCGGACATGGCGGCGGCGATCCAGACACCCCCCGCCGACTCGAGGGCGGGGACGAGAGCCGTCACGAGCCCACCGGCACCGCGTCCCGCCCGCAATGTGCCGTCGGTCTCTGCCCGCCATGCGACGGGACCGCGGTTCGAGAGGACGACGAGCTTGTGGTCGGCCCGGACTGCCGCCATCAGTCCGGGGTCGAGAGCTCGACGAAGAGGTTCAGCCACTTCTCGAGCAGGACGGTCGTCACGTACCTCGTGCGCACGAACTCGTGCGCGTGGTTCCCCCTCGCCATGCGTTGCGTCGGATCCTTGAGGAGCGCGATGCATGCCTCGCCGCACTGCTCGATCGAGTCCACGAGGAATCCGCCCTCACCGTCCTCGATCTGCATGCGGATTCCGCCCACGTTCCCGGCGACGACCGGGGTTCTCTTCCAGAGCGCTTCCGAGACCGTGAGTCCGAAACCCTCCCGGATCGACTTCTGGATCACGACATCCGCTCCGGTCTGGAAGGCGTTCACCTCGATGGAGCCGACACCGTGCGCGTTCGTGAAGATGTAGACGTCCGGGTCCCCTGCCGCGTGCTGCTCAGTTCTGTGCAGGTAGTGCATGCCTTCGGGGTCGTCAGTCGCCATGGAGCCGGCGAGGACGAGCTGCAGGTCGGGGACCTCCTCCTTGGCGATGCGGTAGGCGTCGATTACGCCGAGTGGGTCCTTCCACGGGTCGAAGCGGGAGATCTGGCACAGGGTCGGCCTGTCGTAGTCGACGTCGTAGCTCTCCCATATGGCGCGCACAGTCGCCGGGTTGAGGCGCACGTTCTTGAGCGCGATCGGGTCGATGCACGGAGGGATGAGCGTCACGGGGGGAAGGCCGTAGCCGGAGGGGACGAAGTCCGACATCGTGAACACTGCAGCGTCGTACGGCTCGATCATCGGGAAGAGGAAATCGGCCACCTGCAGGAAGGGATCGCTCGTGTCGATGTGGCAGCGCCAGATCCACTTCCCGCGGGGAAGCTGTTGCGTCTCGTATTCGAGGATGTGGAGCATGGCGGCGGGCTGGGGATCGTGGATCACCACGAAGTCGTAGTCGGTGTCGAGACGTGCGACGTTGTCGATGACCTTGTCGAGGTACGTCTTCTCCATCTGGGGAGTCCACGCGACCTCCATGCCCTGGAGGGCGTTGTGCATCGTCTTCGTGACGTTGAAGAAGTCGTCGGACCCGAACATCACCTGCCAGTCGCAGTCGAGCCCGAGTCCTCGCATGAGCGGCACGGCGGTCGCGAGGAGCTCGGCCACGCCGCCACCGAACGACGTCGCGTTGACGTGGAGGATCCTCGCGTCGTCGAGCTTCGCGGCGAGTGACCGTATCGTCTCGATCGGTTCCTCGCCCACGCTCTCGATGTACCGGTCGAGTGACTTGGGCTTGGCGGGTATCAGCTCGAGCATGCCGACTCTCTGTCCTCCGTGCCGTGGCCGGCCTCGGTCGTCTCGCGGGAGACAGCGTAGACGCCCACCCGGTTCTTCCGTGCCGTCATCCCGTGGACGGCCCGTGGAAGGAAGAAGGGGGCGGATGTCAGGGGGTGCTCGCGCGCAGGAGTTGTGCTTTGAGGGCGGGGAGTTGGAGGCCGAGGCGGACGAGAGTCTCGGCTGCCTCGGAGTCCTCGGGAAGGGCGAGGAACACGCCGAGGACCCCGGGGCCGCACTGGCCTGAATCCGCGAGGATCCGCTTTGCGCCCTCGGACACGAGAGGATCCCTGCCCGCCTCGGCAGCCGCCGGCCCGGGAGACAGCGACGGGGAGGGGGTGGCCGCCCCGAGGCGTTCGGACGTCACACCGTTTCGGTAGAGGAACGACGCGAGCGGTTCCACGCCGCACCGGCTCAAGGCGATGAGGAGATGCAGGCTCCCCACAGTGGCATCGCCCCGCCCAGCCGCCACGCGGTGCGCATCCTGGAGGAGCCGGACACGCTCGTCCGGCTGTGTGCCGGTTCCACGGCTCTTCGCGAGCACGGGGTATGCGCCCAGCACGAGCAGCACCGCCACGAACAGGAACAGCATCCGAGATCCGGGGACGACCCGTTCCCCCAGGCCCGAGACGACGGCGCCGACCGCGAGGGCAGCCGTGACGAGTCCACAGACCGCGGCAATGCGGACCGCCTTTCGCGGGTCGCCGAGAGCCATCCACGCAATTCCCCGCACGACCCCTCCGCCGTCCAGGGGAGGGCCGGGTGCGAGGTTGAGGAAGCCGATGAAGAGGTTCCACCACCCCAGCTCGCGGAGCATGTACCACAGGACGTAGCCCGACTGGGACGCCCCGGCGTCCTGCGCTGTCACTGACGCCGCCGCGTAGAGGGTCCCGCTCAGGGCGAGCGTGACGGCCGGGCCCGCCACGGATATCAGGACCTCGGCCCCGCCGCTGCGGGGTCGGTCTGCGAACTTGGCCATGCCGCCGAGACCCCACAGGCTCACCTCGACAGCACGGCTGCCCACGAGCCTGCCTGCACCGACGTGTCCGAGTTCGTGGAGGAGGATCGAGATCGCCACGCCCAGGGCGGCACTCACACCCACGACGAGAGTGGTTCCCGCCCCGAAGACCTCGGCGGGGAACTGCTCCGCCCACACCCAGGCGTACAGGCCGGCGAGAAGGAGCGCAGTCGAATGGATCGTGATCGGCACTCCCCGCACGGACGCGATGCGCCACCCCCCGCTCACCGACTCCCCCGGTAGGTCGCCAGGGCCGGTCTCTCGTCCACGTCGACTTCGAGCGCGAACGGGACGAGCGTGGCCGGCATGCCCCAGAACACCTGGCCCACGGGAAGGTCGGGAGCCGACCGGGACAGCGCCGCCCGCATCACCTCGAACGCGGTGCGGCCGAGCTCCTCGAGGGGACGGTTGCGATGGATGCGTGACTCGAGGTCCACCTGGGCGATCGCCTCCGTTCCCCATCCCCGGTACACGTCGATGAGAAGCGCGATCTCGACCCCATAGCCCGTCGGGAAGGCGAGTGACTCCGCCGCCTCACGCTGCATCGCGTACTCACCCGAGAGAGGCTGGACGAGGCCGGCAAGGTGCGGGAACGTCATCGACAGGAGTGGGCGGGCCACCAGCTCCGTGACGCGACCGCCCCCCGTTCCCGCGACGCTGCCGTCCGCACCGACCAGGGGCCGCTCGTAGAAGCCCTTCGACAGCATGACACGGTCGTCGTGCAGGATCGGTCCGAGCACGCCCGTGACCATGCGTGTGTCGAAGTCGAGGAGATCGGCGTCGATCCAGATGACGATCTCGCCCTTCGTCACGGCGAGGCTGCGCCACATCGCGTCCCCCTTGCCGCGGGCGGGACCGAGCTCGGGGAAGACATCCTCTGCCGCCACCACCTCGGCACCCGCGTCTGCGGCGGCGGAGGCCGTGCAGTCCGTGGACGCCGAGTCGACGACGACGATCTCGTCGACGAGGGCCGTGCCTGCGACGAGGTCATCTCGGATGCGGGCGACGATCGGGCCGATGGTTGCCCCTTCGTTGCGTGCCGGCAGGACGACCGACACACGCCGCTCACCCTTCAGGCTGCACAGTCTGTCGGCAGGGAAGTCCGCATGGTGGAAGGTCGGGACGCGCCGCGGCGGGCCTTCCCGCGCGTCCGGGGCCACATTCGGTGCCATACTTGCCGTTCAGGCTATTCGCTTGACAGGGCACCCACCGAAGTGGTGGGCTGACCGGACCGTTTGACAACACATCCCGCGGATGCTCGCCCGTCGAGCACCCGTCAGGAGCTCATCGAGAGAGGTGGAGGGGTTCGGCCCGATGAAGCCTCGGCAACCAGGCAACCTTGCCCAGGTGCCAAATCCGACCCTGCCCGGTTCCACGAGCCGGACCGAAGCGGGGAAAGATGAGGAACCGCCGAGTCGTCGTCCTGCCCCTCGAGAAGCACCTCGTGGAGACCGAGGAATCGATCAGGGGTAGCGGAAGGCACGACAAGCATGGCGGATGTCAAGGCACTTCGATGTCGCGAGTGCGGCGCGGAATACGACGCGGGCGCCCTCTACGCGTGTGAGTGGTGCTTCGGCCCCTTGGAGTGCGTCTACGACTACGGACACATCGCCGACCGCATCGACCGGGCGGCGATCGAGCGGGGTCCCCGGTCACTGTGGCGCTATCAGGCGCTCCTGCCGGTCGCGGGAGTCCCGAAGTCGTCGCTGCCGACCGGGTTCACGCCTCTCGTGCGGGCGTCGCGTCTCGGCGCCGAGCTCGGCCTGCGCGAGCTCTACATCAAGGACGACACGCGCAATCCCACGAACTCGTTCAAGGACCGCGTGACGGCTGTTGCGCTCGCGAAGGCGATCGAGCTCGGCTTCGAGACCATCGCCTGCGCGTCCACGGGGAACCTCGCGAACGCGGTCGCGGGTCATGCGGCCAGTGCGGGACTGCGGAGCTACGTGTTCGTCCCCGCTTCGATCGAGCAGGCCAAGATCACGGCGACGGGGGTGTTCGGAGGTACCGTCGTCGCGGTCGACGGGAACTACGACGACGTGAACCGGCTCTGTGCCGAGGTGGCGGGCACACACCCGTGGGCGTTCGTCAACGTGAACCTGCGGCCGTATTACGCCGAGGGTTCCAAGTCCCTCGCGTTCGAGACGGTCGAGCAGCTCGGCTGGCGCGCCCCCGACCACTGCATCGTCCCCGTCGGGAGCGGCAGCCTCCTCACCAAGATCAAGAAGGGCCTGGACGAGTTGCACAAGGTGTGGCTCCTCGAAGAGCAGCCGCGCACGCGGATCTCGGGTGCGCAGGCGTCGGGGTGCGCTCCCGTGGCGACGGCCTGGGCGGAGGACTGGGAGCTCGTGAAGCCGGTCAAGCCGGACACGATCGCGAAGTCGATCGCGATCGGCGATCCCGCCGACGGCGTCTACGCGATAGACGTCGTGAAGGAGACGGACGGAGCGTTCGCGGCGGTGAGCGACGACGAGACGGTCGAGGGCATCAAGCTCCTCGCCCGCACGGAGGGGATCTTCACCGAGACGGCGGGTGGTGTGACCGTGGCTGCCCTCGCCAAGCTCGCCGCCGAAGGCGTGATCCGACCCGACGAGTGCATTGTCGCCTACATAACCGGGCACGGGCTGAAGACCCTCGATGCGGTCCACTCCGAGATCGAGACACTGAAGACGACACCCCGCCTCGAGGATTTCTCGGCCGCGTTGGAACGGGCAGGTATCGATCCCCACGCCGAGCAGTCGGCGCGAGCACCCGTCATGCCCTTCGCGTCGGCGGCAAGCCGCTTCACGGAGAGTGCCGACTGAGCGAGATGCCCTGAACCCAGGAGAACCCACGAGGATGGAGTGCACATGGCAACGGTAAGGATCCCGACCCCACTGCGAAGCCTCTGCGGCGGCGAGGCCGAGGTCGACGTGGCGGGCGCGACGGTGGCAGAGGTCCTGAAGAACCTCGAGGATGCGCACCCCGGGTTCGCCGAGCGGATCTACGACGAGACCGGCAGGTTGCGGCGGTTCGTGAACGTGTACGTCGGAGAGGAGGACATCCGGTTCGGCGACGGTCTCGACACCTCCGTCGACGACGGCCAGGTCGTCTCGATCGTGCCCGCCGTGGCCGGGGGGTGAGGTGGCTCCACGCAGGATTCGCAACTGGGACAGGACGCTCACGTGGAAGCCCTCGGCCGTGCACACACCGGGCGACACATCCGAGGTCGCACGTGTCGTGGCCGCCGCCGCCGAGCGGGGAAGGCGGCTGAAGGCGATAGGTGGGGCTCTCTCGTGGTCCGACATCGCGGGAATTCCGGACGAGGTCGTGATCCTCGACGACATGTCCCGAGTCACCGTCGACTCGGCGGGACGCACTGCCACGGTGCAGGCGGGGGCGCGTCTGCGTGACGTGAACGAAACGCTCGCGGAGCACGGCCTTGCCTTCGAGAACTTCGGGTCGATCACGATGCAGACGGCGGGCGGCTACACGGG
>JADZDR010000058.1 GCA_020850945.1 Acidimicrobiia bacterium | reverse complement strand
GCATCTCTACCCGGCGCGTGCCGATGGCAGCGACCCCCGTGTCTGCCCGACCTGTGGCACCGGGCGGCTGCATCTGAAGACGGCGCGGTCGGGCGGGGCTTTCATCGGCTGCGGCAACTATCCGGAAGGCCGGGCTGGGGCGGCTGCTGCTGAGGCGGATATCCCGGCTGGGGCGGCTGCTGCTGAGGCGGATATCCCGGGTCGGCCTGCGGGGCACCGTAGCCGGGCTGGGGCGGCTGCTGCTGGTAGCCCTGCTGGGGGTAGCCCTGCTGATAGGGAGGGATCGCCGTGCCCGCGACACCTCCGCCGCCGACGGCACCGCCGAGGGGCGAGGCCCGGTAGACGGTGGCGTACGTGCAGAGGGCGAATCCGGCGAAGAGCAACTGGATGACGTACTGCACGACGGGGCCCACGAAGGGGATCAAGGCCACGAGATAGCCGACGAGCCCCACCCCGAAGCCGATGACGAGGACTATGAGGAAGATGAGGATGAGGTTCCCGGCCTGGTCCTTCACGGCGTTGAAGGACCCGGATATCGGATTCGTGCCCGGGAGGCGGTCCCGGTCCATGACGATGAACGGTACGAAGGCGAGGAAGAAGGCGAGGACGATTCCCGGCAGCACGCACAGGAAGAACCCGACCATGATGATGAGGTAGGCGACGATGCTCCAACCGACGAAGGGCCAGAACTTCTTCATCGCCTGGCGGGCGAGGTCGCCGAACTCGAGTTGGGACTCGCCGTCGACGGCGGCGAGGGAGATGCGCGTCATGATCACGGCCGCAATCACGCTGCCGATGGCGAAGAGGAGCCCGACGACGATCATCGAGCCGAAGAAACCGGCGAAGAAGCCTGTGCTCGCGTCGGTGAGGGCGCCCGTCTCGGGATCGACGCTGATCACGGTGTCGTCGGCCGCCCCGAGCCAGAAGAAGAGGACGAGCGCCATGATGATGCCGAAGACCAAGCCGATGGCGATCCCGATTATCAGGAACTCCTTGATGCGGGCCTGGAAGGCGGCCCACCCCCTGTTGATGGCCTCACCCACGGACAAAGGCTGGTAGCTCATCGGCTGCTCCTGCGGCCCGGCGATCCCGTCCCGATGTGATCGCTCCCGATCACAAACGGCCAAACGGCACAATCACGCATCGTCATTGCGCGCATGAAGGTAGTCCAGACAGGCGTCTCTGGGAACCACCCTCGACACGAAGTTCAAGCAGTGCCGCGCACGACGCCGCCCGACCCCTCCGGTGTCCCGTCGAGGACACCCGCCATCGACTCGAGGAGGCGGCGTTGCCCGGCACTCTCGGGCAGGAGCGGGTTGAGGACGCACACGTCGATACCGGCTGCGGCGTACGCCTCGACGCGTCCCGCGACGTGCTCCTCGTCACCGCAGATCGCGATCGCGTCGCACATGTCGTCCGACATCGCCCCCGCCACGGCCGCCCGGTCGCCGGCCGCGAAGGCGGCGGCGACCGCCTCCGCCTCGGCCTCGAAGCCGATCCAGCGGAAGAACCGGTTGTACACCGAGGTCGCGGCGTAGGCACCGAAACCCATGCGCACGATGTCACGGTCGCGGGCGGCGTCGTCCGTCAGGACCACATGGAGGCGGGCCACGACCTCGAGCGAGCCCGGGTCGCGCCCGGCCGCCTCCGCTCCCGCCCGCACCTCGCCCAACACCTGGGGCAGGGCCCGTTCCGGAACCATGTTGAGGATCACGCCGTCGGCGATCTCCCCGGCGAGGCGGAGCATGCCACGGTTGAGTGCGGCCATGAAGATCGGAACCTCACCTTGCGGTCGGCTCTGCAGTCTGAACCTGCGCATGGCGAGAGTGCTCCCCTCGAACGTCACCTTCTCGCCCGAGAGCACCTCGCGCAGGACCGTGACGATCTCCCGCATGCGGGCCAGGGGCCGGTCGAAGGGTTGGCCTGCCCAGTCCGCCACGATGTTCTCCGACGAGATCCCGAGGCCGAGCACGAAGTTGCCGTGCGTGAGCTGCGAGAGCGTCGTCGCCGCCATCGCATGCACCATCGGCGTGCGCGTCTGGGCAGGCACGACTGCCGTGCCGATGCGTACACCCGGGATGGTGCAGGCGGCGGCAGCAGCGAGCGCATACGAGTCGAGACCACCCACCTCGGCGGTCCAGATCTCCTCGTAGCCGAGATCGAACGCCTCGCGGGCGAACGCGACGCTCTCGGGCGCTCCGCGGGGAACGAGGGGCAGGGTCAGACCCAGCCTCGCCACGGTTACACCCTGTTCACGTCGTAGGAGATGAAGAGGTTGCGGACGAGGCTCTCGATCCGGGGGACGATATCGTCCCATCGAGCCGTGTCCGCCTTCGTGACGGACAGGACGTTGCCGTAGAGGAACACGGCTCTCACGCCGTCGATCCCGAAGAGATCGCGGGCGAGTCGATCCGCGGGCCGCGACGACGTGGCGTCTGCGACGCTGCGATACGCGACGAGCCCTTGGCCGGTCAGGCCGCGGTCCATGAAGAACTGCCGCACGTCGTCGTTGTCGACTGCGCGTGTTTCGGCGTTGATGATCTGACCCATGCCGGGAAGTGTGCCAGGCGGTCGCTCCACACCCAAAGCCCTGTCCCCCAGTCGGTCCGTGATCACCTTGGCAAGCTAGGGTTAGGGTGCCCTAATATGCGACTGACGGATACCCGATGCCGAGAGGGAGTTGCCCACATGCATGAGCGGCCGCACGGACAGGGGCGCACGCGGCTGGCCACCCTGGTCTGCCTCGTCCTCGTCGGGACGGCAATCGCGGCGTGCGGCGGGTCCACCGACACGCTCGTCGTGTACTCGGGCCGCAACCGGGAGCTCGTCGGACCACTGCTCGAGCGTTTCCACACCGAGACCGGGATAAGGATCCAGGTCAGGTACGGGGACTCGACCGCTCTCGCGAACGCCCTCGTCGAGGAGGGTGACCGGACGCAGGCCGAGGTCTTCTTTTCTCAGGATGCCGGTACCCTCGGCATCGTCGACGCCGCCGGTATGCTCACCGCCCTACCCGACACGGCCCTCGACAGGGTGCCGGCGGAGTTCCGCGCGGACGACGGCGGCTGGGTGGGCACGTCGGGACGGGCCCGCGTCGTCGCGTTCAACACGGATTCCGTGCCCGCGGGTGAGGTTCCCTCGAGCGTGTTCGACCTCACGGCACCTCGCTGGCAGGGCAAGGTCGCCATCGCACCGCGCAACGCCTCGTTCCAGGCGTTCGTATCAGCGATGACCCTGGAGGAGGGCGAGGAGGCGACACGGCAATGGCTCGAGGGCATGGTCGCCAACGACGTCCAGTCCTATCCCAACAATCTCACGATCGTCGAGGCGGTCGCCCGCAACGAGGTCGAGCTCGGCCTCGTCAACAACTATTACCTCCACACGGTGCGACGCGAGCAGGGTGAGGTCCCCGTCGAGAACCACTTCCTCACCAAGGGGGATCCGGGAGCCCTCGTCAACGCGTCGGGAGTCGGCGTGGTCGCCGAGGGCAAGGCCTCGGAGGACGCCCTGCGCTTCGTGGAGTTCCTCCTGTCGGACGCGTCGCAGGAGTACTTCGTCGAGGAGACAGGCGAGTATGCCCTCGTCTCCGGGATCTCGCCCCCGGAGGACAGCCCACCCCTGGCGGACGTGACCGGCGAACAGCCGGACCTCTCCGCGCTCGGTGCCGAACTGCCCGACACGGTCGCCCTCCTCGAGAGCGTCGGGCTGCTCTGATGGTGGAGCCGGTCGCCATTGCCCTTCCCGGCCGGCGACGTGGCATGGGACGGATCCTGCCGGCCGGGACGCGCATCCCCGTTGCCGTCTGGCTCCCGGCCACAGCCGTGGCTGTCGGCTCCGTCCTCCCCGCAGCCGTCCTCGCGATCACCGCCCTCTCCGGCGACAGGAACGCGTGGTCGACGCTGGTGTCCACACGCACACTCGAGCTGACAGCGCGCAGCGTGGGGCTCGCGGCTGCTGTCACCGCCACGACTCTCGTCATCGCGATCCCGCTCGCCTTGGTCCTCACCCGCACGGACGTGCCCGGCCGCGGGTTCCTCACCGTCGGCCTCAACCTCCCCCTCGTCATCCCGTCCTTCGTCGGCGCCTTCGCCTTCCTGTCCGCGTTCGGCCCCACGGGCATGCTGCGGGACCTCCTCGGCGCCGACCGCATCCCCGACCTGACCGGCTTCGTGGGATCGTGGGCCGCCCTCAGCCTGTTCACCTACCCCTACGTCCTTCTCCCGACGCTCGCCGCGCTCCGCGACCAGGACCCGTCCGTGGAAGATGCCGCCCGCAGCCTCGGTGTGTCCCCGACCCGGCTCTGGCGCCGGGTTGCCCTCCCCCAGGCGAAGCCCGCGATCACAGCCGGAGCCCTCATGGTGAGCCTCTACACGCTCTCGGACTTCGGCGTACCGTCGATCATGCGCTTCGACACGTTCACGCGTGTGATCTACGACCAGTACGAGTTCGGTGACAGATCGACCGCGGCCGCCCTCGCGCTCGTCCTCGTCCTCATCACGCTCGTGGTCGTCGCCGTCCAGATCCGCGTCCGCGGTCCTCTCCGCCTCGAGTCCACGGCCCCGGGCGCGCGCCGCCACCGCGACCCGACCCGCATCGGGATCTGGCGCTGGCCCGCGGCGGGAGCGGCCGCGCTCGTCATGCTCGCATCCGTCGGCGTGACGGCGTTCGTCCTCCTCTGGTGGACGGCCACGGGCCTCGCCCGCGGCAACCCGCTCGGCTCCGGCTTCGGCACCGAGCTTCTCGGTGCCACCACGAGCTCGCTCGGCCTCTCCCTCGTCGTGGCCGTACTCGCCGTCGCCGCGGTCCTTCCCGTCGCGATCGTCGTCGTGCGACACCCCGGCAGGTTCGCCTCGACCCTCGAGAACCTCACGTGGGCTTCGCACGGTCTTCCCGGCCTCGTCATCGCCCTCGCCTTCGTCGCCGTCACGATCGCGTGGCTGCCTGCCATGTACCAGACGATCTACGTCCTCGTGGTGGCGCTCTGCCTCCATTTCCTCCCGCAGGCGCTGGGTGCGACCCAGGCGGCTCTCGGCCGGATGAACCCGCACCTCGAAGAGGCATCGCGCGGGCTCGGCCGCACGTGGTCGAAGACCCTCTTCACGGTAACTCTGCCCCTCCTCCTGCGCGGGCTCGTCGCCGGAGCCGCCCTCGTGTTCCTGAACGTCATGAAGGAACTGCCGGTGACGCTGCTCTTGCGGCCGATCGGCTTCGACACGCTCGCGATCCGCGTATGGGAACCGGCGGTCGACGGCTTCTACACGAAGGCGGGAATCGCCGGGCTCGTCCTGATCCTCGTCGCATCCCTGCCCATGGCGGTGGTGGCGATTCCGGAGTGGCACCGTGCGAGATGACGTGCTGCAGGTCGAGGTGGAGAGCGTGACGAAGCGGTTCCCCCGCGGCTCCTCCACCGCCCACGCGTCCCTTCACGCCGCCGTCGACGACATCACACTCGCCGTGAAGGCCGGCGAGATCCTCGCCCTGCTCGGCCCGAGCGGCTGCGGCAAGACAACCACGTTGCGTCTCGTCGCGGGTTTCGAGAGGGTCGACACGGGCCACATCGCCCTTGCCGGGCGGACCGTCGAGACGGCACAGGTCCATGTCCCCCCCGAGAAGCGCCGGGTCGGCATGGTGTTCCAGGACTACGCACTCTTCCCGCACCTCGACGTGGCGGGCAACATCGGATTCGGGCTCGAGCGGCGCGCGCGTGATGAACGCGTCGGGGCACTCGCTGAGCTCGTCGGCCTCACCGGTCTCGAACGGCGACGTCCGCGGGAGCTCTCCGGAGGCCAGCAGCAGCGAGTCGCCCTCGCCCGCGCTCTCGCGCCCGACCCGGACGTGATCCTCCTCGACGAACCGTTCTCGAACCTCGACTCCACGCTGCGTCAGCGGGTGCGCGCTGACGTGCAGCAGATCCTGCGTGCAGCCGAGGCGACGGCGATCTTTGTCACGCACTCGCAGGACGAGGCGCTCTCGATCGCGGATCGAGTGGCTGTCATGCGGGAGGGCCGCGTCGTCCAGGTCGGCACGCCGGAGAACCTGTACGAGAAGCCCGTCGATCCGTTCGTGGCGTCTTTCATCGCCGAGGCAACCCTTGTCGAAGGTGTCGTCGAGGACACGGTCGTGAAGACCCCGTTCGGCGTCACACACCTGCGCGGCCAGGTGGCGGAGGGAGACGTCATCGTCGCCCTACGGCCCGAAGCCGTGCGCGTGGCCCACGACGAGGGGAGCGACCTGGTCGTCGTCGACCGCGAGTTCTACGGGCACGACGAGGTGGTGAGCATCCGCGCCGGCGCTGTGTCCGACGACGGGTCAACCCCCGTCCTGCGCGCCCGTCTCGGAGTCGACCGCACGATCACCCCCGGCGCACGCGTCAGCGTCGAGTTCGAGGTGGATCCGGAAGACGTGTTCGCGCGTGAGGGCTAGATGCCTCAGCTCCCCGTGACGGACGGACCGGTCGCCGCGGCCGACGAGAGCGAAGATCCCGACGGCGGCACCTGTGCCTGCGGGAGGGGACGGAGACGGGGCAGATCGCTCGGCCGGATGCGGGGCGCGACGTTCTCGAGCTCGGCTTCGAGCCTGCGAGTCCTCATGAACTGCCTCATACCGCTTCCTCCCCGTGGTCGCCACAGTGGAGTTTCGACACGGCCGTGCCTCGCACCTTCAGAAGAGCGAGGGCTGCCGATCGTCCACGAGCGCCCCCCGCGGGTACTCGCCCCGGCCGAGGAGAGCACGCATCGGCGCCCACGACCTCCGGTGGATCTCCGTCGGGCCGTGCAAGGCCAGCGCGTGCCGGTGCTGCGGGCTCGGGTACCCCTTGTTCGATGCGAAGTCGTATGCGGGATGGGACGCGGCGAGCTCGACCATCATGCGATCCCGCACCACCTTGGCGAGGACACTCGCCGTCGCCACCGACCGGCAGCGCAGATCCGCCTTGGGCAGGCAGCGTGCCGGGCAAACGCCGGCGAGGAAGTCGTAGCTGCCGTCCATCACCGCGGCGTCCGGGACCGCTCCGTGGTCCCGTTCGAGCGCGGCAAGTGCCCGCATCACGGCGAGGCGCAGAGCGGATGTCATACCGAGCTGGTCGATCTCCGCCGGCCAGGCGTGGCCGACCCCGTGCGGTACGCGGGCGGCAAGGCGGGTCGCAACCGCAGCCCTCGCCTCGGGGGGGAGGAGCTTGGAGTCCCTGACCCCCTGCGTGCGGTCCTGAGGTGTCCAGAGGGCGACGCCCGCACTGACCGGCCCTGCCCACGCCCCGCGACCCACCTCGTCGACACCGACGATCCCGATGTAACCGAGGTCGGTGAGCTCGGCCTCGACGTGGCGGCCGGGACGTGTGCGCCGGGACAGGGCTGCAGGCATTGCGCGGCTAGGGTACCCGCGAAGGTGCGGGAACAGCAGGGCACCGACAGGGAGGCGGATCCGTGCGCGTGATCGTCGCCGGTGCCGGGCCGGCCGGCGTCGCCGCGGCCCGCTGCCTCGCGATGCGAGGTCACGACGTCGTACTCCTCGAGGCCACCGACCGGGTGGGAGGACTCGCGGCGAGCTTCGATTTCGCAGGCATGCGGGTGGACTACGGCAGCCATCGCCTGCATCCCACGTGCGACACGCGGGTGATGGGGGACCTGCGCCGGCTCCTCGGACCCGACCTAGTACGGCGCCCGCGTCACGGCCGCATCCGCCTCCGGGACCGGTGGATCGCGTATCCGCTCCGACCGGGGTCGATGCTCCGCACCCTGCCCTTGCGCACCTCAGCGGCATTCGCGCGAGATCTGCTCACCAACCCGCTCCGGCCTCCACACCCTGGCGCGACCTCCTACGCCGACGTCCTCCGGCAGCGCTTCGGCCCCACGCTCTGCGAGGAGTTCTACTTTCCGTATGCCCGCAAGCTCTGGGGCACGGAACCGAGCACGTTGGACGGCGAGCAGGCGCGGCGGCGTGTGTCGGCCACGTCCCTCGCCGCAGTCGCAGCACGCGCTGCGCGTGGAATGTTCGCGGGGCCGAGCCACTTCGCATACCCCCGCGGTGGTTTCGGACGCATCAGCGAGGTGCTCTGCGACGACGCCGCCGCCGCGGGTGCCGACATCCGCTTCTCGTCCCGGATCTCGGCCGTCACCGACACAGCGACGGGGGTCTGTGCTGCCTACGGGAACGACTCCGTCGAAGGCGATCTCCTCCTTTCGACCCTGCCGCTCTCCACGCTGCGGGAGATCACGACCGCTCCGGCCGGCCCGGCCGAAGCGGCACTGCCCGCACGCGGCATGCTCCTCGTGTACCTCGCGTTCGACGTCGGCACGTTCTCGGAGTGGGATGCCCACTACGTCGCCTCCGACGCGTTCGTGACGAGCCGCGTGTCCGAACCGAAGCTCTACTCCGGGAGTGATGTGCCCCGCGGCCGCACCGTCCTCTGCGTCGAGATCCCCGCATCTCCGCACGAGCCGCTCTGGAAGGCGCGTGACGCGGTCGTCACCTCACGGGCGCTCGCAGAGCTCGTCGACCTCGCACTGCCGGTCCCGGGGGATCCGGTCGAGACCACGGTACGCCGCGTCACCGACGTGTACCCCGTCTACACACCCGCCACGCTCGCGCGGCGCCGTGACCTGCTTGCGTGGGCGGGGAGGCTGCACCGCGTGCGGACACTCGGCCGCCAGGGCCTCTTCGTGCACGACAACTCGCACCATGCCCTGGCGATGGGCTACGCGGCAGCCGCCTGTGCCGGTCCGCACGGGTTCGACCACGAACGCTGGGCCGAGGCCTGCCGTGCATGGGAGTCGAACACCGTGGAGGATTGAGGTCCCAGCGGTCATGCACTTGACTGGTATTTTAGGGTACCCTAACCTCTCAGGTCAGTCACCCGAACTTGATGGCCGGAAAGGTGGCCGGCCGGGAAGGATCGAGATGAGACGGCCCCTACGACTCCTCGGCACGGCTGCCCTCGCGGGCGTTCTCCTCTTCTCCGCCTGTGGCGGGGAAGAACAGCCCGCGGTCACGGAGATCACAGACGGATCCGGCTCGGCGAGCGGCAGCGCAACGGCATCCGGCGAGACAGGAGACATCGCTCCGTCGTTCACCGCAGGAGACGCGGACGGGATCGTGCAGGTGACTGTGAAGGAGTGGTCCATCGCGGCCGAGCCCGTAGTCGTGAAGGGTCCCAAGGTCTACTTCGAGGTCAAGAACGAAGGCAGCGAGGTGCACGAGCTCGCGGTCACGAAGGCCGGGGCGACCGACGAGGAGGGGGCCTTCGGCGAGGTCGTGAACATCGGCCCCGGCGCCATGAAGCCACTCGCCCTCGAGCTCCACCCGGGCACCTATCAACTCGCCTGCTTCATCGTCGAGGAAGAGGCGAACGGAGAGCATGAGGACCACTTCGCCGAAGGAATGAAGATGGAGATCGAGGTGCAGTGACGGCGGACGGGACGTTCGTCGTGACCGGGGCCGCGGGCTTCGTGGGCTCGCGGCTCACGGCGGCGCTGCTCCGGGCCGGTCACCGCGTGCTGGCAGTCGATGCCTGCACGGGACCGAACCTCCGGGTTGTGCAACGAGCGAGGGTTGCGGAGCTCTCGAACCGGGGAGCCCGCTTCACGGAGCTCGACTTGCGGCGTGTCGGTACGGACGACCTCGCCGGTCTCATCCCCCGCGGCTCCGTCGTCGTGCATCTCGCAGCCCTGCCCGGCGTGCGCCCGAGCTGGGGGGAGCTCCGCCCCGGTTACCTCGAGAGCAATGTCGCCATCACACGGACCGTCACAGCCGCCGCGCGCCGGGCAGGCGCCCGTCGCCTCGTCTACGCATCATCCTCATCCGTGTACGGCAACGCGCCGGGACTCATGTCCGAGGCCACCCGCACGTGCCCCGTCTCTCCCTACGGCCGCACGAAGCTCGGCGGTGAGCTCCTCGTGCGCCACGCGGCGACCCGCGGCGACCTCGACACAGTCGTCGTCCGCTACTTCACCGTCTACGGCCCCGGTCAACGACCCGACATGGCCATCGCCCGCTTCGTCGACGCCATCCACCGCGGGGCGCCGGTGCGCGTGTTCGGCTCCGGGCGGCAGCGGCGCGACTTCACGTTCGTCGACGATGCCGTGGCCGGCACCCTGGCCGCGGCGACACGCGGCCGGATAGGGGGCGTCTACAACCTCGGCCACGGTCAGCCGACGCGCCTCATCGATGTCCTGCGACGCCTCGAGCAGATGACGGGGCGGCGTCTCCACGTCGTGCACGAAGAGCCGGCGGCCGGCGATCCGCCGGGCACGCATGCCGACGTGACACGGGCCGCACGTGAGCTCGGCTGGTCCGCACGCGTCTCTCTCGACGACGGCCTCGACCGGCAGGTCGCGGCTCAGTTCGCCCTGAACACCCAGCGTCGCGAGACGGCGTAACGCGCGAAGAAGGTGAGAACGACGGCCCCCACCTTGAGTCCTGTCGCCACGAGGCTGGCCGGCTCACCGCCCGCCAGGAGGTGTGCCCCGCCGAGCACCGCCTCGACGACGAGGACGTTCGCTGTCGCGACGAGCAGGAAGAGCGGGAGCTCCACACCCGCCCCCCGCGCATCTCGGTCCCGGAACACCCAGGCGCGCGTGACCCAGAACGCGACACCGAGGCGCACGGCCATCGAGACGGGATTCGCGACGAGGGCCGGGACACCCGCCTCGACGAGTGCGTAGAAGGCGGCCACGTCGACGACAGTCGCGACAAGACCCGCAGCACCGAATCGTCCGAGCTCGCCGACTCTCAAGGCGTCATCACCTCCCACATGGCGGGCACCACCCTCCACAGATACACAGGCAGCCGCACGAAGGTCCGCCCGTGCGCGCGTCGCGTGTAGGAGACAGGGACCTCGCCCATGCGGCAATCCACCCGGGCGAGGGCGAGTGTGAGGACCTGGGCGTAGTTGTAGTCGTGGGGGATCTCCGCCCGTCGGGCCGCCCGCGCCGACAGGACCCGGATACCGGACTGGCTGTCGCGGATGCGCAGGCCTGCCAGGCACGAGACCACGAACGATCCTGCCCGGTTCCCGAGCCACCGCCACACGGGCATGCGCAGAGGTCGGCCCTGGGCAAGGCGGTCCCCGGTCACGTAGTCGAGACGGGCGGACCGCGCAGTCGCGATCATGCCTGGTATGTCCTCCGGCGCGTACTCACCGTCTGCATCCATGAAGGCCACCCAGTCGGATCCCGTGCGCGTCGCCTCCGCCAGTATCGTCCTCACGCCGGCACCGAGCCCCGTCCTCCCGTCTGCGACCGGGAGGACACGCGCGCCGGCGGCGGTCGCCTCGGATGCCGTCTCGTCCGCAGACGCGTCGTCCACGACCACGACGTCGACGTGGGCGACACGGGTATCGAGCGCGCGGGCGCGGCGCACCAGGTCGGCGACGGTCGGGGCCTCGTTCCGGGCCGGGAAGCCGACGAGGAGCCGGATCCCGCCGAGGTCATCACCGGCGGTCACAGGGCGACGGCCCACACCGGGCAGGGCACGCCGGTAGAGGACGGTGACGAGAGCTACGAAGAGCACGCACCAGGCCACGGGCAGGACGACAGTCGGGACCGTCACCGTGCGGTAGTCCGGGAATGCCGCTCCCGCCGGCACGAATCCCGGCAGGGGCAGCCAGAACGGATTCCGTCCCGCACCCACCTGCGCCGTGTCCAGGGCGTAAACCATCCAAGCCCCGACTCCGACCGAGACGGCACCGAGCGCGGCGACGAGAGCGGGCACGCGGGCGAGGGCAAAGGCAAGGGCGGGCACGAGGAGAGGCAGGATGGCCACGACCTGGCGACCCGGGAACCAGTAGCCGCGCATCGTGAGGGCAAGCCAGGTCGCCGTCGCCCACTGCACGGCAACGAGAGCCGCGAGCGGGGTCCACGCCGCCCGCGTGTCCCGGCGCACGAGCATGACGGGTACGGCCGCGAGGGCCGCGAACCAGACGGGTGCATACCGGCCGATCCCGAAGTGCCGGTCGAGCACGAGGCCGTGCAGCCTGTAGGTGCGGGCAAGGCCGCCCGCGTTGTCGGCGACGAGGAAGGCGTTCGATCTGCCGGCGTAGACGACATTCGTGGAATAGGGGGAGATGCCCCCGTAGGTCGCCACGTTGAAGGCGGCCTGGCCGAGACAGGCGATGCCTCCGACGCCTACGAGAAGAGCGAGTGCCCGCCGGTTCCGGCGGAGACGCCACGCCGAGACCGCAGCCACGGTGACGGCCACGGGCGCGTACTTGAGGCCGAGGAGCAGGAGGACCCCCACCATGAGTCCCAGCCCGACCGCGGCGATCTCGGGCCGGCGCCGGTCCGATCCACCTGTCCAGACGAGAGCGGCACCGACGAGGATCGCCGCTGCGGGCATCTCGGGATAGACCTGCGTGCTGTACACCCAGAGCGGCACCGACAGGCCGGCTGCCAGTGTGGCCGCCGGTGCCACCCAGGCGGGACGGCGCACGAAGCGGGCGGCGAGGTATCCGGCTCCCGTGAGCACGGCAGCCGCGACGAGCGCGAGCTCGACTCGCGCCCCCACCCAGCCACCGACGGCGTAGCCGGGCAGGAGGACGAGCGCGAGGCCCGGTCCGTGTGGGCTGAGACGCGCCCCGTCCGGCCGCGGCACCTCCTGGGGACGGAGCGCTTCGTGGTGGTAGGGGGCGTGCGCGCGGGTCGCGTACTCGTCGGCGAGATCGAGATCCCCGTCCGAGAGGATCGATTCCGCCGTCATGAGGTAGTGCGGCTCGTCGCCCGTGAGCCGGTTCGTGGCGCCCCACACAGGCACGGCGGCGATGTTGGCGGCGGCGAGGACGAGGAACACGAGGTACCAGACGCGACGTCCGGGTCGCCTTGCATGTGGGGTGGACATCGGGGCCACGCTGCAAGGTACCCTTCTAGTCAGCTTTAGGGCAACCTAACTCTGTTTGGGGAGAGCCGCTTAGTATCCTCCGCCGCACGGCAAGAGGGAGAAGGCTGTGAAGGCGGGAACGAAGGTCGAGGTACGCAGCCAGTTCGACCACGCCTGGGCCTCGGGTTTCGTCGTCGAGGAGACGATCGGCGAGGGCGAGGCGGTCGTCGCCTACAGGGTGCGCCGCCTCTCCGACGGCATGGTGCTGCCTCGCGAGTTCCCACGTGAGGAGGTCCGCCGCGAGCGCAAGGGTGGCATGTGGTGGGCGGGCTGAGACGGTCGCCGTCAGATCTCGATCTGGTGGCGCACGGTCTCGATGAACTCGTCCACGGGTAGCGCTGTCAGGGTCCGTGTCTTGAGCGTTCCCCGCGCGCCGAGGGCAACGGCGACCTTGGCCATCGTCTTCTCGTCCGGTGCTTCGAGGACGGTGATGAAGTCGTAGTCGCCGAGGAGTGCGTACTGGGAGATGACGCGGGCCCCCATCGCCTCGACCTCCTCGTTGACGGCCTTGATGCGGTCCGGGTTGGACACGAGCGTGGCCATCCCGTCCGGACCCAGGGTCGAGAGCATCACGAAAGTCGACACGCGTTCCTCCTCGTGTTCATGCCGTGCGGAACTCTAGACGGCTTCGGCCGGAACAGTCTTCGCTCGCGTCGCTCGCCGCTGCGGTTCAGGCGTGAGGTGGGTCGAGGCGGGCGATGTTGTGGCGCTCGGACTCGTCTGCCTGCGTCCCGAACCAGGCGTCGAGCATCTCCGAGGCGACGGGGAAACTCGTCGACCGGTTGCTGAGCACGAGGACGTTGGCGTCGTTCCAGCGACGCGCACCCCGCGCGGTCTCGGCGTCCGCGCAGAGGGCCGCGCGCACGCCGCGAACACGGTTCGCCGCAATCGACACACCCGTGCCCGTCCAGCACATGCACACGCCCGCGTCGGCGGAGCCTTCCGCCACCGCCTCCCCCACACGCCGTCCGACCTCGGCCCACTCCGCCACCTCACCGGCGACCGGGCCGACGACGACGACCTCGTGGCCACGCCGGCGCAGGTCCGCCACGACCTCCCTCGCGAGCGCGGTGTCCTCGTCCGATCCGGCTATCAACCTCATGTCCGCATGATCCCATACGAAGCCCGGCCGGATGTATGTTCTGGCCGTATGGAGAGCTTCCTCGAGGAGCCTGCCGTCACCTACATCGCCCTGGTCCTCGCGACCGCGCTCCTCCTCGTCGAGGTCGCCCTCCCTACTCTGGGCGTGGCGGGGGGACTCGCCCTTCTCCTATTCGCCCTCGCCGTGTACGGGATCACCCGCCAGGATCTCGTGTGGTGGCCGCTCCTCCTCGCCGCCGCGGGTGTCGCGATCTGGACCGTGCTCCTCGTCACGCGCAGACCGTCGGTTCCCGCCCAGGTGTCGGCAGCCGCCTTCTTCACGGCCGGATCCCTCGTGTTCTGTGTGCTCGCCGACGACGTCCCAGCGGTCATCGCCGGCATCACGGGCTCGATCGTCCTCCCGGCCGTGTTCCCGTTTCTCCAGAAGCAGGCACGTGAGCTCATGGAACGCCCCTCCGACGTCGGCATGGAGTCACTGGTGGGCCGTACCGCCGAGGTCACACGCTGGAGTGGATCGAAGGGCATGGTGATGCTCGACGGCGCCTACTGGAATGCGGTGGCGGACGACCACCTCGAACCGGGTGACCGCGTCGAGGTGGATGCGTTCGCAGGCATGTCGCTTCACGTCCGTGGCGCCGAGCCGGAAGAGGACCGGTCGGGCTCGCCCGCCCCGAGCGCGAGGGAAGAAGGGACCAACACATGAGCAGCTCAGTGATCGGCGTCGTGATCCTCGTCGCCATCCTCGCCATCATCCTCATGGCGAGCTCGTTGCGTGTCGTGCAGGAGTACGAGCGTGGCGTGATCTTCCGGCTCGGTCGCTGCGTCGGCGCGAAGGGTCCCGGCATCTTCCTCATCGTGCCGATCCTCGACAAGATCGTGAAGACGAACCTGCAGATCAACGCCGTCTCCGTCGCCCCGCAGCAGGTGATCACACGCGACAACGTCACCGTCACGGTCGACGCCGTCGCCTACATGCAGGTCGTCGATGCGGCTGCTTCCGTCGTCCGCGTGCGGGACTGGTTCTCCGCCTCGCAGCTCGTCGCGCAGACGACCCTGCGTTCGATCGTCGGCCGCCATGAGCTCGACCAGATGCTTGCCGAACGCGAGCGCCTCAACGCCGAATTGGCGTCCGCCCTCGACGAGCAGACGGAGCATTGGGGCGTGAAGGTGCAGCGTGTGGAGATCCGCGACGTCGTCCTCCCCGACCAGATGCAGCGGGCGATGGCGCGACAGGCCGAGGCAGAACGTGAACGCCGCGCGAAGATCGTCGCGGCCGAAGGAGAGCTCCAGGCCTCCGAGAAGATCTCACAGGCCGCGGCCATCATCCGCCAGTCACCGGGTGCGCTCCAGCTCCGCCAGCTCCAGACGATGGTGGAGATCTCCGCCGAGAACAACTCGACGATCATCTTCCCCATCCCGATGGAGATCCTCGAGGCAGTGCAGTCCTTCCGGGACCTCGAGCTCGCCCAGGTACAACAGATCACCGCGGCCGCGGCCACCCCCACCCCGCCGCTCCCCCCCTCAGACCCGGTCTGACGCCCGCCTCAGGCCTCGTCGAGAGCGCGTTGCGCCACGGAGAGCGCTTCCTCCGGGGAGAGCGACTTGTCGAGCTTGGGGCGCCACCGTCCCGCCCTCGCCGCGGGCCACTCGGGTGGGCCCCACCACTCACCGGGGGCGGCCGCCTCGGGGTAGCGAGCCCGCGCGCTCACGACGAGCTCGATCACTGCCTGCATGATGTCCGCCGCCACCTCCGACGCCGAGGCGTCACCCGGCGCGTACCGCCGCACCGCCCCGATGTCGATCGTGACCGCCCGATGCGGCTCGATGTCCCGCCCCCGGTATTTCGCCATGGATCGGTGCGTCCCCCATACACCCATCGGCAGGACCCCGACGCCTGTCTCGAGGGCGAGGCGACCCACTCCTGAGTGCGGCCGCATGGGCACGAACAGCACGGAAACGGTCCCCTCGGGGAAGACGACGACCGTGCGCCCCGCGGCGAGGGCCGCACGCGCGAAGCTGAGCGAGTCCTTGGCCGCGGTCGTGCCCCGCGCGACGGGAATCTGCCCACCCATGCGCATGACGGACGCGAGGGGCTGTCTCTCGAACAGCTCCTGCTTGGCGAGGAAGCTGAGCTGGCGTCGCGGTCGGTTCTTCCAGAAGACCTGGCACAGGGTGAGGGGATCGAGATGCGAGATGTGGTTGGAGGCGACGATGAGGGGACCGTCCGCCGGGATGTGCTCGAGCCCCGACACGCTCTCGTCGAAATAGCGCTCCCAGACCGCGGAGACGAAGGGACCCATCATCGAGTAGAAGACGCTCATCTCGCTACGATACCCGGGTGGTTCCGAGAGCGGCCGGTGCTCGCAGGGGACGCCCCGCATGACGGTCCCCCACATCGCCGTCGTCCCCCTTCGCTCGTTCTCCGCAGCCAAGGAGCGGCTGCGGGGAGCTCTCCCCGCCACGGAGCGCAACCTCCTCGTGCGCCGCATGGCGGGGCACGTGATCGGTGTCGTGCGCGACCTCATGCCCGTCGTCGTCGTGTCGAGTGACGCCGAAGTGCTCACGTGGGCGCAGGCGGCAGGTGCCGATGCCCTCTACCAGGAGCCGGAACCCGCTCTCGCCCCCCACGTGCGCCGGCACGTCGAGGAACGCCTCCTCGACGAGAACCTGAACGCCGCCGTCACAGTGGCTGCCTCCTTCGCCTCCGACGCGGGCGCGCGGACCCTGGCCGTCATCGCCGGCGACCTCCCCCTCGTCACACACGATGACGTGGACGCCCTCCTCCGTCTCCCCGCCCGCCCCGGCGTCACGCTCGCTGTCGACAAGCACGGCGTGGGCACGAACGCCCTCGCGGTGGCGCCACCCGCGGCCATGCACTTCCGGTTCGGCGTCGAGTCGCTCGTCCAGCATCGGCTCATGGCCTACCGCGCCGGCCTTCCCGTCCGCATCCTGCGCCGCGCCGGTCTCGAGCTCGACGTCGACACGCCGGAGGATCTCGCCTTCATGGGCGCAGGTGGGATCGCGAACGGGGACACCCGGACCCGGACCGGATGAATCGCGCTGTCGGACCCGACGGGCTGGCCGCACCACGCGAGCAGGCGATCGACCACGACCCACCGCGGACTGCGCTCGCGATATGCGCGCATCCCGACGACCCCGACTTCTTCGCTGCCGGCACGTTCGCCAAGTGGGCGAGTGCGGGGACAGAGTGCGTGTACGCCGTCTGCACAGACGGCTCCCTCGGAGCGTGGGAGCCGGAGGCGCGACCGGAGCTCACGGCACAGCGCCGTGAGGAGCAGGTGGCAGCGGCAGCCGTGACGGGTGTCGCCGACGTGGTCTTCCTCGACCGGCCCGACGGGTTCCTCGTCAACTCGCTCGGCCTGCGCCGAGATCTCGTTGCGCTCTTACGCGAGCACCGTCCGCAGATCGTCATGACTCACGATCCGTGGAAGCGATGGCGCCTCCACCCCGATCACAGGGAGTGCGGCTTCGCCGCCTGTGACGCCGTCGCCACGGCACGCGAAGCGCTCGCGTGGCCCGACACCGGAGCTGGGCCACACCGACCGGAGGGACTCTGGCTCTTCGAGACCGAGTCACCCGACCAGTTCGAGGACGTGTCGGCCACGCTCGAACTCAAGATCGCGGCACTGCTCGAGCACCGCAGCCAATGGGTGACGACGCTCGGGATCAACGACGACTCGGATGCGGCAGGCAGGGTGGAGTTCGCGGAGCGCATGCGTGCCTGGGCACATCGCAACGGCGCTCCGGCCGGCCTCGCCGCAGCCGAGTCGTTCAGACGAATCGACGTGTGACGGCGCCGGGATCAACGCTTGCGGGCAGGGGCCTTCTTCTTGGCGGCGGCCGGCTTGCGGGCAGGGGCCTTCTTCTTGGGTGCGGCCTTCTTCGGAGCCGCCTTCTTGGCTGCAGGCTTGGCCTTGCGGGCTGCGGGCTTGGCCGCGGCCTTCTTGGGTGCGGCCTTCTTCGGAGCGGACGGAGCAGGCGCCTTGCCCGAAACGACATCCTTGAACGTCTGGCCGGGTCGGAACGCGGGCACCTTCGTCGCCGCCACGCGGATCGTCGCGCCTGTGCGGGGGTTGCGGCCGGTGCGGGCTCGCCGCGCACGGCGCTCGAACGTCCCGAAACCGGGCAACGTCACGCGCTGGCCCTTCTTGACCTCCGACTGGATGCTCGCGATCAACGCATCGACGGCGCGCGCGGCATCGGCTTTGCTGATGTCGGCTCCTGCGGCAACGGCCTCAACGAGTTGGGACTTGTTCACCGGTGTCTCCTGACGTTTGCGTCTGTCTGGTGTTGTCGATGTGGAGTCGCTTCGAGCTAGGCGTTGGTCCCGCCGTAACCCTTGGTATTGCTCGGTTCTGCCTGCAGGACACCGTCACGACGGCGCTGCCGACGGCCTCGGGCAGTGAGCCCTCGACCACAAGCGTCCGTTAGTAAACTGCCGAAAGCCTTGTCTGTCAACGTTTTCCAAGAGATCTGGCCGGGGGACGGGCGTGACACCGAGCGACGCGGCAGCCGAACCGGCGGAAACAGGACTGCCCGAAGGACCGCACGACGCGATGGTCGTCGAGGCCGAGTGGGTGATCGACGCGGGTGGATCGGTCGCCCTTGCCCTGTCGCTCACGATCACGTCGGGTGAGGCGAAGGGCGCCGTCGTCGACGCTCGCTTCGCAGGCGGCTCGGCTGCCCTCGATGCCGCCCTGCAGGCGTGCGGGGTCGAACCGTCCCGGGACGCCGGCGATCCCGAGGTCTGCATCGCCGTCCTCGCCATGCCCTGCACCCTGGTCGCCGTCCGAGACTGCACGCGCGGCACCGGGGTCGCGCTCGCCCCACCCTGAGCCCACGCGGTCACGAGAGATCTGCCGTCGCCGCTCGCCGCCCCACCCACGCGAGCACCATCCCGTAGGCGATGCAGACAACACCGCCCACGAGGAGGGTGAAGGCGGTGGACGTGCGACGCGCCACCTCCCCCCACACGATCGCGGCGAGAGGGAACACCCCGACGAAGATCGTGAACCACATGGCCATGACCCGGCCCCGCACGGAGTCCTCGACCCCGAGTTGGACGAGAGCGTTCATCGACGACATGGCGCCGATGTAGAAGACACCCGTGACAGCGAGGGAGACGAGGATGGCCCTGAACCCAGTCTGGGTGGACACGAGGACGAGACACGCGCCGATCGCCGAGATGAGCGCGGGGATGAGCGTACGACGCGAGACGAGATGAACCAGGTTGGAGGCGGCGAGCGCCCCCACGAGGCCTCCCACTCCGAACGCGGCGAGCATGAACCCGATCTGGCTCTCGTCGAAGCCGTGGTCGATCCGGCCCAGCGCCGGCATCAGGGTGATGACCTGGGCTGCGAAGACCGCCTGGACGACGACCGTAACGAGGAGGACCTGTAGCCACCTGTGCGCCCCCACGTACCGGAAACCGTCGACGATCGCGCGGAAGCCGCCTTCGGCCGACTTCTCCTGCACGACCGGGAACCGCATGACGTACAGGGGGATGACGAGTGCCAGGAACGAGAGGGAGTTGAGCCCGATCGCCAAGGCGGGACCAACGGTCGCGACCATGAAGCCACCGAGGGCGGGGCCGAAGATCCGGGCGAGGTTGAACTGGATCGCGTTCAACGACACCGCGCTCGGCACGTCCTCGACGGGGACGAGACGCGGATAGAACGCGAACCAGGCCGGGCCGACGAGGGCAGTGGCGAGGCCCATTCCGAACGTGACGGCGTATATCACGGGAAGCGACCCGCGATCGAGGAAGAACATGAGCGCGAGGAAGCCGGTGAGGACGAGCTCCACGAGCTGCATCATGCGGATGACCCGGACCCGGTCGAAGCGGTCGGCGATCACCCCGCCCACGAGACCGAGGATCAGGGAAGGGAAGAACTGGAAGAGGCCGACGAGGCTCACGAGGAACGGGTTCTCGGTGCGGGTCGCAACGAGGATCCCGATCGCAGCGCTGTGCAGCCAGTTGCCACTCTGGGAGACGAACGTGCCGGCGAGGAGGACCGCATATCCACGGTGGCGCAGCGCACCGAACGTGCGCGAGGAGAACCCACGTGCGCGTGGCCGCTCGGCTCCCGCCTCCATGGGATGCGCCGGGCTCGCAGCACCGTCGGCCGCTGAGTCGAACGCATCTTCGGTCGTCACGGTCCCCCCGCCCCCCGTTCATCGATCGGGTTTGCACGCGCCGAGTCCACATGGGTTCACCATGTGGACTCGCCTGGCGCGGTGGCGCCCCCTGCGGGATTTGAACCCGCGGCATCCGCCTTGAGAGGGCGGCGTCCTAGGCCGCTAGACCAAGGGGGCTTGGCTCGGGGGAGAGGACTCGAACCCCTAATACAAGGGCCAGAACCTTGCGTGTTGCCAATTACACCACCCCCGAATGCCCGCCCATCATAGTGACGGTACAAAGACCGCACCAACGTTTCGAAGCGCGGCTGCGCGCAGACACGCGTGCGCGCGGCGTCCGTCACGGATAGTTCTCACCGGGCAGGAAGGGCTTGAAGTCGTCTGGGATCTCCTCGGGCGGGAGGTCGGTGGCAACGGCGTGGAAGTGACGCGCCGTCACCTCCACCATGAGACCTGTCGCCTCGGCAAGGATCCGCCCGAGGCTGTCCTCCATCGTCCCCCGCACCGTCATCTTGCGACCGTCCGAATCCTCCTCCCACGCCCGCACGGTCACCTCGTGACCGACGATCACGGGCCGGCGGTAGTTGACGGTGAGCTGCCCCGTGACAGCGGGACGCCGCTTCGCGAGGGGTACCGTCCCGAGGACGTCATCCATGACCGCGGCGATCGCTCCGCCGTGCACGACACCAGGCCCGCCCATGAATCGTTCCGGGAACCGGTAGGTGCAGAGGATGGTCCCGTCGCCTCCGTCACGCACCTGGATGCCGAGCCCGGTCGGGTTGTCCGGTCCACATCCGAAGCAGACCTCCCGGTGGGGCGGGTAGACACCCTCCTCGTCGGGGACGTATCCCCATGCCTGGGCCTCGTCCCAGTCCACCTCAGCCCCGGCTCGTCGGTCTCCGGCATCCTCTGGCACTGTCCTGACCTCCAGGTCCCCTTCGAGCTCCCATGTGGTCCAACGGCTGGATCACGCCGCCGGCCCGCCACAATACGCGCCAACCATTCTGCTCCGGACCCCAACCGGACGTCTGGTACCTTCCCGGATTCCACCGGAACCGACCCGATGGAGGACCCGTGGTCGTCGCCGAGTCCTCGTCTGTATCGCAAGACGTCCTCCTCCAGCTCTTCGTCATCCTCGCCGGCGCCCAGCTCGCCGCTCTCCTGTTCCGGCGCTTGCGTCAGCCCGTGGTCGTGGGCGAGATCCTCGCAGGCGTTCTTCTCGGACCGTCGGTCCTCGGCTGGGTCGACACCTCCGGGGGTGAGCTCTCGCAACCGCTCGTGGCGCTCGCCGAGCTCGGCGTGATCGTCCTCATGTTCCTCGTGGGGCTCGAGACGCCGGTCAAGTCGATCGCACGCGTCGGGGGCCGCGCGTTCACAGTCGCCGTGGGTGGTGTCATCCTCCCCTTCGTCTGCGGCTGGCTCGCGATGGTCCTCCTCGACCACTCATCCGTCGAAGCCCTGTTCGTGGGCACGGCGATGGTCGCAACGTCGGTCGGTGTCACAGCCCGCGTCCTCGGCGAGCTCGGGATGATCGACCGCGAGTTCTCCCGGATCATCCTCGGCGCCGCCGTCATCGACGACGTGCTCGGTCTCCTCGTGCTCACGGTCGTCAAGGGCATAGCCGAATCCGGCGTGAACTTCGGTGAGCTCGGCCTGACCCTGGGACTCACTGCCGTCTTCGTGGGAGTGCTGCTCACGCTCGGCCCCAGGGCCGTGCGGCGCGCCAAACCGCGCCTTCAGGCCGTGGAGCCGAGCCGGCTCTTCCTCCTGTCCCTCCTCCTGCTCCTCGGGCTCGCCGCGGCTGCCTCGTACATCGGCCTCGCCGCGATCGTGGGTGCCTTCCTCGCCGGTGTCATCATCGCCGAGGAAGTGGACGATTTCGATCTCGTGCACCAGACCGAGGTCCTGGGCAGCTTCCTCACGCCCGTGTTCTTCGTCGGGGTCGGAGCCGCCGTCGACCTCGGGTCCCTCGGGACGGCACAGGGCGTTCTCCTCGTGGTGCTGATCGTGGGCCTGGCAATCGCATCCAAGTTCGCCGGGGCCGGCGCGGCGTCGCGACTCGCAGGCGTCACCCCCACCGATTCGGTGATCATCGGCGTCGGCATGGTGCCCCGCGGCGAGGTCGGGATCGTCGTCGCCTCGATCGCGCTCGCCTCGGGCGAGTTCTCCGAGACGCTCTTCGGTGTGGTGGTGACGATGTCGGTCGTCACGACCCTCGTGGCCCCACCCCTGCTGTCGGTGCTGATCGCGCGAGCGGATCGGCGGCGCGCCGGATCCCTTGACTCCGGGGAATAGGCTCTCATGCGTGGAAGAGTGGTGGCGCAGATTCGGTGAGCTCTACCTACGTGCCCACGAGACGGAGGCGCTCGACGCCGCGGCTGAATCCGAAGCCGAGTCGGCCTGGAAGCTCCTCGGTCTCCCACCGGGGGCACGCATCCTCGACGCGCCGTGTGGATTCGGGCGTCATGCCGTGCGCCTCGCCGCGTGGGGGTGCGACGTGTGGGGCATCGACCTCGATCCGCACCTCCTCGCCGAGGCCGAGCGCCGCAAGGAGGAATCCGGCGTGGAGCTCGAGCTCACGGAAGGCGACATCCGCGACCTCCCCGTTCCCGACGCCTGGGCCGACGCGGTCCTGAACCTTGCCGGCTCTGTCGGCATGTTCGACAGCGATGCCGACAACCTCGCCGTCCTCACGGAAGCGCACCGTGTGCTCACCCCGGGAGGTGTCATGCTCATCGAGACGATGCATCGCGACCAAGTCGTCGCCCACCTCGAGCCGCGACAGTGGGAGGAGCGCGACGGCACCTTGATCCTGCAGCACCAGGCCTTCGATCCCGTCGCGGGACGGCTCACGACCAGCATCACGACGGTCGACGATTCAGGCGAACGCACCGTCACGCGTATGCACCCTCGTGTGTACGCGCTCACGGAGCTCACCCACCTCGTGGGAGAGGTCGGATTTGGAGAGATCGAAGCCTATGCCGGCTGGTCCCGAGAGCCGGCGAGCATCGGTGCGCGACTCGTGCTCGTCGCCCACAAGCCGGCCTGAGGCACCTTGCCACCACCCCCGTTACACGGTCAGTGGGAACCAGGGTGGATGTCGGCCCAGATACCCTCGGGACCGACACGGCCGAGTCGTTCGCGCACCTCACGCGGTCTGAGGGAGACCCATTCCTCGGGCATCTGTGCCGCGAGGGAGCGGGGACGAGCCGGGTTGCGGCGCGACCCCCGCACGAGACAGACGATGCGGTCACCCACCCGGGACCAGTCCCCCGGTACCCCGTCGAGGACACCGAGAAGCAGGAAGGCGACTTCCAGGTCCTCGGCTGTCGGGGCCCGACCCGCGTTCGCGGCGCGGCGGCCGGCCACTGCGACGCCGGCCGCGACGGCGTCGTCACCGTGGATACGGCCCGCGACGAGACGCGGCCGGAAGATCCGGGCGAGCCTGCCTACGTAGCCCGTGTCGGGGCCGACAGCACCGAACATGGGTGCGGCCGGATCACCGGCGACCTCAGCCGGCCTGTGGCCGTACCAAGGTCGCGCCGGCGGCATCGGCATCTCGACGTAGGCATTGTCGGGTGCGGGAGGGACGAATGGTCGTGTCGCCATGACGGGCATCCTACGTGCCACATCCATGTGCACAAACTCGCCGCGGTCGTGGGACCGGACTGGTCCGTCTGCGGGCTATCCTGGGCGAGTCCAGCAGTTGGGGTGCGTCCGTCAGTGTCGACCATCCAGCTCCCACACCGGTCCAGAACGTCGACCGTCGCGCAGAACGAGGTCTCTCGTGATCGACATGAGGAGCCCCTCCAACTTCGTCGTGGAGGTGGACGGCTCCGGGCAGTTCGCGCTCGACCTCGGTGACAGCCGCCCACTCACGCTCCAACAGGCGTTGAGTCCGGAGAGGGCAGCCCTGCTCGAGGCCGTGTGCCGCGGTGCCCTGCTCACACTCGACACGATGACGGCGGACGTCCCACCCCCCGCCCGCCACAACGGTGAGGCGGCCCCCCTCTGCCTGTCGGCCACACCTGTATTCGAATCGGACGGGACCTGCAGCCGCCTGAAGTGCGAGCTGAACCCGAGCCCACCCCGCCCCCCCTCCACGCCCAACCGCGTCACGGACGAACGCTTCCGGCTCTTGGCCGCGTCCTCCCCGATCGGCATATTCCAGGCGGACATAGCCGGCCGCATCGTCTACGCGAACCCGCGCTGGCTCGAGATCACGGGACTCACATACGACGAGGCCGAAGGGCGGGGCTGGGAGACCGTCATTCATGCCGACGACGCCGATCACGTGCTCGACGCGGCTCGTCGCACCATGGACAGCCGCGACGAGTTCTTCATGCGCTACCGGCTCATGCGGCCCGACGACGAGGTCCGGTGGGTCCACGTCCGCACGGCACCCCTCTACACCGACGACGGGACGTTCTACGGCTACGTGGGGTCGCTGGCCGATGTCACGTCGCAGGTGTCGGCTGAAGCCGAACGCAACAGGCTCACCGCCATCCTCGAGGCCACGACCGACCTCGTCGCCATCACCGACGCGCGGGGCTGGCCGAGCTATATGAACCGGGCAGGACGGCGCATGCTCGGCATCGCCCCCCACTCCCCCGTCGACAACATCCACTCCTTCCGCTTCTACACGCCTGCCTCCGTCCGCCTCCTGCAGGAGGAGCTGATTCCCGCGACCGAGCGTGACGGCATCTGGAGCGGTGAGCTCGAGCTCATGCGCATGGACGGCGTGACGATCCCGGTCTCACAGGTGACGATCGGGCACACCGACACCCAGGGTCAGATCGAGTACGTCTCCACCGTGTGCCGCGACATCAGTGAGCGCAAACGACTCGAGTCCGAGCTCGAGAGGCGGGCGACTCAGCAGGCGACGGTCGCGAACCTCGGCCGTCAGGCCCTCGGCGGTGCCGAGGTCGACTACCTCGTGGAGGAGGTGGTCACGGCGGTGGACGAAGCGTTGGGGATGGCGGCAACGTGCATCCTCGAACCGTGTGGTGAACCCGACGGAGGCCTCGTCATCCGGGCGGGGAGCGGACATCACGCGAGCAAGGTGGGCATGCCACTCGAGAGTCCGGAACTGCGCCTCCAGGCCTTCCGCACGCTCGAGACCGGCCGGCCAGAGGTGAGGCGGCTCTCGGCCGAGGACGAGGTGGGGCCGGCACACGTGGCGTCCGTACTCATCGGTGACGCCGAGCGGCCGTTCGGGATCCTCTGCGGACAGGCGTCCCACCGCTTCTCCCCTGATCACATCCACTTCCTCCAATCGATCGGCCACATCCTCGCGACCGCGATCGGACGCAAGCGGACGGATGAGGAGATCCTGCACCGCGCTCTGCACGACGCCTTGACCGGGCTCCCGAACCGGACGCTGCTCCTCGACCGAATCGAGTGGGCCCTGGCTCGCAGCCGCCGTCGGGACGGCAACGTCGCGGTCTTCTTCCTCGATCTCGACAACTTCAAGATGATCAACGACGGCCTCGGACACACGATCGGCGATCAACTCCTCGTCCACGTGGCGAGCCGCCTCACGCAGGTTCTGAGACCGGGGGACACGGTCGCGCGCTTCGGGGGCGACGAGTTCGTCGTCCTCTGCGAAGACGTGGCAGGTGACGTCGATGCCCGCCAGATCGCCGATCGCATCTCCGCCGCTGTCGGTGAGCCGTTCCTGCTCGAGGGCCGCGAGGTCTTCGCGACATCGAGTATCGGGATCTCCCTCGCCCACGGCGACGCGACTCCCGAGACCGTCCTCGCCGATGCCGATGCCGCCATGTACCGTGCGAAGGCCCTGGGTCGGGCACGCTACGAGCTCTTCGACGAGACGTTGCGTCGCCAATCGAAGTCGCGGCTCGAAACGCAGAACGCCCTGCGCCGCGCCCTCGAACGCGAGGAACTGCGGCTGCACTACCAGCCCGAGATACGCCTCACGGGTACGTCCGAAGCCGACGAGGGCAAGGTCATTGCCGTCGAGGCGCTCCTCAGGTGGGACCACCCCGAACGTGGGCTCGTCCTCCCGTCCGAGTTCGTACCCGAAGCCGAGGAGACCGGCCTCATCGTGCCGCTCGGACAGTGGGTGCTCGCCAAGGCCTGCATGCAGATCGCCCGCTGGCGCGAGACGATCCCGCAGGCACGGGATCTCTCGGTTGCCGTCAACCTGTCGGCACGCCAGTTCAACGACCCCGGCCTCACCGACACGATCGAGGAGGCGCTCGCCCTGTCCGGCCTCGCGCCCGATGCCCTCTCTCTCGAGATAACGGAGAGCGTGATCATGGACGACGTGGACACGACCACGACGACCCTGAGCGCTCTCCGCGAGACGGGTGCGCGCGTGGTGATCGACGACTTCGGCACCGGATACTCATCACTCAGCTACCTGCGCCGCTTTCCCGTGGACCTCGTCAAGATCGACCAGTCCTTCGTCGACGGCCTCGGCAGGGAGTCGGAGGACTCGGCGATCGTCACGGCAATCGTGTCGATGTCACATGCCCTCGGCCTCGGCGTCGTCGCCGAAGGTGTCGAGACCGACAGCCAGCTCGCCGAGCTCCGCAAGCTCGGATGCGATTTCGCGCAGGGGTATCTCATCTCGATGCCTCTCGAACCGGCCGAGCTCGAACGTTGTCTGCTCGATCCCACATGGCGCTGAGAGAGGTGCGGGGCGCTGGAGGCCCTCACCGCCTCGCACAGCGACCGCAACGCACAGGCCCCACTCCGCACGTACGCACCACGGGGCCGCGGTGATACAGCCTGTACGCTGCTGACATGCACACAGACGTCGTGGTCGTAGGTGGCGGACCCGCCGGATCCGCCGCTGCGCTCTGGGCGATGCGCCTCGGTCTCGAGTGCGTGATCACCGACAAGGCGTCCTTCCCCCGCGACAAGACCTGCGGCGACGGTCTCACGGCGACCGCCCTGCGAGAGATCGAGACGCTGGGCATCGACGTACGCCCCCACGTGCAGCCGGTGCGCCGCACTGTCCTCACCGGACCCTACGGAAAGCGGATCGAGCTCCCCTTGGTCGGGGGGACCGCAACTCCTTCCGTCATGTGCGCCGTCATGGCGCGGGCAGAGCTCGACCGCATGCTCCTCGAGGCGGCGGCCGCCGGGGGCGCCAAGGTCCGTGACGGGTGCGCCGTGACGGCGCTCACGCCCGGACGGGACAGCGTGGAGGTGACCCTCGGGTCCGGCCGGGCACGGGAGACGATCCGAGCCCGCTGGGTGATCGGAGCCGACGGTGCCTACTCGACGGTGCGTCGCGCCGTGGCCGGCCGAGCCGACGGGCGGCTGCCCGGGATGCACGCGATCCGCCAGTACCTCGACGCGCCTGCGAGTGACGTCCTGTCCGTCTACTTCCCTGCGGAGCTCCTGCCCGGGTACGGCTGGATCTTCCCCATGCCCGGGGGCGGTGTGAACATCGGGGTCGGCGTGCAGCGCCGCGCGGCAGACTGCGGGGTCGTGTGCCGCGAGGCTCTCTCCAGCGCCCGCGGGAAGTTCACACTCAGCGGGCTCGGCCGCCTCTACCGGGACTTCCTGCACCGCCCCGACGTCGTTGAACGCATCGGCGACGTCGACCCCGACGATCGCGCCGTGCGGGCATGGGCATGGCCGATCCCCTCCGACCCCGATCTCGGGTGCGTCGGTGCGGGTCGGGCCCTCCTCGTCGGCGATGCCGCCCGTGTGGTCGATCCGATGACGGGCGAAGGCATCGGCCAGGCGCTCGTGTCGGCACGGCTCGCCGCGGAATCGATCGCGGCGGCCCATGTCACAGATGGACCGGCCGCCGTCACGGCGTACCGTCGCAGGCTCGACCTCCACGTGGGACGCGATCTGCGCTTCGCCCGGTTCATGCTCGGCGTCATGAAGCACCGGCGGGCCGTCGAATGGGGTTTCGGAATAGCCGGCTCCACGGCGTGGACGCGCCGCAACGTGGCACGCTGGATGTACGAGGACTACCCGCGTGCCTATGTGTTCACACCCGACAGGTGGGGGCGGTTCTCGATGCGGGGACGCGGCGCCTACTGAAGGGCGTCTCTACCACGCGTGCTCCGGGTTCGCGGCATCCTCACCGGCCGGTGCCACGGGGCGGGAGCGCTGCTTGCGCGTGACACGCCCGCTGAACAGGTAGATGATCGGCAGCGTGCACAGGAGGGGCAGCAGGAGCCAGAGTGGACGTGTGAGCCACCACACGAGATCGGGAGTCGACGGCGGCAGGTATCCGAAGAGCAGGTAGAGCAGCCCGATCGCGATCGCCATACCGGTCGTGTGGAAGAGATAGACGGGCAGGGCGAAGTTGTTGGCCACTGTGTTGAACCACTGCCAGCGACGCGAGGACTCGAGACGGCGGAGCACGGGCGGGCGGAGGAGCAGGGCGAGGCCGGCCTGGAGCATGACGAGTCCGACCATGGCGAGTGTGGGCGGCCCCATGTTCGAGATGTTGTCACCCGGCACACCCACCATCGACCGCGGGTACAACCCGGTGCCGGTGAGCGCGAGCAGTGTGAACATCCCCGAGAAGAGCATCATCCACCCGAGCCTGCGATAGGCGTCGACCATGGTGCGGTAGAAGAAGCCGAGCTGGTGGCAGAAGGCCCAGATGCAGACGAGGTTGACGAGCCCTGCCCATGTCGTGTCGCGCGCAAACCGGAGGATGTCCATCTGGGCCGCGAGCCCGACGAGGAAGACGAGGATGAGGGCCCCCCACCTCTCATGCAGCCAGATCATCATGGGGGCGATGAGGACCAGGATCAGGTAGATACCCAGGAACCAGAGGGGGCTGATGATGAGCAACGCCGCGTGTATCACCCACGTGTTGTGGGCGAGGAGGATCGCCGCGAGGCCCACTGCAAGCCAGAACCCGATCAGGATGAGTGCCGGTGGCAGCAGACGCCTCAGCCGGCCCCACACGAAACCCGCCCAGCTGCCGCCACGCGCACGTGTCTTGCGCCAGACCATGAGATGCGCGAATCCCCCCACGAAGAAGAAGAGCGGCATGACCTGGAAGACCCACGTGAGCGGCCACAGCGCATACGTCCACTGCAGCGGACTCGTCGCCCTCGGCCCGCCGGGCGTGAAGGCGAGGATCGTGAACACCCAGTGCCAGAGCACGACGACGAGCAGACTGAACGCCCGGATCAGGTCCACATAGGGGTCGCGCTCAGAGCTCTCTGCGCCGAGGACCCCGGTCGAAACGTCGCTCATGGGGGAAGTCCGACTCGCTTTCCGATCGCGTCTCACGAGAGGAGGGCTTCGCAGCCGAGCTCGGCCTTGAGCTCGGCGAAGAGCCCACTTCGCGCCTCCACCTTGATGTCATCGGGCAATCTGACCACGGTCTCGGAAGCGGCGTTGCGAAGGTGGAGGTAGACAGGTGAGTTCCCCGGGTGCGACGACAGGATCTGGCGCGCCCGTGCGACCCACACGTCGGTCACCCGCGCCGAGTTGATCCTCACACGCACAGCCTTGGCCTCGGCCGAGAGGTCGGGGCGGGCGAGCTCGAGCGCTGCGAGACGCACGTCCTCGTCTCGCGTGTCGATCCGGCACTTGATCAGGTACGGCTGATCCTCCTCGATCCTGACCTGCGCCTTGGCCAGCGTCGACGCGAACACGATGACCTCGGCGGATGCCGTGTAGTCCTCGACTTGGAGGATCATCATGCGGTCACCGTTCTTGGTGAATCGCGTGTCGGCGGACACGACGACGCCACCAAGCCATTTCACCTCACCTGCCGGCTTCGCCTCGAGCACCTCGGCGATCGTCGCTTCCACGCTCGCCCGCAGGGCGCGCTCGAGGCCCCGCAGCGGGTGGTCCGAGACGTACAGACCGAGCATCTCCTTCTCGAAGCGCAGCTTGGTCGTGCGGTCGAACTCGTCTTCCCGGATCGGGGGAAGCTCTACTGTCACGGCCCCAACCCCGGCAGGCACCGCATCGAAGAGCGAGAACTGGCCGGCGTCCTCACGACGTCGCTTCTCGAGCGTGAGGTCGATCACGGCCTCGTGCACCTCGACGAGCCCCTTGCGGCTGTGATGCATCGCGTCGAACGCGCCACCGAGCACCAGTGACTCGACCGTGCGCTTGTTGAGGCACTGCGCATCGACACGTCTCGCGAAGTCGAAGAAGTCGGCGAAGGGACCGTTCTCGTCGCGCTCGGCCAAGATGGACTCGACGACGCCCCGCCCCACGTTGCGCACGGCCGAGAGACCGTAGCTGATGACCCCGTCCTCCACGACGGAGAAGTCGGTGTCCGATCGGTTCACGTCGGGAGGGAGGACCTTGATGCCCATGTCACGTGTCTCGGCCAGATATACGGCGGGCTTGTCCTTGTCGTCGCGCACCGACGTGAGCAGTGCCGACATGTACTCCGCCGGATAGTTCGCCTTCAGGTAGGCCGTCTGGTAGGCGATGTAGCCGTAGCAGGCCGCGTGGCTCTTGTTGAACGCGTAGTCGGCGAAGGGCCGGATCGTCTCGAAGAGCTCATGGCCGAGCTCCTCGCCGTAGCCGCGGTCGATGGCGCCGTTCACGAACTTCTCCTCGTGGCGCGCCACGATCTCCCGCTTCTTCTTGCCCATCGCCTTGCGGAAGTCGTCCGCCTCGGGAAGGGAGTACCCGGCGATCGTGCGCGCCACCTCCATCACCTGCTCCTGGTAGCAGATGACCCCGTATGTCCCCGCCAGGGCCTCTTCGAGATCGGCGTGCGGGTACGTGACGGGACGCCGTCCGTTCTTGCGTTCGGCGTATTCGGTGTGCATGCCCATTCCCATCGGCCCCGGTCGGTAGAGGGACACGAGGGCGACGACGTCGTCGAAGTCGGTCGGCTGGAGCTGGCGGATGAGGGCACGCATCGGCGCCCCTTCGAGCTGGAAGACCCCGATCGTGTCGGCACGGCACAGGAGATCGAACGTGGCGGCGTCATCGAGCGGAACATGGTCGATGTCGCACGACCCGCCCCGGCGCTCGATGAGCCTCAGCGCATCCTCGATCACCGAGAGGTTGCGCAAGCCGAGGAAGTCCATCTTGAGGAGGCCGATCTCCTCACAGCCCGCCATCTCGAACTGGGTGATGACATCCCGCGCCTCGTTCTTGGTCACGGCGAGCGGCACGTGCTCGAGGAGCGGATCCCGGGACATGACGACTGCCGCCGCATGCACCCCCTCCTGGCGCACGAGGCCCTCGAGATCGCGGGCGAGCTCGTACACGCGGGAGACGTCTGGGTCCGTGGCGACGAGCTCGGCCAGATCCTTCGACTTCTCGAGGGACTGAGCGAGGTCGGGGGGGCGCCCGAACTCCGGCGGCGGCATCAGCTTCGTGATGTCGTCGCCCATCTTGTACGGATAGCCGAGGACACGGGCGGCGTCCTTCACGGCCTGCTTGGCGAGAATGCGGCCGAACGTGACGATCTGGGCGACGTTCTCGCGCCCGTACTTCTCGGCCACGTAATCGATGACCCGCCCCCGCTCCCGGTCGTCGAAGTCGACGTCGATGTCGGGCAACGACTTGCGGCCGGGATTCAGGAAGCGCTCGAAGATCAGACCCTGGGCGAGGGGGTCGATCTGTGTGATCTCGAGACTGAAGGCAACAGCCGAACCCGCCGCCGAACCCCGGCCCGGCCCGACCCGGATGCCATTGCGGCGTGCCCAGTCGATGTAGTCGGCCACGATCAGGAAGTAGGCCGGGAAGCCCATCTCCTCGATGATGCCCAGCTCGTACTCGATCCGCTGCACGACATCTGCGCCGAGCTCGTTGCCCCACCTGCGGCGGGCACCCTCGAAGACTCGCTCCCGCAACCAGGACGCATGCGTGTACCCCTCCGGCACCGGGAAGTCCGGGAGGAGGTCGAGGCCGCTGTCGAGCTCCACGCTCGCCCGCTCGCACACGAGGAGCGTGTTGTCGCACGCCTCGGGCAGGTCGCGGAAGAGGTGGCGCATCTCCTCGGCCGACTTCACCCAGAACTGGTCTGTCTTGAACTTGAAGCGGTCGGGATCGGCGAGCTGCGACGCCGTCTGCACGCACAGGAGCGCGTCGTGTGCCTGTGCGTCGTCGTGGTCCGTGTAGTGGCTGTCGTTCGTGGCGAGGAGCGGGGCGTCGATGGCACGGGCGATGTCGACGAGTTGGGGGACCACGATCCGGTCCTCGGGCAGGCCGTGGTCCTGGACCTCGACGAAGTAGTTCTCCCTGCCGAACACATCCTGGTAGGTCGAGGCCGTCTTCAGGGCGCCGTCGTAGTCGTCTGCGAGGAGGTGCTGACACACCTCGGAGCCGAGGCAACCCGTCGTGACGATGAGGCCTTCACGGCGCTCCTCGAGCAACTCGAGGTCGACACGCGGCTTGTAGCTGAAGCCCTCGATGAATGCCATCGAGGCGATGTACATGAGGTTGCGGTAACCGGTCTTCGTCTCGGCGAGGACCGTGAGGTGGTAGTTGTCGCCGCTCGACACCGCCTTGTCGTGGCGGCTCCCCGTCGTGGCCACGTACGCCTCGGTCCCGAAGATCGGCTTCACCCCCGTCGCGCGTGCCTCCTTGAAGAACTCGAAGGCCCCGTACATGTTCCCGTGATCGGTGACGGCAACGCCGGGCTGGCCGTCCATGGCGACCGAGGTCACGAGCTCGGACAGGCGCGACGCGCCGTCGAGCATCGAGAACTCCGAGTGCACGTGCAGGTGAACGAAGGAATCCGCCATCCGGCTTACCTTATCGGCACCCTCGCACGCCGCGGCGGACCCCCGCCCACGTGCGTGAACTCGGCCCCCGCCCCGACTGGATCCACCCCCACATCGCATGGCATCCTGCCATGACACGACGAGAGAGTGGGCATGGGAGCGGAATCGGTCGTGCCCGGGGGCACACGCGTGGGGCGGCGGGACTTCATGCGGCTCCTCGCCGCGTCGGGCGGAGCCGGCGTGGCCGGCATCGCGGCGGGATCCGCACGACGGGTTTCGGGTCTGAGCACGGATCCGGACGCGGCAGCGACGTTCACGCACGGAGTCATGTGCGGGGATCCCGCGCCCGACGGAGCCGTCATCTGGACCCGTGTGCAGCCGGTGGAGGGCAGCCAGGACGTGACCCTCGTGTGGGAGGTGGCCGAGGACACCACGTTCGAGCACGTCGTGGCCGGCGGAAGTGTGGAGGCGACCACCGGGTCGGATCACACCGCCCACGTCCGCGTGGCGGGCTTGAATGCCGACGGTCGCTTCTTCTACCGCTTCCACGCCGACGGCTCGACGAGCCGCACCGGCTGCCTGCGCACGGCTCCGGCACCCGGTTCCTCCCCCGATCACCTCAGGTTGGTCTTCTCCTCGTGCCAGCAGCGCACACGAGGCACCCATTACGTGTCACACACGGCGATCGTGGCCGAGGAGGCCGACTTCCTCGTCCATCTCGGCGACTACATCTACGTGAGCGACACGGGCACGCTGGGCGTCGACGACTACCGGGACGTGCATCGCACCTTCAAGTCGAACCCGCTCCTGCAGGACTGCCATGCCGCGCTTCCCTGCGTGACCGTGTGGGACGACGGCGAGTTCCACAACGGCTTCGACCGCACGGCCGACGCGGTCCGCACCGCGGCTGCTCGACAGGCGTGGTTCGAATACATGCCCGTGATGCGCGATCCGGCCGAACCCGACCGCATCCACCGCACACTGCCCTGGGGCGACCTCGCCGACATCTTCCTCCTCGACCTGCGCAGCTACCGCGACCGGGCCGTCGACAACGTGTCGTCCCTGCATCGGGCGGGCGCCCAGATGCACGCTCCGGACCGCCGGCTCCTCGGGGACGCGCAGATGGACTGGCTGCGCCATGGCCTCGGAACGTCGGGCGCGGCGTGGCACCTCATCGGCCAGCAGTACATGATCATGCCGTGGCGACTCCTCGACCTCGACGCGCCCTGGATCAGGAAACTCAACGCCAAGTTGCCTCGCAACGCCGGGATCTACGCTCCGACCGAGGACTGGGACGACTACCAGGCGGACCGGAAGCGACTCCTCGGGTTCCTCGGGCAGGAGGGGGTCGAGAACGTCGTCTTCATGTCCGGCGACCTCCACCTCTTCTTCGCCGGCACCCTCCACGAGGACTACGACACCCCCATGTCACCCACCGTCGCCTTCGACTTCTGCACAGGCTCGCTCACCGCGGATCCCGACCCACGCACGCTTCTCGAGCCGCTTCCGCGGGACATGGCTGAGCGACTCATCCACTGGGCGGAGGACTGGACGCTCGCCCAGAACCCGTACATGGCCTTCACCGACCTCCTCAACCAGGGGTACGTCGTCGTGGATGTGACACCGGAGGAGACCCTCGTCACGTTCCGCACGGTCGACACGTTCGACCCCGACGCCGCGGCCGTGACCTCGGCCCGGTTCAGGGTGGGGGCCGGTGCCGATCGGATCGAGCGCCTCTGATATTCGCCGTGACCTCGCGGGCCTCGTAGAGTGACGTCCCGTGTCACCTTCTCGCCCAGCCGAACCGGGCGGACGGCCGCAGAGACTCCGGACGCTTGCCGAGGTCGGACGCCGCGTCGTGCGCCGCACGATCCTCGACGACCCCGAACTACGCGATCAGCTCGACCGGCTCGGGATCCTCAACCCCCGGATCCGGACGGACCCCGAGGCCAACCCCTTGAAGGCGCCCACACCCCGCCGGGCGCTCGCGTCAGCCATCACAGCCATCGCGAACAAGGACCGCACGTCGCTCGGCACGGCCGGTGTCGGCGGCCTCGAAGCTCTCGCCGCCGTCCTCGAGGCGGAAGGTGGAGGAGAGCCCGTCGCGGACGAGATCTGCGTCGGTTTCACCGACATCGTCAACTTCACGTCCTACACCGAGACGAAGGGCGACGAAGCTGCACTCGACATGCTGCAACGCCAGGAGACGATCGCGGCCCGTGTGCTCAGGGCTCGCGGTGGCGCGATCGTGAAACGCCTCGGGGACGGACTGATGCTCCGTTTCCCCACCGCGCCCGCCGCGGTGTCGGGGATCCTCGACCTCTTCGACGATCTCGACCGCGAGGACGTGGACGACTCGGACCGCATCGGGATGCGGGCCGGCCTCACCACGGGACGGCCCCTCGAGGTCGGCACGGACCTCGTCGGAAGCGACGTCAACCTCGCGGCCCGCGTGACGGCCGCCGCGCGCACACGCCAGCTCCTCGTGACCGACGACGTGGTGCGACTGTGCAGCGAGGACATGCCCGCGGTCGCCTTCCGCTCGAGGGGACGCAAGCGCCTCAAGGGCTTCGACGACAAAGTGGAGGTCTGGGAGGCAACGCGGATCTCGGAGTCGGGATGACTCGCGTCGTCGTCCTGGGTGCCGGCATCGGCGGCGCAAGCGTCGTGGAGCACCTCACGCGAGGTCGCGCCGCTCGCCTCGGTGTCGACGTCACGGTCGTGGATCCCCGACGCGTGGGGATCGTCCGACCGCTGCTTCCCTTCGTCGCGGCAGGTGTCCTCGCCCCGGGTGCGGCTGCAGTCGACCTGAGGCGGATCGGTCGGCATGCACGTCTCGTCTGTGCCGAGGCCGTGCGCGTCGACACGGCCGCGAAGCGCGTCACCGTTCGCGACCCCTTGACGAGGGGTGAGTCGGAGCTCCCCTACGACCAGCTCGTAGTGGCGCTCGGGGGCGCCGCGCACGACAGCGGCGTGCCCGGAATCATCCCGCACGCAATATGCGTCCGCACGGTGGCGGACGCGCTCCTCCTCCAGCGGCGCGTGGCCGAGGCCGCCGCGGCCCGACTCCGGCTGCCCGTAGCCGTCATCGGTGCCGAACTGGCCGGGATCTCCATCGCGTCGCTGCTCTCGCGGGCGCAGCCCCACACTGCTGTGACCCTCCTCGATCGCAAGCCGTGGCCGCTGCCTTCATTCGGACGCGATCTCGGCACCGCGGCAGAGGTAGCCCTCGCGGGGTCGGCTGTCACGTGGAGACCGGGGTCAGCCGTCGCCGAGATCGGATCGGATTCCCTCCTCCTCCGGGACGGCACGGAACTACCCTCCTCCGTCGTCGTCTGGACGGCCGGCCATCGCTCCGCGCCAGCCGCCGAATCGGCATTCCCCGGCGCCGAGCTCACCGCAGGGAGACGACTCGTGACCGATCCGATGTTGCGCGTGCGCGGCCTCGCTGACGTGTGGGCATGTGGCGACTGCGCCTCGGTCCCGTGGTTGGACGTGGGCGGTGACTGTCCGCCTGCCGGTGTCTTCGCACGAACCCAGGGAGCACGCGTCGCCGTGAACATCGCACGTGTCCTACGCGGCGAGTACCCGCGGTCCTTTCGCCGCGACATCCCGATCCTCGTCCCCGCGGGTCCCCACACGGCCGTCGGCACATTCCGGGGCCTGCACCTCTCCGGTGTGCCGGGCGCGTACGCGTGGGCTGCGTCGCTCGGCTGCGTGCGGCAGCGGTACGGCCCCGCGCACGGCACGGACCCGGGTCCCGACGACCCCACGACCGTGCTACCCGTCCCCGGCCGGACGGTCCCGGTCTTTCGGGCAGGGAGCGGCTAGGCTCCGGACGGGCGAAGAGGGGTACTTGCACCGTCACCGTGTTCACGCTCTTGCGTGGGCGGGACAGGTTCACCTGAGATGAACGGCAAGAAACTCCTCCTGATCGCGATCGCCGTGTTCGCGGCGTACTACGTGATCCAATCACCACAGCTCGCGTCCGAAGGCATCAAGACGGTCTCGGGATGGGTGATCTCCGTAGGCGAGACGGTCGTCCAAGCGCTCAAGAGCCTCCTGGACGGCCTCCTCACAGGATGAGGGGGATGCGCATCTTCTGGGTGCGGAACCCGCATGCCCCCGCCGGATACGGGCGGGGCCGTCAGTGGAGGTCGCCTCGCCTACGTGGGCACTGGGACCCGTATCGGATCGTGCGTCCCCCGGAGCGGGTGCTCCACACCGAGACGCACTCCTGGCGGGAGATCCCGTCCCTCCTCTCACGCCAGATCGTGCTCGTGGTCCTCGGCGCGGCACTCCTCGCGCTCGCACCCGCGGACAAGGGCCAGCTCACCGCGGCGGCATGGCTCGTGATCGGGGTCGCCGCGATCCAGATGATCACGAAGCTCCTGCGCTGGTGGCTCACCACGTACGTCGTCACCACGGCCCGGCTTCTCCTCGTGAAGGGCGTCTGGACGCGTCGCCTCCAGACCATCCCGCTCTCACGCATCGCCCAGGTCCACTACTCCCAGACCCTCCTCGAACGCGTCTTCGGCGGGGCGACGGTCACGGTGATCGCCGCCGGACAGGAGGACGCCATCGAACTGCGGGGGCTCGCCACGCCGGATCTGTTCCACTACACCCTCACATCGACGATCGCCCGGGTCGAGGCAGGGAGGTACGACGACGCGGGTCCGTTGCCGGGTGACACGACTGTCGAATTCGGCCGCGTGGACAGTTAGGAATGAGCGGCTGCCTTTGTCGGTGTAGGTCTCGCGCGAATCGCCCAGGCATGTGCCTCGCCAGTCGTCGAAGCCGGCGATGGCGGCGTCGACGAGCTCGGAGCGGTTGTCGGTCCCCCTTGTGGCTCGACAGTTCGACTCGAGTGACGAGCACGAGATCCCCGAGCGGGTCCAGGCTTGCGGCTCGAACCAGGTCACCCGGATGCCCCGCCACCCCGCACGTAGGCCACTATCGCGTTGGCGTGTCCGTGCCCGAGGCCGTGTTCAGCCTTCAGCCATGCGACAGTCTCCATGTGCTTCTCGTCCGGACGGGCGCGCACCAACTCGAGCCACACGTCGATCGGTTTCCCGTAAGTGCGTTCGATCGACGGGAAGTACGACGCCGGGCCCTTTGCGTCAGACGCCAACCTCGCTCCTGTCAGCCGGTCTGGGAGTCAGTGACTCAGTCATCAGACAGTAGCGTCGAAAGCGAATGGTCGTTGGATCGCCGTGGCGCACCCCCAGCCCGGCCGGCGTTCAGTGGTTGTCCGGACGCACGGACGGCGCAAGCCAGTCGTTAGGAACGCTGCCGCGGGACGGCGGGCCGAGGGTCTCGCCCACAGCACGCATGTCGTCTGGGAGCGCGCTGTCGAACTCCACCCATGCCCCCGATCCCGGATGCGTGAAGCCCAGATGACATGCATGCAGCATCTGTCTTTCAGCCCCGGCAGTCTCGCGGCCACCGTATGCCGTGTCGCCGAGGACCGGGTGCCCGATCGCGCTCATGTGCACCCGGATCTGGTGTGTGCGCCCGGTCTCGAGTGTCACGGTCACGGCCGAGACGGCGGGGCGGTCCCATTCCGCCTCGACGGCATACCGACTGCGGGCTGCCCGTCCCCCTGCCTCGACGCCGAGATGGCGCGCCCCGGCCCGTCTGCCGATCGGAGCGTCGATGATGCCCGTCTCGGTCGTGAGATGGCCACCACAAAGGGCCGCGTAGACGCGGTCGAAGGCGTGGCTCGCGGCCTGGTCTCCGAGGCTCGACAGCGCCCGAGCAGACCGGGCCACGACGAGGAGTCCACTCGTCATCCGGTCGATCCGGTGGACGACACCGGGACGCTCCGCTGCCATGTCAGGACCCGTCGCCGTGAGGTCGGCGATCTCCGGGTAGCGGGCGAGGAGGGCGTTGACGAGCGTGCCGCCTCGAGTCGGCGCGGCCCGCGGCGCGTGCACCGGCATCCCGGCGGCCTTGTCGACAACGATCACGTCCGCATCGACGTGCACCACATCCAACTCGAGTGTCGCGTCGGCCGGGGGGGCGTCACGCGCCCTGTCCCTGACCTCCGCTTCCACACGGCAGCCACAGTCGACGCGGTCCTTCCCGCGGGCCGCCACCCCGTCGACGCGGACCGCAAGGACCTCGAGTCGTGCCCGTGGGATACCGCTGTGCCGGGCGAGCAGACGGTCGAGGCGCAGGTCGGCTTCGTCTCGCGTGACCTCGAACTGGAGGTTGTCACTCGGCCCGGACATGTTCGTCGTCTTCGGATCGACTGCGGGCGAGCGTGAGCACGACGAGGACGACTCCCGAGAGCACGAAGACGTCTGCAAGGTTGAAGGTGGGCCAGTTCGGCAGCTTGATGAAGTCGACGACGTCACCACGCAGTAGACCGGGCGTGCGGAAGATCCGGTCGGCCAGGTTTCCGAGTGCACCACCTGCGATGAGGCCAAGCCCGACGAGCGGGGCGGTCCGCTCCACACGACCGGCATACCAGACGATCCACACGAGAGCCGCGATCGCAATCACGCCGAGCAGAACCCCCCCGTTTCGGAACAGGCCGAAAGCGGCTCCGGAGTTCTCGGTCAGCCAGAACTGGAGGAGATCACCCATCACGCGAACCGGATCAGGCCCGAGAACGGCCAACGCCCAGCGCTTGGAGAGGGCATCGACGAGCACCACACCTGCAGCCACCGCCGCGACGAGGAGCCGCGCCTGAGTCTCTGATCGCGTGCCGGTGTTCACGCGTATCTGCGTTCGAATCGCTCCTGGCATGTAACGCAGAGATCCGCGTACGGGAGTGCTTCCATGCGTGCCTTGGGGATTTGGCGTCCGCACGAAGCACACACCGTGTAAACCCCGGCCTCGATCCGATCGATCGCGTGCTCGACCTTGCCGAGGAGATGCTTCACGTTGGCGGACTTCTGGAGATCCATCTCGCGCTCCACGCTCGCACCGATGTCGCCCGACTCGAGATCGGTCAGAATCTCTGCCGCGTCGGGATCCTCGGCCAAGGCGAGGCGCTCCGCCTCGTAGGCAGCCAGCTGCTGCCGCAACGTCTCACGCTCGCTCGTGAGCCTCTTGTGGAGTTTCTCCTCCCAGGCGGTGAGCTTGTGCTTGCGCACCGTCCTCGACCGCGCTGACGTCTTCGTCGCGATCTTGGCGGCCGGCTGATCGACCTTTGCACCCCGGCTCTTCGCGCGCTCCGAGGCCGTCCGGGTCGTGGCCCGCTCACCTGCCTTCTCGGGTGTGCGCGCGGCACGCCTCGCCTTCGTCGTAGCAGACCCTGAACGTGAGGTCGAAGTCGACTCGCGTGTCCTCCCCGTCGACGCGGCCTTGGCCGAGGCTCTGGATGCGGACCCCGACCCCTGTGTGCGCGTGGTCTTGGCCGCGCCCCCCTTCGCCCCCGCCTTCGACTTCGTGGCGTCCGCCGCCTTGGTCCCGGCGGACTTCGCTGTCCCCGAACGGCTCGAGGTCGCCGCCTTCCCTGACGCACCAGCCGATTTGGGCTGTGTGCCCACCTTGGTGGATTGCTTGGATTTCGTGGTGGTCGCCGCCTTCTTCACGGGGCCACACCTCACAGAAACTCGTCGGATCGTTACGGGTCCCGCCGGGCCGGGTGGCTACGTCCCGCCCGCTCCGACCGGGCAACCGCTCTGAGCGTTCTCATCAGCACAACACGTGGTGGGCCGCTCGGTGTGGGCCACGCCGAGGACCATCGCACGTGTGACAGCGGCCCAACTCTACTCGGAATTCCAACAGTGTGTTTCGACTTGGTCACGCCGATGCCTGAGGACTCTCTGCGAGAAGTCGGTCCAGGTGGACGGACAAAACCGACGAGGGGAGCGGAACGGATACCCGCTTGGACCGGGACTTGTGTCCGCTCAGGATGTGGAGGTCGCCACGACGCACACCGAGGCATTGCGCCAGGAACACGAGGAGCCCGGCATTGGCGGCACCCCCTTCGGGCCGCGCCCTGATCTTGAGCTTGAGCGCGTTGCCGTGACGTCCGACGATGGCGTCGCGCCCGGCGCCGGGTTGCACGTGGACGCGCAGGACACAGACGTCCCGGGTCAACTCGAACAGGTCTTCTGCCTCCAGCGTGACCCCTTCTCAGGAAGTCCCGTCCGGAGCCTGGCCTTGCCCAGGGTCGCCCTGTGTAGGCCGAGGAGACGGCGCCGGTCCCCCCGGGACGGCTCCGGGTGGCGGTGGCGCCGGCGTCGCCCCCGGGGGCGGTGCGGACCGGTGCGGGTCCGCGTCGTCGGGATCCAGGTGCACGACTGCCTTGGGCGGTACGGACTCGTCGAGCTTGGGAAAGGAGCCGAGGCGGTCACCCGGGAGCGGGGCACCCTGCTCCGAGCCACCCCGAGGTGGGGGTCCGGACACGGGAGCACCGGGAGGCGGCGGCGAACCAGCCTGGACAGGTGGTCTTTGGCTGAACCGGGGGGACCCCTGAGTCGGTGCCGGGACTGCGCCGGCGGGGACTCCGGGCATACCACCCGGGGCGGGTCCGGGTGGAGCCGAGGGTGGCGGTGAGGTTGGGACCGAGGTGGGTGTGGGGAGTTTGACACCTGGCGGAGCCGCACCCGGCGGAGCCGCACCTGGCGGAGCCGCACCCGGCGGAGCCGCACCCGGCCTTGCCTGGGGCTGGGGCGGGGTCGTGGGAACAGAAGGGCGCCCGGGTTGGCTCGAAGGGGAGCCACCCGGTGGAAGACCCGGTGCAGGCCCAGCCGGCGGGACACCCGGCGGCGCGCCCGCAGCCGGCACCCCGGCAGGCACACCCGGCGGAACACCGACAGGTCCGGCCGGCGGCACACCGGCAGGCACACCCGGAGCAGGTCCGGCCGGCGGCACACCGGCAGGCACACCCGCGGCAGGGAGCGGTACGGCCGCTCTCTCCTCGTCCGGTGCCTTGGGGCGACCAGTGTCCCGCTCGACGGGCACGAGCTGTGCCCCGCCCGTGCGCTCATACTTGCGTTCCGGTGGGGCCGGCAACGAGGGCTGCTCGGGAGGACGCTGAGGAGGTGCGACCTTCATCTCGTCGAGGAGGCGGAGCTGCGCTTCGAGAGCCGAGCGCATGCGGTCCCGATACTCCTTCTCGAAGCCCCGCAGAGCCTTGATGTAGGCCTCCCCCGTCTCCCGTGCGCTCGCGATCTCCCGATCGAAGTCCCGGAAGCGCTGCTGGATGTCGTCTTCAATGCCGACGGCACGGTTGTTGGCCTCCTGGATGTGCGCCTGGCCCTCCGACTCCGCGCGCGTCACGATCTCCTTGGCCCGGTTCTGGGCCATCATGATGAGCTCTTCGGCGGCTCCGGCTCGCTCCTGGCTCGACTGCTCGAGGGAGGCATAGTGGCGGATCTGCTGGTCGAGCTGGCGCACTCGATCCTCGTACTGGCTCAGTGATCTGGCCGCGCGGTCGAGAAAAGCATCGACCTCCCCGCGGCTGTAGCCCTTGCGGGCCTCGCTGAACACCACCGACTTCACCTCAGCGGCGGACAGCTCCATGTAGTCCTCCTGGCTCGGCTGCACGACCCCGTCCCAAGCCTCGGCATCGAACGGGTACCGCGGGCCAGTGTATCTGCAGTCACGACGCGGTTGAACCGGGCGGTTCAACCGCAGAGCAACTGGCGGGCGAGGAACACCGCGAGAAACAGGATGAGGAACGAGAGGTCGAGGCCGACCTGGCCGAACTGGACGGGTCGGATCGTACGCCGGAGGGGAGCGAGTATCGGCTCACTCAACGCGTCGAGCCCCTTCTTGAACTTGTGAACCGGCGAGTCGTATGTGAGGGGGAACCACGAGAGGACCGCCGTGAGGAGGAGCACGACCATATAGACGAGCAAGATCCCGCAGATCACAGACCGGATGCCCACGCGACTACCTCAGCCTCTCAAACTCCGCTGAAGAGGCCACGCTCGCGCATCTTGCGGCGCTCCTCGGCCGAGACCTCCACATTTACGGGTGTGATCAGAAACACGTTCTCGGCGACCCGCTCCATCTTGCCGGACAGGGCGTATGCGAGCCCCGATGCGAAATCGATGAGACGGCGCCGCAGATCACGGTCTACGTCCACGAGATTGATGATCACCGGTACGTTCCTCTTCAACTGGTCGCCGATGTCCTTGGCGTCGTTGAAGTTGGTGGGTGCGACGAGGTGGAGCCGGTCCGCCGGCTCGGGAATCGAGCGCACGACAGCGCCCGACGGCAACCCTTCCTCGGGGCCGAGGGTCTTGACGCGCGGCGGCACGTCCGGGAGCGAAGGTGCGCTCATGCCCGAGTCGTACGACGGCTCTTCGGCGAACGCTGTGTCGTCCACATACTCCGGCCCCTCTTCCTCGTCTCCGAGTCCGAGGAACACCATGAACTTGCGCCATGCACCGGGCAAGAGTTCCCTCCAACGGCTTGGTATCCGTAATGTTTCCAGCGCACCTGGGTCCTCGTCAACGATCCGCGCGCTCCGTGTCCTCAGGTTCGCTCTCCGAAGAGCACGCGGCCGAGGCGCACGAGGGTCGCCCCGTGGTGAATCGCGACGTCGAAGTCGTCCGACATCCCCATTGACAGATCGCCCAGGGGGAGACCGAACTCCCCCCGCAACTCGTTGCGGAGCCGAGCGAGGTCGGCGAACACACGCCCGGCCGCATCGAGATCGCCTTCGGGCGCCATCGTCATGAGGCCACGGACTTCGAGACCGGCCCCCACACATGCCGCGAGGAGACGTGGGGCCTCGGACGCGGATACACCCCCCTTCGTCACCTCACCCGACAGGTTCACCTGGAGGAGAACGGGTGTCGACGCGGCCCGGGCCGCGTACGGCTCGATCAGGTCCACCCGGTCGAAGGCGTGCACGAGCGAGAAGCGGCCCGACACGTACTTCACCTTGTTGGTCTGGAGGCGACCGACGAGTTGCCACCTCGGGAGGGGGATGTCATGCATGGCCGCCTGCTTGGCCAGCGCCTCCTGCACCCTGTTCTCTCCGAACCCGACGACACGGAGGCCGGCCGTGTGAGCGGCATCGCAGACGGATCGGATCTCCTCGGGAGTCCGCGTCTTTGTCACGACCACGACACCGACGCCCATGGGATCACGACCGCAGGCCGCGCAAGCCGTGGCGATTCGTGCCTGCACGCCTTCGACGGCATCGAGGTGGCTTCTCATGCCCCACCCCATCTGTCCCCACCACCCGCGTGCGGCGCGAGACATGCCACGAGAGCATGGCGGGCAGAGTCACCGCGCCGGTGGGAGTACCAACGCCCGCGCTCGCAGCGCGTGCATCCGAACGGTGCCACGACATCCGTCACCCCAAGTGCAGCGAGGCGGACCTCGATCACCCGTCCGAGGTCGACATGGGGGCGCCCTCGGCCCCGGCCCACGGCGTCACCCGCGATCACCGCGAGATCTTCGGCGACCTCTTCTCCGACCTCGAAACAGCACGGACCGATGTGGGGACCGATGAGCGCGGTCACCTCGGAGGCATCCCGCCCGCACACACCGAGCAGGACCCCGATCGCCTCGTCGATGACACCCGACACGAGACCGCGCCAGCCCACGTGCACGACCGCGTAGCCCTCAGCGGCGGCGAGGAGCACAGGCGCGCAGTCGGCGGCAAGGACACCGCAGAGGACACCCGGGATGTCGCAGACGAGGGCATCGGTCCCCGGTATCGGCACGGCGTCAGCCCGTCCGACGTCACCCTCTCGCACACGCGCCACCGTTGCCGCATGGACCTGGCGGCACCACACCTGCCGATCGGGCTGGGCGCCGACAGTCGCCGCCGCCCAGCCCCGGTTCGACGTCACCTGCGACCGCTCACCCGACTCGTACGACATGTCGCGTACGCCCGGGCCCGTCCTGTCCGAGACGAGAGCGACGACGCGTCCAAGTCGGAACAGGCTTCCCCCCCTCACCTCGCTCATCACCGCGTTCACTCACCGAACGTTACGCCGCGCAGCACGCCCGCCGCCCACCGGGGCGGGACGGAGCGGGGTGAGAGTCAGCGGAGGAAGGGCGGGATGTCCATGTCGTCGTCTTCACTCGCGGACGGCGACTCGTCGCGCAGGGACGACAGGGAGATCGACCGGGACGCCGGCTTCTTCGGGGGTGTGAAGCCCAGGTCCTCACCGAGATCGAGGTCCGAGGAGAAGAGGTCGGAGAGCTCGGCTTCGTCGCCACCGAGCCCGAGCTCGTCACCGCGCACACGCCGGTCCGTCTCGAAGCCTGCCGCGATGACCGTGATCCGAACCTGGTCTCCCAGGTTGTCGTCGATGACCGTGCCGAAGATGATGTTCGCGTCGCGGTGCGCGGCCTCGCCGATGATCCCGGCCGCTTCGTTGACCTCGAACAGAGTGAGATTGGATCCACCCGCGATCGTGAGGAGGATGCCCCTCGCACCGTTGATCGCGCTCTCGAGGAGAGGACTGCTGATCGCGGCACGCGCTGCCTTGGCCGACCGCTCGTCACCCTGCGCCGTCCCGATCCCCATGAGGGCGGAGCCGGCATCGTGCATGACGGTCTTCACGTCGGCGAAGTCGGTGTTGATCAGGCCGGGTGTCGTGATGAGATCTGTGATGCCCTGCACACCTTGCGCCAGCACCTCGTCCGCCATGTGGAACGCCTCGAGCATCGAAGTCTTGGCATCCGAGACTTCGAGCAGACGATCATTCGGGATCACGATGATCGTGTCGACCTTCTCGCGCAGGGCGTTGATCCCCTCGTCGGCCTGCTGCGCGCGTCGTCGCCCCTCGAACCCGAACGGTCTCGTGACCACACCGATCGTGAGAGCACCGATGGACCGCGCGATCTCGGCGATCACGGGGGCACCACCCGTGCCGGTGCCGCCACCCTCACCTGCCGTGATGAACACCATGTCCGAACCCCGCAGGACCTCTTCGAGCTCCTCGCGGTGCTCCTCCGTCGCCTGTCGGCCGACGTCCGGATCGGCACCCGAACCGAGGCCCCGCGTGAGCTCACGGCCGATGTCGAGCTTGATGTCCGCATCGCTCATCAGGAGCGCCTGCGCGTCCGTGTTCACGGCGACGAACTCCACCCCCCTGAGCCCTTCGTCGATCATGCGATTGACGGCGTTCGTTCCGCCACCACCGATCCCGACGACCTTGATGACGGCCAAGTAGTTCTGCGGAGTACCGTTCACGGCCCCTTCCTTCCTGAAGACCCTGAAGATCCTGAAGACCCTGAAGACCCTGAAGACCCTGAGAGCCGGCCTGTCACTCTTGGCCTCTCGATCCGTGTCGGGTTCATCGTGCACGCCCTTCCAGCGCTCTACACTGCAGATTCAGATCCATCCGGAGGAATAACTCAACCTCTACTAGAGAGTTACTTGACCTTCCAAGGATCTGAGGTTAGGGTATCTAAGCGTCAGCTTGTGGTTGAGACTGAAGCTTGGCTCACCACAGTAGGGGTTTTCGCCGCGCAGGTCAAGCATTGGCCTGCCTCTTCGCGCGTGCACACGCACACCTGGATCATCCCTTCACCAACCTCACGCCGCGGGCACGACAGCGGGCGACCCCTCCGCCGACACGTCTACCGCCGTGACTGCGACCTGACGACGGGCGAGGTCCTCCAGCACCGCCTCGAGGACTTCCACCTTCCGATCCATCCCTTCCGGCGGGCCAAACCGCACGACGACACCGTCGACGAGCTCGATTACGAGGTTCTCGTTCTCGAGCGACATGGACGCCACGCGAGGCGTGAACTCGACCGGGATGCGGCTCGCCGTCCTGACCAGCTTGTGGCCTGCTTCATCCCCCCACCGCTGTCCCGCCCGGGGCAGCGGCTCCGTGCCGACCACCACCGGGAGCCCGGCCGGCGGCGGCGCATCCGGCGTGACCGGCTCGAGGACGACGCCCTCCTCGTCGACGAGTGCCCGCCCGCCACCCACATCAGCCAGCGCCACCGGACGTCTCTCGACAACCTCGATTCGCACCGTCCAGGGAAGGCGTCGACTCACCTCGGCGCGCCGCACCCAGGGAAGCATCTCGACGTTCGCAGCGATCTCGCCGACCGCGACCTCGGCAAGCGTGCCGTCGAGGGGAACGCCGGCGGCCTCCTCCACGGTCGCACTGCTCTCGTGCACGGCTCCCACCACCTCGACCGACCTCACACGGAGCAGAGGTGTGAAGAACACGATCCCGATGAGGGCAGCCCCGACGATGATGCCACCGATCGCGGACACCACGAGCCGGCGGAAGGCCATGCGCGTCTCGAACTCGATTCCCTCCCGACGCTCCTGGATGCGCCGGTGGACCGTCGCCGCCGCCCGATCCTGGGCCTCCTCATCAGTCGGCTCGTTCTCGGACCCCACGCCGGAGTCATCCCCGGGAACGGTTGTGCGCCGCGGGGAGGTGCGCGTCCCCCGGCCGGTCTTCACGGCGACGCGGGAAGAGGGGCTCATGTCAGCCCTGCTCCTCGAAGTGCCCCACAAGACGCACCTCCGGTTCGAGGATGACGCCGTGCACTTCCCGCACACGCTCGCGTACGAGACGCATCACCGCGTAGACGTCCTGGGCACGAGCCCACCCCTCGGCGATGACGAAGTTCGCGTGCTTGTCGGACACGTATGCACCGCCCACGCGGATGCCCTTGCAACCTGCCGTGTCGATGAGGCGGCCCGCCGAGTCCCCCTCCGGGTTCTTGAAGATGCTGCCCGCGCTCGAGCCGGCCGGCTGGTTGTCCTTGCGCCAGTGCACGATCTCGGCCATCGCCGCCTCGATCTCCGGTCTCTCTCCACGCGAGAGCGCGAATTCGGCCCAGACCACGACCTCGTCCGATGCGAGATTCGTGCGGCGGTATCCCATGTCCAGGTCGGAGGCAGGTCGCTCTTCGACACCGCCCGAAACGCCGGACAGGCCCACGACCCCAACCCGGGTGAGGACCTCTTGCATGACTGCGCCATGTCCCCCCGCGTTCATGCGCACGGCACCTCCGACCGAAGCAGGTATCCCGACGCCGAACTCGAGCCGGGACAGCCCGTGACGGGCGACCGCTCGCGCGAGGAAGGGAAGGGGTGTGGCCCCACCCGCCCGTACCGACACGCCGTCGTACTCGATCCAGTTGAAACCCGACCCGAGCCGCATCGCCACCCCGGGAAAGCCCGCATCCGACACGAGCATGTTGGATCCCCGACCCATCACGAGGACCGGCACGTCATGGCGCTGCACAACGCCACGCACGATCAAGAGCTCTTCTTCCGACTCGGGCTCGACGTAGACCGCCGCCGCGCCCCCCACCTTGTAAGTCGTCATCGGGGCAAGGGGCAGGTCACGCTGCGGGGGGGCCGAAAGCTCATCCGCCAGGTCCTGCGCACATGCCTCGAGCGGACTCGACGCCGCTCCCGTCTCGAGGAGCTCGGCGAGCTCGTCGGCGAGTGTCGTGATGTCCCCGGCACCGAGGGAGACGCAGACATCCCCGGCACGGAGTCCGGGCGCCACGCGGGCGGCGAGATCGCGGCGATGTTCGACGTAGCGCACGTCGCCCCCCGCTCGCGACACGGCGTCGGCGACGAGTCTCCCCGTCACGCCCGGAACCGGGTCCTCGCGCGCGGCGAAGACGTCCGTCACGAACGCGAGGTCGGCTCGGGCCAGCGCCTGTCCCAGACCATCGGCGTCACGGCGGGTCCGTGAGTAGAGGTGGGGTTGGAAGACGGCCACCACCCTGTCCCACCCCCCCTCCGCCGCGGTGTCGAGGGTCGCTGCGACCTCGGACGCGAGGTGGGCGTAGTCGTCCACGAAGGTGATGCCCGCCCGTGTCCCCCGGAAGTCGTAGCGGCGGCGTACACCGCGAAAGCGTGCGAGCCCCTGCCTCACCCCGTGGGCATCCGCCCCGAGCTCGAAGGCCATCGCGCTCGCGCCGAGTGCGTTGCGCACGTTGTGGAGCCCGGGCAGGGCCACCTCCATCACACCGAGGTCGGAATCGTCCTTGACGACATTGAAGCGGCTTCCCCATCTCGTCTGTTGCACGTCGACTGCCCGGTAACGGCATCCCGGCCCGAGTCCATACGCCACGACATCGATTCCCGCCGCTGCCTCGCGCGCGCCCGGATCGTCCACGCAGACGACACGCGACCCTCCCGCCCCCTCCAGAAAGCGATGGAAGGCCTCCAGCAGGCGCTCGCCGCTCCCTCCGTACCGCTCGAGGTGATCCGGCTCCACGTTCGTGACGATCGCCGCGGCTGCGCCCAGGTGCAGGAAGGAAGCATCGCTCTCGTCGGCTT
>JADZDR010000057.1 GCA_020850945.1 Acidimicrobiia bacterium | reverse complement strand
TTCGGCCGCATCGCAGCCCGCAGCATCGCCAGGGAAGTAGTCCGGGCCTAGCGACTCCAAGAGAGCGGCCTCGAGGCGGAGGTGGATTGTGTCTGAGGCCGTCGATGTGGTCGAGGTCTCCCATTGGCAGCCTTGACGCACAGGCAGTATGCCCTATATTATCAGACAATCATACAAGTACTGAGCCGTCGGAACCAAGCGCACAGCAGGTCGAGCTGGTGGTGCGTCAAGACCTTTGCAGGGAGGGAGAAGATTGATGGCGAGTGCTCCTCCGGCATGGCCGGGCGGCCTTCCGGCAACGTGGGATCGTCAGGTGGAGATGCTGATCCTGGGGGTTGGAATCGCCGGTGCCTGTGCCGCGGTAGAGGCACACGATCTCGGGGTGGAAGTCCTGGCGATCGACAAGGCGGGCGCGATTCGAGGCACGTGCTCCGTCAGCGGCGGCGCGCTTTGCGGTGCAGGCTCTAGCCACCAGGAGCTGCTCGGCATCGAGGACGACGTCGAGGTGATGATCGCGGACATCATGCGCTGCGGAGACCAACTGGGCGACCCGGAGGTCATCAGAGCGTTTGCGGAGCTCAGCGGCGAGACGATCGACTGGCTCCAGGATCTGGGCTGCAATCTCCTCCCCTTCGTCAAGCACGAGGAAGGGATCCACACGATCGACAGGACCGTCTTCAGCCATCCGGAAGGCGACGGGCTCGGCTGGATGCTGGGGCTCGAGAAGGCGATCAACCAGAGAGGAATCGAGGTCGAGCTCGAGACTGCCGTCACCCGGCTGTACCGGGAACCGAACGGCCGGGTGGTGGGGGCCGAGGTCGAGACCAAGGACGGTACGACCCGTAGCTACAAGGCGACGAAGGGCGTCCTGCTTGCCGTCGGCGGGCTCGGCAACAACAACAGGCTCTGGGAGCAGTACTCCCCCGTGATGCGGGACATCTTCAAGAAGGCCAAGAAAGTACGGGGCGTCTATCCACCTGCCGCCCAGGGAGACGGGAGGCGAATCGCCGCGGACGTCGGAGCCTATCTCTATCCCGAGCCCGCCACCCACGGCGGCAACCTCGTCGAGGTGACTCCCGACGAGGGAGCGCCCGGGCTTTCTATTCTGGTCTTCCGCTGGGCCGGAGTGGGCGCCATCAGCCTGAACGCGAACGGCGAGAGATTCGAGGACGAGACGAGCTTTCTCGACTCCTACGTCCACAGGCAGTTCGCGAGCCAGCCCGGGTTGTGGCATCTCCTCGTCTTCGACGATGACGTACGACAGACGAAGGAAGGGCAGCTGTACGCGCAGCCGGCGATCGACCTGGTGCGGGCCAGCGGGCACGACACCGTGCAACGGGCAGACACGATCGAAGAGCTGGCCGAGAAGTTCGGCATCCCTCCGGCCGCCGCCCGGACGACGGTCGACGACTGGAACAGCCTGGTGGCGGCAGGCGGGCCGGATCCACTGACCGGCAGGACGATCATGGGCGCCAAGATCGAGAACCCCCCGTTCTGGGGCATCGAGCAGGCCGTGGCGATCGGGCTGTCGAAGGGCGGCGTCAGGATCACTCCCAAGGCTGAGGTGCAGGACGGCAACTACGACGTGATCCCCGGCCTCTTCGCTGCGGGCGAGATGGCCTACTTCCAGGTTCACGGCTCCGGACGTGTCCATGTCGCCGGAGGCTGCAACGCGACCGGCGCGAACTTCGGCCGCATCGCGGCCCGGAGCATCGCCAGGGAAGACGCCCGGGTGTAGCTCCGCCCGCCGCAGGTGATCGTGCGGCATCCGCTGACTCGCGCCGACGCCGGGTCGATCGTTCCATCCGACGTGTCGGGAGGACGAGCAGGACAGCTGTCGCTGCTGCGACGATGTGCCGAACGACGTCGGAGGAAGAGTTGGTGAGGGCTGTGCAGCGATCGAGGCGCCAGGGCAGGCGCTGGGTGGATCACTACGAGCGACACCTCGTGTCCCCGAGGGAGGCAGTCGCAGGCGTGTCGTCGGGCGACCGCGTCTACGTCCCGATGTTCCACGAGTCGCCGGCGCTCCTCGGCGCCCTCGCCGAGCGAGCGGGCGTCGCGGGCGTGGAGATCAGAGCCCTGGCTGCCGTCCCCGCCGTGCAGGATGTCCTCGCCGACATCTCGCCTGCCTTCCTCCGTGGCAACTGGAGCTTCGGCACGCCGGCGACCCGCGCGGCGATCCGCGACGGCGGCGCGGACTTCACCGTCGTCGGCTTCGGCGACGTGCACCGGCACATCGACCAGCGACGCGCCAACGCGGCTCCATACGACGTCTGCTGGATCACGGCGACGCCGCCTGACGACGCCGGCTACTGCTGCGTCGGCGCCGAGTTGTGGGACCTTCGTACTGCCATGCAGCGCTCGAGGACGACCGTGGCCGCGCTGAACCATCACCTGCCGCGGACGTTCGGAGTGACCCGGGTCCACGTGTCAGAGATCGACATGTTCGTCTCGGAGCCGCGGCAGCTGCGACACCGATCGCCGCTCACGCCGTCGCCCGCCGCGGTTGCCATCGCCGCGCATGTCTCCCCGCTCGTGCCGCACCGCGCTACGTTGCAGATCGGCGCCGGCAAGACATCGGGAGCGCTCGCCGTGGCCGGCGCGTTCGACGACAAGGAGGATCTCGGGTACTTCGCCGAGACCTCGGCGCCGGGTCTTGCCGATCTGGTCGAACGCGGCGTGATCACCTCGAAGTACGCGACCGTCCGTCCCAATAAGTTCGTCACCACGGGGTTGACAGGGGGAGCCGACGACTACGCCTATGCGAACGACAACCCATTCTTCGAGTTCCTCGACTACGACACCATGCTCAACCCTGCCGTCATCTCGAGGAACGACAATCTCG
>JADZDR010000056.1 GCA_020850945.1 Acidimicrobiia bacterium | reverse complement strand
GGATCGCCTTGAGCGGGACGAGGAGGCTGCCCGTCATGAGGAAAAGGAGGACGAACGTGACGGCGGCGATGAGGACGAGTGCGAGCGGAAGGCGCGACAGGAGGGCCTCGCGGGCGTCGACGAAGCTCGCCGTCTGGCCGGCGACCAGGAGGTCGCCGGGGGCGTCCGAGGCCCGCAGGGTCGCGAGCGCGTCCTGTGCGACCTCGCCGTACGGGTCCACCGACGGTATCGCCGCCACCCACAGGCTCCCGTCTGCGGTGAAGCGCGCGGCCTCGGGACCGGGCGGGGCGACGAGCTCACCGGCGGCATACACGCCGGTGGGTCCCTCCACGCGGGCGATTCCCTCCGTCGTCGAGAGCGCTGCTGCCCAGTTCGCGACCCGCGGGTCGGAAGCCTCGCCGTCCGTCAGCACGAGCATGAAACGCCCGGCCTCGTCCGAGTCGAACTCCGCCCTGATCGCCTCTGAGACCTGCCGGCTCGCTGCATCCGCGGGCAGGACGCGGTCGTCGGGGATACCGAGCGTGATGCGGAGGAAAGGAGAGGCGAGCACGAGGAGGAGGAGCGTGACGCCCACAGCGATCGGCCACGGGTGGCGCATGACGAACGTCGCGATCCCGTGCCAGACGCCCTCCTTGTCGGGGTCGGGGTCACGGCGCCAGAGAGTAAACGCGTCGACCCGGGGCCCGAGGACGGCGAGACCGGCGGAGAGGGAGATCATCGCCCCCGCCGCGGCGAGGATCACGACGGGGATCCCCGCGTAGGCGAACGACCGCAGGAACGGGAGTGGGAAGACGAGAAGGGCGGCGAGGGCGATGGCGACGGTGAGGGCGCTGAAGGCGACCGTGCGGCCCGCCGTGTCGACCGTCGTCACGACCGCCGTGTGCGGGTCGGCACCGGCCTGCAACTCCTCGCGGAAGCGGGACACGATGAAGAGGCTGTAGTCGACGCCGAGACCGAGGCCCATCGCGGTCGTGAGGTTCACCGAGAACACGGAGACCTGGGTGAGCGACGCGATCACGGAGAGGACGAAGAACGTACCGATGATCGCGAAGCCACCGACGAGAAGGGGCAGGGACGCCGACACGACACTCCCGAAGATGAGGAGGAGGAGGACGAGGACGATCGGCAGCGTGATGAGCTCCGCCGTGCGCAGGTCACGTTCGGTCTGCTCGCCCACCTCGCGGTAGATCTCGGCAAATCCGCCCACCGTCACCGCCGGGTTCCCGTCGGGATCGGCGTACTCGCCGGAGATGCGCTCGATCGCGGAGTCCACGTCGTCCTCGGCCCCGAGGATCCTGGCCACGACGACGGCCTTCGTCCTGTCCCGCGAGGCGAGAGGGGGAGCACCCCCGGCACTCCAGTAGGAGACGACCTCCGTCACGTCCGATTCGCCGGCGAGACGGCGAGTCGTCTCGAGGCCGGCGGCGGTGACCGCGGGATCGTCGACCCCGGCGTCACTGGACACGAGGAGGACGAGGTTCGCGTCGGACACGCCGTAGTGCTCCTCGAGGAACCTGCTCGCGCGCGACGACTCCATGTCGCCGTTCTGAAAGCCGCCGCTGCTCAGCTTGTCGAAGACACCGGCCCCGACGACGGCGAGACCGACGGCGAGGAGAAGGGTCGCGACCAGGATGGACCTGCGGAACCGGACGACGGTCCGGCCGAGAGCGGCAAACATCGGGCACCTCGCGTGGGTAACACTGTTACGGTACGTTCGTTAGCGTAACAGTGTTACCTCTATTCGACAAGTCCGCTGTCGATCAGAGGCGGGCGGCTGCCAACTCGGCCACCTCACTCGGATTGCGGCCCACCTCGACACCGGCCGCCTCGAGGGCCGCCGCCTTGGCCTGCGCGGTCCCCTTCGAGCCCGAGATGATGGCGCCGGCATGACCCATCTTCTTGCCGGGAGGTGCCTCGAACCCGGCGATGTAGCCGAAGACGGGCTTCGACACGTGCGCGGCGATGAACTCGGCGCAGCGCTCCTCCTCGTCGCCGCCGATCTCGCCGATCATGACGATCGCATCCGTCCCCGGGTCGTCGTTGAAGCGGCGCACGACGTCGATGTGGAACTGGCCGATGAAGGGATCGCCCCCGATCCCCACACATGTCGACTGGCCGAGCCCCTTCTGTGTGAGCTCGTGCACGACCTGGTACGTGAGCGTCCCGGACCGGCTCACGAGACCCACACGGCCGGGGCTCGCGATCTCGGTCGGCATGATGCCGACGTTGGCCACACCCGGCGTGAGGACACCTGGGCAGTTCGGACCGATCATCGGCACGCCGCGGTACTGCAGGTACGCGTAGAGCGGTGCCTCGTCGTGGACGGGAATGCCCTCCGTGATGCACACGATGAGGTCCACGCCCGCGTCCGCTGCCTCGTAGCACGCATCGGTCGCGAAGCGAGGTGGCACGAAGACGAGCGAGGTGTTCGCGCCCGTCTCCCGCACCGCCTCGGCGATCGTGTCGAAGACAGGGATCCCTTCGACGTCCTGTCCGCCCTTGCCGGGTGTCACACCGGCCACCACCTGCGTGCCGTATGCGCGGTTACGGAGGGCGTGGAACCTGCCCTCCTTGCCGGTCAGGCCGGATACAGCCACCTTCGTGTTCTCGTCGACGTAGATCGCCACCGCGATCACTCCCCTCGTGCAAGTCGGACGGCTTCGGCTGCGGCTTCGAGCATCGTCGCCGCTGCATGCAGGTTGGGCTTGGGGTTGTCGGCCAGGATCTGGCGTCCCTCGGCCGCGTTCGTACCGTCGAGGCGCACGACGACAGGCTGGGGGATGTCGACCTTGTCGAGGGCCGCCACGATCCCGTTCGCCACCTCCTCACCGCGCGTGATCCCGCCGAAGATGTTGATGAGGATGGCCTTCACCTCGGGATCGGAGGAAACCACCTCGAGCGAGTTCGCGATGAGCTCGGCACTCGCCCCACCCCCGACGTCGAGGAAGTTCGCGGCCTTGCCACCCGCCTGTGCGACGACGTCGAGCGTGGACATGACGAGCCCGGCACCGTTGCCGATGATGCCCACGTCTCCGGAGAGCTTGATGTAGTTGAGGCCCTTCTCCTTCGCCATGCGCTCCTGCGGATCGGTGGCGAAGATCTCGCGGAAGCGGTCGAGGCTCTGGCGGAACTCGGCGTTCTCGTCGAGCGTCACCTTCGCGTCGAGGGCGACGACGTCCCCTGTCGACGTGACGATGAGCGGGTTGACCTCGAGGAGCTCGGCATCGAGAGACTCGAATGCGGCATACATCCTCGTGAGCACGTCCGCCACGCCACGCCTGTGCTCGGCCGGGATCCCACCCCGATGGACGAGGTTCGTCGCGTGGTACGGCTGGAAGCCGAGCAGGGGATCGACGTGGACCTTCGCGATCGCGTCCGGATTCGACGCCGCGACCTCCTCGATGTCCACTCCTCCCTGTGCCGACACCATTCCGAGGTACTGCTTTGCCGACCTGTCGATCGTGAAGCTCGCATAGAACTCGGCGGAGATGTCGGCGGCCGGCTCGAGCCACACGCGGGTGACGAGATGCCCCTTGATATCCATGCCGAGGATGGCGTCGGCGTACTCGCGGGCCGTCTCGGCGCTGTCGGCAACCTTGATCCCTCCCGCCTTGCCACGTCCACCGACTTGGACCTGTGCCTTGATCGCGACCGGATAGCCGATGCGTTCGGCAGCGGCGACGGCTTCGTCCACTGTGTTCGCGGCTTCACCGGCGGAAGCGGGCACACCCGCCTCCACGAGGAGTTGCTTGCCCTGGTATTCGAGGAGGTCCAATCTCATCTCTCCTTGTCTCGGTACGGGTCTGGGAAGGGGACTGGGGCGGGGACGCAGCGCGGTCTCACGACTCGGGGGCCCTGTGCTCCTCCCGCGCGTCCAACTCGGCTTCGAGCCAGGCGCAGATGTCCGCGAGGGTGGCTCCGGGCGTGAAGATCCGGGCCATGCCGTCCGCCTCCAACGTCGGGATGTCGGATTCGGGGATGATCCCACCGCCGAACACGGTCACGTCCCCCAGTCCCGCCTCGCGCAAACCCTGCACGACGAGCGGGAACAGGGTCGTGTGCGCCCCGGACAGGACCGAGAGGCCTACGGCGTCGGCGTCCTCCTGCACGGCTGCCGCGACGACCTGTTGAGGGGACTGGTGCAGGCCCGTGTAGATCACCTCGAAACCGGCGTCACGCAGAGCCCGCGCGATCACCTTCGCACCTCGATCGTGGCCGTCTAGACCCGGTTTGGCGATGATGACGCGGTATGGGCGGCGCAATTTGCTCCCTCACTGGGCAGGGGCGCCTCGCGATGGAAAGTAGCCGGGCGTGGCTCTGCGCCACCATCGGACGGGACGGGCGCCGTATCGTCTCCGTGCGTGAACTTCCAGAGCAGGATCGAATCACTCCTCGACCACGGCCTCGAGGAGGCCTGGGACGAGGATGTCGTGGGCGCTGACCCCCTCGACTTCCCCGGCTATGCCGAGCAACTCGCCGTCGCGCGGGAGCGCACGGGTCTGAGTGAGGCAGTCGTGACAGGCGTGGGCGAGTGCGGGGGTAGACGGGTCGCGCTAATCCTGTCGGCCTTCGATTTCATGGGCGGATCCATGGGGGTCGCCGTGGGCGAACGCATCGCCCGCGGCTTCGATCGCGCGGCCGACCGCGGACTCCCGGTCGTGTCGGTCCTCGCGAGCGGAGGTGCCCGCATGCAGGAGGGCCTCGTCTCCCTCGCCCAGATGCCCAAGACCCTCGCCGCGGCACAGGCGCACTCGGCCCGGGGCCTCCTCCAGGTGACCGTGTGCACGAATCCGACGGCAGGCGGGATGTGGGCGTCGTTCGGATCGCAAGCCGATGTCGTGTTCGCCGAAGTCGGCGCCACACTCGGCTTCGCCGGACCCCGCATCGCGGAGGCGGTCACGGGCGAGCCCCTGCCCGGCGATGCGCACACTCCCGAGGCGGCATACATGGGGGGTGTCGTGGATGCCGTCGTCGGGAACGGAGACGTGGCACCACGGATCCGGAGTCTCCTCGCCGCCCTCGATCCCGCACCGGAACCGGTACCGCCGGACCTGGTCGACGCCGAGGTCGCAGGGGCGGACGGCTCGGGCTGGGACATGCTCGAGGCTGTCCGGCGCGGCGAGATGCGCGGCACGCGACGCATCGTGGAGGACGTCGTCTCTGACTTCACGCGTCTCTCGGGAGATCGGGCAGGAGGCACCGACCCCAGCATCCTCGCCGGCATCGGCCGCTGGCGGGGGAGGCCGGTGGTCGTCATCGGCCAGGACCGGCACGCGGGCGGGGGGCGGACACGGGCGGCAGGCTTCCGCCTCGCACGCCGCGCCTGTGAGCTCGCCGGCCGCCTCCACCTCCCCGCCGTCACGCTCATCGACACACCCGGAGCCGACCCCGCCCACACGGAGGACCGTTCCGGTCTCGTACCCGCGATCTCCGCCCTCGCGGCGGGGCTGCTCGCCTGCCCCACCCCTGTCGTGTGCGTGTGCGTCGGCGAGGGAGGCAGCGGTGGCGCTCTCGCCTTCGGGGCGGGAGACGCTCTCCTCATGCAGCAGGGCAGCGTCTTCACGGTCATCGCACCTGCGAGCGCCGCCCAGATCCTGCGGCACGGGGAGAGCGGGGCCACGCTCGCCACACGCCTTCGCATCCGTGATGCCGATGCCGTGACCCTCGGCGTGGCCGACGGCATCGTGCCCGCCGACCCCGGCCGCTTCGCCGACACGGTTGCCGCCTGGTTGGACGCGCTGACACCTCGCGCCGCCAACGGCGCTCTGCAGGCATCACGCCTCTCACGCTGGCGCCGCGTCGCCTCCCACCACTTGAAGTCCCCTTGACCTCCGGGCCAGACTCAAGCCGGATGGCATTGCGTGCGTGGGTGTTCTTCTGTGTGCTGGGTCTCGTCCTCGCCGGATGCGCAGGGGGTGAGGACGGGACTGTCGCGGACAGCGTCACGACGACCACGCGGCCGCCCGCCTTCGAGGCCCCGGAGGGCCAGGCTTCGGGCACGATCAGCATCACTGCCTCCCCACCCCCCGGGACTTACGAGTACACGCAGACCGGTACCACCCATGTACTCGACCAGGGGACCGACCCGAAACCGATGCCACCGAAGGGGACGCTCGAGGTAGACCCCGCCTCGCAGGGGCCGAGCGGGTTCGAACAGATGCAGACCCGCTTCGACGGGACGGGTGACCGCATCGAGCAGAACATCCTGTACGCGTCCGACGGCGTCTATCTCGCCGGGTACGAGACCGACGTCTCCGTGGTCGGCTCGAAGCGCTCGTTCGTCTGCAAGCCGGACCGGCCCGTGCGGATCTTCCCCCAGGGGGTCGCGGTGGGGGATCGGTGGGAGGATCGTGTCGACTGCGAGAACGGCCAGATCCACTACCTGGCCGTGGCCGAGGCGTTGGAGGACGTCACCCTCGGAGACGGTACGGTCGTGCCGACGCTCAAGGTGAGGGTCGAGAACACGATCGACGGCGAGGGCCTGCGGACGGACAGCACGTACGTGCTGTGGGTGTCACCCGACCTCGGCATCTCGGTCAAGACGGAGGACAGCACCGACGCTGAGCTCTCCGTCTACGACATCGAGCGCCGCACCCAGGATCTCCTCGTCTCGACCACGCCGGGCTGACCGAGGCGCGTGGCGCGAGGGACATCTCGACCCGGAGTAGATTCCCGCCCACGGAGGTCCTGTCGTGCCACATCCCGTGGAAGCGGAGACAGCCAGGTCCGGGCTCGTCGGCACTGCCGGCCGCGTGCTGCGCGAGCTCGGCCAGGTCGCGACGTGGCAGGCGATCGGCCGCGAGGTGCTCAGCGCCGGCCTCGCCGTCGCCGCCTACCCGCTCGGCATCCTCGAGGAGGCGATGGAGCATGCCCCGATGCGCCAACGCGGCCCGAGCCCCCTCCGCAATCCGCACTTCCATCTGAGCCCGGCGGCGTACGAGGTCCCGATCGTCCTCGTGCACGGCTACGCCCACAACAGGAGTGGCTACTGGCTCCTCAAGAACCGGCTGCGCCACGTCGGTTTCCACCACGTCTACACACTGAACTTCAACCCGTGGCTCCAGGACGTCCCCTATGTCGCAGCGAGGCTGCGCGCCCGCGTCGAGCTCATCTGCAGCGCGACCGGCCACCCTTACGTGCACGTGGTCGGCCACTCGATGGGAGGCCTCGTCGCCCGCTACTACGTGCAGATGCTCGGCGGTGACGACCGCGTCCTCGACGTCGTCACGATCGGCTCACCTCATGCGGGGACACATGCGGCGAACACGTTCTCGATGCTGGGACGCACCGCCCGCCAGCTCTCGTGGCAGAGCCCACTCGTCCGCATCCTCAACGCCCTTCCACCCGAGAGCCCGGTGCGCTTCACGTCGATCTGGTCGTCATCGGACGAGCTGGTCATCCCCGCCGAATCAGCCCGCCTCTGCCCCAGCGTGTTCCGGGCCGAGAACGTGCACCTCCCCAACGAGGGTCACCTCTCTCTCCTCCTCTCGCAGCGGGCGATCGGGCGCATCATCGAGAGGCTCCAGGTCGTCGACGATCACCCGAAGCTCGCCGGCCACACTCACGCCGGAGGCGCCACAGTCGCACGCGCGACTCTCCCCTCCCCTGCGATCCGGTAGCCGCGCGTCGCGGCGGGGACGAACACGGCCTGGCCACGTGTGAAACGCAGGGTCTCCCCGGTAGCCTCGGCTCCCTCCGCCGAGACCTCACCCTCTGTGCAGAGAAGGATGTCGGGACCCCACTGGTCGACCCCGACCGCACCCTCACCCGCCACACAGATGAGGTCGAGGCGGAACTCGGGTGGGGGCGATGGGTACGCGACATGACCGGAGGCGAGGTGCGTGGGGGTGAGAGACGGTATGCCCGCAGGTGTGAACTCCACGATCCGGAGCAGCTCGGCCACGTCGACGTGCTTCGGTGTGAGGCCGGCCCGCACGACGTTGTCGGAGTTGCCCATGAGCTCGAGTGCCACGCCCTCCAGGTAGGAGTGCAGCTTGCGGGCGGGAAGGTAGACCGCACTTCCCGACTCGAGAGTCACGTGGTCGAGCAGGGATGCGACGAGGACCCCGACGTCCCCGGGGTAGCGGCGGGCGAGATCGGCCAGGTATGCGATCTCCGGCATCGTGCCGGGACCGGCACAGGCCGCCTGCAAGGCGGCCACGAGCTCCCCTCGGGCGCCCGCCTCGAGGCCTGCGAAGTACTCCGTCGCCGCCCGGAGGGCACCGGTGCCACCGTGGTGGAGGGTGTTGCTGACCGGCGTGAGAGCGGGAATGTGAAGCTCCGTGTAGATGCGGGCGGTCTCGGCTGGGTCGCGAAAGCCGCACAACATCTCGAAGCGGGAGACCGAGTAGAGCATCTCGGGTTTCGCGCGCCGGTCACGGTAGATCCGCACGGCGGCATCGAGCGGGATCCCGGCGCCTGCTTCGCGGGCGAATCCGGCCTCGGCCTGTCGACTCGACGGATGCACTTGGATCGAGAGGGGTGCGGACACGGCGAGCAGCTTGAAGAGGAACGGCAACTCCCCGAATCGTTCCTCCACATAGGCCCCGAGCATGCGCGCGGGTTCGGCCTCGATCAGGGCCTCGAGCGAGGCACCATCCTCTGTCCGCACGGCGGGCGCGACCGCGTTCGCACCGAGCCAGAGCTCGGCCTGGGGTGACCCGTCGGGGGGAACGCCGAGGAACTCGGGAATGACGGTCTGGGATCCCCATGCATAGTGCTGCACGGGGCCTTCGATGCGGAACACGCTGCCACTCTACGATGTGTGCCGCCTCGGCCCCGAAACCCCACGCATCGCGATGATATGATGCGCCGATGCGAACGACGGTCGATATCGACGACGACGTCCTCGCTGCCGCGCGGACGCTCGCCGCGGAGCGCCGAGTGAGTATCGGCACTGCCCTGTCCGACCTCGCCCGCCAGGGAATGCTGGCTCGACGCATAGGTGAGGAGCACGGGCTGCCCGTGTTCGACGTCGGAGAGGACGCTTCGCTCATCACGCCCGACATGGTGCGAGAGGCAGCCGACGAGCCGTGATCTCGTTGCCCGACGTCAACGTGCTCGTCGCCCTCGCCTGGCCCAATCACGTCCACCATCGGGCTGCGGTCGAGTGGTTCAGGGCGGCGCGTGGAGAGGGCTGGGCGACCTCCCCCCTGACCGAGTCGGGCTTCGTACGTGTCTCCTCCAACCACCGGGTCATCCCGACCGCACGCACCCCCCTCGAGGCCATCGAGGTGCTGCGCCGCCTCCGCGGCCTTGCGGACCATCGGCTCTGGACTGACGACGTCTCACTCACGGACTGTCCCGAAATCGACGTCGATCGCCTCGTCGGTTACCGCCAGGTGACCGACGCGCATGTTCTCACCCTCGCCATCCGCAACGGAGGTCGCGTCGTGACCTTCGATCGCGCGGTCCGAGACCTCGCCACCGATCCGGACAGGGTTCTGATCCTGCGAGCGTGACAGCTCGGGTCATCCGAGGGCCTGCCCGAAGTCCGAACACGATGCAGGGGGGGCGGGCAGCGCGTGTCGGTCAGCCGGCCCGCGTGGGGAGGGGGGGTCGCACGAGACCGTCGATGATTCCGGTGGCGGCGGCCTCGAAGCGTGCCGTGTCACCGAAGGCATGGGCGACGAGCATCGCCCCTTCCAGTCCCGCCACGACGAGCCGGGCGGCGTCACGGGCGCTGCCGTCGAAGGACACCTCGGCGGCCGCCTCACCCTCGTCGAGCACTCGCTCGAGCCACGCTTCGTTCACCTCGAGGAACCGCGTGACGGCGAGGCGCATCGGTTCGGGCAGCGTCTCGTACTCGGCGGCGAGCACCCCGCAGAGGCACATGCGGTCCTTCCTGAGCACGCCCGCGTAGAGGTCAGCGTATGCCCGCAGCCTGGCGACTGCATCGGCGCATCCGAGGTTGACTTCTGCGAGTGCGGAGACGAAACGGGACGTGTATCTGTCGACGAGAGCCTTGCCGAGCCCCGCCTTGCTCGGGAAGTGGTGGTGGAGACCGGCCTTGGTCAGCGACAGCTCCGCGGCCACGTCCGCGTAGCTGAAGCCGTTGAAGCCCCGCGTCTGCACGAGCCGCTCGGCGACGTCGAGGATGCGGCTTCCGGTGTCCGGTCTCTCCGGTGACAGCCCACTCACCCTTGACAGCTTACCTACCAGTAGGTAAGTATGTCATGTCCAAGACGCTCAGAGACGAGGGGGGATCGGCATGACACACGCAGTCGGTACACAGGAGACCGAGCACAGGTCGTTCGGGAAGGCCGACGAGGTCCGCGAGTTCCCGAACGGGCGGGCCGAGATCCTCCGTGTCGGGGACATGGAGATCGGCCGCCTCGTGCTCGAGCCCGGCTGGCGCTGGTCGAACGACGTGAAGCCGATCGCGGGTACGGAGAGCTGCGAGGCACCGCACTTCCAGTACCACGTGAGCGGCGAGCTCGCCGTCCTCATGGACGACGGCACCGAGTTCATCGCCCGCGCCGGCGACATCACGTCGCTGCCGAGCGGACACGACGGCTGGGTCGTCGGCGACGAGCCCGTCGTGGTCGTCGACTGGTTCGGGGCGAGCAACTACGCGAAGCGGGACTGATCGCGCCCTCGTCCCAACAGCACAGCATCCCACAGCACAGCATCCTGATGCTACGTTGTGTGCATGCGTACGACCTTCACCCTGGATGATGATGTCGCGGCCGAAGTCGAGCGGCTTCGCCGCGAACAGGGCATCGGCCTGAGCGAAGCGGTGAACCGTCTGATCCGGGCGGGCCTGGCGGCTCCGAAGAAGCAGGTGGTCTACCGTCATCGAGGGGTGGACCTCGGTCTGAAGGTCGACGTGACCGACATCGCGTCGGTCCTCGAGATCCTCGACGAGTCCTGATGTTGCTCGACGCCAACCTGCTCCTCTACGCGGTGGACCGGCGCAGCCCCGTCTTCGAGAGAGCCGCACCGTGGCTCGAGAGCGCGTTGAACGGATCGCGACGTGTCGGATTGCCCTGGCAGTCAATCGGTGCCTTCTTGCGCATCAGCACTCACCCGCGCGTCACCGAGAATCCGCTGACAGCCGACCAGGCATGGAGGTACGTCCGGTCCTGGCTGGAAGCAGATCCCGTCTGGATACCCCCCGCGACTGAACGCACGGCCGCGGTCCTTTCCGATCTCGTGGCCACCACGCCGGCAACGGGGAACCTGGTGCCTGATGCCCAGCTCGCCGCCTTGGCGATAGAGCACGGCCTCGTCCTCTACTCGGCGGACACCGACTTCGCACGATTCAGGGGGCTCAGGTGGGAGAACCCCTTGTCCTGAACGGGGTACCCGGGCTGGGCATCGCCCATCTCGTGGCAGAGTTCACGCATGGAGAGCGAGGAATACCTGGATCTTCCCGACGACTGCCGGATTCCCGTCTCGGTGCTCGAGTGGTCGTTCAGCCGCCCGGGTGGCCCGGGGGGGCAGCATGCCAACACCTCGGACACCCGCGTCCAGGTCAGCCTCGACCTGAACCGAGTCGAGCTGCCCGCACGACAGCGCGACAAGATCGTGGAGGCGTTGGGAGAGAAGATCCGCGTCACGGTTTCGGACACCCGCTCCCAGGCGCGCAATCGCGCGATCGCCGTCGAGCGCCTCACGGACCGCCTCGCCCGGGCTCTCGCACCCGTGCGACGACGAAGAGACACCAAACCATCTCGTGCGGCAGGACGACGCAGGCTCGAGGCGAAGCGTCGCCGGGCGGAGACGAAGCGGCTTCGCGGACGGCCCGAGGACTGAGCCGAGCCGGGCCGGCCTCAGACCTTCTCGAGGCAGAGCCACTGGGGCCAGGTCGCGCCCGCCCCTGGCCTCGGGCCGCATGCCCGAACTCACTCTGAGCCGGGGTGACGCGGTGCGGGAATGCGCCTTCAGGGGGGTGGGGGGGTCGGATGTCGATGGTTCTGCCGTCGGGGCGTTTGAAGGTGAGGGTGCCGTCGGCGTCGCCTTCGATTTGGTGGCCGGTTTCGTGCACGTGGCGGTGATGGCGGGGACAGAGGGCTGTGCAGTTGGCGGTGGTGGTGGGGCCGCCTTTGGCCCAGGGGACGATGTGGTGGACGTGGAGGCGGGACGTGCGTTCGCAGCCGGGCCAGCGGCACGTGACGTCGCGGAGGCGGATGATGCGTGACAGATGTGGGGGTACGGAGCGTTGGAGGGAACCGACACTGCGGGTGACACCGTCTTCGCCGTAGAG
>JADZDR010000055.1 GCA_020850945.1 Acidimicrobiia bacterium | reverse complement strand
CGTCGACGCCGAGCGCCCGCAGGCGGCGCACGGCGATCTCGTGACGCTGCACGAGATCGAGGGCGACCGCCTGGCGGTACGCGGCCTCGCCGCTGCGCGGCCCGTGTGTCGCCGCTGCTTCTATGTCGGGGTCGATGACGGACGCGACGAGCACGAGATGATGACGGGCGAGAGCGGGAACGGCAGAGAGGATCGGCCCGGCTGCAGCGTCCTCGAGGAGGTCGGTGAACACGACGACGAGCGCGCGGCGCATCCCGCCCGCAACCCGGAAGGCGAGGGCATAGTCGCTCTCGACACGGCGCGGTTCGAGTGAGCACATCGCGGCGAGGAGCGCATCGCGGCTGCGTCGCCCCGGCGGGATCTCGACCTGCATGTCGCTGTCGAACGCGACCATGCCGACGCGGTCGTCGAGGCTCGAACACACATATGCCATGGCGGTTGCGGCGTTCAAGGCGACGTCGAGCCTCCGCACAGGGGCCGTCACGCGCCCGAAGGCGAGCCGGTCCTCACGCAGGTGAGCGCTCACCTCGTCGGCGATGTCCGGATCGTCGCCGGGGCCGATGTCGGCGAGAGGCGGAGTCGTTATCGGGGCGGCCATGAGACGCCCCGCGTCGACGAGGAAGAGCACGTTCTGGTTGCGTTCGATCCGGTACTGGCGGGACACGGGGCTGCCGCGCCGTGCCGTCGCGTGCCAGTCGATGAGTCTGAAGTCGTCGTCGGGCCTGTAGTCACGCAGGCTGTCGAAGTCGGTACCGATCCCGAGGAGGCGCGTATGGCGCAGACCGGCGTCGTCGTTGCGACGCCGCCGCAACGCGAGGTCGATGCGCTGCGCCTCCTTCACGTTCGGATAGACCGGGACGACGTCACGGGTGGTGATCGCGTAGCGACGCACGAGCAGGCGGGCGGCACTCGGCACGCGCAACTCGAGGGGCAGGCACTCGTGACGTCCGCGGCGCAGGCCGACGACGCGGAAGCGGACGGTCGTGTGGCCCCGCTTGGGCACGGTGACGTCGACGGTGTCCTTCGGGGTGACGAGGGCGTCGGGGAGGGCGAAGCGGAGTGCGCCGCGCAGGCGGCGCCGGCTCTCGTTCTCGATACGGATCGCAACCGTCTCGACGACGCGCAGGGAGAGGAGCTGGGGTCGCAGGCGCCGGCCCCAGACGAGACGTGACGGGGGAAGCGTCGCCGAGTCGGCGATCGCGAACGTCACGACGACGGCGTCCGCTGCGAGGAGGAGCCATCCCGAGGCCGTCACCCTGACGACGGAGACGATCACGAGATGGGCGACACCGAGGGCCGCGAGCACCACGGCGAGTCGCCACGTGGGCAGCCAGCGCGGACGCGGCGGGGGCGGGTGTTGGACCTCCTGGCCCTCCAGCGTGTCGACGAGGGCATCCGCCGGGTCTACGTCGCCTTCGGTGCCGTCTCCGCTCGGGCCCTCCGGGAGGAGGCCGCGCCGGGTGAACTCGTCCTCGACCGGAGCGAAGGTCGCGGCGCCCACGCCTACCTCGGCACCGGCACGGACTGCACGACCGATGTCACGACGTCATCGGTCCGGTATCCGTCGAGCTCGGCTTCGGGACGCAGCACGAGCCTGTGGCGCAGCACGGGATGGGTGAGAGCGGCGACATCGTCGGGTGTCACGTAGTCCCGTGCCTCGAGGTACGCAGACGCCTTCGCAGCCTTCATGAGAGCGGCCGCCGCGCGTGGGCTCGCCCCGAGTTGGATCATGGGCGACTGGCGCGTGCGGCGGACCACCTGCAAGAGGTACTCGGCGACCTCGGCCGACACGGTCACGTTTCGCGCGGCCTGGGCGCAGGCCACGAGTTGCTCGAGGGTCACGGCCTGGGTGACACCGGACGTGTCGAGATCCGTCGGGTCGAGACCCTGGTGGTGAAGCCACAGCATGCGGCGCTCCGCCTCCTCGTCCGGGTAGCCGATGTCGAGACGGAAGAGGAAACGGTCGAGCTGCGCCTCGGGCAGGGGATACGTGCCTTCGTACTCGATCGGGTTCTGGGTCGCAGCCGTGAAGAACGGCCACGCGAGCTCGTGCGTCGTCCCCTCCACGGTCACGGTGCGCTCCTCCATGACCTCGAGGAGGGCGGACTGCGTCTTGGGCGGTGTGCGGTTCACCTCGTCGGCGAGGAGCACGTTCGTGAACACGGGGCCGGGCCGGAACTCGAGGTCCCCGTCGCGCAGGACCATGTTGCCGGTCAGGTCGGAGGGCATCATGTCCGGTGTGAACTGCACGCGGCGAAACGGCAGGCCCAGAGTCCGCGCAAAGGTGCGCACGAGCAGCGTCTTCGCCGTGCCCGGCACTCCCTCGAGCAGGACATGGCCTCCGACGAGGACTGCGACGAGGAGATGGTGAACCGACATCTCGGCCCCCACTACGACCTTGGCGACTTCGGCGCTGATCTGGTCCCGGATCTGCATCAAGCTCCCTCGCGTGTCGAACCGGACGCAAGCATGGCACGGCAGCGCGAGGCTGCCGCAGCAACGGCGACGAGATCCTGCTCCCCGGCCACCGGCTGTTGGAGGGCGATCCCGACATCGGCGGCGACAAGCCCGACCGAAGGGGAGTGCGAGACGAGATACGCGTCCGGCATGGCACCGAGGCCGAGCTTGCGCCGCAGTCGTTCGCGCAGGTCGATACGGATCAACTCCGCGGCCTGTGAAGCAGCTCCCGAATCCTCGTAGGCACGGGCCATGGCGTGCACGAACTCGACACGCCGACGGGGGGCGTCCTCGGGCTCGGGCAGGGGGGGGCCGAACCTGACACTCGCCCCGACACCCAGCACGACTCCCGCGAAGAGGACCTGTAGGAGGAAGACCTGCACGCTCCAGGGCAGGAAGCCGAAGACGCCCGGCCGTGCCTCTGATCCGTGGTGATACTCGTCGAAGTAGACGGGTACGTCCGGCTCGCCCACGAGCCGTACGGCGAAGCCGGCATTCTCACCCCGCGTGATCCCGGCGTTGCTCACGGCCGAGTCGTCCACCACCGCGACGACGGGCGCGTAGCCACCCGAGTCCATGTCGACGGTACGGACCGTGTACGCCGCGTCGTGGTCGGCATCGATGCCGTAGACCGCCTTGGTGTCACCGGGGATGAAGGCCCTGCCCGGATCGACGTCGAGTGTCTCGATACCGGTGGTGAGGCGGGCCTCGATCACCGGCTCGACCGTGCCTGCGGGTGCAGGCCGCAGTCCGCCCACGGGTACGAGGGCAGCGGCGAGAGGCCCCTCCGGTTCCCCGACGAGGACGAGCCGTCGCCGTGCCGGGTCGTCCGTGAGCCACCTCTGGAGGGCGTCGGCCTCGTCGGGATCGACGTCCTCGGGGAGGACGGACACGAGGACACCGCTCTCGGGCAACCGCTCGTCGAAGGCATCTGTGACGCGACGCACGTCGAAGTCGAATCGCTCGAGCACACCCGCCCAGCCCGACACCCCCTCAGGGCCGGTGTTCGAGGTCGAACCCGGCGATGACTCGGTGGAGCCGCCCGCCGTGCCGCCGATGAACTGCATGACGATCGAGAGGCCGACGAGGACCGCGGCGACGACGACCACGAGAACGGGAAGGACAGGTCGGTCACTCATGCCGGCCGCCCCGCGGTGGTCTCGAACGCGTCGGCGGTCGGGACGTCCAGTGTGCGCTCGAGCTCGGCCCAGCCGGCCTCCGCGCTCTCGAACATGTCCCCCGAGGCGGGCTGTTCACCGAACTGCACGTCCTCGACGGTGCGGCTCAGGCTGCGCAACGTACCCGCTGCCCGGGGCGAGCGGGTGGAGAGGAGCAGGGCGTACTCGCCGTTCGTGCGTCCGCGCCGATAGCGCACGTGTCCCTCCTCGTCCAGGCGCAGGATGCCGGAGCGATGCATGTAGCGCAGCGCCCTGTCCCATTCCCCCGCCTGCGCCGCCTCGCGGGCGAGCTGGGCCCAGTCCGCTGCCGACTTGGGGCGGAGACGCCGCGTCGACCCGGCCGTGATCTCCACACCGTCGCCGTCCCCCTCCTCGTCCGCGGTGTCCTCGCCTTTTCGGTTGCGGATGATGGCGCGAACCGCGAGGAACAGACCGACGGCGAGGGCTGCGCCGAGGACTCCGATGATTAGCACGTTGAGGAACCCGGGCACCGTGAGGGCCGGTGCGCCGGGCCCGTCGGGCAGGTCGGGTGGCCGGGGCGGAGTCGTGTCCTCGCAGCCGACCACTTCGCAGGCGACGTCCTGTGCGTCCGCGGGGTCGGGAGGCTGCCCATCGCCGCCTTCCTCCTGGGCGCCGGCCGCGGGAGCGAGGACCGCAAGGCATAGGGTGGCCAGCAGGAGGAGTCCAGCACCCAGATGTCGACGCGGCCGGGAGGAGCAGTGGCGTCTCATGCCCGCCCTACCCTGCGCCGCTGCTGGAGCTCGATCGCCAACATCTGGATGTCCAGTCCCTCGCGCCGGATCCGCGCGTCCGTGTAGGCGGCCACGGGCACGAGCATGACGAGCGCGGCGACCAGGGTGAGCGACAGGACGTCCATCGCAGCATTGACCGTGAGGGCCGGGATGCTGCCGTCGAGGAGATCGAGCCACGTGACGACCCATTCGGCTCCGACGCTCACGGCGAACAGGAGGGGGAAGACAAGGAAGCCGAGCACGAAGTAGGCGAGGGCTAGGCGGAAGAATCCGATGAGGCTGGTGAGTTGGAAGCTGCGGCCAACGCCGCGCAGGGTGCTGCAGCCCTCGGCGAGGCGTGTCATCGCCAAGAGCGAGAGGGGGACGGAGAGCGTCACGGCGAGGGGCAGAGCCCAGGCGAGGATCGCCGCGGGGACCCAGTCGTTCGGCCACGACCAGGCGGGAACGGCTGCAACGAAGACAGGAGACCATACGAGGGCGTAGACGACGAGGACGGGAACGGCCCGGCCGAGCTCGCGCACGCGTCCCATCCGCCTGGTGCTCTCTGTCGGGGTACCGAACCAGGCGTCGTTGCCGAGGCGGGCGATGACGACCGAGCAGAGGCCGAGGCCCACGACGATCGTGAGGGCGATGCCTACACGTACACCTGTCGCCCACGCACCCGAGGGGTCGAAGACGGCGCCGGCACGGGCGGCGACGATCTCGAGGAGGAGGAGAAGAACCCGAGGTGCGGCGAGGAGGAGGAATGCGACCCCGAGGAACGTGAGGGGCGCCCTCAGGAACACGATGGCGGTCACGTCGAGGATCTCGGCAGGGTTGAGGGGGCGGAGCCGGACGAGGTTCTCCATCGACGGGCCGGTGGGCAGGGCCATGTGAATATCATGGCAGAGCGATGATCTATCTCGACCACGCGGCCTCGACGGCGCTGCGGCCCGAGGCCAGGGCCGCGCGGGACGACGTCCTCGCGCTCGGCCCGGCCAATCCCACCGGTGCACACGCACGCGCACAGGCGGTACGTGCCGCCCTCGAAGACGCGCGGGAGTCGCTCGCGTGCGATCTCGGCGTCGCGCCCGGACGCGTTGTGTTCACGTCGGGGGGGACGGAGAGCGACAACTGGGCGGTTCGAGCCGGAGCGGAGCGTGGGACGGTCCTCTACAGCGCCGTCGAGCACCCGGCGGTCGCTGTTCCGGCGGAGGCGACCGGTGGCACCGTCATCCCCGTCGACACCGAAGGCCGGGTCGATGTCACCGCCTTCGAAGGCCTCGTGGTCGACCATCGTGACCGGATCGGCTGTGTGTCCGTGATGGCCGCCAACAACGAGACCGGCGTCCTGCAGCCGCTCGCGGAGATCGGCGAGGTGCTGGGCACGCACTGCCCGGGGTGCATCTTCCATTCGGACGCCGTGCAGGCGTTCACGAAGGCGGTGCTCGACGTCGACGCCTGGGGGCTCGGGGCCGTCTCGCTTTCGGGACACAAGATCGGTGCTCCTGTCGGCATAGGGGCACTCGTCCTCGGCGAGGGTGTCGAGCTCACGCCCCTCCTCGTCGGCGGTGGGCAGGAGCGGGGTCACCGAGCCGGAACCCCGGATGCCGCCGGCGCAGCGGCCTTCGCAGCCGCCGCGCACGCGGCCCTGACTGACGACTGGGAACGGGTACGGGGTCTGCGCGACGAGCTCGAGGCGTCACTCGGAGCCGAGGTGGAGGGCCTCGTGGTCCACGGACAGGACGCTCCGCGCGTCCCGACCCACCTCCACGTCGGGATTCCCGGCGTCGCAGCCGACATGGCTGTGATCGCATGCGACATGGCGGGACTCGCCGTCTCCTCCGGTTCGTCGTGCAGCAGCGGCGCGCAGGAGGCGAGCGCCACACTCGCAGCGATGGGCGCCGCGGGCGACGGCGCCCTTCGCTTCTCCCTCGGTTGGACGACGACGTCTGAGGACATCGCGGCCGCCCTCGACATCACCGTCGACGTCGTGCGCAGGCTGCGGGGCTGACCCGTGGCCGAATCAGTGCTCGTCGCCCTGTCCGGAGGTGTCGACTCCTCCGTTGCGGCTGCCCTTCTCGTGGAGGCAGGTCACGAGGTTGTCGGCGTGACGATGAAGCTGCACGGCTCGCCCGTGTCCGCAGGAGGCGGCGGGTGCTGCACCGTGGACGATGCGGACGACGCCCGCGTGGTCGCGGCCCGCCTCGGTATCCCGTACTACGTGATCGACCTCACAGCCGTGTTCGAGAGGTCCGTCGTCGAGCCGTACGTCGACGCCCACCGGGAGGGTCTCACGCCCAATCCGTGCGTCGAGTGCAACCGTCATGTCAAGTTCGACGAGCTCGTCGCCCGGGCCGACATGCTCGGTATCGACCGCGTGGCAACAGGTCACCACGCACGACTCGTGGACGGCAGGCTCGTCCGCGGGGCGGACGCGAACAAGGACCAGAGCTACGTCCTTGCCTGCGTCGACCCGGTCCTTCTACCGAGACTCGCCTTCCCGGTGGGGGACATGTCGAAGCATGCCGTGCGTGAGGTCGCGACCGCACTCGGCCTGCGGACGGCGTCCAAGGCGGAGTCGATGGAGGCCTGCTTCCTCCCCGAGGGGCGGGCTCCGTTCCTGGCCACTCGTATCGACCTCGAGGACGGTGACGTGATCGACGCCGCGGGTCATGTCGTCGGCCTTCACGGGGGAGCGGCGAGGTACACGATCGGGCAGCGGCGCGGCCTCGGTCTCGCCCTTGGCAGACCCGTGTACGTGCACGCCGTGGACGTGCCGACGAACACCGTCCGCGTCGCACCCGACCCACCCACGTGCCGGGGGTTCGCCGGTACGCTGACCGTCTGGTACGGCGAGGCGCCGACCGCTTGGGTGGACGTGACGGTTCAGACGAGCGCACACGGACGGCCTACAGCGGCTCGTGTGCGCCATGTGCCGGGCGAAGACCGTGCCGAGATCACATGCTCAGCCCCCGTGCCCAGCCCCGCGCCCGGGCAGCTCGCCGTGTTCTACGCCGGGGACACAGTCCTGGGATCGGCTGTCGTGACGGCTCCGGACAGCGACGATCCGGCCCGGCGAGACCTGCCAGACCCCCGGCCGAATCGCTAAAGGAGGACGGAGCGCGCGCCGATGCCACTCGCATGGGGCTCGTCCGCGTCTCGAGGCAGACGTCCGGTGAGAGGCACATGACACACGAGGAGACCGAGGTGCTCCTCGTGCGTCGTGTCGCACGCGTTGCTCTCGTCGGGTCAGTTGCGTTCGGGGCCGCTGCCGCGGTCAACGTCATCCTCGGTGTGTACCTCGCGGCGATCGTCGACGCCGCCGGCAGTGTGGCGCTGGTCCTCCTGCGTCATGCGGTCCTGCGAGCGCGGGGCCCACGTACCGTGTTCCGGCTCTCCACCTGCATTCTCGCCGTACCCGTACTCGCCCTCGCGATCGTCGACTCGCTGCTCCCCGGCCTCACCCTCTACTGGATGGCAGTCGTCCCCCTCGCAGCGGCGTGGCTGTTCGACGAGCGCACGACGACCGTGTGGACGGGTGTGGCGGTCGGTGGGGTGCTCGTGACGTCGACGGCGATCGCCTTCGGCCTGAACGGCGAGGACGTCGATCCCGGAGTCGTGTGGGGCAACGCGGGGTACTTCAGTCTCTTCATGATGACCGTGGGCGCGATCGCCGTCGCGGGGCGACGCGTCATCGAGCGCCATGCCCTCGAAGTCGAGTACCACAGGTGGGAGGCCGAAGTCGCCAAGGGAGAGCTCGAAGCCCTGAACGCCGAGCTTGCCGATCGCGTACGGGAGAGGACAGCGCGCCTCACGCAGGCTCTCGAAGACGTGAGGCGTACCGCGCGGGCCAAGGCGGTGCTCATGTCCAACCTCACGCACGAGTTCCGTACACCGCTCAACGGTGTGCTCGGCGCCTCGACCCTCCTGTCGGAGTCGGAGCTGTCGGACGAGCAGCGCGAGCTCGTCGACGCCCTCGCCGAGAGCGGCCTCGCGCTCCGCAACGTCCTCGAAGGGCTCCTCGACTGCGTGGACCTCGACGCGGGCAGTCTCCAGCTCGCCGACAGCGCATTCGACCCGGTGGCTGTGGTGGAGGGTGTCGTCGCTGCCCACACACGAGCGGGAGCGGCGAAGGGGATCGCTGTCGCCTCCCTCTGCCTGCCGCGACTGCCCCACACGGTGCACGGCGATCCCGTGCGGGTGAGGGAGATCCTCGACTGCCTCGTGGACAACGCCGTCAAGTTCACGGATGCGGGGCACGTGATCGTGCGGGTGAGTTGGTCGGGGCGCGGCCTGCACCTGGGCGTCGAGGACACGGGTTGCGGCTTCGACCTCGACCGCAAGGGCGAGATGTTCGCACTCCTCGTGCAAGGCAACGGCACGGCGACGCGTGAGCACCAGGGGCTCGGTGTCGGCCTCGGCCTCGCCCGCCGTCTCGTCGACCTCATGGGCGGCGAGATCGACGTCACTTCGACCCCCGGGGCGGGAAGCACGTTCGAGGTCGTCCTCCCGTTGCATGACCCGCAGTTCGATGAAGCGATGGAGGCACCGCTCGCCGGGAGACGGATCAGCGTCCTCGCCGGCGAGGCGTACGGTCCAATCCTCGTGGAGGGACTGGCCGCGTGGGGTGCGGATGCCCGCCTGCACGGAGCCGAGCGGGGCGAGGAGGACAGTGACCTCCTCGTGGTCCACGACAGCGTGGCGAGAAGCGCGGCAGAGGTGATCATCGCCCGACGTCAGCGCGGTACCGTCCCCGTGTCGGGGGCGAGACTCCGCTGGCGCGAGCTGATCGGCCGTCTGCAGGCGGCGGCCTCCACTCCGGACGCGGCACAGGCACCGGCGGAAGGCTCCGGACGCGGGCCGGTGGTCCTCGTTGTCGAGGACAACGCCCTCAACCAGAAGGTCCTGAAGGCGATGCTCGAACGGGACGGGTGCGAGGTCGTGCTCGCTTCGAACGGCCGCCAGGGTGTGGACGTCTTCGAAGAGCGCATGGACGTGATCGAGATCGTCCTCATGGACTGCCAGATGCCCGTCCTCGACGGTTACGGCGCAACGCGTGAGATACGTGCGGTCGAGTCCGCCCGCGGGCGGGCAAACGTCCCGATCGTCGCTGTCACGGCGAATGCGGGCCCCGAGGACCGCGAGAAGTGCCTTGCCGCCGGGATGGACGAGTATGTCGCAAAGCCCGTCACACCCGAGGAGCTCGGTGAGATGCTGGGGCGCCTCACCCGCGAGCGGAGCCGCGAGACCTGACTAGCGCGACTCGGTGTCCGTCGCGCCGAGGATCCCGTCAGCTTCCAGGATCGCGAAGCAACGTTGCACGATCTGTGCCGTCTCCTCGACAGTCGTGTTCTGGAGCACGGTCGTGACCGACACGAGGTCCCGCATGTGGAGGTAGACGTAGTCGCCGTGCCGGGCGGCGATCTCCGAGCCCTGTACGAGCATGAGCCCGTACGCGTTCGTGCGGGGAGTCGTCCAGCCGATGAGCCCGCGGGCGCCGAGCTCGACGGCACGCGTGTAGGTGAGTGCCGTGAGGGCATGGACCGTGCGCAGGCCGTCACGAGATCCGGGTTCGATGGCGCCGGCCTCGAAGTAGAAGACAGGGTCGGCGGGGAGACCGGCGTAGATCGATTCGAGCCGTGTGCCGTCGGGAGCATCCGCGTAGACGCTCTGCTCCTCACGCATGCGGCGAACTGCCACCTGTGGTGCTGCCACGGCGCCGTACATGAAGCCGTGGATGTCACCCTCGCCGTCCTCCAGGATCACGAGGATGGGTTCCCAGCCCGGTGCCCGGGTGAGGATCTTCTCCAGGCTGTCCAGCATGTCGTCCCGGGGGAACATCTCGACGAGGAGGCCCTCGCCACACGCGGGGCAGACCGGGTCGTCGGCGCGGGCGATCTCCTGGAACGTGGGGAGGGGGATCGTGACGTGACACGTGCCGCACCTCGCGCCCTCTCCCCAGACGACCTGCCCTCCCGGTGACATCTCGGCGGCTCCGAAGATCCGGCGGTAGGCGTCGGCCAGATTCGCGAGGCGTCGCGTGGTACGCAGGTCCTCGAGGGACGAGAGCACGACTCCCTCGGCCATACCTGCGAGATCCACCGTGCTCCGCAGGTTGTGGACGGCGGCTTCGATGCGCCAGACACCGACGATCCGGTTCGGGGTCTCACCCACGAACCCGACGTCGGCTGCCCGGTCGGCCTCGCGTCCGTTCCCCATGCCATCCCCCTGAGCACAGCGTCGATACGGGTCCGGTACGGAGCGCAGTATCGCGTGTCCGATGCAGGATGTGGTGGACCGATGCGGGTAATGTGACCGCATGTTCGGACGACGCCCCGATGCGCGGCTCTCCAAGGACGTTCCCCACTACCGCCGCATGATGCCCTACATCATGCGGACCCGTACGGAGTCCGCCGTCTACTTCGACCAGCAGGTCGACGTGGCACGGACCGAAGACTTCCTCCGCGACTTCGGTGAACGCCATCCCGATCTCCACGCGACCTTCTTCCACGTCGTGCTCTGGGCGACGGTGCAGGTCCTGCACGAACGTCCCCGCCTGAACCGCTTCACGGCCGGCGGCAGGCTCTGGGATCGCAAGCACATCGAGATCGGCTACTCGGCCAAGAAGAGATTCGACGATGCGTCACCCATCGTGGTGCTGAAGCGCCGTTTCGATCCGACACAGTCGTTCGTGGAGATGGTCCGCGACCTGAACTCCGACGTCAAGGTGGGCAAGTCCGACGAGAAGAACCACACCGACAAGGAGTTGAACATCCTCCTGCGCCTCCCCGGACCCGCCCTCAAGGCCCTGCTCGTTGTGGAGCGCCGCCTCGACGCGTGGGGACTCCTCCCCTCGTTCTTCACGGCGCCCGATCCCATGTTCAGCTCGGTGTTCATCGCGAACCTGGGGAGCCTGAAGATGGACTCCGCCTTCCACCACCTCTACGAGTACGGGAACTGCCCCGTCTTCGGGGTGATCGGACAGGTCAAGGAACAGCCGTGGGCAGAGAACGGCGAGGTCGTCGTGAAGCGCATCGTGAGCCTGAAGTGGAGTTACGACGAACGCGTCGAAGACGGCCTCTACGCCCAGCGCGCGCTTGAACGTCTCCGCGAGATCGTCGAGGACCCGGGGGTACATCCGGCGATCGGGACGGCGTCACTTCGCCCTCCGCCGGGTCTCAGCCTGAAGTCGAGCTGACCGGGCGAACCCGTCCCTGTGGGCGTCAGCCGCGACTCTTGAGTGCCTCGATGAGCTGCGGGACGACCTTGTGAACGTCGCCGACAATGCCGATGTCGGCGACGGCGTGGATCGGCGCTTCGCCGTCCTTGTTCACGGCGATGATGTTCTTCGAGCCCTTCATGCCGACCATGTGCTGCATGGCACCACTGATGCCGAGGGCTATGTACACGTTCGGCTTCACGGTCTTGCCGGTCTGGCCGACCTGCTTGCTGTAGGGAACCCAGCCGGCGTCCACGATCGCCCGCGACGCCCCGGTCGCGGCACCGAGCACCTCGGCGAGCTGCTCGACCAAGCCGAAGGCTTCGGCGCTGCCGAGCCCGCGTCCACCGGACACGACGATGTCGGCATCCTCCAACTTCGGACCCTCGAGTGCCTCGACGTGGCGTTCGAGCACGCGGGTCGAACCTGCTGTACCGACGTCAGGCACCGGCACGGTCTCGACCGCTGCCGACCCGCCGGCAGCGGATTCGACGCCGAAGCTCTTCGGCCGCACGAGAACGATCCTCGGGCTCGCATCGGCGAACTGCGTGCGCACGATCTTCGTCGCGCCGAAGATCGCCGTCTCGCACGTGACGGCTCCACCTTCGACCGCGATGTCCAGCACGTTCGTGATCACGGGGACGTCGAGGCGGGCACTGAGACGCCCGGACACGTCGCGGCCGTCGTAGCTCGTCGCGAAGAGGAGCAGGTCCGGGTTCGCCTCCGATGCCTTCGCCGCGATCGCGGCGGCAGCGGCGGCCCCTGGAAGCTGATCACCGGTGTCGACGGCGTAGACCTTCGCCGCACCGTACTCACCGAGCGTCGCCGCCACACCCGACGCATCGGATGACGCGATGAAGCACTCGACCGTGTCGCCGATCTCACGTGCCTTGGTGAGGAGCTCGAGGGTTGTCGTGGAGACTCCCTCGCCTTCTGCAGTCTCTGCGAAGACCCAGATCAACATGGTGTGTCCTTTCAGAATCCGGTAGCGGTTGGGGCAGCGTGCCGTCTGCCTCTCAGATGACCTTCTGCTCCTCGAGGAACTCGACGATCTTGAGGTAGGCCTCGCCGTCGTCCTCGATCTTCTCGCCGGCAGCGCGAGAGGGAGCGTCCTCGACGGAGACGATGTTCTGACCCCAGCTCGAGAGATCGAGGCCGAGATCGGAGACCGCGAGGGTCTCGAGGGGCTTCTTCTTGGCTGCCATGATGCCCTTGAACGACGGATAGCGGGGCTCGACGACTCCGGCTGTCACCGTGACCACGGCAGGCACATCCGCTTCGACGACGTCGTAGCCGGCTTCCGTCTGGCGGTCCACGTGGACCTTGCCGCCCTCGACCCGAATGCTCTTGGCGAACGTGACCGACGGGAGGCCGAGGATCTCGGCGAGCTGGGCGGGGACGGTACCCGTGTAGCCGTCGGTCGACTCCGTGGCCGCGATGACGAGCGTGTAGTCGCCGGCCCGTTGCACGGCGGCCGCGAGCACCTTGGCGGTGGAGAGGGCGTCGGCGCCGTGCAGGGTGTCGTCCACCACGTGGATCGCCTTGTCGGCACCCATCGCGAGGGCTGTGCGCAGCCCGGATGGCTCACCGGGCGACATCGAGATGAGTGTCACCTCCCCTTCACCGGCGGTGTCCCGCAACTGCAGGGCGATCTCGACCCCATAGCTGTCCGATTCGTCGAGGATCAGCTTGCCTTCGCGCTTGAGCGTGTTGTCGTTGTTCAGCTCCTGCGGCCCGGCGGGATCCGGGATCTGCTTGACGCATACGAGGATGTTCACGGCACACTCCGGTGGTGGACAATGACGGTCCGCGCTGTCGGCGCGGTCGTTTCGAGAGCTTGGGAGCCAGCCCACCCGATCGGGAACGGAGCACGGGTAGGACTGCACCTCGCCTGACCCGGGAGCATAAGGAGTTCGTGAAAACGCGCGCAAGCCGGAGGGGTGGGTTCGGACTGTGCCCACCACCCACATGACGGATACCCTTCGTGGCCGAAGCATGCGGTGGCAAGGCGGGAGTCTCCGGCGATGGCCGACAGTACTTCACATCCACAGGGGCCCTACGCGTCCGGTACCGTCCCGGCGGGCGACCTCGAGGTGCACCGTGCCGACCTGCGCCGCTTCGGTGTCGAGGAGCTGAGGCGCATGCTCGTCGTCTGGTGGGTGTTCGCCTCCACCTTCGTCGTCGAGGTGGCGCGCTGGGGCATGCGTGTGGGCGGACATCGCGGGTTCGACACGGCCCTGGCCGTGTGGGTGCGACGGTCGTTCGAGCAGCTCGGTCCGAGCTTCATCAAACTCGGCCAGGTGATCGCGTCGGCACCCGGGCTCTTCCCGCGTGTCGTCGCCGACGAGTGCTTGAAACTCCTCGACAGCGTCCCGCCCGTGCCCCTCGCAGAGGTTCAGCGCACGATCGAGGAGGACCTCGGCCGGCCGATCGAGGAGCTCGTCGCCTCTTGGGATCCGGTGCCGATGTCGGCCGCCTCGATCGCGCAGGTGCATGCGTGCGTGCTCAGAGACGGACGGGCAGCCGTCGTGAAGGTGCAGCGCCGTGGCCTCCGCCACGATATCGACCGTGACCTGCGAATCCAGTACCGGCTCGCGAGTCTCGTGAACCGCTTCGAACGGGCCCGGATGCTGAACCTGCCCAACATGATCGAAGACCTGAACCGGACACTCCACGAGGAGCTCAACTTCCTGCTCGAGGCCACCAACCAGGCCGCGTTCCGGTCACGCATCGGTTACTTCGGGGACAACAAGTGGGTTACGGCACCCGACGTCTACTGGGAGCTGTGCGGTCCGCGGGTGCTGTGCATGGAACGCCTTTACGGAGTCCCCCTCGACGACTTCGACGCGATCGAAGGCAGGGAAATCGACTCGGTCCTGCTCCTGCGGCGTGGTGTCAAGGTCTGGATCGAGGCTGCGTTCGCGCACGGCATGTTCCACGGCGACGTGCACGCCGGCAACACGATGGTCCTCGACGACGGGCGGGCCGCATTCCTCGACTTCGGCATCTGCGGACATCTCGATCCCGTCTACAGGGCTGCGTTCGTCGACTTCTTCCGGACGTACGTCATCGATCGTGACTGGGTGCGCCTCGTGCGGGCCATGCAGTCGATCGGCATGATGCCGGCCGAGCTCGATGCCGAAGTGGTGGCGCCGGCGGTGCAGATGGTCGTAGAGCCATTCGTCGACAAGCCGATCAGTGAGCTCAGCCTCGGGGCCATGCTCACGGAACAGCTCAAGATGGCGGACCGCTACGACATGGTCGGCGATCCCGTGCTCGCACTCATCGGCAAACAGTTCCTCTACTTCGAGCGCTATGTGAAGCGGCTCGCGCCGGGATGGTCCATGGTCACGGACCCCTACCTGTTCCGCAATCTCTTCCCGGACGAGGTCGCGGCCAAGGTCGACGCAGAGGGTGTCACGCTCCCCGACTGAAGGAGATGGGTCGCCCATGACGGCACCGCCCCGGGGTCCGTACGCCGACGGCGTCGTCCCCGCAGACAGACTCCACGTTCCCGAATGCGACCTGGGTCGCTTCGGTGCCGCCGAGTTGTTCCGCATGCTCCACATCTGGTGGACGTTCACGTCGATCGTGACCGTGCAAATGGCCCGCAAGCTCTTCCGCCTCGAACGGGGTCGGTCGTGGGCGCAGACCGTCTCGCATGCGATCCGGCTGTCGTTCGTCGCGCTCGGGCCGACGTTCGTGAAGCTGGGCCAGCTCGTCGCCTCGTCACCGGGGCTCTTCCCCCAAGTCCTCGCCGACGAGCTCAAGTCCCTCTTCGACGACGTGCCCGCATTCAGCTTCGACCTCGCCCGCAAGACGATCGAGGACGACCTCGGCCACCGTCTCGAGGCGATGTTCCGATCCGTGGACGCCATCCCGATCGCGTCGGCTTCGATCTCGCAGGTGCACGCGTGCGTCCTCCAGGACGGCCGCGACGCCGTGATCAAAGTGCAGCGTCCCAACCTCGTGCACGACATCAACCGCGACCTGCACATCCAGTACCGACTCGCCCGGCTCATCGCCCGTACGAAGAAGGGTGCCCTCATGAACCCGGTCGGGGTCGTGAACGACTTCAACCGGACCGTGCACGAGGAGCTCAACTTCCTCCTCGAGGCGACCCGCCAGTCGAGCTTTCGCGATCACATCGGCTACTTCGGTGACAACAAGTGGATCACGGCCCCCGAGGTCTACTGGGACGCGTGCGGGCCCCGCATCCTCTGCATGGAGCGTCTCTACGGGCTTCCCATCGACACCTTCCATGCCTTCGGCGAGCGGGGCATAGATGCCGAGCTCCTCCTGCGCCGCGGCGTGAAGGTCTGGTTCGAGGCCGCATACGTGCACGGGATCTTCCACGGTGACGTCCACGCCGGGAACATCTGGCTCCTCGACGACGGGCGGGCCGCCTATCTCGACTTCGGCCTCATGGGCGCGTTGCCCCCCGACTACCGGGCGGCGAACCTCGCCGCCCTCGAGACGTCGATGATCGACGGTGACTTCCGCCGCGTCGTGACTGCGTTCCAGCGAGCCGGGATGCTGCCCGCGGACATCGGCGACGTCGATCAGGTCGCCGCCATGCTCAAGACGATGATGGAACCGATGCTCGACAACCGCGTCTCCGACGTGAACCTCGGCGAGATGCTGAAGAACCAGCTCGAGCTCGCCGAGCAGTTCGGCACGCGGGCCGACGAGAACATGGTCCTCGTCACGAAGCAACTCATGTACTTCGAGCGTTACGTGAAGGCTCTCGCCCCCGACTGGCAGATGGCGCGTGACCTCTTCCTCGTGAAGAACATCTTCCCCGAACAGGTCGCAGCCAAGGTGGCCGCAGAGGGCATCGAGCTCCCCGAGTCCTGACGGAGTCGCCCGGTTGGCGAGAGCGTGGTCGGCGCAATCTCGACGTCACGCACACGCTCGAAGTCGCATGCCGCAGGATGCCGGCGACGACTCCCCCCCTTCACGATCCGGCACCCTGACTGCCGGGTTGGCGGGGAAGGTTGTCCGCGCCGGCGAGCTCGACGAGGAGCAGCCGTGCCGCCCAGAAGAAGCAGAGGGCGCCCAGGAGTGTTCCGCTGTTGGCGATCGTCGCGCTCAACATGTCGCCCGTGTCGGGTCGCACGAAGGCCGCGATGGCGGAGGCCATGAAGAAGACAGACCCGAGCATGTTGCCCCAGACGATCCACCAGGAGACGTCACCGCGGTCTACACACCAGGAGCGGTGGCAGACCTCGAGGACGGCGAGCCAGCTCGCCACGAGGAAGCAGATCGACCCCACGAAGTCCGGGGTCCAGACACGCCGGATCTCCTCGTGCACGTCTGAGCCGACCCGCATCGAGGCGAAGGTGTTCACGTTGAACCACAGCGTCCCCACGAGCTGGATCGAGCAGGCCCACCAGTCGATGCGCGACGGTTGCACGTCTGCGAGGCGCAGGTGCGACCTGGGCTCGGCAGACCGGCTGGCGCGGTCCGCGTTGACCGCCTCGAGGTACTGCAGGTAGGCAGCCGAGGTGAAGAAGATCGAGCCCGTGAAGTAGATGGCGCCCACGGCCATCGTGGGCAGTGCCTCGGCGATGCCCGGTACGGATGCGACGGCGAAGCAGGCCGAGCCGATCATGAAGAGAACGGCTATCCACCACCCCCTGCGTGTCGGTGCCCATCTGACACCCCTGCCATGCCAGGCACCTCTCGAGAGTGGCGGCACCCCGACGCGGTGGGGGCCAAGACCCTTGCGGGTTCGCCGTGACGTGAACTCGAACTCGGCACCCTCGATGTCGAGCGCCCTTTCACGCGTTACGAAGCTGCCCGGCCCCGACCGTTCGAGCTTCCTCCATGACCGGGGCACAGTCCACGAGACGCTCATCCTGCATTGTGGCAGACATCCCCTCCCGGAACGTCAGAGCGTGTCGAGGTGGCTGCCTTGGGTCGGCAACTCGAGCTGCGCTGCCACGGCGACGAACTCGCGCGGAGTGCTCAGGGGTGCCGCCACACCGATCGCCCGGGCGGCGAGAGCGGGGCGGAGGCGGGCAATACGCGCAGGCATGCGGCGCGGGCCCGGCACCTCGACCTCCTCGTCCCAGAGCAACTGGATCCAAGGTCCCCGCGCGGCCGCCCGCAGGTCGAGGATCGCGGGGTCCGGGCGACCCGACGCGATCGAGATGTCGACGATCCGGGGCAGGGGTACGGCGAGGTTGTCCGCGAGGAGGTACGGCTCGACGATGGCTATCGCGCGGGGGGCGAACACGAACCAGCGCCGTCCCAGCATGAGGAGCTGCCTCGACCCGAACCAGGTGAGAACGGCGAACGCCAGAGCCGCCCCACCCGCGGCCCAGCGAAGCAGGGCAGACGACGCCCATACCGCCGCCACGCACGCCCACAGGGCGAGCGACGGAACGAGGCACGCGACGCCGATCCCACCCAGGGCCTCGCGTGGTGTGCGGAAGGCGAAGCGTCGCTCGCCCGGATAGGAGCCGCCGTCGACCATGCGGTCACCTACCGAGCGCGTCATGCAGAGCGCGAGCGTGTAGAGGCCCGCTGTGGCGGCACTCACGCGAAGGGCGAGGGGTGCTGTGCCGGCTGCGAGGACCAGGACACCGGCTTCGAGGAGGAGCAGGCCGCCGAGGCGCAGCGTGAGGAGGTGAAACGGACGCGGCAGTGCCCACGCAACGAGGCCGGCGACGTAGACGACAGCGAAGAGGGTGAGGCCGGCGACCGTGAGTGAGGTCTGTTCTGCGTCGTTCGAGGCGAGGGCGGGCAGGAAGGTCCCGCCCAGTCCGACCCACGCGACGGCCGCCACCATCCAGACGGGCCGGGGGCGAATCGCCACCTGATCCGCGGTCCTCATGCGCGGATCCCACGCTCCTCGCTCCCGAGCCGCGCCCCCTTGCCGAGCCGCGTGCTCACGGGAACCCCAGATTCGCACAGCGGGCACGTCGCGGCCGCATACGTCTCGAGATCGAGGCGCAGCAACGGCCTGTATACGGGTATGCCCAAGACCGCGGCGTCGCATCCGCCCCGGTCCACGAGAGCCGTTGCGGCCACGACCGTGCCGCCCGCCTCGCGGACAGCGGCGATCGCCTGCTGCAGGGAGCCGCCTGTGTTCACGATGTCCTCGACCACGACCACGCGGCGTCCCCTCGAGAGGTCGTCGTAGCCGCGCCGCAGGACGAGGCCGGTCCCGTCCTCACACTTCTCGGCGTAGACGGAGAGCACGGCGCGGCCGGTCACCTCGGTGAGGATGTGTGCCGTCCACTGGGAGAGGATGATCGCGCCGAGTGCGGGTCCGCACACCACGTCAGGTGCGAACTCGGCGACCGTGCCGGCGAGGAGCCCGCAGACCTCCTGCACGATCGACGTGTCGGGGTAGAGGGCGTCCTTGTTGACGTAGGCGCTGCCGTGTCGACCGGACGTGTACACGAAATGGTCGCCTGTGACGAGGGCGTCACAGCGGGCGAGGAGCTCGCGCACGCGGCTTTCGGGCTCTGGGGACATCGTCCGATCCTATCGGTGTCGACTCGAACCGCCGCTTCCGGCAAGATCGGGGTTCGTCGGCCGGCTCGAGTCCACTGTCCCGAACGCGCCCACGCAACTTGCGCGCGATCCGCGCTCCTGCGCGCGGATCGCGCTTCCTGGATCGCAGTTCGCGCGCAAGAGTGCGATCCGCGCGCAACGACGTTGGGTTCCCCTCAGAACCGACTCCGGAACGTCCGCTCCTCGACGCCGTCCTCCACGACGAGGACTTCCTCGAAGATGCGCGAATAGCCGGTCGTCGCGATCCGCCAACGGCCGCCTTCGCGCCGGTACGTGTCTTCGTACACAGCCGTGCCGTGGAGGCGCCACGAGCCGTCGGCTGCGATCACCTGGTCCACGAGGTACCAGCGACCCGCCGCCGTGTCCGCGGACGTGAGCTCGATCTCGGGGTGATGCCCCGTGTGCATGGAGACGACGGCGCCAGAGCCGAGCGCATCCCGGAGGAAACCGACGATCTGCTCACGCCCCGCAAAGCTGATCGCACCGTCGTCGTAGGCTGTCGACGCATCCTCGCAGAAGAGGTCGGCGATACCGTCCCAGTCCTTCGTGTCGAGGCAGCGGAAGTACGCGTACTTGAGCTGTTCGATCGCGCGGATGTCATCGGCCATGTGGCGTCTCCCAGGTCTGAAGGAGTGTGCGGAGTGCCGTCACGAGCGCGAGCGGCTGGTCGATCAGCAGGTGGTGGTGGGCATCGGGGATCACGACGTGTGGAACGTGGCGTTCCTGGAAGAGATGCACGTACTCGGGCACGGTCGGGTCGACGACCCAGCTGTGTTCGGCTGTGACGACGGCGATCGGGCACGACGCCGTCTCGAGGTAGGTGCAGGTGGGTGTGAGCTCACGCCGGCCGAACATGGACGGGTCGAACTTCCACGTCCAGCCCACGTCGTCGCCGTCCGGCTCCGTGCGCCGCACCGATCTCGTAGCGACATGCCGGAAGAGCGTCGTGTTCGAGACGGGCTGGGCGGGAACGAGCCGGAAGCGGGCGACGGCCTCTTCGAAGGTGGGATACACGCTGCGGCGTGTAGGGGCGGCTTCTCGCCACGGGACGGGCTCCGTCCAGCCCGGTGGCGGCTCCGGGGGCCGCATCGGCGAGTCGACGACGACGATCCCCCGCAGAGTGGAGCTGCGGCGTGCAGCCGTGGCAAGTGCCACGAGGCCACCCATGCTGTGCCCCACGACGAGGGGGTTTCCGACGGCACCGGCGGCGGTGAGCACGTCATCGATCTCGGTCGACCACTTCTCGCGGGAGTAGGTGTCGGACCAGGAGCTGTCTCCGTGGCCGGAGAGGTCGAGGGCGATGCAGTGGCGGTCACCGGCGAGGAACGGCGCGATGAAGCTCCACCATTCGGCGTGCCCGACGAAGCCGTGCACGAACACGATCGGCGGTGCGCCCCGCTCCCCCCATTCGATCCAGTGGATGGTCTCGGAGCCGTGACCGACCGTTCCCTCGCGGCGGGGCACGGCGAGAGCGGCAGGCAACCAGGCGGCCCGTTCGCCGGCGGATTCGGTTGTGGCCTGCGTCGCCTGCAGGAGACGCACGGCGTCGGCGGCGTCTTCCCGGCTCGCCCACTCGAGAGCGGGCACACCCTCGAATGTGGCCGAGGCCGGCACCCCGCAGGACAGCAGCCAGTCGAGGATCTCGACTCGGTTCCCGCGCGCGGCACCGCAGAGGGCTGCGTTCAGGGTCGCCGGCGCCGGGGCCACGGCCACCCAGCGCCGGAGCAGGTCCATGTCATCTGCCCGGGCCGCGGCATGCGCCCCGTCTGCTGCACGTTCGAGCGGATCCATCCCACGCGGACTCTACGGGACCGGCCCTGACGCCGGGGAATGGCGGGCGGGTGGGGGTGTGGCGTGGAATCATGGTCCGATGGTTCCCGACGATGCGGCAGGGCGCGCGGCGCAGTTGCGCGAGGAGCTCGAGTACCACAAGTACCGCTACTACGTGCTGGACGATCCCGAGATCTCCGATGCCGAGTACGACGATCTCGAGCGAGAGCTCCGCGACATCGAGGCCCGCCACCCCGAGCTCGTGACACCCGATTCTCCGACGCAGCAGATCGGTGCACCGACGTTCGAGACCGAGTTCGCCACGGTGCACCACCTCACGCCGATGTACAGCCTCGACAACGCGATGGATGTGACTGCACTCACCGCCTGGGGAGAGCGCCTGCACCGCCTCCTCGGCGACGACACGCGAGTCGCGTACGTGTGCGAGCCGAAGATCGACGGCCTCTCGGTCTCCCTCACGTATACCGCCGGCTGGCTCGAGACGGGCGCGACACGTGGTGACGGCATCTCCGGTGAGGACGTCACGAACAACGTGAAGACGATCACCGATATCCCGCACAGGCTCCCGGCCCCCTTCCCGGCGCGGCTCGAGGTGCGGGGCGAGGTGTACCTGCCGATCTCGGAGTTCGAGAGGATCAATGCAGCGCAGGCAGCGGCGGGGGAGCGCCTCTTCGCGAACCCGCGCAATGCCGCGGCGGGGAGCCTCCGCCAGAAGGATCCGCGTATCACGGCCCAACGCGAGCTGCGCCTCTGGACCTACGAGGTGGGCGAGCACGTGGGAGTGGCCTTCTCGACCCACCACGAGAAGCTGGACTGGCTCGCCACGCACGGTTTCCCGGTCAACACCGAGACCAGCGTCCTGCCCGATCTCGCTGCAGTGTCGCGCTACTGCACCGATCTCGAAGCGCGGCGCCACGCGTTCGACTACGAGTTCGACGGAGTCGTCGTGAAGGTGGACGACGCCCGCCAGCGGTCCGACCTCGGCTTCACCGCCCGCGCGCCGCGGTGGGCGATCGCGTGGAAGTTCCCGCCCGAAGAGCGCAACACGAAGCTCCTCGACATCAAGCCGTCCGTGGGACGTACGGGGCGCGTCACCCCGTTCGCCGTCCTCGCACCGGTCCACCTGTCGGGGGCGACAGTGACGCAGGCGACGTTGCACAACATGGCGGACGTCGAGCGCAAGGGGGTCCTGATCGGGGACACCGTGCTCGTGCGTCGTGCCGGTGAGGTCATCCCGGAGGTCGTGAAGCCCGTCGTCGAGCTCCGCACCGGGGACGAGCACGCGTTCGTGATGCCCGACGCGTGTCCGGTCTGCGGATCGCCGATCGAGAGACCCGAGGGCGAGGTCAACCACGTGTGTACGGGGGGATGGCGTTGCCCGGCTCAGGTCTGGGGCCGCATCGTGCACTTCGCCTCCCGCGGGGCGATGGACATCGAGGGGATGGGGGAGAAGACAGTCGCCGCGCTCCTCGATGCCGAACTGATCCGCGACGCAGGGGACCTCTACGCCCTGGGGAAGGAGGACCTGCTCGGCCTCGAGGGGTTCGCCGAGGTCAGCGCGGACAACCTCCTCGCCGGTCTCGAGGCCTCCAAGAGCCGGCCTCTCGAGCGCGTCCTCGTCGGGCTCGGTATACGCCATCTGGGCGGGGCGAACGCCCGTGCCCTCGCCCGCCGTTTCGGGAGCCTCGACGCCGTCCTCGGGGCGAGCCCGGCCGACATCGCGGCTGTCGAGGGATTCGGGCCGGTGAAGGGCGAATCCATCGTGCGCGACCTCCACGACGCGCGGATCCGCGAGATCATCGAGAAGCTGCGAAGGGGAGGGGTGCGACTCGAGGACGCACAGACAGGCGGGGAGCGCCTGCTTGCGGGTCGCACGTTCGTCCTCACGGGCTCGTTCGAGTCGATCTCGCGTGATGACGCCACGGAGGCACTGCGGGAGCGGGGGGCGAAGGTGACGGGGGCGGTGTCGAAGAACACGGATGTCGTCTTCGTGGGGGAGAGACCGGGTTCGAAGGCGGCGAAGGCAGAGGCCCTCGGCGTGCGACAGGGGGACGAAGCACTCCTCCTCGACGTCATCGCCAGAGGGCCCGTGGCCCTGGTATGAAGGGATTACCCTCGCAGGGAAGAAAGTGAGTCGAAGTGTTCATCCGCGACCGTATTGACCAAGCCGGCAGGAGCTTCAGCTTCGAGTTCTTCCCTCCCAAGACCCCGGAGGGCGAGGAGCAGCTCTGGCAGGTGCTGACGGAGGACCTCGCACCGCTGCATCCCACGTTCGTGTCGGTCACGTTCGGGGCAGGGGGATCGAGGCGGGATCACACGATTCGCCTCACGGAGCGCATCGGTCGTGAGACGGATCTGCTTCCCATGGCCCATCTCACGACTGTGGGGACGACTCGGGCCGAGATCGACGGGATCGTCACGCAACTCCACGCGGCCGGTGTGCGCAACATCCTTGCCCTGCGGGGTGATCCGCCTCGCGACCAGCCCGACTTCGTCCCACCCCCCGGTGGTCTCGAGCACGCAGTCGACCTCGTGCGCCTCATCCGTGACCGCGATGGGGACGAGTTCTGTGTCGGCGTGGCGGGGTTCCCCGAGAAGCATCCTGACGCACCCGACTTCGAGACCGGTGTGCGCCACCTCGTCGAGAAGGTGAAGGCCGGTGCCGATTTCGTCCTCACGCAGTTCTTCTTCGAGGCGGTTCACTACCGCCGCCTCGTCGAGACCGCCGCCGAGCTCGGCCTCCCCGAGGACGTCCCTGTCATCCCCGGCATCATGCCCGTCACGAACCTGAGCTCGATCACCCGCATGGCCGAGCTGTCGGGTACCGACTTCCCCGCCTGGCTCGCCGACCGCCTCGGGGCGGCCGAGGCGGGGGGCGGCAGCGATGCGGTGTGGGAGGCCGGTGTCGAGGAGGCGACCAGGCTCTGCGAGGATCTCCTCGACGCGGGGGCACCGGGCTTGCACTTCTACACGCTCAACCGGTCCCCGGCCACACGCCAGATCTACGTGAACCTCGGCCTCGCACCGGGCTGAACAGGCGACACGGCTCCGTACGCGAGAGCGGGGCCGCCGGCTGGGAACGGCGGCCCCGTCTCTGGGTGCTGGTCCGGGGCCTGGGAGGAAGCCCTTGACCTGGTGTTGTGCTGGGGTCAGGCAGCCACGAGTGTCTTGAGGCTGCTCCGGCGAAGCTTCTTGAGTGCCGACTGCTCGATGCGGGTGATCTCCGATGCGCTGCGGCCGAGGTTGGCACCGATCTCACGGCGCGTCATGGGCGGGGCGCCGGTGAGACCGAAGCGAAGGCGCACGACATCTGCCTCGATGGCGGGCAGGCGGTCGATCGCGGTGCTGATGTAGTCGATGACGAGGGGGTCGGTCGCGTCCTCGAACGTCGGGTCGCCGCTCTCGGTTGCGATGAAGTCACCGAGCTCGGAGCCCTCACGATCGCCGACTGGCTTGTTGAGCGATGCCATGGAGACGGGGATGGCGAGCGTCGCCGTCACATCGCGTTCGGACAGGCCTGTGGCGGCGGCGATCTCGGCCTCGGTGGGTTCGCGGCCGGTGCGGCCTTCGATCTCACTCGCCGCCCGCAGCACCTTCGTCACGCGGTCTCCGACATGGACGGGAAGGCGGATCGTGCGGCCCCCGTTCGCCATGCCCCGGCTCATCGCCTGGCGAATCCACCACGTGGCGTACGTGGAGAACTTGTAGCCCTTACGCCATTCGAACTTCTCGACGGCATGGATGAGCCCGAGGTTCCCCTCCTGGACGAGGTCGAGGAGCTCGTGGTTGCCACCGATCTTCTTCGCGATGCTCACGACGAGCCGCAGGTTCGAGTTCACGAAGCGCTGGCGTGCGGCGTCTGCAGCTTTGACCTCGGCCTCGAGCGCGCGTCTTGCGTCGGGGCTGAGTGTGTCGCCGGTTTCGAGCTTCTCCTTGGCGGCGTCTCCGAGCTCGATGACCTGCGAGAGCTCGATCTCGTCCTGCTTCGTGAGGAGCTCGTGCCGCGAGATGTCGCGGAGGTACGCGCCGACGAGATCGTGTGTGGGGACTGATTCCGTCCGCGCCCGGCTGCGCCGTGCTTTCCTGGTCATCGTGGCCTCGGCCATGGAGATCGACCCTCTTCCCCTGTACGTCTTTACCTGGACCTTTCGGCGGGCTGTCTGGATCAGTGGGCCCTACCGCAGGTTGCGTCTCGACGTGTATGTCAACGCCTCGACCTCGTACACGATTCCGATTTCGCTTGAGAAGTCACTGAGAAAACACGGTCTCGGTCATGAGAAGTCACTGAGAAACGCGTTCCCTGCCCGGAGCGAAGGGGATGAACAGCTCAGAGGACATCGAATGACCAGGTGAAGAAGGTCCTGTCGGTGGGATCGGCGAGGGAGTAGATCTCCGCCGTGGCCGTGTGTGAACCCGGCTCGAGCTCGACGATGGCCTTCTCCTCACCTGCGCTCTCGGGTGCACCGGGCCGGTAGAAGCACTCACCCGTCTCCTCGGCTCCCTCGAGCTGGTCGTCGGGAATCACCGTGCCGTCGATGGTGAGAGAACACCAGTAGGTCGCCTGCAGGTCGAGCCCGACTCGGCCCTGGCGCAGCATCGCATCCCCGCGGCCGGGGAATACGCGTTCGACGACTTCGGGGAGGTCTTCGGCTTCCGTCGAGTTCGACATCATCCAGGCCGCGAAGAGGACTACGCCGACGAGGAGGAGCAGGGCACCGACACAGACGGCCGTCGTGACCACGACGAGGTGGCGTCGTGTGGCAGGTGTGGCGGGTTCTGCATCGCGTGTCGGGGCGGTCACGTGTCAAGCGTATACGGCCGCGCGGAGTGCGGGCCGGTGCACGGGGGCGGCGACGGATATGAGGCGATCTGCCTTCTCGGCCCCGTCCACGCCCCAGATCTCGGCGACTCCGTGCTCGGTCACGACGAACTGCACGCGGGTGCTCGGTGTAGTCGTGCGGCCCGAGAGGTGGGGGACGATCCGGCTCGCTCCCTGCGGAGTCGTGGAAGGGAGGGCGACGATCGACCTGCCCCGCGGTGCGGCGCAGGCACCGGTTGCGAGGTCGAGCTGTCCGCCCGGCCCCGAGACGGTGCGCGAGCCGACCTGCTCGGCGCCGGCGTTCCCGCCGAGGTCGACCTCCAAGGCGAAGTTGACGGCACAGAAGCCGTCGATCGCGGAGGTGATGCCGGGTGGGTGCACGTGAGCGGTCGACTCGAGACGGACGCGGTCGTCGCGCTCCGCCCACGCGAAGAGGGTCGAGGTACCGAGGAGCGTCGTGGCCGTGAAGGGAGGGTCGCCGAGGGGGGTGCTCCTGCCGACGACCGGCGAGTCGGCGATGTGGGCGTGGCCGTCGCCGAGCATGCCGGAGTGGAACGTGATCGCGCGGCGTTCCTGCGCGACGAGCTGGTGCAGGACGGCCTCACCGAGAGAGCCGATCCCGATCGACACGCACGCGCCGCTGGGGAGCACGGACACGATGTTGCGTGCCACGTCCGTCTCGACGTCCGTGGGCGGTCGGGTCCGCATCTCGACCGGGTCGCGGTGGGAGTCGAGGATGGTTGCACCGTCGAGGTCGACAGCGGGTGCCCCCCGCACGTCGGGGAGGGCTGTGTTGCGCTCGGCCAAGACGATGCCTCCTCGCCGCTGCACGGCCTCGACCATCTCGGGGGCGTGCCCCCACGTGAGTCCGAGCGTGCCCGACCCGGTGACCGAGATACAGGCGATCTCGACGGCGAGGCTGCCCTGTGTCCACGCGAGGGCGATGTCCGGGAAGCCGAGACGGATCTCGTTCACGTGCGTGCTGCCCGCGAGGCCACGGCCCGGCATGGTCGTCGTGCACGTGATCCCGCCTTCCTCGACACCGGGCAGCCAGGGCGGGGGCCGGAGGACGAGACCGCAGAGCAGGTCGAGGCCGGGCAGGCCGTGTGCCCGCCGTCTGTCGCCCTCGGCTGCTATCGCGTCGGAGAGGCGGAGCGGCTCGCCACAACCCTCCTCGAGTCCGACCGGGCCGGCGTCGGCCAGGATGCGGGCGACGTTCTCCGTGGATGCCAATCTGCCTCCTCGCCTGCGGGTCGCTAAGCCTCACCCGCGAGCACGCGTCTGTAGACCTCGGTGTCGGCTGGGGAGAAGCAACAGAAGACGATGCGGGTGGGCTCGTCGTGTGTCCGCGTGAACTCGCGCACGGTCCGCACGGCGGTCTTGGTGGCGGCCTCGAGGGGGTAGCCGTAGATGCCGGTGCTGATGGCGGGGAAGGCGACGGACGCGACGCCGGCACCGGCCGCGAGCTCGAGAGCGGCTGTGTAGCAGGCGGCGAGGAGGTGTTCCTCACCCGACGTACCGCCGTGCCAGCGGGGGCCGACGGCGTGGATCACGAACTCGGCCCGCAGGCCGAATCCTGGTGTGAGACGCGCCTCGCCTGTCGGGCAGCCCCCGATCTCGCGGCAGGCGGCCGCGAGGCCCGGGCCTGCCCCCCGATGTATCGCGCCGCAGACACCGCCGCCGGGGGCGAGCGCCTCGTTCGCGGCGTTGACGATTGCGCTGACGTCGAGGCGCGTGATGTCGCCCCTTGCGATCTCGAGGCGCCCTGCGTCGAAGGTGTCGGCGGAGGTATCGGCCATGCCTCCCCTTTTCGCGGCCGGCGTGCCGGAACCCTACATCCGCCTGGGCGGGGAAGGGGCTCCGCATTGCGCGTTCCCCCCACCGGCTCAGTAAGCTCCTGACACTCCGATCAACAAGGACGATCGCTCGCATCGTTCCTTCCCGGACTCGACAGATAGGGGTTGTCCCGTGGGAGCTCTCGACGGACGGATCGCAATCATCACAGGCGCGGGGCGCGGCCTCGGTCGTGAACACGCCCTCCTTTTCGCCGCAGAAGGCGCCAAGGTCGTAGTGAACGACCTCGGCGGCGATATCGGCGGTGAGGGTGCGGACATGACGCCTGCCCAGGAGACCGTCCAGGACATCAAGAACATGGGCGGCGAGGCCGTGGTCAACGGCGACGACGTGTCCGACTGGGAGGGGGCGCAGCGTCTCGTCAACCAGGCAGTCGAGACCTTCGGTGGCCTCGACATCCTCGTGAACAACGCCGGGATCCTGCGTGACCGCGTGCTCGTGAACATGACCGACGCCGAGTGGGATTCCGTGATCAAGGTCCACCTGCGCGGTCACTTCTGCCCGACCCGTCACGCCGCGAACTACTGGCGGGCCGAGTCCAAGGAGGGCCGCACCCGCGAGGCACGCGTGGTGAACACGGCGTCCGAATCCGGCCTGTTCGGGAACCCGGGCCAGGCCAACTACGCGGCCGCGAAGCTCGGCATCTGCTCGTTCTCGAGCGTCATCTCCAAGGAGCTCACACGCTACGGCGTGAAGAGCAACACGATCGCACCCCGCGCACGCACGCGCCTCACCGAGCAGACACCCGGTATCGGCGAGATCCTCAAGCAGGAGGTACCCGAGGGGCAGTTCGACCAGTGGGCGGCCGCGAACGTGTCCCCGTTCGTCGCCTACCTCTCGACCGTGGAGTGCCAGTTCAACGGTGAGGTCTTCTTCGTCTTCGCCGACCAGGTGAAGCGGGTCCAGCAGCCGGTCGTGCTCGAGGACAAGGCGATCTCGGGTGACGGCGACCGCCTCACGGTGCAGGGCATCATCGACTCCGCCGGTCAGCTCGCCTGACCGAAGGTCAAGACGCCGCCGACTCGCGGCTCCCCCCGGCGCGGCCCGCGGCCCCTGCGCTCTTCTCCCCGAACAGGCCGGGTTCCGCATCGGGAGCGGGCGTGACGGACGCGTCGAGCATCCGCGTCGCGAGCACGGAGGCCTGGGTGGCCGGCCGGCTCGGCCCGGGTCTGTAGAAGCCGGTGAGCTCACCGAAGCGGCGCGTACGTGTCGCCAACGAGTACTCGGTCGGGTCGATCGGGCGCTCGGGCAGATCGAGTCGCGGAATCGTGTCGTGGGTAGCGGCAGCGGCATCGCTGAGCACGTGGACGGGAATGCGGATGTGCCTGCGCACGGCACCTCGCTGCGCCGTCACGACGAGCGCCCGCGACCCCGGCGTGAGCGCGGGGGGAACTCGCAGTCGCCACTGCACGGTGCCGTCGAGGGCCACGTCCCTCTCCGCGCCCGGGATGTCACGTGCATGGGTGTCACGCCAGCCGAGCCGGCACGAATCGGCGTCGGGGGATCGGACACGGACGACGATCACGTCACCGGGCCTGGCCGTGCACGGCGCCGTCTCGAGGTCGACACGCGGCACACCCACGGCCTGTGAGATCCCCGGTGTGTGGCGCAGGCTGCGCACGAGGCCGACGATGAACGGCCACAGGAACGTGAGGCCGATCAGTGTGACGACGATCACGACTACGGCGGGTCGCATGGACGCGGATGCTCCCTCTTGCCCTTCTCTCTCGGATCACCTGCCGGTCCCCTCCACGCGCCCGGCTCGGCAGGAAGCACGCCCGCATTCTGCCACGAGAAGTACGCGGGGTCGCGCATCTTCCGAGACGATTTCAGGGAGGTGGACCGTCTCGGTAGCGTGAGTCCGATGAGCACGGGGAAGCTGCGGTCCAGCCTGTCCCGGACAGCGCGCGCCCGCCTCCGGACGCACCCCGCCTATCGCTGGATCGCGCTCGTCACGCTTCTCACCGGCCTCTTCGCCGTCGGCTTCAACTTCACGGTCATAGCCGTCGTGCTCCCCCGCATGGCAGAGGAGTTCGGTACCACCCTCAAAACGATGCAGTGGGCCGTCTCCCTGCCCCTGCTCGCGTTCGGGGTCATGAGCCCCACGGTCGGCAAGCTCGGGGACATCTACGGCGCGAAGCGGATCTACATGATCGGCTTCCTCGGCGCCATCGTCATGCAGGCGATGACGGCGCTCGCCTGGAGCACTTCGACGCTGATCCTCTTCCGCGTGGTCGCCGCCCTCGAAGGGGCCGCGACGGGACCGGCCGCAGTCAAGTTCATCGCCACCCTCTTCGTACCGCGTGACCGACCCCGCCCCCTCGCCTGGTGGTCCACGACGGCCGCGCTCGGCCCGACCGTCGGCCTCGTCGTGGGGGCGCTCGTCATCCCGTACATCGGCTGGCGCGGCATGTTCGTCATCCAGATCCCCCTACTCGTCGTCGCTCTCGCCGCCGCCTGGTACGTCCTCGACGAGACCGAGGTCCGCACCGACGTCCGCTTCGACCTCTCCGGTGCCGTGATCCTCGGGGCGGGACTCTTCTTCCTCCTCTTCGGGATCGAGCGCGCCGCAGATTGGGGGGTCGGGAACCTGCGCACGATCTCCTGGTTCGCAACGGCGGTGTTCCTCCTCGGCGCCTTCGTGTGGAGGCAGGCCAAGGTCCGTGATCCCATGTTCCCCCTCCGGTATTTCGGGCGGCGCGGCTTCTCGGTCTCCCTCGTCGCCTCGACCCTCTTGAACTTCGCATACCTCGGTGGCTTCGTCCTCGCCGTCCCCCTCATGATCGAGGTGCTCGGCCTGAAGGACACGCAGGCAGGGCTCGTCGTGATCGTGAGGCCCCTCACGTTCGCGGCGGCAGCAGCCCTCGCCGGCGGTTTGATCTCGCGTCAGGGCACACGTCGGTACGCGTTCGTGGGCAGCCTGCTCGTCGCGCTCGGGCTCGTCGCCCTCACCGCCGTCGACACGGGGTCGGCGGTCTGGGTCGCCGTCCTCGGACTCGGCGTCTCCGGCGCCGGCCTCGGGTTCAGCCAGCCGGCCTTCAACATCACTGCCGTGAACAGCCTCGATCTCGAGGACCAGGGTGTGGGGGGTGGGATCAGCGGGTCCGTGCAGACGATCGGGGCATCGGCCGGCACCGTGGTCCTCGTGTCCATCCAGGCGGGTCTGGCCGGCCGGGGAACCGCCCTCTCGTTCGCCGTCGCGTTCGGCGTGGGTGCGGCCGTGGCCGGGGTCGCGGCGGGCCTCGCTCTGCTCCTCGCCCGGCACGTCTCCGCGTCCGATGTCGCTCTCACCGAGAGCGCCCAAGGGGTGCCGACCTGATCCCCCTCACGTCTCCTCGTGGCGGGCGGTGAGGTCGGCCTCCTCTTCCCTCGGCCTCCCACCCGAGAAGAGCGTGATCAGCGTGACGCTGACGACGAGGGCGGCCCCCATGACGATCAGCGTGAGGATCGCGACCCGGCCGGAGTCCGTTCCGAAGCCGGGCCCACCCTCGTCCGGGAAGGCCACATCGTCGTCGAGGCCTGTCGTGCCCACGAACCGCCAGCCTCCGTCCTTCAACTCTGCTTCGAGGCCCATGCGCACGGGCTCGTCCTCCCCCTTGCGCAGGACCTCGATCGGCACGACCGCCGTGTCGCCCGTCGCGTCAGTGATCGCAACCTGGAACTCGGCGATGTTCTCCTGGTTCTCGGAGCACTCGTCGACGCCCTCGTCGGGCCTGTCCCCGACCGGGCACATCGGTCCGTCGAGCACCTCGTGGGCGACCTCCACGGATCCGAGATCTTCGACCTGGTCCACGTCCGTCCCCCTGCTCACGGCACGGAGGAACCGCTCGGCCGGGCCTTCGGGGCGGTTGGCGCCGCCACAGGCGGCGAGGAGGCCGGCGGCGACGAGAGCGGCGCCGGCGACACGCACGGATTGGCGGCACCCCCTCATGCCTGCGCGTCCAGGACCTCGAGGTGGCGCCCCTTCGTCTCGGGCAGGTAGCGCCACACGAGGAAGACGGCGACGGGCATGAGCCCGAAGATGATCGTGATGACGTTCGACATCGCGCCGATGGCCCCCGTGCCGTGGTCGCCGAGGAGGCCGACGAGGAGAGGCCCGATCAGGAACGCGGGGATCTCGACCATGTTGCGGGCCCACGCCGCGGCTGTCGCCCGGATCTCGGTCGGGAAGAGCTCGGTGTAGAACGCGTTGAGGCCGGGTGTGATGCCGAGACCGAAGAACACGGCGAGGATCAGGAGCACCGCCTGGGCGGCGACTCCCCTCACGTTGAAGAGGAGCGTGGCGAAGATCCAGGCGAGCACTCCGAACACGATCGTCGTGCTCCGCCGGCCGTACCTGTCGATGAGGCGCCCGTTCGTGTAGTAGCCGATGATGCCGAGACCGTAGGCCCCCACCAGGAACAGGAGCACGGCGGTGGGTGCGAGACCGACCTCGCGCTCGGCGTACCACACCCACCAGCCGGTCGCGCTGAACACGGCCATCGCCCGGAAGAACGTCACGAAGGCGAGGACCATCATGTAGTAGCGGTGCGGCCACTCCCACGGCGCCCAGACGTTGGGGCCGGCATGCGTGCCGGCATCGACCTGTGCCTTGCGCACCTCGAAGAGCGACGTCTCCTTGATCTTCCTCCGCAGGAAGGCCATGAGGAGCAGGGGGCCGAGGCCGATCAGGTAGAGGACGCGCCATTCGAGGGCGGTGGACGTGAGTGGGCTCAGCGCCACCAACGGGACGAGGATCACGCCGGCGGCGGTCACGAGCGTGAACTTGCCCAGCGCGCGGCCGCGCTGCGTCGGGGGAAACTCCTCGCTGATCATCGTCACGGCCACCGCGTACTCGGCGCCGAGGAAGATCTGGGCGGCGAACTGGAAGCAGGTGAAGAAGTAGACGTTCGGGGCGAACGCCGTGAGTCCTGTGAAGATCGTGTAGCCGATCACCGACCACAGGAGGATGGGGCGCCTCCCCACCCAGTCCGCCGACAGGGCGACGAAGAACGCGAAGACGGCGCCGAGCTTCACGCCGAAGGTCACCCAGGCGAGAGCGGCCTCCGTGAGGCCGTACGTGTCCTGGATCTGCGGCTTGATGATGTCGAGGATGCCGCCGTCGTAGCCGTCGAAGAAGGACGCCGTGAGGAGGAGGAGGAGCAGGAGACGCAGGTACTCCTTCGTCCGCCTCTCGTAGACGGGAGCCCCCAACGCCGGCTGCACAGCGTCTGCCGTCATGGGTCCTACTTCTTCCCTGCCGCGAGCATTGCCTCCATGCCGGCGACGGCGTTGTCGCGGCCGTCTCGGAACGCGATGCTCCAGAGGACGATCGCCCCGTCCGGGCTCGCGAACGCGAACGAGATGCCGGGCTGGCCTTCACCGGCGGAGACGTCGAAGATCTGCACGTCCACGCCGTCGATGGTGGTCGTGTCCACCTTGTTCTCGAGTTGGGTCAGATCCCGCTTGAGTCGCTCCTTCGTCGCCTCGGGGTCCTTCGTCTCGGCCGCGGCGAGGATGAGGTCGGGAAGTGCCTCGGCACCGGCACCGCCCCCACCCACCGTGCCCGAGCTCACCTCCTTGACCGCCGGGTCCTGGAGGCCCTCGATCACGCTCTTCGCGAACGCCGACGACGGGTCCACGGCCCGGCCCGCGACCTCCTTTGGGATGTAGTCGACCGCGTCGTGGGAAAAGCCGCCCCGGGGCCAGAGGAAGACGAATGCGAGGGCGGAGACGAGGACGATGCCGAGTCCGATCCCCATCCACGGCCCCACACGGCGCAGCAGGGGTGGCGCCGGGTCGAGAGGGCGGGGTGAGTCGGCGGTGTGGGCTGTCTCGGTGTCGGGCGCGTCGAGTCGGTCGAAGGCCCGTCGCGAGCGGGCGTTGCTGACAAGCGCCCACGCGCAGTAGAAGACGGCGGCTATTCCCCACCATCCCGCCTTGAGCGAATGGTCCTGGAACGCGCGGTAGACAGCGAGGCCGCAGTCGTGGCAGAACGGGCCGTGCGTGCGGGTCTCCACCCAGAGGATTGCCGCACCGGTCACACGCCGCAGCGGTGCGGACGCCGTGGGTTCACTGCCGCAGATGCGACAGGGGGCGTCCTTCGTGGGGGCGGCGTCGGAGTCGGGCGCGGATGTGCCGAGGAAGGACAGGTTGCCGGCGAGGAGGCGGTCGTGCTCCTTGCGGCGGCTCGGATCGCGCAGCACGTCGTAGGCGGCCTTCGCCTCCTGCAGGCGCTCCTCGGCGTCGGAGGAGTCGTCCCCCTCGAGCTCGGCGACGAGCTCCCGGTACGCCCGCCTGATCTCGGCAGAGGTGGCCTGGGCGGACACACCCAGGATCTCGTACCAGCTCGGACCGGTCAGGAGCTTCCTCACCGTGCCGTCTCCAGCATCGCTTTCGTGCAGGCGAGCGCGCGTCCCCGGCCTGCTTCCGCGGTCTTCGCGCCGATGGACACGCATACGGTCATGAGGTCGTCGCGGGGACGGGCGACGGCGGTCGCGAAGTCGAATCCGTACGCGTCGGCGCTCTCCTCGAGGACGACGACGGGCACCCCGCCGATCTCGGTTGCATCCACCTCGTCTCCCTCGAGGCGCTTCATGTACTCGGCCTGGTTGGGGGAGCTGACCGCGACGAGGACGAGGTCGGGGAAGCCGGCCGTGGTGCCGATCGTGCCGGCGGCCGTCTCGACGTCGGCGTCGGCCGCACCCATCTGGTCGAGGAGGAGGTCGCGCACGGCGGCGGAGTCGTCTTCGTCCCTGCCCACCTCGTCCCCGTCGAGGCGGGGTGGGATGTAGGCCGCGGGGTCACCGGGCCACGTGCCCCGGTTGCGCAGGTAGACGACCGTGCCGGCGACGGCGACGACACAGAGGACCACGGCTGCGGCGATCAACATCCGCGACGGGGTTCGCGTCCCGGCCTGCCCCGCCGTGTCGTGACGACCCATGTCGGGGCCACCCCGCACGGGACCGGGCAGGTCGTGGGAGGGTCGGATCGTCGAGGCCGACTGACCGGCCGGGGCAGACGTGTTCATGGGTTGCGGCAGTCAGCCTAGGGGAGTAGGAGAGCTGGCTAGTGTTCCCCCGATGAGCATCTCCAGAGCAGACGTCGTCCACGTCGCGAAGCTGGCCCGGCTCGAGCTCACGGAGGAGGAGATCGAGCAGTTCACGGGTCAGCTCTCCGACATCCTCGACCACGCGGCCCGTATCCGCGAGCTCGACACCGAGGACGTGGCACCGACGGCGCATCCGCTCCCGCTCGCGAACGTGATGCGTGAGGACGAGCCCGGTCCCACGCTCGACCGCGAGGCCTTCCTCTCACAGGCCCCGGCCTGCGAAGACGGATACGTGCGTGTACCGCGCATCCTCGACGAGTCAGGGGGCGGTCCGGGCGGGGGGAGCTGATGACGCCGAGGGCGACGGATATCGCCGCTGCGGTGCGAGCGGGCGGGACGACTGCGTCCGAGGTGGTCGAAGCCGCCTTGGAGCGCATCGAGGCGGGTGACGACGAGATTTCGGCGTTCCTGCGCGTGACCCCCGACCACGCACGCAGCCGCGCGCGGGAGGTGGACGCCGCCGTCGAGGCAGGACGCGATCCCGGCCCTCTTGCCGGCGTGCCCGTCGGTATGAAGGACGTCCTCTGCACCGAGGGCGTCGAGACGACGTGCGGGTCACGCATCCTCGCCGGGTGGCACCCGCCCTACACGGCGACGGCGGTCGCGCGGCTCGAGGCCGCGGGGGCGGTCATGGTCGGCAAGACGAACATGGACGAGTTCGCGATGGGATCGTCCAACGAGAACTCGGCCTTCGGTCCCGCCCGCAATCCGTGTGACACCGAGCGGGTGCCGGGCGGCAGCTCGGGGGGGAGCGCCGCGGCCGTGGCGGCGGGCTTCGTGCCGGTCGCCCTCGGATCGGACACGGGCGGGTCGATCCGCCAGCCGGCGTCGCTCTGCGGCATTGTCGGCATGAAACCGACGTACGGTCGCGTCAGCAGATACGGGCTCGTCGCGTTCGCGAGCTCGCTCGACCAGGTCGGCCCCATGACGACGAACGTCGCCGACGCCGCCCTCGTGTACGGGGCGATCGCCGGTCCGGACGCTCTCGACGCGACGAGCATCCCGGACACACCCCCCGACGTCACCGCCGAGCTCGAGCGTGGCCTCGAGGGCATGACGTTCGGCGTGATCGAGGAGCTCTCACGTGGAGACGCCTTCGAACCTGCTGTCATCGCGGCATTCGAGCGGACGCTGAGCGCCATAGAGGCGGCAGGTGGACGTGTGGTCGAGGTGTCCCTGCCGTCCGCTCCCCATGCCCTGTCCGCCTACTACCTCATCGCTCCTGCCGAGGCGAGCTCGAACCTCGCCCGCTTCGACGGCATGCGCTACGGCCTGCGGGTGGAGGGGGAGAGTGCCGAGGACACGAACCGGCGCACGCGCGAGGCAGGCTTCGGCGACGAGGTGAAGCGGCGCATCATGCTCGGCACCTACGCCCTCTCGGCCGGCTACTACGACGCGTACTACGCCAAGGCGCAGAAGGTGCGCAGCCTCGTGATCCGGGATTTCGCGGCCGCGTACGCCGATGCCGACGTGCTCTGCTCACCCACTTCACCCTCCGTCGCGTTCCGGCTGGGGGAGCGTTCCCACGACCCGCTCGCCATGGACCAGTCCGACCTCTGCACGATCCCGACGAACCTCGCCGGCCATCCAGGGATCTCCGTCTGGTGCGGCGACGACGCCGCCGGCCTCCCGATCGGCTTCCAGATCCTCGCGCCCGCGCTCGAGGAGGCCCGTCTCTTCCGGGCGGCGGCGGGAGTCGAGGCCGAGCTCGGCACGCGGGCAGTGGGTGGGGGAGGGGAGCCGTGACCGCTCCCCCACCGGACACGATCCGTGGTGCCGACGGCGTCGAGTACGAGGCGGTCATCGGCCTCGAGGTCCACGCCGAGCTGCGCACGCGCACGAAGATGTTCTCCGGGGCACCGAATGCGTTCGGCGGCGCCCCGAACGTCAACATCGACCCCACGAGCCTCGGCCTGCCCGGTTCGCTTCCCGTCCTGAACCGCCGCGCCGTCGGGCTCGCGATCCGGTTCGGCCTCGCCGTCGGCTCCACGATCCAGCGGGCGATCTTCCACCGCAAGAACTACTTCTATCCGGACATGCCCAAGGACTTCCAGATCAGCCAGTACGACGAGCCGATCTGCGCCGGAGGCGAGATCGAGGCGATCGACGATGCCGGCGGGTTGCACACGGTGCGGCTCGTGCGCGCCCACCTCGAGGAGGACACCGGCAAGCTCGTCCACAGGGGGGGAGGCGGCCGCATCCACGAAGCCGACTCCAGCCTCGTCGACTACAACCGGGCGGGTGTGCCGCTGCTCGAGATCGTGTCCGAACCCGACATCCGTTCGCCCGCACAGGCACGTGCATATGTGAACGAGCTGCGTGCGATATTGCGCGAGCTCGACGTCTCGGATGTGAAGATGGAGGAGGGGTCCCTCCGTGTCGACGCCAACATCTCGGTGCGGGCGGTCGGTGACACGCGTCTCGGCACGCGGGCGGAGATCAAGAACATGAACTCGGTGCGCAGCCTGCAGCGCGCGCTCGAGTTCGAGTTCGAACGTCAGGTGCGGATCTGCGCCGCCCGCGGCGAGGTGGTGCAGGAGACGAGGCATTGGAACGAGGAGGACGGCCAGACGCACTCGATGCGCTCGAAGGAGGAGGCGTTCGACTACCGCTACTTCCCCGAGCCGGACCTCGTCCCCATCGTGCCGGATCCGGCCTGGGTGGAGGAGATCCGGGCCGGCCTGCCCGAACTGCTGCCGGCGCGCCGCGTGCAGGCGGTCTGTGGCACGCACGGGGTGTCGGCGGATCTCGTGATGTCGGTCGTGTACACGCCGGGTCTCGCCGACTGGGTCGATGCCGAGGTGGCGGCGGGTGCCGATGCCGGCCGGGCATACGTGTGGGCGTCCCAGGAGGTGCTCGCCCACATGAACGAGACGGGCACCGCGGTGTCCGGGCTGCGCATCCCGGCCCGTGCCTTCGTCGAGCTCACAGAGCTGACCCGGGACGGCACCCTCTCGTCCAAGCTCGCCAAGCAGGTACTGCGGGCCGTACTCGACTCGGGGCGGTCGCCGCGCGAGGTCGTCGAGGAGGAGGGTCTCGCCCAGATCTCGGACTCCGGCGAGCTCGAGGGGATCGTGGCGGGCGTGCTCGACTCGAATCCGGAGGCAGTCGAGAAGTACCGGGCGGGTGAGGAGAAGGTGATCGGCTTCCTCGTCGGTCAGGTCATGAAGGCGACACAGGGCAAGGCCAACCCCGGCCAGGTGAACGAGATCCTGCGTGCCCGCATCGGCTCGTAGCGGTCACGAACCCGCCGCGACGAGGCGGATCGCCGTGATGAGCTCGTGCAGGTCACCCGACTTCGTGACCACGGCCCCGAACCCGGCGGCTTCCGCCTCGAGGCGTAGCTCGTCGCTGCGCGTACCGGTCCAGAGGACGAGTCCCATGCCGGCATGCTCTGCCGCGAGCGCGCGGCCGAGCTCGATGCCCGTGAGGTCGGGCAGCGTGTGGTCGATGACGACGACGTCGGGCGGCTTCGCGTCGACGGCGGCCCGGGCAGCCGCGCCGTCCGCGGCGGAGCCGACGATCCTCACGTCGGCTGCCTGCGTCGGCAGGGCGAGCTCGAGGAGGCGCGGCACCGTCGCGTCGTCGTCCACGATCACGATGGATATCTCGGATTCTGACACTGCGGCTCAATGTAGCCCGGCTTCCGGGATCGGCTGTGCACGCCGCTAGTGTCGGGCGAATCATGATCGAAACAGGTACGGCACTGCCCGCGATCGAGATGGTCGACATGCGGGGTCGCAGTGCGAACACGGCCGAGCTGGCCACGACCGGCATCCCCGTCATCCTTGTCGCGTCCGCGTCGAGCGCGCTCTGTCGCCAGGTGGAGCCCGCTCTCCTCGAGTTCGCGAAGCTCGACGAGGGGGACTACAACGTGTGGGGCCTCGTCGAGGGTGAGCCGGAGGAGGTTGCCGCCGCCCTGCCCAGACTCGACGCCGCGATCCGCCTCTTCGCCTACCTGCCGGGCTGGGAGGGTGTCGAGGCGTTGGAGGTGGGTGCCTTCCCGTCCGTGCTCGCCGCGAACCGCGCGAACGAGGTCATCGAGTCCTGCGAGGGCTGGGACAGGGCTGCCTGGGAAGGCATCCTCAACCGCCTGCGGGGGATGCTCGGATGGCGTCCCCAGTCCCTCTCGCGGCGGCTCCCGAAGGAGGCTGCCGTGCTCGTGTCCCGACAGGCGGCGTCCTGACCGGAGCGCCCGAAGCCCGCTTCCCACGTCGCCAGCGGACAGGTGACGCAGAGCTCGACGACCTCGTCCGCCGGGCTGTCGAGCGCACCGGCAACCCGAACACCGACCTCCTCGCCGAGGGGATGGCGTCACTGCTCCGCATGGGGCTCGAAGGCACCGAGCGGGGAGCGTTGAAGGTGGTGAACGGGGCGCTGCGAGAGTTGCGGCGCCAGTTCCAGGTGTTCGGTCCCTTCGAGCACGTGCCGAAGGTCACCGTGTTCGGGTCTGCCCGCACGGCAGCCGATTCCCCGATCTACGAGCTCGCCGACGTGTTCGCGCGGCGCATGGTCGAGGCGGGCTGGATGGTCATCACCGGGGCCGGGCCGGGCATCATGCAGGCCGCGAACGAGGGAGCGGGGCGGCAGCACGGGTTCGGGCTCAACATCCGTCTCCCGTTCGAGCAGGCACCGAACCCGGCCGTGGACGGGGACGAGAAGCTCATCTACTTCCGCTACTTCTTCACCCGCAAGCTCGCGTTCGTGCGGGAGGCGTACGCGTTCGCGTTCTTCCCGGGTGGGTTCGGGACCATGGACGAGGCGTTCGAGACGCTCACCCTCCTCCAGACTGGCAAATCCGACCTGCATCCCGTAGTCCTCCTCGACACGCCCGAGGACGGCTACTGGGAGCGGTGGGAGCGGTTCCTGCGGGCCGAGCTGCTCGATGCGGGGCTCGTGAACGAGTCCGATCTCACTCTCTACAGGCACTTCCACGACGTGGACGACGCGGTCGAGGAGATCCGGCGGTTCTACAGGAACTACGTGTCGCAGCGATACGTCGACGGCGAGCTCTACCTGCGGGTGCGTCGGCTCCCGGACGAGGCGGAGCTCGCCGACATCAACGACGAGTTCACCGACATCCTCTCGCGGGGCGGGTTGCGACCGGTCGCCCCGCACGCGGCCGAGGTCGCAGACGGGGACGCGCTCGAGTACCCGCGACTCGCCGCCGGCTTCGACCAGGCCGGCTTCGGCCGTCTTCGTCTCCTCGTCGACCGTCTGAACTCGATCGCGGGGCTCGAGGACGCCGTCGGTCCGCCGGATCCGGCGGATCAGGCCGAGCGGGATGCCTGAGGAGGGTCCGCTCCACTCCTGCGAACTTCTGCTAGCGTTGTCTTGCTGGAGTTCGCGCAGGGTTGACACCGAGCCTCGCGCCGGTGCTACCTTGCAGCCCGGCCCACGTACGCAGCGTGGGCTTCTTCCTTGTCCGGGACGGATTCGACCCGATGACCCACGGAACCATCCGCGAAAAACCCAACCGACTGCGCCGCGCCCTCCTCCCCGGCGTGATGCTGTTCGTGCTCGCGGGCGTCATGGCGCCCGTGGGCGCGCAGACGCCTGCGGCGGAGGACGTGAAGCGCAAGATCGCCGCGATCGACGCGCGGCTCGCCGATGTCGCCCGTGAGCACCGCGAGATCCAGGACAGGATCGAGTCACTCGAACGCGAGCGACGCTCGCAGGTGGCGGAGGTCGAGGCGGCCCGCCAGAGACGGGACGCGGCGAGTGCCGAGATCCGGGAGTGGGCGCGGGAGGCCTACAAGCGCGGTGGGGACACGTACCTCGGCGCGATGCTCGCCGTGGAAGACCCGGCCGAGATGGCAGCCCGCAACGCCTACCTCGAGCGTGTCGCCGACAGGGCGCGGCGCAGCGCGGCCGAGGCCGCAGCCGCCACACAGGACCTGCAGAGCCGTGTCGAGGAGCTCGAAGCCCTCGAGCAGAGCGAGCGCGAGGAGCTCGAACGGGTCGGTGCCGCCGAAGCGGAACTGAAGTCCGAGCAGGAGAAACAGCAGGAGATCCTCGCGTCGATCCCGCCGCCACCCCCACCCACGACTGCGCCCGCCCAGGGTTCGGGTACGGGTGGCGCGTCCGGTGGTGGGGGAGGATCGGGAGAACCGCAACCGCCTGCAGCCACGGGTTCGGGCGAGGGTGAGATCTACGAGATCACCTGCTACTCCGACTCCGGTTACACGGCGTCCGGCCAACCCGTCGGACCCGGGGTCGCTGCGACGGACCCGCGCGTGATCCCCCTCGGTACGAGCTTCAAGATCGAGGGGCTGGGCACGTACACGGCGTACGATACGGGCGGCGCCGTGAAGGGCAAGATCATCGACATCTGGAACCCGAGCGACTCGTGGTGCGAGGAGTTCGGCCGCCAGCGCCGCTCCGTCGTCGTCTACCGCTGACCCACAGAGGCCCGTGGGCGGGGGTGTAACCCCTGGGGAGGCTTCAGGGCCCCGTGATACGCTCTGGCCATGAGCCAACGACTGACCGGCGCCGAGGCACTCGTCCGCTCTCTCGAACAGGTTGGCGTCGAGGTGGTGTTCGGCCTGCCCGGCGGTGCCATCCTGCCGGTGTACGACCCACTCATCGACAGCAGCATCCGCCACATCCTCGTCCGCCACGAACAGGGCGCGGGCCACATGGCGCAGGGCTACTACTGGTCGACCGGCAAACCAGGTGTCGCCGTCGTGACGTCCGGCCCCGGTGCCACGAACATCCTCACCCCGATCACGGATGCGTTCATGGATTCCGTGCCCATGGTCGTCATCGCCGGTCAGGTCTCCCGGGCCGCGATCGGCTCCGACGCCTTCCAGGAGGCACCCACGTTCAACATGACCATGCCGGTCACGAAGCACAACTACGTCGTCATGGACCCCGCCGAGATCCCACAGGTCGTCGCCGAGGCCTTCCATCTCGCGACCACGGGCCGGCCCGGCCCCGTCTTCATCGACCTCCCCAAGGACGTCGCCGCGTCCGAGATGGACTGGTGGTGGCCCGAGGATCCCGCCGCGAACCTGGCCGGCTACCGGCCGACGACGAGCGGGCACCCGAAGCAGGTGAAGGAGGCGATCCGCCTCCTCGCCGAGTCGGCGCGGCCCGTCATCTATGCGGGAGGCGGCATCCTCAAGGCGCGGGCGGCCGCCGAGCTGCGTGAGTTCGCCGAGAAGACGCGGGTGCCGGTCGTGACGACGCTGATGGCGCGTGGTGCGCTGCCCGACGACCACGAGCTCTGCCTCGGGATGCCGGGCATGCACGGCAACTACGCCGCCGTCACCTCGCTGCAGCGATCCGATCTCCTCCTCGCCCTCGGCTCCCGCTTCGACGACAGGGTCACGGGTCGCGTGGCCGACTTCGCGCCCGACGCGAAGGTCGTTCACGTCGACATCGACCCGGCCGAGCTCTCGAAGGTGCGCCACGCCGACGTCCCGATCGTCGGCGACTGCCGCATCGTCATCGATTCGCTCGTGAAGGAGTTCGACAAGAGCGAACGCAGGCGTGAGGAGCGCGGCGATCCGCCTCCGGACAGGGATGCGTGGCTCGTCCAGATCGAGGTGTGGCGGGACAAGTTCCCGTATCGCTACGTGGAGGGATCCGACGACAAGGTCGTGAAGCCGCAGTACGTGATCGAGCGGCTCTGCGCGGCAGCACCGGACGCCACGGTCGTGGGTGGTGTCGGGCAGCACCAGATGTTCGCGTCGCAGTGGTGGCGTTTCTCGCGTCCCTACCAGTGGATCAACTCGGGCGGGCTCGGCACGATGGGGTTCGCGATCCCGGCCGCGGTCGGCGCCAAGGCCGGTGATCCCGACCGTGTCGTGTGGGCGATCGACGGCGACGGATGCTTCCAGATGACGTTGCAGGAGCTCATCACGGCATCCGTCGAGCGCATTCCCGTGAAGATCGCGATCCTCAACAACGGCTATCTCGGCATGGTGCGCCAGTGGCAGGAGCTCTTCTACGAGGAGCGCTACTCCGAGGTCCATCTCGGCACCGATATCCCCGACTACGTCAAGCTGGCCGAGGCGATGGGCTGTGTCGGGTTCCGTGTCGACACGGTGCCCGACGTGGACGCCGTGATCGCCAAGGCGATGGAGATCGACGATCAGCCTGTGGTCATCGACTTCCGCATCGACCCGATGGAGAAGGTCTATCCGATGGTCCCGGCCGGGACGTCGAACGACGGGCTCCTCCTCGGCCCGGCTTACGGCCAGGTCGAGGACGAACGTGAGCTCACCGCACTCGCCGATTCGGACGGTGCCGCTCCCATGACCCACGGCGGGGAGGACGAACCTCCGCCGGAGCACCCCGAGGGCCACATCGAGCTCGACAAGGGAGGCTTCTGATGAAGCCGGTTTGGAAGGGAGGCTTCTGATGAAGCCGGTTTCGAAGGGAGGCTTCTGATGTCGGCGATGGAGCCGCACCTCACGACCCTCTCGGTTCTCGTCGAGAACCAGCCGGGGGTGCTCGCCCGTGTGGCCGGCCTGATCGCACGGCGCGGTTACAACATCGAGTCGCTCGCCGTGGGCCCGACGGACGATCCGGGGTTCTCGCGGATGACGCTCGTGGTCGATCAGACGCAGACGCATGTCGAGCAGATCGTGAAGCAGCTCTACAAGCTGATCAACGTGATCAAGATCATCGAGCTCGACCCGACCGATTCGATAGAGCGTGAGCTCCTCCTCGTGCGGGTCGCCTGCACGGCCGAGACACGTTTCCAGGTGCTGGAGCTGGCCGAGATATTCGAGGCGAAGGTCGCCGACGTCGGGGCGGAGTCCGTGGCGCTGGAGCTGTCCGGTCCGCCGTCCCGTCTCAACGACCTGCTCGAGCTGGTCGAGCAGCACGGCATCAAGGAGGTCGCGCGGACGGGACGCATCGGTCTCGAACGGGCCCGCAAGCGGGCGGCGATCTGAGCCGCGAAGCGGCCTGACGAGACGAGGGGAAGCGAATCAGTGGCGGGAACCACAACGCAGCGGGGGGATGTCCGGCCGATGGCCAAGTGCATGAAGTGCGGTCGCCCTGTCCAAGAGGGCGTGTCGATCTGCCGCACCTGCAATCCGGGGCATCTGCCGACACCGGCACCGCGGCAGGTGCACGGCGTCCTGGCGGTGACGCTGATCGTGGCGGCTGTCGTCATGGGCCTCGTGAGCATGTGGCTCTTCGGCGAGGACTCCGGCAACTCCGACCTCGAGGTGACTGGATTGCGTCTGGCGATGCAGACTCCCACGAGCCGCACGTACGAGATCACCGTCTCCAACTCCGGTGAGACCGACGCCCACATCTTCTGCCGGCTCGTCGCCGTGGACGAGAACGGCGCCACCCTCGTCACGGGCCGCGGCGAGGCCGAGCGGGACATCCCGGCGGGTGGATCCGGGGCCGTCGAGGTCACTCTCGAGACAGCGGTGGAGCCGACCGAGGTGAATCCGGAGTGCGCGTGATCGGAGGAGCCCCGAGATGCCTGTGACCGTCGAGACGACGCCCAACCCGAATGCCTACAAGTTCGGTGTGGGGCGGCCGGTGGGTGGACCCGTCACCTTCAAGAGCGCTGCGGACGCCGAAGGCGACGTGGCCGATGTCGTGCGGGCGATCTTCGCGGCAGGTGATGTGGCCCAGGTGTTCATGACGGCTGACTTCATCTCGGTCACGAAGGGTCCCGGTGCGGTGTGGGACGATCTGCTTCCCGCCGTGCGCGACGCCATCGAGGCGGCCTACGGCTGACCCGCGTGGGAGGTGTGGGGTCTGGGTACCTGAGCGGCGATATATCGCCGCTCAGGTACCCAGACCCCTCGTTGGGGGCCTCCAGGCCGGAGCGTCAGGCGCGATCTGTGGCAGCGCTCCACCGATCCAGGACTTCCCACTCCGTGGCCCAGTGCTCGATATAGCCGAGGTCGAGGTCCAACCGGGCTTCGAGGATCGAAGCGATGTCGTCCCTGTCACGCGCTCGCCACGCGATCAACTTGTGGACGATCACGTCTTCGACTGTGAGGACGTGATCCTCGAGCCCGCGTTCGAGAGCGACGTGCTGGTACTCGACAGACGCGACGATCAGGTCCACTCGCTCGGATCCGCGTCTCAACGTGACGAGATGCGGATCGCTGTCGGGATCTGCCATCGTGCGCACGGCGTAGCCGTCAGCTTCGAATGTGCTCGGGATTCGATCGTTCCAGGCCACGATCAGATCCAGGTCGGTGGTGAAGCGGGGCTCTGTCCTGTAGCGGAGAGCGGCCGCGGCGCCGGCGACGACCCAGGGCACACCGAGCTCGTCAAGCCGGCCGGCTACGCCCTTCAACCATGCCGAGGGACCTGGCGCGTCGGTGGAATTCGAGTTCAGGTGGGTTCTCCTCCTCGTCGGGGAAAGGCTCGACACCTGCCTGCCTGCGCAACTCGTTCGCGATCGCCGCCAGCGCGCGGCGCTGTTCGACTGTCCCCGCGTCGTCGGCCTCGATCGCCTCGAGGTCCCGGGCAAGTGTGGCGATCTTCGCTCGGTCGGCGGCGTTCACGGTCATGCCTCAGAGTATGGCGCGGAGCGCCCGGGTCGCAGAGCTTGACACGCGTGGGAGAAGTGGAGTCTGGGTACCTGAGCGGCGATATATCGCCGCTCAGGTACCCAGACCACACCACGCCCGTCTCGTCACGTTCCCCGTACGAAGTCGACGACGACGCGGGCGAGCTCGGGTCCCTTGTCCTCCTGGAGGAAGTGCCCGGCGTCCTCGATCGTCGTGTGCGGCTGTCCCTTCGTGCCGGGAATCGCAGCCTGGAGGGCGACGTCGGCGCCGCGGGTGATCGGGTCGCTGTCGCTGAACGCCGTGAGGAACGGCTTCTCCCACCGCGAGAGCACTCCCCATGCCGCCCGGTTCGGCACCGAGGCGGGGTCGTCGGGCCGGGTCGGGACGAGCATGGGGAACCGCCGGGCCCCCGCCTTGTAGGACTCGTCGGGGAAGGGCGCGTCGTAAGCGGCGATCACGTCGGGAGTCAGGTCGGTGGTCGTGGCGGCATTCACGATCTGGCCGACGGGGAGCTCGGGGATCTCCTGCGAGAGCTTCTGCCACGACGCGAAGGCGGGCCCGGGGTCGACGTCACCTGTCGGGAGGAACGTGTTCGCGGCGACGATGCGTGTGAAGCGCTCCGGGTTCTCGGCGGCGACACGCAGGCCGATGAGACCGCCCCAGTCCTGGCAGACGAGGGTGACTCCGTCGAGGCCCATGGCCTCGATCCAGTTGCGTATCCAGTCGACGTGGCGCTGGTACGTGTAGTCGGACCTGGCGGCGGGCTTGTCGGAGCGGCCGAAGCCGACGAGGTCGGGCGCCACGGCCCGCAGACCGGCCGTTTCGAAGACGGGAAGCATTCTGCGGTAGAGGAACGACCACGACGGTTCGCCGTGGAGGCAGAGGACGACGGAGCCGTCCGCCGGTCCGGCCTCAACGTGGGCGACGCGCAGCGTGCCCCCGTCACCGTCATCGATGTCCGTGTAGGCAGGCTGCCACGGGAAGTCGGGCAGGTCCGCGAATCGGTCCTCGGGTGTGCGCAGCGTCTCCATTCCGAGGAACCTAGCGGGGTCTCACCGCAGAGGGTCGGTGGCGTCGGGTCCTTCGGATTGGGCTCTCGGGAGGAGGAGTGCGACCCTCGTGCGATCTGGTTCTGGGCGCGGCCTCTTCGGCTGGCTCGGCGGTGGACCGGATGAGCCACCAGGTCGCCACGGCCGTGCCGGTCACGATGCCTTCGCTCGCGATCAGCTTCACCGTGAGAGTCCAACCGCTGATCAGGACCAAGCCGACGAGGCTGATGGCCAGCAACGCGGCATACACCAGGACGCGCCGTACGGGCACACCCCTGATGTGCAACGCCGTCTTCGGTAGCGCCGGGGGTGGTGGAGGGGGAGGTCCCGGGGTTGGTGCCGACTTGTGTGCCTGCGTGGGTCGCTCGGACTGCGTATCCCGGGCGTGCGCTGTGGGTGTCCGGGAGGGTGGCAACGCCGCCATGGTGGGGCTTTCACGTTTCGCACCGACCCATGCGACGACGAAGATGATCGCTGTGATCCAGAACGCCGGCACGACGGCAAGGGCAACGATGACGAATCTGGGGACCACGCCCGGCATGCACAGGAAGCACAGCACTGACATCGTGAGAAGAGCGATTGACACCTGCTTCGGAATGGCGGACAGCTTGCCGCCGACGGAAGCGAGTGAAAGAGCGCTCAGGATGAGGCCGGCAGCGGTTGCCACGACTGTCACGAGCGCGAAGAAGAACAGGGCGAACAGGGCCAACGTGAGCAGGAGCCATCCTGCACACTCATCGAACCCCTGGCACGACATGTCCTCGACCACGTGCGCCTCCCACTACCGAGACAGCCTCAGGATCCGAATGGTTTGCCCGTCGGTTCCGTCGCGCGGCGTGCCGCGTGGTCAACCGAGCAGGTTGCGCACCTTCTCCTGGAGGCGGTCGACGATCCCGCCGCCGAAGGCCTGCTTCGTGAGCACCTTTACGAGCTTCGTCGCCGACTTCTGGTCGGGCGCGAACTCCATCGTGACGCCGGGGATCGAGAACTTCTGGTGTGCGATCGCCTTCGTGCGTGAGAACTCCTTGAGGCCTTCGTCGCCGTGGATGCGGCCGAAGCCGGACTCGCCGATCCCGCCGAAGGGCAACGTCGGGATCGCGCTGAACGTCATGACGGAGTTCACGGCTGTCATGCCGGACTTGATGCGCTCTGCCATCTCGACGATTCCGGCCTCGCCGAAGACGGAGGAACCGAGGCCGAACTCCGTGTCATTGGCCCGCTCGATCGCCTCGTCGGCGCTGTCGACGCGGATGACGGGGAGGACGGGACCGAACGTCTCGTCCGTCATGATCCGCATGTCGTCCGTGACGTCGACGAGCACCGTCGGTTCGACGAAGTTGCCGCTGATCTTCTCGGGTCCGCCCGTGAGTACCTTGGCGCCCTTCGCGACGGCGTCTTCGAGGTGGTCACGGATGATGTCGACCTGCTGGGGCCGTGTGATGGCGCCGATCTGGCCGTCGTCGCCGCCGACCTTGACCTTGCTCGCCGCTTCCGTCGCGGTCTGGACGAACTCGTCGTACTGGTCGCCGACGACGTAGCAGCGTTCGACGGACACGCACGCCTGGCCGGCGTTGGTGAGCGCACCGTACACGGCGTACTTGGCGGCCTCCTTGGCGTCGGCGTCTGCCGCCACGATCATCGGGTCCTTGCCGCCGAGCTCCATCACGACAGGCGTGAGGTTCGCGGCGGCGGCCGCCATGACCTTGCGGCCCGTCCCCGCCGATCCGGTGAAGGCGAGCTTGTCGACGGCGGAGGCGGCGAGGGCACCCCCGGTGCGACCGTCGCCCGTGACCGTCTGGAGGATGTAGCGGTCGGGCAGGCTGTCAGCTGCGATCTCCTCGAGCAGCCTGCCGACGAGTGGGGTCAGTTCAGACGGCTTGAAGACGACGGTGTTGCCGGCGGCGAGGGCATATCCGATGGAGCCCATCGGCGTGAAGAGGGGGTAGTTCCACGGTCCGATCACGCCGATCACCCCGAGGGGGTGGTAGCTGATCGTGGCGCGCACGTTCGCCATGAGGCCGGTCTTCACACGCTGGGTGGCGAGGGCCTTCTCGGCCCGCAGCGTGGCGTGGTCGAGGTGGATACAGGAGACGAGCACCTCCTGCACGCTGTCGAGGACGGGTTTGCCGTTCTCCCTGTGGATCAGATCACCCATGTCCTCGACGCGACGGCCGAGCTCGCGCCGGAACGCCGTGAGGTGCCTGCGCCGCTCCGCATGGGACATCGCCCCCCACGTGCGTGCCGCTTCGCGGGCGCGGGCAACGGCGGTGTCGACCTCGGCCTGGCCCATGACCGGGACCTTGCCGAGGAGCTCCCCTGTGGCCGGGTTGCGGCTCTCGAGATCCCCGCCTGGGGTCGTGGCCTCGTTCGACGTGGTCTGGGTGACGGTCATCTCGGATCCTCTCTCCGCCCGCTGCTCTGCTCGGCTGCACCCCCCAAGCCTGCCACCGGATGCGTTCGCCTGCCACATCGCCGGCCGCTTGCAGTGAACGGACCGTCCGGCTAGTAGTACAAGGGCTGAGGAAGTGGGATCTCCGTGTCGGGGTGCACGGACCGCATGGGAGGAAGCACCATGGGTGGTATCCGTCGAGTCGTTGTCGGGTTCTTCGCGCTCGCGTGCATTGCCGGACTGGGTGTGGCAGTGCAGCCCGTCCGAGCCGATGTCGCCAACGCACCGATCGTGTCGCAGCAGACGATCACGTTCGCGTCGACGGGTCCCGGAGGTGGGTCGCGGACCGGCGTCGCATCGGGGCGTGAGCCGATCAAGGTCACGAAGGGGCGAGCAGGTGTTGCGAGTCTCAGGGGAACGGCGGAGTTCTCCGGCGCCACGGTCGCCGTCGACGCATCGGCACTGCTCGGGTTCATCCCCATCTACTTCGGGATTGTGCGTCATGATCTCGGGTCCGGTGCGGTCAGCACCCCGGTCATCTTCGGCCGTGTCGGTGCGGTTCCAGCGGACTTCGACGAGGAGGCGTACCGCCTGCAGGCGACGTGGTTCGACTTCTCGTCGTTTCCATGGTCCCGGTATTCGATCGAGCTCGAAGTGGAGAACCGGCTCGCCTCCCCGCAGGCATTGTGCCTCCAACAACGGAAGAATGCGGAGGTCGCACTGGAGGCATACAACGCGAGGATGGGTGTGTATCCCGGCGGTGCGGACGACCAGGTGATGCCTGCCGGACCTGTTGCGCAGCGAGACGCAGACGCGATGCTCGAGCGGCTCTTGAGGGACGCCCCCGACTACGCGGGCGCGCACACGGCCTCCATCCGACTCCTCATGTTCGCTCCTCTCGCCGCGACACGGGACGATGGCGTACAGGTATCCGTCCCGCCATCGGGGACCGACACCCCGTTCGTGACGATCTCGATGGCCGGCAGCGGATCCTCTATCGCTGCAACAGTCGAAGGATGGGGGTCCTTCCGGGGCACGGTCGTCTCCTGCACCGAGCTTCCCAGCGTCGGAGTCGTGACACCGGCTTCGTGCCAAGCCACAGCGAAGGCCGTGCAGGCCGCGCTCGAGGCGTACAACGCCCACCAGGGGACGTACCCGGGAGGTACCGCCGACGCGCTCCCACCGGCAGGACCTGTGTCGGAGGCCGACGCCGACGCGATCATCTCGCGTCTGATCGTCAACGAGGTCGCCCAACCCGGCAAGCCCTGGACCGCCAAGATCAGATTCCTCGGGAGTGCCCCGCTCGCCGCGACGCTCGACAACGCGGGTGGCGCAGGTCAGACGTCCCTGCCGGACGGCCTCACGCTCGATCAGTTCGACGGCGTGTTCGTCGCTCTGGAATACGATCCTCGCGATGGTCCCGCATCCTCCCAGATGACCGTGTACGGCTACTTCACACGAGTTGACGGCGGCGTGAAGCGGCTCGAACGCTGCTACTGAGCGGGTTGGGGAGGGCCCGGATGTCCGGTCGGACCCGGATCCTTCTCTGCCTTGTCGGGGCGGCGGCTCTCGCAGCCTGTGGGATGATGCCAAGGTCCTCCGAAGGTGAGGATCAGTGGACACCCATCCGGACCCAACTTCTCGGCGAAGGCCGTGTCTCCTTCCCGGATTCCAGGCGGACTTCGGTGGACTCGAGCTCCCCTGTGCGATGTGGGGTAAGCCAGGGTTCCGAGCCTGTCGCCTGCCCCGGACCGTCCCTCCTTACGACGTACCAGCTTCACCAGATCACACCTGCCAATGTCGTCTACGACTGGTATGCCTCACAGCTCATACCGAAGGGATGGGATAGGCCGTCTCCGAGCGAGTTCCGCAAGGTGGTCGAGAACAGGATTCACGGGATCAGCATCACGGCAACCACCGAGAGACAAGAGGCAGATCCCTACAGAACGAGCCGGGTGGAGACGTTCTGGGAGCGGGTTCCGGACGGTGCTCCTGCAACAAGCTACTTCGTCTACTACTGGACCGGGGTCGAGGGCTCGGCCGGCAGGGGCTAGTACGGCCAGCGCAGGGAGGAGGGCAGGCCCACGTGGGAAAGCAGGGAACGTATCGACTGCTAAGAAACGGCACACGCGCGGCCACACGCCTCCTGGTCATGTCGGTGTGCCTCGCTTTGGGCGCCGTCAGCGCATGTGAGATGCCGGAACCCACAAGGGATGCCGTGCTGGCGGAGGGCTACCTCGTCCTGCCGGGCGCTGTTGCGACTTCGGTGGCCTTCACGCAGGGATCCCAGAGCTGCCGGTATCTGGACGGGGGAGACTGTGATGCGCCGTCTCGCCTGGGTCATCGTCTAGAGCTCGAGAGGCCGACACCTGCCCGGGAGATCGTGGGGTGGTATGCCGCGAATCTCTCCGCCGCGAATTGGAGACAGTCAGATGAGAACACGTTCGGCAAACTGGTCGGCGACAGGTGTCACTGGCTCACCGTTGAGCCGCTAGCCCGAGTGCCGCAGCAGACAGTGGTGAGGGGTAGTCCCGGCCACCTGGATGTACGCGGTCATACGCCAGAGGGCGACGAGCTGGCTACTTCGTACAGCACGGGCTACACAATCGGGTATGCAGGCGAGACGAGCCGATGTCGCTGATCGCTCCAGGTCGGGTACTCCCCGCGATCCTTCTGTGACTAGGGTGCGGGGCGCATGGGAAGCGACGCGGCACAGCGCCTGAATGACCTCTGGGGCGAGATAGCGGACATCGGGACAGCGGCGGCGCTGCTCGGCTGGGACCAGGAGACACACATGCCCCCGGGTGGGGCTGCGGGGCGGGCATCCGTCATGGCGACCCTCGCCGGGATCGCCCATGCAAAGCTCACGAGCCCAGAACTCGCGGATGCGATCGATGCCGTCGAGGACGAGGCGGAAGACGACCCCGTCCGGCTAGCTGTAGTGCCCCGTGACGTTGTGCACTCGTGATGCGGGGGGGCCGCCGATGGCGGTGTGGTTGCGGTGCAGGTTATAGGTGTGGATCCAGCGTTGGAGGCGACGGCGCCGTTCGGCCTCTGAGCGGAACACGCGGGCGTAGTGGAACTCGTCGGCCATTGTCCGGTTGAATCGCTCCACCTTGCCGTTCGTCTGGGGCCGGTACGCCTTCGTACGACGATGCTTGATTGCCCGCTCCGCGAGGGCAGCAGCGAAGGAAGCCGCCAAGCTCAACGGCGCTGCTGTCATCCTCGTTACGCACGACCCGTCTGCTGCCGACCTCGGCGGCCGCAAGGTGACCATCCACGACGGCCACCTCCTCGCCGAAGTCCCCTGATACCCGGCAGCACCGGCGTTCGTCCATCGGGGTGTCAGAGTGGCGAGGGCGTCATCAACGCCATCGAAGGCCACCTGCGCCCTGCGTCGCGCTCCTGGGCCGGTCAGGTGGCCCAGGCGATAGGGGTGGAGGGTTCTCCAATGTCTATGGTGAATCACATGGCAGCGAAGGAGGGCGACGGACAACGTATCCCGTTGTCGCTCTGGTGGGCCTCGATGTCTGTTGGAGCTCTCGGTGACCTGAAACGCGAGCTCCATGGGGAGACACGTTCGGGGGAGTGTTGATGGAAGCGGTTGGAGACCCGACTCCGTACACCGGAAGCGACTCGAAGGTCACAGCCGTGGTCGACAGTGCGCTCGCGTTGGTGACACAACGTATGACCCAGCTCGCGCCGGCGAGCCCGGGGTTGGACAGCCGGGTTTGGGCAGGTCTTCTCGATGGCGGCAAGCGGCTGCGGGCCGGCCTGCTGCTCGACTGCGCCGTCGCTGTCGGGGGATCGCCACGCGATGCGGCCGTGCTGGATGCGGCGGCGGTCGTCGAGCTCGTGCATCTGGGCACACTCATCCACGACGACATCATGGACGGATCGCTCACACGGCGAGGTGCGCCGACCGTGAACGCCGTGCACGGCAACGTCGCCGCCGGATATGCCGGTCTTCTCACGCTGTCGTATGCGGTCGGGGCGCTCGAGGGACTGCCCGACTGGGCGTACGGGGTCACCCAGGAGACCCTGGCGGAGATGTGCGAGGGCCAGTTCGCCGAGGCGATGTCGCTCCACGATCCGGCCCGCAGCGTCGCGGACTACTTGGCTGCCGTCGAGGGCAAGACGGGATCGCTGTTCGGTCTCGCTGCATACCTCGGTGTCCGCCTCGGCTGTGGCACGACAGCCCTGGCGGAGGACGCACGGGAGGCTGCGCGGGCAGTGGGTGTCGCCTACCAGATCGGCGACGACCTCTGCGATCTCGATGCCGCGAGTGCCGCCCGGCGCGGAAAACCGGCCGGGGCCGACCTTCGGGCCGGGGTCTTCACCCTCCCCGTACTGCTGGCACGGGAGCGAGCGGAGTCCGTGACTGAGCTTCTCGACCGTATCGAGGTCGATCCCGACGTCGCAGCCGAGGTCGTGACACTGGTGACGCACACGCATGCGGACGACGAGGCACGGCACATGGCGGAGGAGACGATGGACGCCGCCCTCGACCAGACCGATGTGGCCCTGGCCGGTCCCCTGCGACGTCTCGCTGCGCGTGTGCGCTCGGATCTGACCACATTCCCGGTAGCACCTCGGGGCTTGTCGTGAGTGTCCGGATCGTTGTGGTCGGGGCGGGACCGGCCGGGTCCGCGGCCGCGGTCGCGGCCGCTCGCCGGGGTGCTGACGTCGTCCTGGTCGACAGGGCAAGGTTCCCCCGCGACAAGGCGTGCGGGGACGGAATCGCGTCAGCGGGTATCGATGTGCTGCGTCGCCTCGGCGCCGCGGCGACGCTCGAGCAGGCCCGACATGTCGACGGCGCCCGCTTCCGGCATGGCACACACCTCGGCATCGTGTACGAGAAGTCGAGGGCGAGCGGTGTCAGCCTCCCCAGGCGGGACTTCGACAACAACCTCGTCTCGGTCGCCGTCGATTGCGGTGTGTCATTCCTTCAGTCAGTCCGGGCGACCGACGTGCTCGCTGCGGACGGCCTTGCCCGAACAGTCATGACTGATGCTGGCCCGCTAGATGCTGATGTCGTGATCGTCGCCGACGGTGCCACGTCACCGTTGCGGACGCGACTTCTCGGTAGGGCCAGCCCGGACGTGTCCGGTGTCGCGATCCGCACGTACGTGGCTGGACTCGACCCGGACGGACCTGCCTATCTCGAGTTCGTCCTGCCTCTCGTCCACGGCGGCCGGGTCATCCCCGGCTACGGCTGGGTGTTCCCCGCCAAGGTCGCGGGGCAACCTGAGATCTGCGCCAACGTCGGTGTCGGCATCATGACAAACGTCCACATGCGGCTCCCGCAACCGCGGGCCCTGCTGGCCGGCCTGCTCGGTCGCCTCAAGGGCATCGCCGACTTCGCTGATCTGCGCGAGGTCGGGCCACCGCTCTCGGGTGCGTTGCGTTCGTCGGAGGAGTTGCCCGAGGCGCCCTATCCGAACGTTCTGTTCGTGGGCGACAGCGCCGGTCTCGTCAACCCGGCCACGGGCGAGGGCATCGCTCCCGCCCTCGAGAGCGGCGAGATCGCCGGCACACTCGCCGCCGAGGCCGCCGACGAAGCAGCCGTGTTCGCGCTCGCGCACCGCTACAAGGAGCTGTTGGCGGTCCGAGAGGACCACGTGTTCGACGTGTTCAGGTCGGACTTCGCGCGGCCGGCCGGCTGGCAGCTCGCCGGCCTCATGATGGAGACGCAACGCCCGTCGTTCGTGGCGTTACGTCAGCTCTGGGCCGACGAGCTTGGCCAAAGGCACCAGAGGATGGCGCCCGACCCCGTCGGCGACGTCGTCTCGGAGGCCCTCGACGCCCTGCCCTCGGTCGTTGTAGCCCGTACCGCCCTGGAGCTCTGGAGGGACCGGGGATCACTCATCGCCCGGCTCTTCGATGCCCTCCTCGGTGCGGATCGTGCGCTCACGTCCCCAGATCGGGACGTGGCCGCCGTGATCACGCTGATGGATCTGCACACCCTGTTCATGCTCGATCTCGGCCCGGCGCGTCCTGACGGGATATCGCTGTCGGACGGATTGCCGCTTCTCACGGCCGACATGCTCCTAGTGCAGGCCCAGCGTCTCGCGACACGCACACCCCAGGCCCGACCGCTTCTCCCCCCGTTCGGGGCTGCGCATGCGTCGCTTGGCATCCAGATCGCCGTCGGTTTCGGCCAGCGCAGTCTGGGCGACCTCGAGCTGTGCCAAGCAGCTCTCGCGAGCGACCTCGCCGGCCGCTATCTGGCCTCACAACTCGACCTGGATGCCGGCGAGGAAGATCGCCTCGTAGACACGTGTCACCATCTCGGCCTGATTACCGACCTGACCTGGCGACTCCGTCATGTGGCACTCTGGATGTCCCTGGACATCCCGGCCGCGGAGCTGCCGGTCTGGGCGACCCGCACCCACCCGGATCTCGACAGCCTTGCCGCGGATCTCGTCGAGCGCTGTGTCGGTCTGTGCCGGCAACCCCTCACGGCTCCGGCGCGCTGGCCGCAGCTTTCCGCCCTTGGCTCAGAGGTCCGCCGGGACGCCGAGACGCAAGTCGAGGCCGGTCTGGCCGAAGCGGCGCGCTGACGGCCACCGGGGAGACGTCGGCTCCCTCGAAGAGGCGTCGCTGCAGAGCGGCCCACGCCCCCCACACCAACATGGTTGCGCCGGCAGCGAGCGCAACGCCGCCAAGGGGCGGAATCCCGACGGCTTCCGTCCTGACGGCGACACCCACAGCCGTGCATGCGGCCAGGTTCGCGGTCGTGGTCGTACGCACGATCTCGGCATGATCTGTCCCCCATGTGACCCGCACACACCACGCGAGGACGCAGCAGACGACGAAGGCAGCTCCGGCCGGCACGAACCCGACGGCAGCGGCCGTGCCGATCGCGACCGCCCCCACAGCCAGGACGGCGACTTCGAGCGGGGTGTGCCAGCGTGGCGCCAAGCGCACAGCCAACGTGCGCTTGCCCGCGGCCGCATCCGCGTCCCGGTCGAGCACATGAGCAGAAACCAACATGATCATTGCAAGGGCGCTCGGTGCCGCCCCGACGAGGAGGACGGGCCAGGCCCATGTCGAGGAGACGGCGAGATAGACGGTGGCCATCGGGACAATCCCACACGCCGTCGCGAGGGCAGCCTCGCCCATGCTTGTCGAAACGAGACGCGGGCCGGCCGAGTATCCCAGCGCGAGGCCGAACTCCAGGGCGAGCAGCGGCATCACCTGCCAAGGTATGAACCACACGATGATGCCGAAACAGACTGCCCCCGTTGCGGCAAGACCCGCCACCCAGATCTCGAGCTCGCGCCGTGTCACCAGCCCGTCTTGAAGGATGCGGCTCCCGCCCGAGACGTGCGAGACGTACCCGCCGGCGACCGCGTCGACCGCCTCGTCGGCAAGGTCGTTCACGGCCACGACCATGATCCCTGCAATGGCAGTTCCCACGACGAGAAGCACCGAAACGAACACCGATATTCGTGGGGCAGTCGCAGCGGCAAGCACGACAGCGAGGAGGACAGGGGGGAGGCCGGCTGGCGGCACGACGGACCGCGGCGCCAACGCGAGCCGCGCCAGGCAGACAGCTCTGCGTCGCAGCGCGTGGCCGCCCGGCGATGGCATGCCGCGGCCTTTCACCGGAACCAGTCCCGCAGCGGAGGGGGCTGGCCGCCGAGGGCACGGGCGTTGAGGACCTTGTCGAGGCGGGCCGCATAGAACCACGTCGTGGCGACGGCAACGACTCCGATCAAGAGCGCGGCGACGGCACCTGCGGCGAGTGATTCGGGAACGACGGCCCAGTCAACCCTGGAGGCGAGCAGGGACGGCGACGCCAGGGACATGAACCAGTCCAGCGCCCAGGCCCCGCCGACGGCGAAGACGTAGGCGACGCCGAGCACGACTCCGATCTCGGTGAGCAGGTTGAGCCATTCGAGGTTGCGTCTGTATCCGATCCAGCGCAGCAGCGTGCGCCTATGTTCACGTTGGGCCAGGGCGAGAAGCAGGAAGACAGCAACGGCCGCGGCCGCGAACGCGACCATGACCCAGCCGACCCTCTCGCCCGGGGCGACGTAACGGTCGCCGTTGCTCGCCGCTACCGCTTGCACGCCGGCAGGCTCGAGCACGAACAGTCGTACCACGCCGACGTCGTGGAGGCGCTCGGCGAGCTCATCGGGCGTGGTTTCCCCATCGGGAACAACAGTCAGGAAATGGGGGTTCTCGACGCCCCACCATTTGCCGATCGAGTCGGCCGAGACGACGATCCAGGGGCCGATCCCGTTGTCCTCGGCGAAGCCGGCAGCGGCGACAGCGGCGACGCGGAACCCGTGCGGGCCGCCGACGGTGGGCAGAACCCACGTGCCCCCCGGTGCCAGGTCGTAGCGGTTGGCGACCTGGGTCGACACGATGATCGCATCTTCGTCGTCCGCGAGCTGTGCCCACACGGCCTCAGGGTCTGTTCCCGAATCGAATTCGAGGTTGTCGCGGTGTCTGGACGGGTCGGTCGCCATCACGTTCAAGGACGCGTCCCCCAACTCGACGATCGTCAGGTATTGCGGTGACACGTCAGCGACACCGCGCACAGCTCTGATCCTGTCGACACCGGCCTCGTCGAAGCGGGCGAAGGCCGCCTCCCCCGGGTTGCGGGGATACAGGTGCAACTTCGCGCCCATCTCCGACGTGATGTTGGTTGTGAGAGAATCGACGCTCATATGGCGCAGAGCGTTGAAACCCATACCCAACGTCAAAGCGATTGCGATGACCACGACGACCGTCGACCAGCGCAGGGGATCCGTCGCCAGGTCCGACGCAGTGAGCATCGCCGCGGCACGTCCACGGGCGAAGATCCATTCGAAGCCGAGCATGACAGCGGGTGTCGCCCCGAACACGAGCACGACGCAACCGAGAGTGAGAGAGATCGCGCCTGCGACGCCTACGTACAGGTCGATTTCGCCGCGGCCCCACAGCCAGCCGGCGACGAGTCCGCCCCCCAGGAGAACGACCCCGACGGGTACGAACCAGTAGGTGCGCCGCACCCGATACTTCATCGTGGTCTGCACCTCGCCCCGCAACAGGCCGCTGTGGCTGCTGCGGTTCAGCCGCCACGCGGCGGGCACGGCCGCCAGCGCCCCTAGGGCCATGCCGGTCCCGACACAGAGGAGCGGCAGCCACCACAGCCACATGGGCGCCTCAACCGTGGCCCCGATCCCCGAGAGCAGGTCCCTGCCCCATGAGCGGGCGAGCCAGGCGCCCAACATCCAGGCGGGGACGGTGGCGGCAAGCCCCGCGACGGCACCGAGCAGGGCGCCTTCGCCGACCAGACCTGCGAAGATCCGCCTGGGTGCCATTCCCACCACAGAGACCAAGGCGAGTTGGCGGCGCCTCATCTCGACCGCCAACGCGTACGTGTTGCCGGCGATCAGCATGCTGCCGATCAGACCCAGGGAGGCGACGATGAGCAGCATCTGCAGATTGAGCCGCAAGAACGCGCCGATCCCGGCATCCGGCGACGCAAGGTCCGCCACGGCAGCCACCTCGGCAGGCAGTTCGACATCGTCGCCGGCTGCGAGCACACGGCTCAGATGCGGGCCGACTCGCAACAGGTCCTGGACGTGGGGGACGCTCCCCACAGCCCAGTGGCCGTTGTTGAGCCGCGCCAGCGACGCGTCCGCAACCTCGGCGTCGCCGATCACCCGGTCGATGACGGCTTCGCCGGAACTTCCACCCGGAAAACCGACATGATCGCCTTCTTCCAGACCGAGCGCGGCTGCGGTCTTGGCGCTCACAGCGAGCCGGATCCCCTCGTCCGAACCGGTTCGGCCCCGCGCGTCCATCTCCTCGAGCAGCCGTACGCAGTCGAAGTCGCCGACGTACGCCTCGATTCGACAGTCCGTACCGACAAGAAGCACCCCGGCCTGTGCGCCCGAAGGCCCCTCGATCTGGGTGAGGCCGTCGACGACCGGCACGGCATCGCCGTCCGTGGCATCCTCGATTGCTTCAAAGGCACCCTCAGTTAGCCCGTACTGCACGCGAGGTGTCACCTGCACAGCACCCACATCGCCGGCCAGTGCCGTCTGGGACGCGAACGGGTCGTTCGTCGCGTCGTACATGACGAGCATGCCGCCGAAGAGCACCACACCCAGACACACCCCGACGAGGACCAAGAGGCTGATCTTCCAACCGGCGACAAGTGGCCGCCAGTGCACGAGTCGCCACACCCCGAAACGGCGACCGAGCGGGAAACGGGCTCGCCGCCCCCTGGGGGTCGTCTCCCCTT
>JADZDR010000054.1 GCA_020850945.1 Acidimicrobiia bacterium | reverse complement strand
TATCGCCGCTCAGGTACCCAGAGGGCCCGCAACGCTCACGCGTGCGCGCACGGGTGCCCTCTCGAGAATTCCCGCTTCGGCGAAGAGAGCCCGGACCCACCGGCAGCGTACGCCCACGGGCTCGGCAAGTCGGATGCCTGCGGTCTCGGTTCCGCCCTCGCCGGGCGCGACATGGCGCACGACTCCTGTCACGTGCAGGGCCTGACCTACGAAGTCCACCGTGAGCGTTACGACCTGATCTGGGGCAAGACGCGAGGAGGTGCGGCAGCGTAGGCCCCCGGCGGAGATGTCGTCGGTACGTGCCGCCATCCCATTCAGCCGTACACCGACGTCGAGGGGGAACCGGTACGAATCCCGTCCTGACCTTCGCAGCGAACCTGCATACGCGATGGCCTCGATGAGCATCAGGAGCACGGCGCCACTCGCGACCGCACCCCATGTGTGCACGCCGGCATCTCCGCCCGGCACAGTTCCGAGCAAGCGGAGGATACCCTGACCGATCGCGAGGCCGAGGAGGAGGCAGACGAGAAGGAGCGGTCGCGCGGGGAGCACCGTGGTCGTGCCGCTGGACGAAGCGATCGGCTCAGCCCGGCCTGACAGGCCGGGCAGAGCGGAGAGCGAGCCGGGCACCCTGTACACGGTCCGTACGATCTCCTCGTTGACACGGACAGGGTCGACCGCAGGGCTGAGGCTGAGGGTGCGCAGAAGGGCCGTCGCGCACAGGGCCAGCGTGAAGGGCAAGAGAGGAGCCGTGGTGAAGGCATCCCCTGTCACGGCGACCGTCCCGAAGCCGAGGACCCAGAGGACACTGGGGATGCCGTGCAGAGCCCGCAGGGTCACGGCCAGTCCCGCGAACCTCTCCGCCAACCCACCGCCGCGGCGGCGCATCGCATCTGCCGCCTCCGCGACCCGGGCGCGCTCCTTCCAGACCTGGTTCCGCCAGAAGCGGGTGGGCTCGGATGGGGCAGAGACGACGCAGACCACGTTGGCCACGCGGCACCCTCGCCAGCCCGCTCCGGCCAGGCGCCGCAGGAGGCTGCCCCACGGGCGGTGCGCCTCGAAGCCTCCCACGTCACGCGCAGCCCGGGTGCGCACGATGGTCGCGTTGCATGCCCAGGCACGAAGACCCCACGCCTCGGCGAGCTCGTCGATGTGATCGTCCGTCGACACGTGCGGAGCGGGCGCGAAGCGATCTTCGTTGTAGGGCCGCGTCTCGGCCACGAGCCAAGCCGCCGATTCGTGCATTGCCGCCGTGGCCACGCGGAGCTCCGGGGCGACAGCGCACGCCTGCGCCGTGAGGATGCAGAACGCCTCACCCGTGGCCTGGGCGAGTGCCGCGTTCCCCACGTCGGCCGGATCATCTCCGTGCAGGAGAAGGACGTCGAGATCTGCTGCGAGCTCCCGTCTCGGGTTGGGCGCGAGATCGCCGATGATCACCTCACCCGCGCCCTGCGCCAGGGCGACGGACGTGAGGAGCTTCTCGTCACTGTCGTCCGCCGTTGCGACGACGAGGATCGTGAGGGGCTTGAAGTCACCTGCCGGCCGCTCGTAGGGACGGCACGGACGCCACGCGAGCGCGCCGACGACCGCGAACGTCGTGATCGAGAGGGCCAGGGCCACGAGCATGACAACGGTGGCGAAGCTCCCTGCAGCCGGGACCGTGCCCAGCCACCACGCGAGAACGGCGAGCGACGCACCCACCGTGAGGGCATGCAGGAACCTACGTGGACGACCCATACCTGTCTATCGGCGCCGCGGCCCACCCACGTGAAGAACCGAGGCGAGGAATGCGTCCGGTGGGACCCGAGGTCCGAGGTCAGCGCCTGATGCGACCTGGGAGGACGACGTCGTAGGGTCTGCGCAGGCACGTCGCAGTTACGAAGCGCTCGAGGCGGCGCAATCCGAGGAACAGCCGCCAGATCATCTTGTCCTCACGGTAATAGGCGTGCACCTCCTTCGTGGCGATCCGGTCTGTGCTCGATCCGGTGACGTCACGGACGACCTCGGCAGCCGCGTGCGCGGCGGCGGGGACGAGGTCGTCCCTCCCCTCCTTGACGAGGTTCGCGACGAGATCGACGGCGACTGCCCGGAAGTCGTAGTAGCGGTCGAGCACGTCCTGGAGGAAGAGGCGGCGCACGACCCATCGGAGGGATGCCGGGCAGAGCCTCAAGAAGAGCTCGGGGTCGAGCAGCTCGTCCCCCCCTTCTCGCATGAGGGGAGTGCCGGTGTCGATGTACAGCAGGTCGACACCGGACCAGTCGGTGTCCTCCGACGCGGTGGAGACGACCCAGTTCGAGATCTGCGCGTCGAGGCCTACGACGACGTCCTCGGCGTGGTCGGTCCAGACCTTCGCGGATTCACGCAGGACGCGCGTGACGAGACAGGCGGCTGGTTCGGGCGTGAGCGTACGGACAACGCTGTTCCCGAACAGGCCGGGGTCGAGGCGTCGCTGCAGGAGGTAGAGGACGGGCCGGCCCGTGCGCGGGCTCGTCGTCCTGACCACGCGCTGGTCCGGAGTCACAAGGCCCCGCGATCCGAGCACGTCCGTGTACCTGCCGAGGAGACGCTCGTACGTGCCGCATTCCTCCTCCGACTCGAACACGGCCATCCGCTTGCAGGCCCATGTGTCGAGCGGGGGAACGTCGACGGCGAGGACCGTGCTCATCTCGCCGTATCCGAGGACGCGTGACGGGAGCGAGTGGCGCTCGGGGTGGGTGGGGTCGAGGCCGGCCTCGAACTCCTCGACGACTCGGGCGAGGTCGGCCGTGCCCATGTGTCAGGCGCCGTCCAGGGCGGCGGCCAGCTGACGCGACTCCTCAGACGCCAGAGCCGTCGCGGCAGCGTCGATTCCACGGCCGAGTTCGTCGAGCTCGGCCGTGCCCGCGATCAGCGGCAGGAGGAGTTGCGTGACGCGCCTGTCGTTGTTCGAGTAGACGGCGAACACCCCGGCGTCGAAGAGGGCTTTGCTGGCGAGAAGGCCGAGGCCCTCCGATCTCCATTCGAGGCCTGCCATCATGCCCAGATGTCGCGGCCCGGCGACCAGTTCGGCGTGGTCGGCACTGATCGTGGCGAGGCGGGCAGCGAGATCGGCGCCGTTCTCTGCCACGCGCGTGAGGAAGGTGGCATCCGAGACGAGATCGAGCATGCGCAGTGACACGAGGCAGGCGAGCTCGGCCCCCCCGAATGTGGAGATGTGCACGAATGGATCCGGCGCGAAGATCCGCTCGTGCTCCGCCCGGAAGCACGTGGCCGAGATCGGCACGAGACCCCCGGAGAGACCCTTGCCGAGGACGACGAAGTCGGGTACGACTCCCCAGTGCTCGCACGCGAACATGCGGCCCGTGCGCCCGAGGCCGGTCTGGACCTCGTCGAGGACGAACAGGGCCCCGCGGGCGTCGCAGAGATCGCGGACCCCGCGCATGTATTCCGCGTCGGGAACCACGATGCCGAGCGTCGCCGGAACCGCCTCGAGGATGACCGCGGCGCACGTCTCGTCGACTGCGGCGTCGAGCGCCTCGAGGTCACCGAAGGGCACCTGTGAGAACCCCGGGAGTTGCGGACCGAACGGCTCTCTGTACTTCGCGTCCCCCGTCGCCATGGCAAGGCCGGTGTGGCCGTGGTAGCCGCCTCGGGCCGAGATCACACCTGGACGGCCCGTGAGGCCGCGAGCCATCTTGAGGGCGGTGTCGACGGCCTCTCCCCCGCCGACGGCGAAGACGACCTTGTCGATGTCACCCGGCAGCATGTCCCCGAGGCGTGTCGCGAGCTTCGCCCGCGCCTCGGAGATCAAATGGTGGTTGCCGATGTCCCAGTCGTCGAGCGCGTGGCGCAGGGTCGTGACGAGATCGGGATGGCGGTGCCCCATGTTGAAGACGCCGCCGTTCGAGTGGGCGTTGAGGAAGCGGCGACCGTCCACGTCCCAGAAGTGGCATCCCTCGCGGCGACCCATGACGAGGTCGAGGCCGACGCCCCTGAAGAAGTCCGCCTTCCCGCGTGACACGTGCTCGGCGAACGCACGGATCGCATCGTCTCTGGAGTCGAAGAGTCGCGCCGGCATCGGTCGCAGCCTACCGAACCCGCCCGCCCGACCAAGGCGGGCGAGGACACCCGATCCCTGCGTGTGTAGCTTTCAGCCGGCGAACCGGGACACCCCGCACGGCTTCTGGCTCGGCGCCTTCGGCTGCACCCCGGACACCGACAACTGCGACGCGCCGGGACGGGTGGACGTGGCGATGCGTCACGTCGAGGCGATCGGCTGCCCGGACGTCGTCACATTCCAGGAGGTCGACACGCGCGTCGCCCGGATCCTCGCCCAACAGGTCCCCGTGTACTGCGGGGGTGCCTACTCGATTCACATCGCCCGCAACCACGTCCTCACGCTGGGAGTCGAGCAGACGGCCGTCCTCTCGCGGCTGCCCGTGCTCGAGGCACATCTCCTCGACCTGCCGTCTTTCCCCTACATCGCGTACCACGTAGCCCTCGACTCCGATCTCGGCCGCGTCGACCTCGTCACGACACACCTCCCCGCCAGCCTCACGAACTTCCCCTGCCTCCTCGCCGGCTGCCCACCCCACTGCGACCTGGACGACGACAATGCCCGTGAGTGCGCCGCGCGTGTGGTCCTCCGTCATCTCGGAACTGCCGCACCCCCGACCAGCGTTCATATCGTGACCGGCGACTTCAACGCCGAACCGGACTCCGTCACATACGGCCTCTTCCTCGACCACTTCTTCGCCGACAGCCACCTCGTGGCCGGGAACCCGGAGTGCGACGCGACCCACAGGGAGAGCTGCACGGGAGGAGGACGGGAGCCACCCGCTGGTCTCTACGAACCGACCGCCCTGGACGTGGAGCGCATCGACTACATCATGGTGCGGGGAACCGCGGCATGCCCGGTGCGCCTCGACACAGCGCTGGACCTGGACGGCGACGGAACCGGCACGGGCAACTGGGCGAACCTGCCGATCGACCCGCCGGGCAACGGCGGCCTCGTCTTTGCCAGCGATCACAGCGGGAACCAGGCGGACATCCACTGCGGTTGAGCCGACTCGCGCAGATCCGCCGAGGGCGGATGGCGCTGCCATACTGCGGCCATGGCCTTTCGGGCGCTGGTACTCGCAGACACGCACATCTCCGTGGATCCGGCCAGGCTGCCACGGCGTGTCTGGGACGAGGTCGCCCGCGCCGACTTGGTGCTTCATGCCGGAGACGTAATCACGGCTCCCCTCCTCGATGCCCTCGAGGCGGAGGCACCGCTGCACTGCGTTCTCGGGAACAACGACTACTCGCTCAGGGCCCGTCTCCCCGAGACGCTGAGAGTCGAGGTCGGTGGGGTCCGTATCGCGATCCTGCACGATGCCGGTCCCGCCCAGGGCAGACCGCAGCGCATGCTTCGCCGCTTTCCCGCCACCGACCTCGTGATCCACGGCCACACGCATCTTCCCGAGATCGGTCCCCGCGTCGACGGGCTCTGCCTCTTCAACCCCGGATCACCCACGCATCGGCGCCGTGCACCGACGCACACGTTCGGGATCATCGAGATCGCCGACGGGGCGATCCGCCACATGCGGATCGTGGAGTGCTGACCATGCCCTGGCACTCCTCCGCCCTCTCGCAGCACGCAAACGACCCGAGCACAGCAGCGGCCTTGAACTGGGCCAACTTCGCGGCGGAGTTGCCGCGTGGCCTCTCCCTGCAGTGGCTCGGCACGGCGGGCTTCCGCCTCGCGTACGAGGGCTGTGTGGTCTACATCGATCCCTATGTCACACGCGTCGGCTGGGACGACGTCCTGCATCGGCGGACAGCCCGGCCCGTGACCGCGCGAATCGAGTCCTACATCGATGCGGCCGACGCCGTCCTCGTGGGGCACACGCACTTCGACCATGCGCTGGACGTGCCCGCGATCTCGCTCGCGACGGGCTGTCGCGCCTACGGCTCGACGTCGCTGCAACGGCTCATGTCCCTCTACGGGATCGTCGAGCGTGCGGTCGTGATCGAACCGCATCGCGTGTACGAGATCGGCCCCTTCGAAGTCACGTTCGTGCCCAGTCTGCACTCCAAGCTCCTGCTCGGCCTGAAGGTCCCCTCCGACGGCGAGATCACCTGCGACAGCGTGGACGATCTCACTCCCGGCGCCTACTGCTGCGGCGACGTGATGGGGATCCACGTCTCTGTCGCAGGCGTCACGATGTACCACCAGGGGTCCGCCAACCTGGTCGACAGCGAGATCCGCCACCGAGGTGTCGACTTCTTCCTCGCCGGGATCGCAGGACGCATGTTCACACCCCGGTACGTCGAGCGGGTCCTGCGCCTCCTGGAGCCGCGTGTCGTCGTGCCCCAGCACCACGACAACTTCTTCCGCCCACTCGATGCGCCGATGGGATTCTCCTTCAACGTGAACTTCGGCGGTTTCGTCGAGGATGTCGAAGCGGTGTCCCGGGACTTCGCAATCCGTGCGCTCGACCTACTCCAAACGGTGGAGGGCTGACCACGGGGCGGGGGATCTCCCTCTGCGCAGTCCTTGACCGGGGCTAGGTTCGCCTCGTGAGCGACGATCTCGTAGCCCTCTTCGACAGATGGGTCGTGGACAAGCGAGCCCGTTCACGCCGTGGCCTATCCCCGAACAGCGAACGTGCGTATCGCAACGACGTCGCGGTCCTCGCCCGCCATGTGGGAGATGCGCTCGGCCGTCCCCTGCCCGACGCGCTCGACTCGGATCCTCCGGACCAGCGCTCCGCGAACAGGCAGTTGCGTCGCCTCGGCCTGCGTGACCTGACCGACGTGAACGTCGCCCTGTGCGTTTCGAGCCTCGTCGAGGCAGGCTATGCACCGGCCTCGCGGGCCCGCATGCTCTCGGCCTGGCGCGGCCTCTTCACATGGCTCGTCGCGTCCGGTCACCTCGACCGTGACCCCACGCTCGCCTTCCAGGCGCCGACGAAGAGCCAACTTCTCCCTGTCGCCTTCACGGACGACGAGCTCGGCCGCATCCTGCATGCGGCCGCAGATCCTCCCGAGGGGTCCCGTGCAACATGGCCGAAGCGGGATGTCGCGATCATCGCCGTGCTCGCAGGTGCAGGCCTGCGCGCGTCGGAGCTCACGACGATCACCCTCGCCTGCGTCGAGCGTGACCGGGCACCGCGACTCAAGGTCCTCGGCAAGGGACGCAAGGAGCGCGTCGTCCCGATCGCACCGGAGGTCCTCGAGGCGATCGACGTCTATCTCGAGGAGCGAGTGGCCCTCGGACCACAGCTCGGCGGCGCCCGGACGCAGGATCTCCTCTTCGTGCGCGTGAACGGGACACCGTTGAACACGCAGGCCCTCGACTACCTCGTGGACCTCTGGATGGGTGCGGCCGGGGTTTCGATCCGTGAAGGAGAGAAGGCGCATGCGTTCCGCCACACGTATGCCCTCGGTCAGGTGGATTCGGGCACCTCTCTCCCTGAGATCCAGTTGCTTCTCGGCCACACGGATCTCAACACGACGAGTCAGTACCTGCGCATGAGTGGTGCCAACCTGCATCACGCGGCCCAGGCCGCCCCCGTGCGGGCCCTGCTGCGTCAGGTCCTGTGAACCATCCCGCAGGCGGATCGCCACCGGCGTGATGCGGATGACCCAGCCGGACATGAGTGGGCCCGCCGCGTGAACGGCGGGCCCGGCTTCGGACGCCTTGGGGTGGGGAGGGACGTCCGAACGGCCTCACTCTACACAGACGGCACATTCGAGGCGAGAAGGCTTGACCCGTTTTGCACCCTTCGGGTGGGGGGGCGACAGGCTCGCCGGCCGCGCTCAGCCCGCGCCCACACCTCCTTGACCTGCACTAACGCACTACAGAGCTCTGCCTCGCGATCTCCGCCATGGCCCTCACGAAGGCATCGACGTCTTGCGTCTTACCCAGGATGACCGGAGTCATATCGGGTACGTAGGTCTCGAAGCCATCGGCCTCGATCGCCTCGGCCACGCCGACAGCGCATACCGATGCGGGGACGAAGGGGCCCTCGAACACGGCGGGCAGGTCACCCTCACGCACGTCCCAGATCTCGGTGTCGATCGGACCGGGACAGATCAGCTTTACGCGGACAGGTGAGCCGATCTGGCCGAGGTCGATGGCCGCGGCCTCCGCCCAGAGACACACGGCAGCCTTCGCCGCGCAGTAGGCGGATTCGTGGACGATGCCGATGCGGCCCCCCGTGGAGGAGACCATGACGATCTCGCCCCCACCCCGGGCCTGCATGAGGCCCAGCGCGGCGAGCGCCATGCGGACCGGGGAATGGAAGTTGAGGTCCATGACCTGCGCGTAGTCGCCCGGGGTCGTGTCGAGGACGTGCTTGCGCTTGGACATGGCGGCGTTGTTCACGAGCACATCGATGTGGCCGAGCTGGTCCCATGCCTTTCGCACGACGTCTTCGGCGTCCTCGAGATCGGACAGGTCGCACGCCCATGAGACCGCCCTCGCCCCGACAGACCGGCATGCCGCCGCAACCTCCTGCAGACGGTCCTCGCGACGTGCAACCAGACCCAGGGTCGCTCCCCTCGCGGCGAGCTCACGGGCAAGGGCAGCCCCGATCCCCGACGAAGCCCCTGTTACGAGGATTTTCGCCCCCTCGATGCGCATCGGATCACTCTAAGGCACCGCCGCAACGGCTCGCACCTGTGGGCAGCTTCGGCTATCACCAGTGAGGGCCGAAGCTGCCCAGGGTTGCCGAAACCGCGATGTGGGCTTGGATTCCCCTCAGACGTGAGTGACGATCCTGCCCACATGGTGGCGGGCGGGACGCGGGTCGCCCGCCGTCATGAGGGGCGGGAACGGAAGCGTCGCACGAGGTCACCCGCCACACCCGTCGCCCGCGTGAAGAGGGGCACGGGGTTTTCGGACACGAGGGTGTCGAGCATCGCCTGCATGCGCTGTGTGATCTCGTCGTAGCAGGTCTGGAGCACTGCCGGATCGTCTGCGTCCTCGGGGCCGAACCGGTCCCACTCCATCGGCTCACAGACCTGCACGGTGATCTTGGCCGGGAGCGGGATCTGGGGGAGGAAGCCGAGGGTCGGGCCGAACGGGCCGAGGGTGATCGGGAGGATCTTGGCGCGGAGGCGCCCCAGACCCACGGCCCGGGCGAGACGGTCACCGCGGCTCAGGACGATGAGGGTCTCGTGTCCGCCGTGTCCCACGATCGGATACACCGGTACGCCGGCCTCGAGGGCGAGCCTGATGAACCCCTTGCGTCCCTCGAACTCGATCCGGTTCCGCTCGGTCCAGGGCCGGTAGACCTCCCAGTCGCCACCCGGGTAGATGAGGAGCGAAGCACCCGCGGCGAGCGCCTTGCGGGCGTTCTCGTGGCTCGCCGGTACCTGGCCAACCCGCCGGAAGAACCGCCCGATCTGGGGCACGATGTAGGCCATCGAGAAGGCGAGGCCTATCAAGGGATCGTCGTACCCACGGACTTCGTACCACTTCGCCATCACGGCGGCAGTGTCGGGCACGAACATGCCGCCCGAGTGGTTGCCGACGAGCATGACGGGCCCGTCCGCGGGCAGGGTCTCGAGCCCGCGCACCTCGGCGTCGAAGTAGCCGGCGAAGGTCTGCATCTTGGGCACGAGCCGCGTGAGGAACTCCGGGTCGCGGCCCACGCTGTCGTCGGCCATTCCGGCCTGCATGGCATCGGCCAATGCGCCGACGATGTCCGTGGGTGGTGTCTGTGAGTCCCGTTCACTCATGCCGATGCCGAAACTATGCCTCAGCGGTGCCGGCGGGAAAGCCCGTACGTGCCCGCCTCCACCGCCCGCTCGCCGTGGGACATCTCACGGTGTCCGCCACTTGCCCTTCTCGCGGCGGGCGATGATCTCGGCCCCCTGGGGCAGGTCCATGCCGAGATCGCTGCCCCGCCACGCGTAGCGCCGTTCCTCACTCCTGCCCGGGCCGTGGCGAACCCATGTGATGACGACGGCACCGTCACGCAGGGCAGGACTCGAGGAGGCGGCCGCCATCGCGTCGTCGAGCGTGTCCCATTCGGTGGGACGGGACAGGTCGTACTCGTCTGCCGCGTCGTCCTCGTCGCCCCATGCGCCCCAAGTGCCGCGTCTGGCCACGGAACCCCTCGCGTCGTATACGTTCAGCCGACTCAGAGTAGAGGGCAGACTGGTGGCCGCATGATCTGGGCAGTCATAGCCGTGCTGGTGATCTACAACGTCGTGGGGAACCTCTGGCTGCCGGGCTGGGCATACGTGCCCGTCAACCTCGCCGTGACGGCCTCGATCTACGGCCTCGGGCTGCTTGGGGGTGCGACACACCGCACGATCGGCTTCAGCCGGAGCTCAGTTCCCCGGGGGCTCCTCTGGGGAACGACGATCATGGTCACGATCGGGGCCGTGATCGCCCTCGGCGTGCTCATCCCTTTCACACGGTCCTTCTTCGAGGACGATCGGGCGGCCGTAAGCCTGTGGGGGATGCTCTACAACGCCCTGATACGTGTGCCGTTCGGCACCGTGGCCCTCGAGGAGATCTCGTTTCGCGGCGTGCTCCTCGCCCTCCTCTTCCAGCGCACCGGGTACGACCGGGCCGGCCGGTGGAAGGCAGCGCTCTGGTCATCCGTCCTCTTCGGACTCTGGCACATCATTCCCGGCTGGGAGGCCCTCGGCTCGAATGCAGCCGTCGGTGCCGTCGCCGACACCCTCTGGGAGGAGATCGCGGCGGTGGGCGGCGCAGTCGTCTCGACCTTCATCGCGGGCATGGTCTTCTGCTGGCTGCGCCTCCGCCCTGACAGCCTCATTCCCCCCATCATGACGCACGTCGCGACGAACAGCCTGAGCTACGTCGGGGCGTGGGTCGTGCTCACCCTGGTCTCCTGACCGTGCGGAGCTCCCACGTCAGGCCGCCCCCACGCGGCCGGCCGTTCGCGCAAGAATCGCCGCCGTGACACAGCCAGTCCACACGAGTGTCGCCGAGGTCACCCGCAGGGGGAAGCGGCGCCGACCCACGGGCAGCGCGAAGCGCATACGCGGGGATCTCGATCGGGTAGCCCGTGTGTGGCTGGGTGTGCTCACTGCACTCGCCGTGACCTACGTCATCGTGTCGCTCTCCGCACCGGTCCGGGCCGCGATCGAGGATGTCGAACGGAACCTCCTCGTCGGCCTCGCCGGTGTCCGCTCACCGGCACTCGACACCGCCACCGAGGCGGTCGCGAAAGCGCTCACATCGGTGTGGGTGATCCGCGTGCTCACGTCGGGAACACTGGTGACACTCGTGGTCTTCCGGCGCTGGCGCCACCTCTTCGTCGGCGTGTTCGCGCTCCTCCTCTCGGAGACGGTGACGGACATCCTCGTCCTCGAGTCACAGCGCCTCCGCCCCGTCGAGATCGAGATCCTCACGGGTTGGGCGAGTTGGTCGCACCCCTCCCAACCCGTGCAGGCACTCGCGGCGACACTCGTGTTCATGGCGTATGTGCTCTTTCCCCGCGGCCGGCTTCGCCAGACTTGGTTCGTGGTGTCCGCGGCCGCGATCGCGCTCGCGTCGACGAGCCGGTGGTACCTGGGAGTCGACCACCCGACCGACGACCTTGCCGCTGTGCTGATCGCCTGTGCAACCGTCGTCCTCGTCTTCCGGTGGCTCGCCCCGGAATCGTCCTTCCCCGTGACCTACCGGCGAGGGCAGGCAGCCCACCTGGACATCGGCGGGGAGCGGGGTCAACGGATTCGCGAGGTGATTCGCGAGCAGCTCGGGCTCGAGGTCCTCGCGATCGAACCGTTCGGCGAGGCCGGCTCGGCGGGATCGACACCGTTTCGTGCGCAGATCGCCGGTGGCGACGAGACGACGTGGCTCTTCGCCAAGCTGAACACGCGCAGCCACCTGCGATCCGACCGGTGGTACAAGCTCGCCCGCACGATCCTCTACGGACGTCTGGAGGACGAGGCACGCTTCACGACCGTGCGGCGGCTCATCGAACGTGAGGACTACCTCATGCGGGTCTTTCGCGATGCGGGTGTCGCCGGGGCCGATCCCTACGGCATCGTCGAGCTCGTACCCGAGGCCGAGTATGCGCTCGTATCGGAGTTCCTCGACGGTGCGAGGGAGATCGGAGATGCAGAGGTCGAGATCGACGACGACACCGTCGACGATGCCCTCTCCCTCGTGCGCACGATGTGGGACAGCGGCCTCGCCCATCGTGACGTGAAACCGTCGAACCTCCTCGTGCGTGGCGGCGCGGTCCACCTCATCGATGTCGCCTTCGCCCAGGTTCGGCCCACACCGTGGCGCCAGGCTGTCGATCTCGCGAACATGATGATCGTTCTCGGCCTGCGTATGGATCCACAGCGTGTGTACGAGAGGGCGTGTCTCCTCTTCACTCCCGAGGAGATCGCCGAGTCCTTCGCGGCGACGCGCGGCGTCACGATCCCGACGCAGTCACGACGTGCTCTGGAGCGTATCCACAAGGACGAGGGGCGTGATCTCCTCGCCGAGTTCCGCGGACTCGCCCCTGACCGGAGCCGCATCCGCATCCAGCGCTGGTCGCTTCAGCGTGCCCTCCTCACGTTGGGAGTCGCCGCCGCAGCAGTCATCCTGGGCGGCCTCGCCCTCAACCAGGTGACGACGTTCCACGACACGGCGCTGGCCGTGTCGGCACGCGGCCTGTCCTGCGACGCCAATGCACGTGTCCTGCTCGTCGCCCAGGGCCTACCCGACGCCCGGGCCCTGCCCTGCTTCGACTCCCTCCCGGCCGGCTGGCAGATCGAAGCCTTCCTCGCGGAATCCCGCTCTGCCCGCTGGGAGCTCTGGGACGGTGGGACGCAGGTGGCGCGCACGGAGGTGGCCGGTACGTGTGACGTCTCCGGACTCGACCCCGACCCCACCCCGCCCCCGACCTCGTATCCGCACAGACGCCACGGGAAGCTCACGTTGACAGTCAGCGGCGACGAGGCCCGCCTTCACGGGAGGCTCGTCGACCTCGTCGACGGAGCGTGTGTGATCACGGATGTCGACTACACAGAACGCGAGCCGGTCGTGATCGACGCCGCGCCCTTCCTCGAGGCCGGCCCTGACTTCGTCACACGCACGGCCCTCGACGCCGAGACACGACTGCAGCCGTTCTCGTTCCGTCTCGACAGCGGGACGTGAAACCGGCCCCGATGTCGTGCAAGAATCCTTGTACGACATGAGCGGGCCCGGAGCGGGCAGTACGAGGGGGAGGTCGATGGCGATCGACAACGTGACCGATCTGGTCGGTGAACGTGGTGACAGCGAGACGTGGAAGGTCGAAGAGGGCAAGGTGCGTGAGTTCGCGGTCGCCCTCGGTTTCGACGATCCGCGCTGCCTAGACCTCGAAGCAGCGCGGGCGGCCGGCCTCGACGGCCTTCTCGCCCCACCCACCTTCGCGATGGCGTCGACCTTCTGGATGCGGGGCACTGCCCCCTTGCGCAAGGCCGAGTTCGACCGCAAGCGCGTCCTCCACGGCGAGCAGGAGTTCGTGTGCCACAAGCCCCTCGTCTCGGGCATGGTGCTCGAAGGTGTCCCCGAGATCGTCGACGTGCGCCAGAAGGAGGGGAAGCGGGGCGGGATGATGACCTTCGTGACGACGGAGATCGTATGGCGGGAGAAGGACAGTGGCGACCCGGTCGTCTCCACGTCGTCCACGATCCTCGAGACCGCACCCGCCAAGTGAGAGCGCACTCACCTGATCCGGCAAGGAGGCCCCAACGATGAACGCACCCTGCTTCGAGGACGTGGCGATCGGTGACACGGGTCCCGCGTTCACGACCAAACCCCTCACCCGCACCGACTTCGTCAGGTACGCGGGCGCGTCGGGGGACTTCAACCCCATGCACCACGACGAGACCTTCGCCCAGAAGGCAGGGCGGCCGACGGTCTTCGGACACGGCATGTACACGGCCGGTGTGTGCTCGAGAGCGGTCGCGGGCTGGGTAGGCATCGAGAACGTGCGCTCCTTCGGATGCCGGTTCGTCGCCCAGGTCTGGCCCGACGACGTCCTGAGCGTCACGCAGACCGTAGCCGAGAAGGACAAGATCGACGCCGGCAACCTCGTCGGCCTCGACATCGCCGTGACAAACCAGAACGGTGAGGTCGTCATGACCGCCAAGTCGCAGGTCGTCCTTCCCTCACGGGCGTGAGCACGCAAGCCGGAACGACACCGCGGACGCTCACCGCGGCACTGCTCGCGACAGCCACGACGCATCCCGACCGACCTGCCGTCGTCCGCGGCGAGGACCAGGCCGTGACCTGGCAGGAGCTCGTCGAACGGGCGCTGGCGGTGGGTGCGGCGCTGAACCACTTCCGCGTCGAGGGACTCCCCTTCCATGTCGGGATCCTCGCCGACAATGTGCCGGAATGGCCCGAGCTCGTGTACGGTGCCTTCCTCGCCGGAGCCGGCGTCGTCGGGCTCAACACGACACGGCGCGGCACGGAGCTCGCCCGGGACATCGCGCACACCTCCTGCTCTGTCGTGGTCGCGCAGGATCAGTACGCCACACAAGTCCCCGCCGGCACCGATGTCCCCATCCTGTCGTTGGGTCCGGCCTGCGCCGCAGCAGTCGACGCCGCCTCCACACTCGCCGCCGAGCCGATTACGCAACCGGAGGACGTAGCGTTCCTCCTCCTCACGTCAGGCTCGACCTCGTCGCCGAAGGCCGTGATCCGCACCCACGGCGCGGCCGTTGCGAGCGGGGCGAAGATGGTGGGGCGCCTCGGCCTCGACGCAAGAGACGTCGGTTACATCTCGATGCCGCTGTTCCACGGTGGCGCCATCATGACCGTCTTCGTACCCGCACTTCTCACGGGCGCAGCGATCGGCCTGCGCGCGCGCTTCTCCGTCTCGGAGTTCCTCGGTGATGTGCGCCGTCTCCGGGCAACGTGGTGGGGATACACGGGCAAGCCGCTCGCGTACCTCCTCACGTCGCCCGTCCGGCCCGACGACGCTGACAACCCCCTGCGGGTCGTGATCGGGAACGAGGGGAGCTCTCACAACTGCGATCGGTTCGCCGCCCGCTTCGGGTGCGAGGTCATCGACTTCTACGGGTCGACAGAGGGGGGTGTAGGACTCGTGCGAACATCGACCGATCCCCCCGGTGTCCTCGGGCGCCTACCCGAGGGTGTGAAGGTCCTCTCCCCTTCCGGCACCGAGTGCCCTTCGGCCGAGCTCGACCCGCACGGGCGGCTCGTCAACGCCGACGTGGCGATCGGGGAGATCGTGAACACGGCGGGCACTCAGATGTTCGAGGGTTACTGGCAGAACCCGGATGCGACTGCAGAACGAACCCGCGACGGCGCATATCACAGCGGTGACCTCGGCTACGTGGACAGCGCCGGCTTCCTCCACTTCGCAGGTCGCATGGACGACTGGGTCCGAGTCGACGGCGAGAACTTCGCGACGGCCGCTGTCGTGCGCCTCCTCGAATCGCATCCCGATGTCGTCACCGCAGCCGTCGTCGCGGTCCCGGACGAGGCGGCGGGTGACCAGCTCCTCGCCGTGGTCGAACTGGACCGCGACTCCGACCTCGATGCCGCGGGCCTCGTGTCGTGGATGTCAGCCCAGCCCGACTGCGGGACGAAGTGGCCCCCGCGCTACGTGCGCTTCGTTTCCACCATGCCTCTCGCTGCCACGCACAAGGTGGACGTCGCCAGACTGCGCCGCGAGGGTGTGCTCGCCCCCGGTGTTGTCGTTCGCTCGGGCGACGAGTTCGCCCCCGTGGACGTCGCGGCGCTGCGGGCACGACTCGCCACAACGGGACGCGCGCACCTCCTCGACATCGGGACCTGACGTCGCGCGAGGACTCTTGAACGACAGTTCCGCCCCCGCCTAGGGTGTGTGACGACCGTGTCACAGAACACGGCTCGTGCCACCTAGGGGGAATCATGGGTCTGCTCGACGGAAAGGTCGCCATCGTCACCGGGGCAGGCCGGGGGGTAGGACGCGGCGAAGCCCTCGAGCTCGCCCGGCAGGGTGCCAAGGTCGTGGTCAACGACCTCGGGGCTGCCGTCGACGGATCCGGGGCCGACAAGGGTCCCGCCCACGAGATCGTCGAGCTGATCGCCGAACGGGGCGGCGAGGCCGTCGCGAACGGAGACAACGTGGCGGACTGGTCGGGGGCAGAGAACCTGATCGGTGCCGCCGTCGACGCGTTCGGCCGCCTCGACATCCTCGTCAACAACGCCGGCATCCTCCGGGACCGCATGATCGTGAAGATGACCGAGGACGACTTCGACGGCGTGGTCGCTGTCCACCTCAAGGGCACCTTCGCCTGCACGCATCACGCTGCCGTCCATTGGCGGGAGCAGTCCAAAGCCGGCGACCAACCCCGTGCCTCGGTGGTGAACACCGTGTCGAGTGCCGGTCTACAGGGCAATGTGGGCCAGGCCAACTACGGCGCGGCGAAGGCCGGTATCGCCGCCCTCACCGTCATCACCAGCCTCGAACTGCAGCAGTACGGCGTGCGCGCGAACGCGATCGCGCCCGGGGGCGCGACCCGCATGTCCGGCGGCATCATCGCCGACGACGTCAAGGCCGCCCTCGCCGCCGCCGAAGAGGCCGGCGACTTCCACCGCCTCGACCCGGGAAACTCGGCACCCATGGTCGCGTGGCTCGCGTCGGACGAATCCCTGCATGTCACGGGCCAGGTCTTCAAGGCAGTCGGCAACGAGATCGCCCACTACGAACCGTGGAGGCTCGGCGCGTCGATCGAGAACCTGACAAAGGAGGGACCCGCTCGCTGGGATCCCGCGAAGATCACGAACGCCGTGAACACCGACATCTTCGGGAGCCGCAACGGCGGCCTCCGCATGACCAGGGGACGCTGACCGCATGTCGGTGCCCGAGAGCCAGAAGCAGGTTGCGATCGTCGGAGCCGCGCTCTCCGACTGTGGACGCGTCGACGACAAGTCCGCATACGAACTGCACTTCCAAGGTGCGTCGCGGGCGATCGCGGACGCCGGTCTCACGAAGGACGACGTCGACGGCTTCTGCTCGACGGGCACGGGTGTCCTCCAGCCCGTCGAGCTCGCCGAATACCTCGGGCTGCGCCCGACCTGGGTCGACGCGACGGGGGTAGGTGGCAGCACGTGGCTCTTCTTCGTCGAGCACGCCGCGGCGGCGATCCGGGCAGGCCTCGCCGAGGTCGTGGTCCTCGCCTACGGCTCGACAGCCCGCGCGAACCTGAAACGGGCGACACGCCGCGCCGATCTCAGCTTCGGCTCGAAGGGACCGGTCCAGTTCGACGTGCCGTTCGGGCACACCCTCATCTCCAAGTACGCGATGGCGGCACGGCGCCACATGCACGAGTACGGGACGACGGTCGAGCAGCTCGCGTCCATCGCCGTGCAGACGCGTGAGAACGCCTCGCACAACCCGGACGCGTACTACCGCGAGCCGATCACGATGGAGGACGTGCTCGGGGGGCCGATGATCGCCGATCCCCTCACGAAACTGCAGTGCTGCATCCGGTCCGACGGCGGGGGGGCGATCGTCCTCGCGAGCGCGGAGCGGGCCAAGGACTGCGCGAAAGAGCCCATCTGGGTGCTCGGCACGGGTGAGGCCGTCTCGCACACGACCATGAGCGAATGGCACGACTTCACCGAGTCTCCGGCTGTGTGGTCCGGTCCCCTCGCGTTCGACCGGGCCGGTGTAACGCCTGCGGACATCGACATCACCCAGCTCTATGACGCCTTCACACCGATGGTGCTGCTCACCCTCGAGGCGCTCGGCTTCTGCGACAAGGGTGGGGGCGGGAGCTTCGTCGAGGGGGACACCCTCACCCTGAAGGGCCGCCTCCCCACCAACACCGACGGCGGCGGTCTGTCCGCATGTCACCCCGGCATGCGGGGACTCTTCCTCCTCGTCGAGGCGACCAGGCAGCTCCGCGGTGAGGGCGGAGACCGTCAGGTTCCCGACGCGAAGCTCTGCGTCTGCAACGGAACCGGCGGCTGGTTCAGCTCGGCGGCCACAGTGATCCTCGGTGCTGACTGAGCAGGCCGGCGGAGAGACCCTCGAGCAGTTCCGTGCGAGTCTGCGCACATGGCTCGAAGCCCATGTGCCGGACAAGCTGCGCGGCTTCTCACTTCGTCATGGTCTCACACGGGCGCGGATCGAGGAGCTGCGCGCCTGGAACCGTACGCTCGCAGACGCCGGTTGGGCGGCGATCGCGTGGCCGGAGGAGTACGGCGGGCGCGGTGCATCCGTACTCGAACAGCTCGTCTACGCCGAGGAGATGCACCGCGCAGGGGCGCCCGGGCCGGTGAATCCGATCGGCCTCTCGAACATCGCCCCCGCCATCATGCAGTTCGGCACAGAGGACCAGAAGGCCCGGCATCTCGAGCGCATGCGGCGCGGCGCCGACCTCTGGTGCCAGGCCTTCTCGGAACCCGAGGCGGGCTCCGACCTTGCGTCACTTCGCACCTCGGCACACCGCGTGGCGGATGCCTTCGTCGTGAACGGCCAGAAGGTGTGGACGACGCTGGGACCCCATGCCGACTGGTGCGAGGTGCTCGTGCGTACGGATCCCGGGGCAGACCGGCCGCATCGGGGCATCTCGGCACTCCTCGTCGACATGCACTCGCCCGGGATCGAAGTCCGGCCCCTCCGCACACTCACGGGTGGGGACGAGTTCTCCGAGATCTTCTTCAGTGACGTAGCCGTTCCGACGGAGAACCTCCTCGGACCCGAGAACGGCGGTTGGCGTGTGGCGATGACCACGCTCACGTACGAACGGGCGGGTGTCGTGACTCTCACGCTCCGTATGCGGGGCCGTATCGACACACTCCTGGCCGCGTTCGACGGCACCGGGACGACACCAGCACAGGCTGCCGTCCGACGCGACGCGGTGGTGCTCTGTCTCACCGAGCAGCGCTGCCTCGACTGGCTCGGTCGCCGCATCATCGCGACCGCGGCTGCAGGAGCCGATCCGGGCGTGCTCGCCTCCCTCGCCAAGCTGCGCTGGAGCCTCCTCGAACACCGTCTCGAACGTGCTGTCGCTCTCCTCGGCCCCGTTGCCCTCGAGGGGGCCTGGGCCGACGACGCCCTGCACGGCCGGAGCGCATCGATCGCGGGGGGGACGACGGAGATACAGAAGACCCTGCTTGCCGACCGGTATCTCGGCCTCCCGCGCGAAATCAAGGCCTGACTCGCCCCGGGCCGGACTTAGACTCGCAGACGTGACGTCTTGGAGCTGTCCCCACTACACCGGGGAGATCTGCCGCCTCATCCGCACGGAGTGCAAGCCTGCGTCCCCGGGGTGTGTCCTCGAAGGCCGGGTCGTGACCGCAGACCACACACCGACGCCCGCCGAGGTCGAGCGGGCGAAGCGGCGAGTCGCCAAGCGGAGCAAGAAGGGCGCCGACTGACTTCTACGGTGCGGGGCGGAACACGGGGAAGCTCCACGTCTCGTCACCCCACGCCTCGTCCCGCCATGTGAGCTCGAGCGACATGTCCGCCCGCAGGTCGTCGAAGTCGCATTCGACGACGTTCGACATCATGCGCGGCCCCTCGTCGAGCTCCACGATCGCGGCGCAGTACGGGACGCGCTCGGGCCACGGCGGCAGGTCGTTCTTGTGGACCACGGAGTACGTGTAGAGACGGCCCCGGCCCGACGCCTCGATCCACACGACATCCTCACTCCAGCACTTGGGGCAGAACGAGCGCGGGTAGTAGTGCGCCTCGTGGCAGGCGTTGCACCTGCGGATGACGAGACGGTGCTCGCGGGCCGCCTCCCAGAACGGTTCCGTGTCCTGGTCGGGCGTGGGCAGGTCGAAACGCATCTTGGGCTTCGCACGTGCCTCTCCCCCTGCAGGACTGCTTGCGGAGACGTCGGCCATTCCTGTTCCCCCTCGATCCCGCTGTAGGGTCGTGCAAGAAATCTTGTACGAGCATAGCGTTCGTAGAGGGGACAGCCAGATGCCGGAGTTCGAGACGATCACCTTCGAGGTCGAGAATGGCGTGGCGTGGGTGACGCTGAACCGGCCCGACAAACACAACGCCTTCAACACCCGGATGCAGGAGGAGTTGCACACCGTATGGCGCAATGCCCGCGTCGACGACACGATCGGGGCCCTCGTCCTCACCGGCGCCGGCGACCGGGCATTCTGTACGGGCATCGACCGTGCCGAGGCGATCGGCACGTCTGCAGACTCCATGCGGGCGGGTCGCGTGGGGTCCCGGATCCACTTCGACGATCCGGGTGAGGCAATAGGCCCGAAGACGTCGGATCTCTGGAAGCCGGTTGTCGCGGCCGTGAACGGTATCGCCTGTGGTGGGGCGTTCTACATGCTGGGTGAGGTCGACATCGTGCTCGCATCCTCCACGGCCACGTTCTTCGATCCCCACGTGACCTATGGCATGGTGGCGAGCTTCGAGACCGTGCACATGGCCCAGCGCATCCCGCTCGGCGAGTTGCTGCGCATGCAGCTCCTCGGAGCACACGAGCGCATGTCTGCCCAGCGTGCGTACGAGATCGGTCTCGTGAGCGAGGTGTGCGCGCCCGACGCGCTCACCGCCCGTGCCCGCTGGGTCGCCGAGACGATTGCGGCCCGCCCCCGCACGGCGGTCCAGGCGACCGTCCGTGCCGCGTGGGCGGCACAGGAGCTGTCGCGGTCCCAGGCCCTGTCACTTGCGAACGCATACCTCGCCCTCGGCACGAATCCCGACGATCTCGCGGCGGGCCAGCGGTTCTTCAGCGAGGGCGGCCGCGTCGACTACCACGTGCGCTAGTGCCGTGTGCGCGCAGCCCCTTGCTGGCGACGCTCGTCCAAACGTGCAAGAATCTCTTGTACGACCTGAGACCGACTTCGGAGTGAGGGCTGCACGCTGCCCTCGCTCCTCGCCCCGGGGGGACGCAGTGAACGAGCGAGTCTTCAAGGACATCCGCAGTGACGCCGGCCCGGAGGACGCCAAGTCCGTCGAGGACTTCATGGCCGAGCTCGGAAGCATCGAGGCCGAGCTGTGCCTCGAGAAGAACCTCGTCTGGGAGCGAGTCGCCGACGGCACGCTGTCCCCCGAGTACCTGAGGCGCCTCTGCAAGGAGTACTACTGGATGGGCAAGTTCTTCACGATGGAGTTCAGCTCCATCGTGTCGAACGCCCCCGACGGCGACGCCCTGCTCCTCTCACGTAGCGAGCACTTCGAGCACTGGCTGCAGAACCTCTGCGACGAGACCGGCTTCACGGGTGATGCCAACCACGTGGACATGAAGTACGACTGGGCACAACAGCTCGGTATCTCCGACGGCGACCTCATGGCCTACGTGCCGATCCCGGAGACGATCGGCGCGGTCTTCACGTCGCTCTACTACATGCGCCGTTCGTACGAAGAGGGTCTCGCCGCCTTCGGCTGGGCCGGCGAACGGCATGCGGCCGGTACCGGCTACGCGAAGATGATGTACGAGGGCATGCGAGACCACTACGGCATAGAGGTGGACAACTTCAAGGTGCACGCCTATGCCGAGGTGGACCACGGGAACATGGCCGACTACCTCCTGCGCAAGGTCGTGTCGACACCGACCCAGCAACGCCTCGTGCGCCGTGCCGTCACGTACACGTTCACGACGCGCGAGATGCGCAAGCGGGCGCTGAACCGCTGGCTCGACGAACCGGGCGCTCTGCGCGACCGGCCCGACAATCCCACGCTCGACCGCTGAGACGTGAAGCTGCACTGGGACGAATCGACTGAGATCTACCGCGATGAGCTCGTCGTGTGGCTCGAGGAGAACGCCCCCTCGGACGAGGAGATGGTGGCGGCGCCTCGCCTCTCTACAGGGCATCTGCCGGACTGGGCACGCCGCTTCCAGCGGGCCATGTTCGATGCCGGATGGCTCGTCCCCGGCTGGCCGCCCGAACGCGGAGGCCGCAACGCGTCGCCTGTCGAGCAGATGATCTACTTCGAGGAGCTCGCGAGGCGCAACATCCAACGCGCGCAGAATCCGCAGGGGCTCTCTATCTGCGCCCCGTCCATCCTCGACCGGGGTACCCCCGCCCAGATCGAGCAGTGGGCGCTTCCCACCTTGCGGGGGGACTGCACGTGGTGCGTCGGGATGTCGGAACCAGGCGCCGGGAGCGACCTCGCGTCCCTCACCACGCGTGCTGCCGTCCTCGACGACCACTTCGTCGTGAACGGCCAGAAGGTGTGGACGTCCGGCGCCCACCACGCCGACCTCTGCATGTGCTTCGTGCGCACGGACCCCGAGGCCCCCAAGCACAGGGGGATCTCGGCCATCGTCATCGACATGAAGACCCCCGGGATCGAGTGCCGTCCCCTGCCCGAGATCACCGAGGAAGGCCATGCCGACTTCAACGAGGTGTTCCTCGACGACGTCGAGGTGCCCCGCGAGAACCTCGTGGGTGAACTGAACGACGGCTGGAAGATCGCGACGGGGTCGCTCAAGCACGAACGGGCGATGCTCTGGATCAACCAGGCGACCACCTTCGAACGTGCCTTCCACGCGCTCCGCCGGGCCGTGACTCCCACCGAGGACGAGGTGCTGCGCGAGACGCTCGCCCGCCACTACGTCGACCTGCAGGCCCTCTGGATCATGGGCTATCGCGGGTTCTCCAAGGCGGCGCGCGGGCTCCCGGCCGTCGAGGGCTCGATCCTCAAGCTCTACTCGTCCGAAGCCGAGCAGCGCCTCCAGCTCACCGCCGTGGAGGCGCTGCACACCGACGCCCTCGACCTCGACCGCGTGTCGGCGACGAAGTCGGCCCGTCGCCTCCCGTGGATGATGAGCTATTTCCGTACCTTCGCGAACACGATCGCGGGCGGCACGTCGGAGATCCAGCGGAACATCATCGCCGAGCGTGTCCTCGGTCTCCCCCGCGGCTGACGTACGGATCGGGGCGATCTCGTCACGTCAGGGCATGCGCAGAGCCGCCTGCTCCCACCGGCACCTCGACGTCAGGCGCGGCATCCTCCACCGGAACATCGGCCTCGATCAGCGGTGGCTCCCAGCGGCGCAGCCGGTTCGCGTTCATCACGACCGAGACTGAACTGAACGCCATCGCCGCCCCGGCGATCATCGGACTGAGGCGGATCCCGAAGAACGGATAGACCACCCCGGCGGCGACCGGGATGCCGATCAGGTTGTAGAGGAATGCCCACATGAGGTTCTGGCGGATGTTGCGCATCGTCGCCCGGCTCAGGTGGATCGCCTTCGCGATGCCGCCCAGCGCCCCCGAGACGAGGGTGACGTCGGAAGCCTCTATCGCCACGTCCGTACCCGTACCGATCGCCATGCCCACGTCGGCCTGGGCGAGGGCGGGTGCGTCGTTGATGCCGTCACCGACCATGCCGACGCGGCGACCCGCGTGCTGGAGCCGCTCCACCTCCCCCGCCTTGTGCGACGGCAGGACCTCGGCCACGACGCGCTTGATCCCGACTTCACGCGCGATGGCGGCCGCTGTACGCCGGTTGTCCCCTGTCATCATGACGGTCTCGAGACCGAGGGAGTGCAGTGCCTTCACCGCCCCGGCCGACTCGGCTTTGACGGTATCCGCGACGGCGATCACGCCGGCTGCGACACCGTCCACGGCGACTAGTATCGGCGTCTTGCCGTGCCCCGCCAGCTCCTCCGACACCTCGCGCAGCGACGCGTCGTCGACACCGAGCGAGTCCAGGAGGCGTTCCGACCCGACCGCGATCGCACGGCCCTCGATCGTGGCGACTATGCCTTTGCCCGTGACGGACTCGAACTCACCTGTCTCGGGCAGGTCGAGGCCGGCCGATCGGGCTGCGGAGACGATCGCCGTGCCGAGGGGATGCTCGGAGAGGTGCTCGGCTGCCGCCGTGAGGCGGAGGAGCTCGTCCCTGTCGATGCCAGGGGGCGGGGTCACCGGTATGACGTCTGTCAGCGCCGGCTCGCCGCGGGTGACGGTCCCGGTCTTGTCGAGCACCACGGTGTCGACCTTCTCGGCAGTCTCGAGTGCCTCGGCCGAGCGGATGAGGATTCCCGCGTGTGCGCCCCTGCCCGTTCCGACCATGATCGAGAGGGGGGTGGCGAGACCGAGGGCGCACGGGCAGGCGATGATGAGCACCGCAACGGTGCTCACGAGCGCGTTCGTGAGGGCTGGGTCGGGGCCGGCGACGTACCACACCACGAACGTGGCGATCGCGATGAACATGACAGCGGGGACGAAGCGTGACGCGACGATGTCGGCGAGCTTCTGGATCGGGGCCTTCGAGGCCTGAGCCTCCTCGACGAGCCGGATTATCTGGGAGAGCATCGTGTCCCTGCCGACCTTCTCGGCCCGGAAGCGGAACGCGCCCGCCTGGTTGACCGTGGCACCGATCACAACGTCCCCGGCCGCCTTCTCCACCGGTATCGACTCCCCTGTGACCATCGACTCGTCGACCGCGCTGTGCCCCTCCGAGATCACACCGTCCACGGGAACCTTTTCCCCGGGGCGCACCACGACTTCGTCTCCGACCGTGACGTCCTCGATCGGAATCTCGATCTCCTCGCCGCCGCGCACGACTCGGGCTGTCTGGGCCTGCAGGCCGATGAGCGCCCGGATCGCCTCACCCGTCCCGGCCTTGGCCCGCGCCTCGAGCCAGCGGCCGAGGAGGATGAGCGTGATGATCACACCGACTGCCTCGAAGTACACGCCCCGCAGCTCCTCGGGCAACAGGGTGGGGGCGACGGTCACGAGCACGCTGTACCCGTAGGCCGCGATCGTGCCCACCGTGATGAGCGAGTTCATGTCGGCGCTGCGATGCCGGAGTGCCGACCATCCACTCCTGTGGATCTGCCAACCTGCCCAGAACATGACAGGGGTGGTGAGGGCGAGCTGGAACCAGGGATCCATGAGGATCGCAGGCATCCACATCGCATGGAACACATCCATGAGCATCGAACCGAGCAGCACCGGCAGGGTGAGCACGGCGGCGACGACGGTGCGGAAGCGCAGTCGGTTCATCTCCCGTGCCCGCGAGGATTCGTCCTCGACCATCGCCTCGGCCGAGCCCGGATGCTCACGTCGTTCGGCCGGGTAGCCGGCGCCGGCAAGGGCGTCACCGATCTCGTCAGCAGCGACATGTTCCGCGTGCTTCACGCGGACCTTCTGGTTCACGAGGTCCACGTGGCAGGACTCGACGCCCGGTACGGCCTCGACGGCGTCCGTGATGGTCGCGACGCATGCCGCGCAGTGCGCGCCCTCACCGGCGAGGCGGAACTCGTCGGCCAGGATCTCGCTCGTCGATCCGTCACCGAACTCCTCCGCCGCTGCGTCGGCGATGTCACCGCTGTCCGCCTGCGCCGCTTCCACGATGAGTTCGCCGTGGACCATGTTCATGCCGCAGTGGAACTCGTAGGTACCGGGTGCGGGTGCCACGAACTCGACGGCTGTCTCGCGAAACGCGGGCAGATCGCGCTTGAGGCGCAGATCGGGGAAGACGACTACGGAAGTGCAGTCCCCGTCCTCCTCGCGGTCGAACACGAGGCGCACGGGCAGGCCGGATCGGAGGCGGATCGACGCGGGCGAGTACCCGCCCCGCACGCGAATCGTGGCTTCCTGCCTACCGTCGCTGAAGGCCGCGCCGGCGCTGCGTTTCGGACCGAAGAAGTACCAGCCGAGGAAGGCTGCGACGGCGAGCGCTCCGAGGATCACTCCGACATCCGTGGCGTTCACGGGAAACCCCCTTGATCTCTGCCGGCAGGAATATCTCTAGAGTATACCCCTACCCCCTACCGGGATGCAAGTGCTAGGCTGGTCCGAGACCGCCCAACCCGAGGAGCAACCCATGCCCGGCTACACCACGGACAAGGAGGACTACCTCGTGCGCCTGCGGCGCATCGAGGGGCAGGTCCGAGGCCTGCAGCGGATGGTCGATGCCGACACCTACTGCATAGACATCCTCACACAGATCTCGTCGGTGACACGTGCCCTGCAGAAGGTCGCCATCGGCCTCCTCGACGATCACATGGAGACATGTGTGCGCAGCGCCGTAGCCCAGGGTGAGGCGGCGGGTTCCGAGAAGATCGCCGAGGCGATGGCTGCCGTGGAACGGCTCGTCCGCTCCTGAGGCACCTCAGGAGGACTCGTATCTCCCCAACGCGTCCTCGATCGCGGTGATAGCGGCGTCCCTTCCCTGCCAGCCACGCGTCTCCGTGCTCTTGTGCGGTTCGAGGTCCTTGTAGACCTCGAAGAAGTGCTCGATCTCCGCCGGGAGGTGATCGGGTAGGTCGGCGAGATCCTGGATGTGCTGCTTGCGCGGGTCGGCGTCGGGCACACACAGGACCTTGGCATCCGGACCGGCCTCGTCCCGCATCCAGAACACGGCGACGGGACGGACCCAGATGTGACAGCCGGGGAAGGTGGGTGCGTCGAGTAGCACGAGGACGTCGAGCGGGTCGCCGTCCTCGGCCAGCGTCTCGGGCACGAACCCGTAGTCGGCTGGATATGCCGTCGCCGTGAACAGGGTGCGGTCGAGCCAGACCCGCCCCGTGTCGTGGTCCATCTCGTACTTGTTGCGGCTCCCCTGGGGCACCTCGATTACGGCCTCGATCCTCAATTCGCCTCCTCCTCCGTCTCTTTGCCCGGTTCGAACCGCGCCGCGACGGCCATGGCCGGCCACGTCGCGAGCCAGACGAAGGTTGCATTCGAACCGATGAGGAAGGCAAGGGGGATCGAAAGCAGGAAGACCAGGCCCGGGATCCAGTCGCACAAGACGTCAAAACGCTCCTTACGCAAGCCCGGCATGTCACGAAAGAGCCCGTCACGGTATGCGATGTGGCGGCCGATGCCCTCCATGAAGCTCACGTAGGCGATGAGGATCGCATACACCGTGATCGCACCCGGCGCCTCCGCGTTGGCGCCCACGAACCGCGTACCGAACGAGATGAGCGAGATGCCGAGCAGGAAACCGAGTGTCCAGACGATGTAGGCGTAGCTCATCGTCGCGAGGCGGCTCACGAATCGGTGGTTCTGGATCCAGTAGCCACCTATGACCACGAAGCTGATGAGGTAGCTCGCGAACTGCGGTGCCAGCTCCACCAGCTCGGTCCAGACATCGGTGTCCGGTGTGATCTCGGGTACCTCGAGGCCGAGCACGAGGATCGTGATCGCGACGGCGAACACACCGTCGGAGAATGCGACGGTTCGGTCGAACTCGGTGACGTCGCGCCCGTAGATCGCACGCTCGGTGTCCTGCGCGGATCGTCTCGCCATAGCGACGGCAGGTTAGCCCCGATCCATCGGGGCTAACACCGCCTCTGGGTACCTGAGCGGCGATATATCGCCGCTCAGGTACCCAGAGGGCGCGCTTCACGCCCCCGGCTCGCGTGGCGCCGTCGGCGTTGCGGCCGGGCCGGGCGTCAGAGCGAGAGGAGGTCGGCGACCCGGCGAAGGTGATCGCGGGAATCACCGAAGAGCACCTCGCTCGTCTTCACGCGCCGCACGTAGAGGTGCAGGTCGTGCTCCCACGTGTACCCGATGCCACCGTGGATCTGCAGGCTCTCCTTCATCACGAGCCGCTGGCACTCCCCCACCCCGGCTTTGGCCATGTGGACCGCTATCTCACGACGCTCGTCATCTTCGGCGAGTGTGAGGGCCGCGAAGTAGACGAGGGCGTTGGCACGCTCACAGGCGACGAGCATGTCGGCGAGCTTGTGCTTGATCGCCTGGAACGAGCCGATTGGTCGCTCGAACTGCTCGCGTTCCTTCGCGTACTGCAGCGTCATCGCCAACATCTGCTCGCACGACCCGAGGCTCTCTGCGGAGAGCCCCAACGTGGCTGCGAGCTCGATCTCGTCGAGGACTCGCGGGGCGAGGTCCGGCCCTGTGAGGAGCGAATCGTCCCCCAAGGCGGCATCCTCGTAGCGGGCGTGCGCGAGCGATCTTGTGCTGTCCACCGCGTGCACGGTCGTCACGACGGCTTCGTCGACGGGAACGAGGAAGAGCGCCGTCCCGCCCTCCGTTCGTGCCGGGACGAGGTGATGCGAGACATCGGCGCCGGAGAGGATGTTCGTGGCCGAACCGGCGAGGGTCCACCCGCCGTTCTCATGCCTCGCCTCTGCATCCCCGGTCGCGAGTGTCGCCGTGAGGGATCCGGCGACTGCCGCCTCGAGAAGCTCCTTGCGGTGCGTCTCGTCTGCGACGTGCAGGAGGCCGGGGATGAGATGCGTCTCGGTCGTGAGGTAGGGCCCGGGCGCGAGAACCCGGCCCATCTCCTCGAGGACGATGGCCACTTCGACGAACGAGAGCCCGAGTCCGCCGTCGTCCTCGGGGACGAGCAGGGCAGGCCAGCCGAGGTCGACGAGAGTCGCCCACAGGCCGGCGCTGTCCGCGCTGCCTTCGAACACCTGGCGCACGAGAGAGATCGGGCACTCGCGCGTGAGCACGTCCCGCGCGGCGTCGCGCAAGGCCGCCTGGTCTTCGGTGTACTCGAGATCCATCCACGACCCCCTCGGCGGGATCCTAGCCTTCTATGACAGACGTGTCAGAGAAGGCTCTGTCCGACTGGCGCCACCACGGCTCCCCGGTCGATCATTCAAGATCTGCAGCCGGCGTCGAACAGGGGGACCGCATGCAGTTCGAATCGGATCCGGGAGCGTCGGGGTTCTCTGCGCAGGCACTCGAAGGGCTTCTCGCGGACATCGAGGCCGGCCAGCCGGATCTCCATGACGGGTGGCAGCTCTACATCTCCCGCGACAGCCGTCCCGTCGTGGACGCGGCGGGTGGGGAGGCTCGTGCAGGGACGGCGATGCAACCCGACACCCTCACCCTCTGGTTCTCTTCGTCGAAGCCGATCACGGCCACCGCCGTCGCGATCCTCTGGGAGCGCGGCCTCGTCTCCCTCGACGATCGGATCCGGCGCTACATCCCCGACTTCATGTCGGGCAAGGAGGAGGCGACGATCCGTCACGTCCTGACGCACCGCGGCGGGTTCCCCTTCGCCGACCTCGCCGGCATGCCCGCGACCTGGAACGAGCTCGTCGAGCAGGTCGTGGGGAGTCCCGCCCTGCACGAACCGGGCGCGGCCGCCGTGTACCACGCGACCGCCGGCTGGGTCGCGCTCGGTGCGCTCGTCGAGGCCGTGGACGGCCGCCGCATCGACCGATTCGTCGAAGAGGAGATCTTCGGGCCGCTCGGCATGACGAGCTGTCACCTCGGCATCCCACCCGACCGACTAGAGGAGCTGCGTGACCGGGTGGCCCACATCGGCTGCAAGTTGCCCGAAGGCCATCCGCTCCGGCCCGTCTTCGACCTCCCCCACCTCAACACCGAGGCGGGCTTGCGGTGGATCTCGCCGGGTGGATGCGGACGCGGTCCCGCCCGCGAGCTCGGCCGCTTCTACGAGATGATCCTCGGCCGGGGCGAACGGGACGGAGTGCGCATCCTGTCCGAGCAGACGGTGGAGGCGATCACCTCCGTGCACCGCGTCGGCGTGGTAGACCACCTCGCCTCGATCGGCATCCCGCACCCGAAGTGGGGGGACGAACCCCCCTGGGGTCTCGGCTTCATCGTGCAGGGCGCGGACTTCGGGCCCCGCGCCTCGTTCCGGTCCGTGGGTCATTCCGGCCACTCGTCCTCGACGGCCTTCTGCGATCCCGAGTACGGACTCGTCGTCTCCTTCATCACTAACGGCCTGCCCGGCTTCGAGAAGAACATCGAACGGATGCGGTCCGTCACGGATGCGATCTACGCCGCAGCCGGCATACCCGACCCGGGCGACAGCGCGCCTCCCGACCTCGCCGCCATGTTCGCGCAGATGGAGGCCATCGCCGGATCCTGATTCCCGACTGGCCCATGCCGATCCAAATACCCTATGGGGGTATGCTGAAGCAATCGTCGGTCTCCATCCCAAGCCGAAGGAGCTTCGCATGGCCACTGTGACGTTTCGCGTGGAAGGCATGAGCTGCAACCACTGCGTGCAGAAGGTGAAGGACGCCGTGGGCGGGGTCGCGGGTGTGACCGGTGTCGACGTCGACCTCGCCACGGGTGAAGTGGCAGTCGTCGGCGACGACCCCGTGGACGAGTCCGCATTCAGGACCGCGATCGACTCCGCGGGCTACGCCGTCGTCGGTGTCGCAGGCTGAGGTTCAACTCTCGCGGACCGTGACATCGAACGTCGTCGTGCTCCACGGGAGAGTCGACGTGTCCGTCCAGGTTCCCGAGAACCGAGCCATGTCGGGCATCTGACCCCAGTCGCGCAGGGCCGCGAGCCGGATCGGGATCCTCGTACTGCCGACACGCAGGCTGCCCCCGCAACTGAGAAGGCAGGTGACGTCGATCACGACGGGATCTCCATTGTGAACGAAGGTTCCCGCCACGCGGACGCGCGGACCGAGCAGGCCCGGCTCGACTTCGAGGTCACCTGCGACGGCGTCGTCCAGGAGGGAACGGTGGGCTCCACGCAACTCCAGTTCCACACCCCTGTCGTCGGGGCAGTCCGGGGATCCCGGCACGCACAGCGCCACGATGTCCGAGGCCAGAGCCGCAGTCATGTCCGACAGGCTGCCGGCCTCACCGGTGAGGGACCCGATGCCCGTGCCGACCACGAGCGTCCCGTCGACGACGACAGGCGGCGACGCGATCGCGCTTATCCCCGTGGCTACCGGCCGCATGAACAGCTCCGTCCCGTCTGCAGAGCGCATACCCCGTAGCGTGGCGGTGGTCGCGCTCCCGAAGAAGGCGACGTCGTTCACACCGGTCGTCGGCCCTGCCGTCCAGTCGCGTGTGAGGAAGTCGGAAGACCGCGACTGCCACACGACCTCGCCCGTGTCCATGTCGAGGGCGTGCATGGTCGGCTGCCGGGGGCGGAGCGGATCCTCCCCCGCCGCCGTGCCGACGTAGACGCGCCGCGTGGCTACGTCCGCAGACGAGGATCCGATGATGCCACCGATCGTGCCGCCCGCCACGAGCTTCGTCGCCCAGTACGGATACGAGGCTGTCGTCGCGGGTGTGCCTGCGACTTTGAGGTAGTCCCTCGGGCTGTGGTGGGGTCAGTTGTGGTGGTGTGGCGTGAGTTGGCGGCTTCGAGGTGCGGCCCTGGGGGGTCTGTGCCCGCGTCGTGCTTGCGCGGAGGCGAAGATTTCGGGGTGCCGGCGGCGGGAGACGCCTGTCAGGTGAGGGTGCAGATGCGTGTCCAGGCGGTGGTGAAGGCGTCGGCGCGGTGCGGATAGTCAGGGAGACCGAGAAGTCGATCGCTCAGGTGGCTCGGGATCTGGGGATCAAGCCGCAGACGTTGGGAAACTGGGCGGCCAAGGACGAGATCGCCCGCGGTGAGGTCGAAGGCCCACTTTGCGTGATGTCCTCAAATGATCCGTGGTCCTCTGGGTGAAGGAGACGACCCGATGAGCGTCGGCGAAGCCTTCACGATTCCGGGTGACGCTCAGTACTCAAGCGGGCGGTGTCGCCGTCCTGGCTGTGTGTCCACCTCTGCCGCACCCAGAGGACCAGCTCTGCAATGGCGACCAGTATGAGCAGGATGTTCCCCAAGTAGAAGAAGAATGTCGGCGTGACGGCACCCACGAGGAATCCAATACCTGCAACAAGATGTCTTGAGGATCGGGCTCCCCAAGAACCCATCGCCACTGCTGCCACTCCGACTACAAAGAGAACGACGATGATCACACTCCCCGGACTCGGCCAACCAAGGGTGTCGTCAGAACAGACTTCGACCAAGGCGACAACCGCGGAGAGAACCGTCCCAAGAGCCGCGATGATCTCGACGCAATGGAGCACTTTCAGCATCCTACTTGGCCTCCCGACCTCCTGACCTCGCCGTCATGTTAGCCATCGGGATTGGTATTCGTCCAAGAAGCCGTTGACATGTGTGTTCCAGGGCAGCTGACGTTCTGGAAAAAGGACGTCAGCCAGTCTCCACTTGCCCAAGAGTAGTGCCAGTTGGCCAGCCACATCTCTTGCCATCCACTACCGAAATTGCACCATAACCAATCTGAATGATAGTTGGATGCAGCGAGTGAGTATATATAGAAGATCCCACATCCCTCCCACGCTCCGACGATACCAGGCTTGTACGGGTGGTTCCAAGACATACTTGTGGATGAGACAGCGCGTAAGTGCTTCCACCAAGTGCAGGAACCATTCCAGTTTCTGTCTGTGTGGCTGCGAAGCTTGGCGACGTCAATATTCACCACATCTTGTACCGTCTGGGACGAATGAATGTAGTTGCCGTAAGTGAGGTGCGGCTGGGCCACGGCACCCGCGGGGAATGCGTTCGCAGCCGGGTCTGTTCGAGTGAGTTGTTCATCGCCCTCGCCATAACCCTGGCTCTGGCGAAATGCCTCCTGGGACAACTTGTCCACATGGACCGACCCTATGTGGCATTCAGAGGAGATATCCCACTCGACAATCGTGACATCAGAGGTGGTGCTGAGGGCCTTGACGTCCGCTGTTGCGCGCAGTGACTCACAGTTCCCCTCTCCATTCACGTAGAATGTCACACCTTGATCAGGGTAAGTCTCAACGCGGGTCGTTGGATCTGTTACAAGCGCATTCCGAGACTCGATCAGAGATGTTCGTTGCCCATCAATTGGCGATGTTGGCGCGGAACCTGTCAATAGGTGATTGCCGGAGTTCTAGCTGGTTTGGATGGATGGTCGGTTGATCCAGGCTTTGGTGGGGACCTTGGGTGGGGTGGGTCGTTTGGTGAAGCGTTCGGGGTGGGCTGCTGC
>JADZDR010000053.1 GCA_020850945.1 Acidimicrobiia bacterium | reverse complement strand
GTGCCCCGTCTGCAGGCTCTGGCCAGATGTCCTCAGCATCCGAACCCGTTTCGTCTCGGTCAGCGCCGGGATCGAAGCGATCCACGTCGCGGGACGGACTGTCGAGGACGGCAACGACCGAAGGCCGGGGCGGACCGGCTGCGGGGAGGTCACCCCGCCCCGCTCCACCACCCTGCGCTTTCGCTGTCTCACGGCCGGGACCCGGCGAGCGGCGGCGCTGCCGCCCATGCTTGCCGACGTACTGATCCATTTTGGCGACGCTACCACCTTCGTTCCGTATCCCCGCGTCACCGCCGCGCGAGGATCCTCGGGAACGCGTCCTGTCCACCGTCATGCGGGATCCGAACCGAGCGTCGTGTCGAGGAAGTCGATGATGCGCACATAGGCCGCTTCGGCGGCGGCCGCGTCGTAGACGGAAGAGACCTCGTCGAGGAATCCGGGCCGGGCGTCGGGGAAAGTGACGACGGCACCGTTCCCGAGGCTCTCCTCGAAGCGGGCGATGTCCTCACGCGACGCCGCCCGCGTATCGCCCTCGCCCGCCCCGGAGAAGATGGCGAGGACCGGGACCGGGATCCGGCCCCCATCGCCGGGCACGACGTCGGAGCGGACCGAGCCGTCGGCCTGCTCGACCTTGCCGAGGACAGGGTCGACGGCCACGACGCAGCGAGCGAGACCGGGCAGGCGCGCGGCGAGGAGCAGCGCAGTCCTCCCGCCCATGCCGAAGCCGACGAGTCCCATGCGGCGATCGTCGACAGCGAGATCCGACGCCATGAGGAACCGCGAGGCGTCTTCGAGGTCGGCGAGCATGCGGCCGTCGGTGACCCTGCACGCGATCGCCTCGGCCTCCTCGTATCCGGCACCGGCGGGAATGCCTCCCACCCTGTAGTACAGGTCGGGTACCACGGCGTGGTATCCCATGCGGGAGAGGAGCTTGGCCGTCTCCTTGAGTTGGGGAGTCAGGCCGAACACGTCGCAGGCGATACCCACCGACGCGAAGCGCCCCGGTGCGTTCGGCTGTGTGAGCCAGGCGTCGAACTCGTCCGCCCGTCCCGTCACCGACCAGAGCCGGTGGAGGATCTCGTAGCGGCCTTCACCCTTTTGCAGCGCCATGTGTCCCTGTCCGTGGTCTCGATTTCGGGCGGAACCCAAGACCTGGGGTCCGCGATCGCACGCCCCCGCGCGGTATTCGGTGCGGGGCGGGATCCGACTTGGCCAATCTACCGGAAGATCCGTGCCGTACTCCACAACCGATCCCCTCCTGGTGCGGGATACGACCGCTGGGTGCGGTTTGTTGCGCTTGCGCAACAAACCGCACCCAACATTGAATCTCATGCGTGATTGGGGACGGCACGGAGTCGCCTCAGGCAGATCCGGGATCGGCGAGGAGCCCCCCGGCGATGATGAGGCGCTGGATCTCGGACGTCCCCTCACCGATCTCGAGGACCTTCGCGTCCCGGTAGTACCGCGAGACCGGCGTCTCGTCGATGAAGCCGGCACCGCCGAAAACCTGCGTCGCTTCTCGCGTCGCGGCCACGGCGGCCTCCGATGCGTACAGCTTCGCCATGGCCGCTGCCTGCTTGAACGGCCTGCCCAGATCCCGAAGCCACGCGGCCTTGCGCGTGAGCATACGGGCCGCTTCGACCGATACAGCCATATCGGCGAGTTTGAACGAGATACCCTGATTCGCCCCGATCGGCCTCCCGAACGCGGTCCGTGTGTTCGCGTACCTGACGGATTCCTCGAGGCAGGCCTGGGCGAGACCCACACCGAGGGCCGCGATCGCGATGCGGCCTTCGTCGAGGATCCGCAGGAAGTTCCGGAACCCGTCGCCCTCCTCGCCGAGGAGGTTCTCGACCGGCACGCGGCAGTCCTCGAACGTGAGGCCGTGCGTGTCGGACGCGCGCCAGCCCATCTTGGCGTACTTGGGCTCGACGACGAAGCCCGGCGTGCCCGACGGCACGACGATGTTGGAGATGCGCGCCCGCCCGTCATCGCCCCGACTCGTGACAGCCGCGATCGTGACGAGGACTGTGATTTCGGTTCCCGAGTTGGTGATGAAGGCCTTCGACCCGTTGACGACCCATTCGTCGCCGTCCCGCACAGCCGTGGTCCTCGTCGCGCCGGCATCCGAGCCGGCATCGGGCTCGGTCAGGCCGAACGCGGCGAGTCCATCACCCGTCAGGAGGGGGGGGAGCCACCTCTCGCGCTGCGCCTCGGTTCCCCAGTAGACGATAGGAGCCGCACCCAGGCTCACGCCCGCCTCGAGCGTGATCGCCGTCGACTGGTCGACACGGGCGATCTCCTCGAGAGCCACGATGTACGTGAGATAGTCCGCGCCTCCTCCCCCCACCTCCTCGGGGAAGGGGAGGCCGAGGAGACCGAGCTCCCCCATCCCCCTCACGATGTCGACCGGGAACTCGCCTGTCGCGTCCATCTGCTCGGCGCGAGGCCGGATCTCGGCCTCGGCGAAGTCCCGCACGACAGCGCGAAAGGCCTCCTGGTCGGGGGTGAGATCGAAATCCGGCATCCTCTCGATTCCTCACAGTCGTGTTCGGGGAGTGCGGTGGGCCTTGTGGGAGAATCCTGCCATGTCAGCATCCCCACCCACCGAATCTCCGCCGTGGGGGCGATACGCATTCCTCGGGACGGCAGTCGTACCGATCGAGGAGGCATCCGTCTCAGTGCTCGACCGGGGACTGCTCCGAGGAGAGGGTGTCTTCGAGGCACTGCGCACATATGCGGGTGTCCCCTTCGCCGTGCGGCGCCACCTCGACCGCATGGAGGAGAGCGCACGGACGACGCTGCTCGCCTTGCCGGAGCGGATGATCCTGCGGCGGGCGGTCGAGGAGACGGCCGCCGCGAACGACTTCCTCGCCGGCGGGTTCGAGACACGCATTCAACTCACGGTGACGGCCGGGCCGGGTGGGCCGGGGCCGGACCCCTTCGGTGACCCCGACCCGACGGTGATCGCCATCGCGACCCGGCTCCCGACGGTGGTCGACGACACTCCCCTCACGGCGCTCACGCTGCCGTGGATGCGTCACGAGAGTGCCGTGCTCACGGGTGTGAAGCCGACGTCGTACCTCGATCATCTCGTCGGCAAGAAGTGGGCACGCCAGAACGGGGCGGACGAGGGGGTGTGGACCAACAGCCGCGGCCAGATCACCGAGGCGACGGGCGCGAACCTCTTCGTCGTGCGGGAGGGGGCCGTGGTCACCCCGCCCCTCGAGGCGGGACTGCTCGCCGGTGTGACACGGGACCTCGTCCTCGACCGCTGCCGCGAGCGGGGTGTGCCGGTTTTGGTCACACCCCTGACCAGGGAGGATGTCCTCTCCGCCGACGAGTGCTTCATCACGTCCACGCCGAGGGAGGCGGTGGCGATCTCGACCCTCGACGGGACGCCGATCGGCACGGGCGAACGTCCCGTCTTCAGCGGCGTCGTCGCGGACTTCCGTCGTTGGGCTCCCGCCCATCCCGACCCCTGACCCCCTCCCATCCACGCACACCCATCCACGTGAACCCAGCTCACGTGGGCGTACTCACCCACAAATATCGTGGTTCAGTACGCCCACGTAGGGGGGAAGGGGGAAGGGAAGGCGGCCTTCAGATCCACGTGGGCGTCCACGTCAGCGCAGGTACGTGACCTCGCCGTGGGAGATGGAGTGCTCCACGCCGCCTGCGGCCACGACGAGGTCACCCCGCGGACCGATTCGCAGGGCCTCCCCCTCGACCACCCGCTCCCCCACTCCCGCCCGCACGTGACGCCCCACGGTCTCGCACCGGTCTCGGTACGCGACGAGCAGGTCGTCGACCTCCCCTCGCTCGAGGGCGTCGACGCCGTCGGACAGATGTCGCAGGTAAGCCTGCAGAAGGGTCGCGCGGTCCGCCGTGACCCCGTTTGCCTCGAGTGATGTCGCGACATCGGCCACCTCGGGCGGGAGGGACGCGTCTCGCAGGTTCACCCCGCACCCGATCACGATCGCCTCCACCTCGCCCGACGCCGTGATGGCCTCCGTTAGGATCCCCCCCAGCTTGCGGTCGTCGAGGCGCAGGTCGTTCGGCCACTTGAGTCCCACGACGAGGTCGCTCACACCCGCAACCGCTCCCGCCATCGCCACACCGGCGACAAGGGTGGTTAGGGCAACGAGGTCCGGAGCAAGCCGGGGACGGACGAGGGCCGAGCAGAGCAGGGCCGAGCCGGGAGGTGCCTCCCACTTGCGACCGAAACGACCCCGTCCCGCGCTCTGGTGGTCCGCGACGGCGACGGTCCCGTCCGCCGCACCTTCGGCCGACCGGGCGAGCAGCCACGCGTTCGTACTGTCGATCTCGGCGAAGACCCGGATGTCCCCGAACCGTCCCGCCCCCGCCTGCTCGAGGCGGTCCTGATCTGGCAAGCCGACCATTGCGCGGGGAAGAATAGGCGGACTTCCACTCCGTCTCGCGTCGGCACGCGGGGCGTCCGACATGGTCCGGCCCCTGCCCGACCTCGACTGGAGACCCTGTGTTCGAGAAGATCCTGATCGCCAACCGCGGTGAGATAGCCATCCGCGTCATGCGGACCTGCCGGGAGATGGGCATCGGGACGGTCGCGGTCTACTCCGACTTCGACCGCCACTCGCGCCACGTCCTGTACGCCGACGAGGCCTACCACCTCGGCGGGAACGCCCCGGCAGAGTCGTATCTGAACACGGACCGGATCATCGCGGCCGCTCGGGAGACGGGCGCCTCCGCCCTGCACCCCGGATACGGCTTCCTCGCCGAGAACTCCGACTTCGCGCGTGCGATCACTGCGGCCGGGGTCGTCTGGATCGGTCCCCCGCCCGAGGCAATCGACCAGATGGGCGACAAGGTGAGCTCACGCAAGGTCGCGATCGCCGCCGGTGTCGACCCCGTGCCGGGCACGACGGAGGAGTGCACGTCGGCCAGCGAGGTCGTCGCCTTCGGGACCGAGCACGGTTGGCCCGTCGCCATCAAGGCTGCATACGGTGGCGGTGGCAAGGGTCTGCGGGTCGCCTACGACCCCGAGGACGCGGGCGAGGCGCTCGAAGGTGCGCAACGCGAGGGCGAGGCCTACTTCGGCAACGGCGCCTGCTACCTCGAGCGCTACCTCGAACACCCGCATCACGTCGAGATCCAGGTCCTCGCCGACGCGCACGGCAACGCCGTCTGGATCGGCGAGCGGGACTGCTCGGCCCAACGGCGCCACCAGAAGCTCGTCGAGGAGACCCCCTCCCCGGTCGTGGACGACGGCCTGCGCGGCCGCATGGGCCAAGCGGCCGTGAGCCTCGCCAAGCACGTCGGCTACGAAAACGCGGGCACGATCGAGTGCCTCGTGCAGGACGGCGAGTTCTGGTTCCTCGAGATGAACACGCGCCTCCAGGTGGAGCACTGCGTGACCGAGATGACCGCCGGCCTCGACCTCGTCGCCGCCCAGATCCGCATCGCGGCAGGTGAGCCGCTCTGGTTCCGCCAGGAAGACGTGGAGAGACGCGGACACGCGATCGAGATGCGCATCAACGCCGAGGACCCGGTGGAGTTCCTGCCCTCACCGGGCCTCATCACCGGATACCGGGAGCCGGGCGGCTTCGGCGTCCGCGTCGACGGCGGATACGGCGAGGGCTTCGAGGTGAGCCAGTTCTACGACAACCTCGTGGCCAAGCTGATCGTCTGGGGCGAGGACCGCGAGACCGCCCGGCTTCGGGCCCTGCGGGCACTCGGCGAGTTCGAGGTCGCCGGGGTCCTCACGAACATCCCCGCCCAGAAGCTGATCCTCGACCATGCCGACTTCGCAGCGGGCGTCGTGACGACGAAGTGGGTGGAGAACCACCTCGACCTGTCCGTCCTCGACACGGACGCCGCAGCCGTCGAGGCCGCCACGTCCGAGCCGAAGGTCGAGCGAACCCTCACCGTGGAGGTCGGCGCGCGGCGCTTCGACGTGAAGGTCTGGATGCCGGAGTCGCAGGTGGGCACAACCGCGGGCGCGGCCCCCAAGAAGAAGAAGCGTGCAACCCGCCAGGCCACGGGTGGTGGTGACACCGGATCCGTGACCGCGCCCATGCAGGGCACCGTGCTCAAGATCCTCGTCGCCACGGGGGACAAGGTGACAGCGGGTGAGGCCGTGGTCGTCCTCGAGGCGATGAAGATGGAGAACAGCATCTCGGCGACAGGTGACGGCACCGTGAAGGAGATCAAGGTCGCCGAAGGTGACACGGTGGGTGCGGGCGAGGTGCTCCTCGTGATCGAATAGGGCGGTGTCCGCCTAATTCTCGCCGCGATCCTGCCGATCAAGACACGGGAAACAGCCTCCCGCAAGGAGATCGGATGGATTTCGAGACCGCCGCGACCACCCTCGCGCCACTGGCACCCTCTGGCACGCTCGACGCGGAGTCGAAGCCGAGGATCGACTCCTTGGCACTCGCCGGATTCGTCGTGTCCCTCGTCGGCCTCTTCCTCTTTGGAGTCCTCCTCGGTCCCGTGGCGTTCGTCCTCGCCGCCGTCGGGTACAGGAAGGTCACGCACTCCGGTGGGATGCTCGCCGGCAGGGGGCTCGCGATCGCCGGCATGATCATCGGCATCATCGACACGGCAGCCGGCATCTACCTTCTGCGGCTCCTCCTGAGCTGACGGTCGTCACTCCCCTCGCGGCCATCCCACGCAGGAGAGAGGTGCCGCCGGAACCGTTGCACGGCGAGGACGGCACCGATGCCGGCGAGGACGGCCACGAGGGCGGCCCAGCCCCAGGCGCCCGCCACCGATCCGGATTGCTCACCCGATCCGCTCGTCGCGCCGAGGTCCGTCGACGCGACGTCCCGGCTTTCGTCCGTCGTGCCTTCGGGGCGCGTCGCCGCCTGCGCCGGGTCACCGGGAGGCTCCCCTGACGCGCCCTCGGCAGGCGCCTGCGCCGCCTGTCCGGGCACCTGCCCGGCCTCCGGGTCCGGGTCCGGGGACTCGGCCCCGACCGAAGGCGGCCCGCCTCCCGTCTGGCTCGCACTCCCACCACCCGACCTGGCGGCCGTCGTGACGGGTGCCGGGGAGGTCGTGGGTGTCGCCCCGGACTGCCCGCACACCGACACGAAGCTCCGGAAGGCGGGAGCGGCACCTGTGCCGTACCTCCACCCCTCGACATCGCCGTCGGTGACACGGGTGCCGCTCGGGCCGAGCTGTGAGAAGGCGAAGCGGGTCTGGCCGGCTGGAGCGCGGTGGTATGCCCAATAGTAGGGAGAGTCACACGTGAGGCAGCTCGCGTCGGCGGGACAGCCCTTGCCGCACATGCCGCAGACCGCGACGCCGAGGCTGCCGAACCCCCACGCGGCGGGGGCGAACCCCGCCCGTTCGAGGGCAGCAAGGCCCGTGATCGACGACTCGGCGAACTCGACGCATGCGGTCTTGACCTCACTGCCGGAATCGACCACGACAGCGACACGGTTGGGCGTGCTGCCCAGCGCGGGCACGGGCTCCTGGACGAGGGGACCGGCCAAGCCGGCCAGGATCACTGCGGTGACGGCTGCCGTCGTGACAGCGAGGCGGCGGAGCACCGCTCAGCTCCCGTCTGTGACGCTCCATGTGACCGTGCGCGACGCCCACGGCCACGACCCGAAGTCGATCCAGGTCGACGCGCTCGACGCCGTGCGTGTAGCACCCGACCACGCAACACGGGCGAACCAGACCTGGGCCGACTTCCCTCCTGCCGCGACACTCCCCACGTACACGGGGAACACCGCGAGGCGCTGGACACCGAACCTGACGGAAGCCGGCCCGTCGGCGTCGCTCACCACGGCCGTGCCGGTGACAGACACGACACCGAAAGAGTCCGTCGCGACCCGGATGTCGCCGGACGCGACGGGACCGCTCACGTCGACGCCGCCGCTGATTCGCACGGAGACCGTGTCACCCGAGGTCTGGGGGGCGAACGGGAGCCAGTTGCGCAGCAGGCCCTGCACGGCCTGGCTCGTGCCGAAGGTGTTGCCGTAGGTCGGGAACTCGCCGTCCGCCTCCTGATATGCGAGGAGTGCGCTCTCGGGCGAGATGTAGAGACCCCCGCCGCGCCATGCCCCCGTCGTGAAGTCGACACCCGCCGCGTCCAGGGCGAGCATGCCGAGTGCCGTCGAGTTCGGACTGAACGACCCGAAGGCCTTCCAGCCACCGCTCACGGAGTAGTTGTCGTCGAGGTAGCCGACGGCTTGTTGCACGTCGGCGTCGTTCGGAGCGGCGCCGGCGGCGACGAGAGCCATGATCGCCAGGGCCGTGGTGTCGACCTCGGCGAAGTCCCCGGCCGGGTCGCCGGCGTAGTTCCAGCCCCCGTCCGCCTGCTGCGAAGCCCGGATCAGGGCGATGGTGGCAGTCGGGACCGTGCGGCCGAGCGCGACGTTCGCAAGGGCCGCGCTGACGGTTGCGTTGAACGTGCCGTAGGACCCGGAGGCGTATCCCCCGTCCATGACGGCCACGAGATCGATGGCACCGTTGCCCCGGGGATCGAAGGCACGCGCATCGAGTCCGAGTGGTGCGGTGACGAGGACGATCAACTTCGCGGCGTGGCCGGCGTTGATCCCGCCTGAGGTCCACGTGTCGGTCCAGTCGAGCGGCGTCGGCCCCCCCGCACCTCCCGCTTCGAGGGCTTCGACGGCTGTTCGTGCCTGCGACGTGCTCCAGGTGGAGCCGGTCTGCGCATTCTGCGCGATGGCGGCGACGGCATCTGGTGTCTCGAAGCCCGGGAAGCCGCTGACTTCGAAGCTGCCGTCCGCGCGCTGCTGGGCCGCGAGCCAGTCGACAGCGGCCTCCGTTGCAGGGGTCCCGGCAACAGCGCGCGGGGCTGTACCGAGGGGGAACGCGAATGCCGCTGCCAGAAGTGCGGCGAAGAGACGTGGGCGCATGGTCGGCCTCCTTGGCCCCTTTCCACGAGGGCCCTCGGTCCGCACGACGCGGACTTTCCACGGGGTCGCATCGGAGCCGGGTTCTCTGGCTCGCGGCCTCGGGCCGCTCACAGTTGCGGGTCAGCGCCGGACTTGCACCGGCTTCCCCCGGACTTCTCCGATGAGGGAGCGGACTCTAATGATCGTGCTCCGCCGCGTCCAGTCACCCCCTCGCCCTGTGGTCACGCCGGGCCGCCGGCTTGTAACTTGCCGGCGTCATGCCATCACCGCCGCACGCGCTCACCCTCCTCGTGTGGGCCCTTGCCGCGGCTGCCACGGCGCAGATCGCACCCAACCCCGTGTATGCCGCCGTCATCGTCGCATGCGCGGCACTCCTCGTGAGACGGCGGGGAGCTCGCGACGCTCCGGGAGGGACGTTCCGCACCCTGCTCGCCCTCACGGCCGTCTTCGTCGGGATCCGTGTCCTGATCGCCGTGCTGACCGTCCACGGCACCGGTGACGCCGCTCTCTCCCTGCCCGACATCGGCCTGCCGGGATTCCTCGGGGGCTACACGATCGGCGGGACGGTCGAATGGCCCGTCGTACGCCAGGCCGTCGCCGAGGGTGTCGTCGTCGTCGCGGTCGTCGCCGTCTTCGCGGCATTCAACACCGCCGCCTCGCACTACGAGCTGATCCAGGTGGCACCGCGCGCCTTCCACGAGCCGGGACTCGTTCTCGTCGTGGCCCTCGCCTTCGTGCCTTCGACGATCGGCGCCTTTCGCGAAGTACGACTCGCGGATCGCGCGCGGACGGGGGGTACGCGCGTCCGCCGGGGACGAACGCTGCGGCACCTCGTGCCCGTGCTCGAGACGGGCATGGAGAAGGCGATGGCCCTGGCAGAGTCGATGGATTCGAGGGGCTTCGGGCACGGCCGCGCGGGCGGAGCCGACACGGTCGCAGCCTGGACGAGCCTTGTGTCGCTTCTCGCGCTCGCCTCGGCTCTCGTGGCACTCGTCGGCCGCGCCCATTCCGTCGCGGCCGCGCTCGTCGCGTGCTCGGTCACGCTCGTGATCGTCGCCGTCGTGTGCGTGTCCCGCTCGCACAGACGCCAACGACATCGACCGACGCCGGTGACGCGACTCGATGTCGCCCTCATGGGGACTGCGGTCGCGGTACCCGTGTCCCTTGCACTGCTGGGGGGGATGGCCGGCCTCGACATGCGCTGGCACACGGCCGCGCAGACGTGGCCGCGCTTCGACCCGGTCGTCGCCGCCGTGATCCTCGGCCTCGCGATACCGGCCCTCGTGCCCGCCCCCACGCGTGAGCCGGGAGCGGCAACGTGACACAGGTCCGCTTCCGCGACGTCACGTTCGCGTACGCGTCCGACCGCAGGCAGAGCACGGGCGCGGCTGCCCTCGCGGACGTGGATCTCGGCATCGAACCGGGTGAGCTGGTCCTCGTGGCGGGCCCTTCCGGATGCGGCAAGAGCACGCTCCTGCGGTGCGTGAACGGACTCGTTCCGCATTCGACCGGGGGACGGTTCCGAGGTGAGGTGCTGGTAGGTGGGAAGTCGACTCGTGAGCATCCCCCGCGGGATCTCGCCGGCACCGTCGGATTCGTAGGCCAGGACCCCGAAGCCCACTTCGTCGTCGACAACGTGGAGGCCGACATCGCGTTCGTGCTCGAGAACCTCGGGACCGAACCCGTCCGGATGCGCCGACGTGTCGAAGAGGTGCTCGATGCCCTCGACGTCACCCACCTGCGCGATCTCTCACCCGCCCGCCTCTCCGGAGGAGAACAGCAGCGGTGCGCCCTTGCCGCCGCGTTCGCGTCCGGTCCGGCTGTGCTGGTGCTCGACGAACCGACGTCCCAGCTCGATCCCCAGGGGGCCGAGGACGTGCTCGGCGCGCTCGGCCGCCTGAACGAGGTGTTCGGCACGACGGTCGTCCTGTCCGAGCACAGGCTCGATCGGGCATCCCCTCTCGCCGACGCCGTGCTGCTCCTCGAAGCCGGCCGTGTGGTCTCGTCCGGACCACCCGCGAGGGTGTTGCCCGAGTACGAGGGGGCCCCTGCCGTGACACGTCTCGGCCGCATGCTGGGCTGGGATCCGCCGCCCCTGACTGTCAAGGCAGCCCTGCGCTTCGCGCGAGGCGAGGGCGATCGCGTGCCGGCCCTGCCGAAGCCACCTGCCGAGCCTCCCCCGCCGGGACCCCCTGTGCTGCACGCCCGCGGCGTGGGCGTGAGACTCGGGGGTGGCCGTGAGGTCGTGCAGCGGGTCGACCTCGACCTTCACGAGGGTGAGATCGTCGCCCTTCTCGGCCGGAACGGGTCCGGCAAGACCACGCTCCTCAGGGGACTTGCCGGTCTCGTCGAACCGTCGGCGGGTCGCGTGGAGACGCAACGCCGCGTCCTGTACGTGCCCCAGAACCCGAACACCCTCCTCTCCGCCCACACCGTGCGCGCCGAGCTCGAGGCGACTCTCAGGCTCCTCGGCCGAAGCGACCCCCCCGCCGTGGAGGCCTGGCTGGCTGCTCTCGACCTCGACGCCATCGCCGACCGGCATCCCCGCACGCTTTCGGTGGGGCAGCGTCAACGCGTTGCAGTCGCGGCGGTTGCCGTCGGAGCCACGGCCGCAGGCCCGGCCGCGATCCTCCTCCTCGACGAGCCGACGCGGGGCATGGACGCGCCCTCACGGCGGGCCCTCGTCCGCGCAGTGCGGGATCACGCGGCGGCGGGTGGAACGGTGGTCTGCGCAACGCACGACGTCGAGCTGGCGGCCAACATGGCACATCGCGTCGTCGTCCTCGGCCAGGGCGAGGTGGTGGCGGACGGTCCCGCCGAGAGCACGCTCGCCGGGTCCCTCTTCGCACCGCAGGTCCTGCGAGTCCTCCCCCCGTTCCTCACGCCGGAGCAGGTCGAGACATCGCTGGGGGCACGATCGTGAGACGAGGACGGACGATCCTGCTCTACGTGTTTGTGACCGGCCTCGGCGTGGCTGCGTTCCTGTACCCGTTCTGGCTGCCGGTCTCCGGTGGAACCGACACTGCGCATCGGGGGGATGCGGCGCTGGTCGTCGGGGTGGTCGCCGTCGTCGTCGTGACCGCCGTCGTCCTCGACGTACGCCAGGGTCTCATGAACGGCACGGCTGTCGCTCTCCTCGCCGTACTCTCTGCGATGACGGCCCTGCTCCGCCTCCTCGACCTCCCGGGTGGGGGGAACACGATGTTCTTCCTCCCCGTCCTGGCCGGAGCCGCCTTCGGGCCGCGCTTCGGCCTCCTCCTCGGTCTCGCCTCCATGGCGGTCTCCGCCATCCTGACCGGTGGTATCGGTCCGTGGCTCCCCTTCCAGATGCTGACTCTGGCGTGGATGTCGGCCGGTGCCGGCTTCCTCGGCAGGGCGACATACCGCATGCGTCCGTGGGCGGAGGTGTCGGTCCTGGCCGCCTACGGATGGATCTGGGGGTTCGTCTACGGAGCGATCATGAACCTGTGGTTCTGGCCCTTCGTGGTCGGAGACGGCCCCCTCGCCTGGCATCCCGGACTCGGTGCGGTTGAGACGCTGGCGCACTTCTGGCGCTTCTACGTAGTGACGTCGCTCGCGTGGGACGCGGCGGGTGCGGTCGCGAACGCCGCTCTCATCCTCTTGACAGGCGTTCCCGTCCTGCGCAGCATGCGCCGCTTCTCGACCCGCATCTCCCCCGCCGCCGAGCTCGTACCCGCGCACGCGTCCTGAATCGCTGCCCTGCGGGGTGGGTCGGTCAGGCGCGGTCGGCCTTCTCGAAGTCGCACGGCACGCCCCTGTCGGCCGGGATCGGCTGCCACTCGGCCGGCGTGTACCTGATGTGCCCGTAGCCACCGGCGAAGCCGATCCACTTCACCATTCCCGCCTCGAGCTCGTTCGCTCCCATCCAGCCGTCGTACTGGTGGGCGTCCCAGCCGTTGTAGGAGATGAGCTGCCCCGGCGAGACACCCGGGGACACCTTCGCCCGGCACACGAACGAGGCGATGTCGTTCCAGACGCGCACGAGATCGTCGTCGTCGACACCACGCGCGCGGGCATCCGCCTCCGACACCTCGACGCAGGGCTCACCCCGGTGTGTCTGGAGGAGGACGGGATTGGCCTGGTTCATCGAATGGATGCTCCAGCGGTTGTGGCCCGACGTCATGCGGAGGGGGTGGTCCCCACCCGACTGCGGATTGGGTTTGTAGACGGGGAGCTCCTCGCCGGCTTCGAGCCACCACGGATGGTCGATGTAGAACTGCGCGCGCCGCGCGTACGTGGGGAAGGGGTCGCCTTGCTCGACGTGGTTGCGGAACGGCGTGTGCGTCCGGTTGTGCTCGAACGGGGAGGCCTGGGAGAGCGACATCAGCGACATGCCCCATCCCGTGAGGCGCACGTGGCCCTTCTCGCGCATGGTGTCGAGTGACGTCCCTTCGGGCAGCACACCGACGAGAGCGGCGTCGCGCACCTGCTCGTCGGCCACGACTTCCTCGTTCGCGAAGTAGCCCTTCATCGTGTAGTGGCCGGGCAGCTTCGCCGGGATGTACTCCTCGCCGGATCGGCTCTCGTAGCGCTCGATGCCCCGCGCGGCCGCCCGCTCGGCGAACTTCTCGAGGATGAGGTGGAAGATCTCCCACTCGGGCCTGGCCTCACCCGCCGGCTCGGCCGCCTTGTCGGAGAACGTCATCATCATCTGATGCGGGGTCGGGATGTGGAAGCCGAGCTTCTCGTAGTGCTGGGCGGCGGGAAGGAGGATGTCCGAGAGGAGGCCGGTCGCGTTGATCCGGAAGTCGATCGAGACGATCATGCGCAACTTCGGCCAGAGATTCTCGAGGAGAGTCGTCTTGCCACCCCGCGTACGCCGCAACATGTTCCCGCCGCACTCGATGAGCATCTTGGGTGGGTGGTCCGGCCCGGGTGCCGCCACACCGTGCCACCATCCGCGCTCGAGGGCCTCCGCGACGTAGTCGTCGAATCCGCGCGGGAGGGTGTCGTCCCCCCAGCCCGGCGTGTTCCAGCGGTCGGCGTACCCGGCGTGCCAGTACCACCAGAAGGCCTCGACGCCACCCGGACCGCGGCCTCCCAACGGGCCGCCTCCCTCGGAACGCGTGATCCAGACGAGCTCGCGGGCGGCGAGCTCCTCGCTCGTGACGGAGGGGTCGTTGTCCATCATCATGCGAATCGCGGCATCGCGCATCGTGATGATCTCGTCGGTGGCCTCGATGCCGGGCCGGCTCTTCATCATGGCGAGGGCGAGACCGTCCATGGCCCCGGCCGTCCATGACCTGATCCCGGTCCCGAACTTGCCCCAGTTCCCCGTGACGGCGATCAGGAGGCACATCGCCCGCTCGATCAGGTCACCGTGGTAGTACTTGCACGAGTTCCAGCCGAGCATGATGTTCGTGCGCTTCGCGGCGGCCTTGCGGGCGACGAGGCGCACCACGTCGGGATGCACGTTGGTCACCGCGTACTGGCGCTCCGGCGTGTATTCGGCATCGAGCAGGCGGCGCAGCCTCGCCAGCGCCGGTTCGACCTCGACCTCCGTACCGTCGTGGAGGCGGACCCGGTAAGTGCCGTCGAGGGCGACCTCACGCCCGCCGAGGTGCATCGTGCCGCGGTCCGCCGGCACGAGGCCCGTGTCCGGGTCCCAGTGGTAGAGCTGGTCCTCGCGGACGCCTTCTCCCGGTCCGTCGACGTCGGTCTGGCGGAGGTACCGCTTCGTGTCGGTGCGCACGAGCATGGGCAGGTCGGTCTGCTCCCTGATGAACGTCCAGTCGGCGATGTCCTCGTCGAGGACGACCTGCACCATGGCGAGGGCGAAGGGAACGTCGTCACCGGACGGCATCGGCACGTGGATGTCGGCGTGCATGTGCGAGGCGTTGAGGTCCGGCGATATCGACACGACCTCGGCACCGTGGTACCGCGCCTCGTTCATGAAGTGGTACAGCGGGATCCGCGTGAACGCCGGATTCATGTGCCAGATGAGGATGAGCTCGGACTTGAACCAGTCGTCACCTGACGACACGGGGCAGAACTTGCCGAACGTCTCGTGCAGCCCGATCGAGAAGTCGTTGAACGACGCGTGCAGGTCGAGCTGGCGCCCCCCGAAGACACCGAAGAAGCGCGACGTGGGGAGGACGGTGGCGACCTCGGGTGTGCCCTCCTTGGCGATGTCCTCCGGTGCTCCCTCCTCGATGACGTCGAGCATCGCGTCGGCGATCTCCGTGCAGGCCTCGTCCCAGCTGATCTGCTCCCATTCGCCGCTCCCCCGCTCCCCGACCCGGCGCAGCGGGTGGAGGAGCCGGTCGCCGTCGTAGAGCTGTTGGCTCCAGCAGGATCCCTTGTTGCAGCCCATCGGGTTGAAGTCGGGGACACCGGCCTCGACGACGTCGAAGCTGCCCGCCGCCTCTTCCCGGATGACGCGACCGTCACGGACGTACACCTTGTAGGGGCAGTTCCCCGGGTAGCAGTCGACGCAGTGCGTGCCCCACGCCACCGAGTCCCACTGCCAGCGCTCGCGGTAACGCTGCTCCGTCGCGGCCGAACCTACAGTCGTCATGCAACCTCCCCGATAACGGACGTTATCCTAACCGCGGTCGGGACGGAGGGGTATTCCCGGCTCCCTGTCTCCCCTCACATGCCAGTCTTGGCGGCATGTCGACCGCCTCGTCGCAGCCTGCCGCGCCCCGTGCGGACGAGCAGCACGCCGGATCGTCGATGCTCGGCGTGTCGGCGGTCGTGGGAGCCACCCTCGCCTGGACGCTCGGCACACTCCTCGTGAAGAGCATGGACGCGTCCGGCCTCTGGATCACCTTCTGGCGATTCGTCCTCGTCATCCCGCTCGCCCTCGCCTTCCTCCTGAGCCGGGGCTGGAAGCAGGCCCGGCGCACGTTCAGGGCGACCTGGCCGGGGGGAGTCCTCTTCGGGATCCACGTGCTCGTCTACTTCTCCGCCCTGCGCACGACGTCGGTCGCGGTCGTCACGTTCGTCGCGGCCCTCCAGCCAGTGCTCGTCATGCTCGTGGCAGGCAGGTGGCTCGGCGAGCGGATCACGCCCGTGATCGTGGCGTGGAGCCTCGTCTCCATCGCGGGGGTCGGCCTCGTGGTCGTGGGAAGCGCGGCGGGCGGGGAGACGACACCGCTCGGCAACGTCCTGGCCGTGGTGACCCTCTTCCTCTGGACCGCGTACTTCCTCGTCTCGAAGTGGCTGCGGAGGCCGGCGGACGGCACGGACTGGGATCCTCCCTCTGGGATCGACGCCGTCCCCTACCAGGGCACGGTGCTCCTCGTCTCGTGTGCCGTCGTCACACCGCTCGTACTCGTCTTCGGCGGCGGCACGGGACAGGTCCGGGGCGGCGACTGGCTCGTCATGATCCCCGTCATGCTCGTCCCCAGCATCGGCCACCTCATGGTCAACTGGGCCCACCGCTACGTCGCCGCCTCCGTGTCCTCCCTCGTGGTCCTCGCCGTACCCGTCCTCGCCGGCGTGGGAGCCGCCGTCTTCCTCGGCGAGCCGTTCGGGCCCCTGCAGATCGGGGGTGGGGCGCTCGTGCTCGCCTCGACGGGCGTGGTCGTGCACCACTCGACCCGGGCCGCCTCGGAGATCCCCCCCGAAGACGCGTGACGGAATTCCCGATTGACGTAGGGCACCTGCACCATTAAATTGGCGCCAATGTCACGTCCGAGCACCTGCGACGTACTCGCGCACCCGGCGGGCCCCGGCTCGTCCGTTTCCCCGTGCGCGACCGACACGGCAGGCTGGCTCCTCGGATCGTACGTGCCCGGCGCATTGTGTACGAGCTGACAACCTCTAGCTCTGCACTCGCCCTCCCCGCGCCCTCCCGCAGACCTCACGGTCGGCGCCGCGCCCCCGTACGAATCACCACATCACCCGAGGAACCTGATCAGATGCCCCACACAGCCCAGGCGCTCACGCAGCTCGTCGAGGACCCGATCACGATCGAGGACATCCCTCGGCTCAACGAGGAGCTCGACGGACTCGAGGCCCACGAGATCATCAAGTTCGCGCACGCCCTCTTCGGAGACGGGCTCACCATGGCCTGCTCGTTCCAGGACATGGTCATGCTCGACATCGTCGCCAAGGTCGCGCCCGGCATGCGCGTGTTCACGCTCGACACGGGCTACCTCTTCCACGAGACGGAGGAGGCGATCCGCCGTGCACGGGCGAGGTATCCCGAACTGCGCATCGACGTGTACCGACCCGCCCACACGCTCGACGCCCAGGAACGCGAGCACGGACACCGCCTCTACGCCCACGACAACGCCCTCTGCTGCGAGATCAACAAGATCGAACCCATGCGCAGGGCGCTGGACGGCTACACGGCGTGGATGACCGGCATCCGACGCAGCCAGTCGGCCTCACGCTCGACGGCCCAGCCCGTGAGTTGGGACGTGCGGTGGAACATCGCGAAGTTCGCACCGATGGTGGACTGGAGCGACGACGACATCGCCACCTACACCGCGATCCACGACGTGCCCTACAACCGGCTCCTCGACCGCGGATACCCGTCGGTCGGCTGCGCGCCCTGCACGGCGGTGCCGACGGATGGCGACCGACGCTCGGGCCGCTGGGCGGGTACCGGCAAGACGGAATGCGGGATCCACGTCGCGTCGCCTGACGCCGTGGGCGTACCCGGCCGCGTGGAACGCGTGGACTGAGGATCGAGGAGAGACGAGATGACACAGACGATCCGCCCCACGAGTGCAGCCGAGGTCGCGATCGACCTCACGGCGATCACCGACATCGCCGCCGCGGACATAGACGACTTCGAACGCTATGCCGCGGAACGCGATGCCGGCATCCTCCCCGAGGAGGACTTCCGGCGCATCCGCCTCAACAACGGCATCTACGGCATCCGCCACGAGGATCGCCTCCACATGGTGCGCATCAAGCTGCCCCAGGGGAAGGTGGCGCCCGCCCAGATGCGTGTCCTCGCCAAGGTGGCAGACGAGTTCTCCCGCGGGTTTGCCCACATCACGACACGCCAGTGCTTCCAGGTGCACCTCGTTCGGATCGAGGACGTTCCCACGGTCATGCGCCACCTCGCCTCGGCCGGGCTCACGACACGTGAGGCATGCGGCGACACCGTCCGCAACGTGCAGGCCGACCCCCTCGCCGGCCTCGTCCCCGACCACCCCTTCGACGTGACGCCGTGGGGACGCGCCACGACGGACCACTTCCTGCGCAACCCGGCGGCCCAGCGGCTCCCCCGCAAGTTCAAGATCAACTTCAGCGGCAACGACGATGACCTCGGGCAGACGGCGATCAACGACATCGGCGCGATCGCGACACGTCACGCGGCGACGGGCGACCTCGGGTTCCGCGTCTACGTCGGCGGTGGCCTCGGCGCCACCCCGCACGAGGCGAAACTCCTCGAGCCCTTCACGCGGCTCGAGGACGCGATCCCGACCTTCGAGGCGATCCTGCGCGTGTTCGACCGGCACGGCAACCGTGAGAACCGGAACCGGGCACGCCTCAAGTGGCTCCTCGCCGAGATCGGCATCGAGGCGTTCCGCGAGATGGTCTTCGCCGAACGCCACGCCGTGATCGCCGTGAGCGGCACGAACCAGGGGATCCCCCAGGCCGTGCTCGACGCGGGCGGCCACCTCCCCCTGCCGGCGGGTGAGATCGTGCCGTTGCCCGTGGACACGGGCGACCCCGACTTCGACCGCTGGATCGAGACGAACGCCACCGCAACCCTCGACGGGCGTGTCGCCGTGTACATGACGACACCACTCGGCGACATCACGACCCGGCAGTTCCTCGCCCTCGCAGACGTGATGGAGGACTTCGCGCCGCCGGATGCCGACCACGTCGACACACGCGTCACGAACCGCCAGAACGTGCTGCTGCGCGGGATCGAGGCGGAGCGGCTCTTCGACCTCTGGAAACGCCTCGACGAGATCGGCTTCGGCGAGGCGGACGCGCACCGGGCTTCGGATCCCGTGTCCTGCCCGGGGGCGGACACGTGCAACCTCGCGTTCACGCAGTCACGTGGCCTCGCCAAGGCGGTCCGCGCAAAGGTCCTCGAAGCCGGACTCGGGTCCGCGCCGATCAAGATCAACATCTCGGGCTGCTCGAACTCGTGCGGCCAGCACCACCTCGGCGACATCGGCTTCTTCGGGATGGAGCGCCGCATCGACGGGACTCCCGCCCCCGGCTACCAGCTCATGGTCGGAGGTGGCCTCGACGCGGACCAGGCGCGGTTCGGCACGAAAGTGCGGCGCCTTCCCGCCAAGAGGGTGCCCGAGGTGGTGGTCGAGCTCATCGCCCGCTACGAACGTGAGCGTGCGGCGGGTGAGTCGTTCCGCGCATGGTCCGACCGCGTGGGCCGCGATCCCCTCGCCGAGATGCTGGCGGGGTTCGACGAGATCCCCAGCTTCGAGGACGATCCCGACGCGTACGTCGACTGGGACGAGACGACGCCCTTCGCCGTGAACCTCGGCCAGGGTGAGTGCGCCTGACCCGTCCGTTCCGACCCGGCCACACATGTGGGCAGTCCTGACCCTCATCGTTGAGTGCCGCAACTGCCCACCTCGCCGAAGCGGCCGACGTGGGCAGCATCAGCCCTCAGATGTGAGGGCTAGTCCTGCCCACTTATTAGGTGGGTCCAGCGCGCCTTGACGCGGGCCGCGACCTGGTCGGGTGTGAGCCCGCACCGCTCGTGCAATGTCGCGACGGAACCGTGCGTGAGGAACTGCTCGGGTACGGCGCAGCGTTCGACGGGCACGTCGAGGGCTGCGTCCGAGAGCGCCTCGAGCACGGCCGACCCGAACCCGCCCTGCAACTCGTGGTCTTCGATCGTGCAGAGGAGGCGATGCCTCGACGCGACCGCGCCGAGACGGGCGTCGAGCGGCTTCACGAAGCGGGCGTTCGCGACTGAGGCGGGGATGCCGCCCTCCTCGAGGATCGCCGCCGCCTTCTGGGCGACATCGACCATGTTCCCGACTCCGACCAGGAGCACCCCACCCGGTGCCTCCTCGATCTCCCACTCGCCGATGGGGATGACACGGGGCGAAGCGAGCTCCGTCGCAGACGTCGTGCCTTTCGGGAAGCGGATCAGGAACGGGCCGTCGTGGCGGAGGGCGGTGTGGAGGAGATCTCGCAGCTCCGTCGCCGTTGCAGGCGCCGCGATCACGAGACCGGGCACCTCGCGGAAGAGGCCGATGTCGAAGATGCCGTGATGCGAGGGCCCGTCGTTCCCGGTCACGCCCGCCCTGTCGCACACGAAGGTCACGGGCAGCCGGTGCAGGCCGACGTCGAGGAGGACCTGGTCGACCGCCCTGTTCATGAAGGTCGTGTAGATCGCGACGACGGGCCGCATGCCCCCCAGGGCGAGACCGGCCGCGAACGTGACGGCGTGCTGCTCGGCGATCCCCACGTCGTAGACCCGGTCGGGATAGGCCGAGGCCAACGGGTCGAGGCCCACGGATGCCTGCATCGCGGCCGTGATGCCGACGATCTCGGGCTGCGTGCGGGCTTCGTCGAGGAGGGCGCGGCCGAACACGTCGGTCCATGCCACCCCGCTCCCTTCACTCCGGGGGAGACCGGTCGCCGGGTCGAACTTCCCCACGCCGTGATAGTGGTCGCGCTGGTCACGTTCGGCGGGGGGATAGCCCATGCCCTTCGTCGTGACGAGATGCACGACCGACGGGCCTTCGAGGGCAGATGCGTGGGCGAGGGCGAGCTCGACCTGCTCGATGTCGTGCCCGTCGATAGGTCCCGAGTACGCGAAGCCGAGCGTGTCGAAGATGGTGCTCGCCGTCACGAACTCACGAATGCTGCCCTTGATGCGCTGGATCCCGCTCGCGAGGTAGTCACCCGGACGCGAGAAACGCTGCAGCACCTCGGTCACGTCGCGTTTCGCCCGCTGGTAGAGGGGGTCGATGCGCAACTGCGCAAGATGGCGCTGCAGTCCCCCCACCGTCGGGCTGTAGCTGTGACCGTTGTCGTTGAGGACGATCGTGAGGTCGAGCTCCCGGTGTGCGATCTGGTTCAGGGCCTCGTAGGCCATGCCTCCCGTGAGAGCACCGTCGCCGATGACTGCGACCACACGGCGGCTCTCGCGCCGGTGACGGAACGCCTCGACGAGGCCGGCGGCGTAGGACAGGGAGGTGGACGCATGGGAGTTCTCGACCCAGTCGTGACGGCTCTCCTCGCGTGAGGGGTAGCCGGAGAGGCCCCCGGACTGGCGCAGCGTCGCGAAGCGGGCGGAGCGGCCCGTGACGATCTTGTGCACGTAGGCCTGGTGCCCCGTGTCCCAGATGATGACGTCGTTGGGGCTGTCGAAGACCCGATGCAACGCAACGGTGAGCTCCACGACACCGAGGTTCGGACCGAGGTGGCCGCCCGTGTCGGCGATCTGCTCGACGAGGAAGTCCCGGATCTCCCGGCACAGGATCCTAAGCTCCGCCTCACTCAAACCGTTCAGGTCCTGGGGCGAATGAAGCGTCTCGAGCAGCATGCGTTCAATCTAGCGAGGGTCGTCCCGGCTGCGGCCGTCCTCCTTCTCCTCGTCGTCGCCCTTCCCGGCTGCGAGTCGAACGGTTCGAGCCCGGATCCGGAGTCGTCGCCTGTGCGTGTCCTGGCGGAGCTCGGCGAGGCACATGCGGGACCACCCTACGAAGGGACGGGGGCAGCCGTGACAGGGCAGGCGTGGGCCGACTTCGACAGTGACGGGCGCCTCGACCTCTACACGACGGACCAGGCGGGACCGAACATGCTCTATCGCGCGAAGGCGGACGGGTCCTTCGAGACAGACGTGTGGGCGGAGGACGTGAGCCTCGTCGAGTTCGCGTCGACACGGGCGACATGGCAGCAGCTCAACGGTGACCCGGCAGGTGTCCCTGAGCTCGCCGTACTCACCGATGCCGGGATCAGGATCTACCGCTACGACGGCCCCGAGGCCGGCTTCGCCGACGTCACGGCAGCATCGCAGCTGCCCCAGGGTCAGCCGGCCACTGCCCTCGCCTGGAACGACACCGATCTCGACGGCCGCCTCGACCTCTTCCTCGCCCACCTCGACGGCACGTGGGGACTCTGGCACAACGACGGGGACTTCCGGTTCTCCCCCGTCACCGCGGATGCGGCACCCGGACCACCCGTCGTGGCCGCCGCCCTCTGGGATCTCGTCGGGGACACACGCCCCGATCTCTTCCTCGTGCGGCCGGACCGCACGCAGCTCCTCGGCGCCGACACCTACACGGAGGTGGCCGCACCCTCCATCACGGACGGTCGCGGCGTCACGGTCGGAACGGGACCGGCGGGGCGGGCACGACTCTTCGTGGCCCGCTACCGATCCGCTTCGGCCCTCTCAGTCCTCGATTCCGACGGCACCACCCTCACCGACGCCACATCCCAGTGGCCGGACGTCGACGGTCCCACCCGTGATGTCACGCTCACGGGGCCCGACCAGGTCGCGTACCTCACGCGTGACCGTGCCGACGTTCTCGTCGACACGGACCGCACCACGGGAGTCGATCTCGACACGGCGGGCTCGGGTGTGTCCTCGGGTGTAGGCGGGAACCTCGTACGTGGCTCGGTCCGTGGTCCCTATCGCGTCCTCGATCTCACCCACCCCGCAGACACGATCACCATCCTCTTCGGATACGACGCGGTCGGTGCGTCCGCGCGCGTGGAGGGCAGCGACACGTCGTATCCCGTGGGCGTCGGGCCTGCCACGGGTTCCGGGAACGCGCCCGCCGTGACCCTCGCGAGTCAGGCGGCTGTCGATGTCACGGTCACGTGGCCCGACGGGACGGAGCAGCGTGTGCGGGTGACCGACCGGAGCCCGGTATGGCGCGTCACGGCCGGGGCCGCGGCCGTGCCCCTCGGGTCGTAGAAAGCTGCCGATTCGGTCCGGGACCAGGCACCTCAGGGCTCGGCGACCTCGAGGACCTTCGGGTCGGCGAAAGCGGCGAGGAGCTCGACGCCGTCCTCGGGCCCGATCGCAAGGACCCGGTCCCCCGCCTGGAGGACGAATCCCTTGCGGGGCCTGTACCGCCAGCGGTTGCCGCGCTGGATCGCGAGCACGTCCATGCCCGACTCCGTGCGTACGCGCAGGTCACCGAGCGATCGGTTCGCGAGGGGGGCATCCGCCGTGACCGTGAACGCGGCCACCACCTCGTCCGCCTCGGCGAAAGCCTCGGCGAGGACCGGGTGGAGCTCTTCGTCACGTTCGATCAGCCACACCATCGCCTGTACGGCGTCGGCGATGCGTTCCGTCGCCTCACCGATGTGGATCAGCCCCCGCAGTTCGGACGGATCGAGCTCGGTGCGGCCCGCTGCCAGGACCCAGCTCTCGAGGTCCTCGTACATCTGGTCGGTGCGATCCTCGATCGCCGAGACCTCGGCCGCGAGCCCCTTGTCCCTGAAGATCAGGGCCGAGTAGGCGAGACCGACGGCTGCCTCGGTCACGTTCTTCATCTCGACGAGAAGGTCGACGGCGACCGAGAGGCTGTCCTCGGGCTCCCAGTCGGGCACCTCCGGCTCTTCCGCCGCCCCGGCAAGGCGGCGCAGTGCCGCGAGGCCGCTCTCCGCGCCCTGCGCGTACAGGATGTCGCCCTCGTGCAGCACGAAGTCGGGACCGGGCGCGAATATCCACTCGACCTCACGGCGCACGGCGATGAGCCAGACTCCTGTCTCGCGCGGGATCGCGAGGTCTTCGAGGGAACGCCCGGCGAGCGCTGTCCCCTCCCCGAGGGGAACACGCCCCACGGACTCGTCGGCATGGCGGAGATCGCGGCGCAGCTCCCACGGCACACCGAGCCGCTTGAGCACGACACGCGCGATGTCCTCGGCAGCGTCGCCGACCTTCTCCATCGCCGATGCGACCTCGAGGATGCTCGCGAAATAGTCGGCGTCCTCGGGGCTGCGTGAGGCGATGAGGCAGATGCGGCGCAACTCGTAGACGAGCTGGTTCATGCGGCCTTCGATCTCGATGACCTCGCGGGCTATGTCGCGGTCGTCGTAGATCACCGAGGCCCAGGCGAGGTCGACCATCAACTCCGACACGTCCTTCGCCTGGACGAGCAGATCCTTGACGCTGTGTTTCATGTGACCCCGGGGCACCTCATGCGCGGCATGGACAGGCTCTCACTTTCTCACTCGGAGGCGTCCGCGAGGGACTCCGAGAGCGACGGATGGACATTGAGGTTCTCGACGACGTCCTTGACCTTGAGGCCGGAACGCACGGCGAGGGCGATGACGGAGATGAGCTCGGCGGCATGCGCACCGACGATGGATCCGCCGAGGACCTCTGCCGTGAGTGGATCGGAGAGGATCTTGACGAACCCACCCGGCTCCGCCTCGATGAGCGCCTTCGGGTTCGACGAGAACGGGACCTTCGTGACTCGGATCTTGCGGCCCTGGCTGAAGGCGTCGGCCTCGGCGACACCGACGTCGGCGATCTCGGGCTCCGTGAAGATCGCCTGCGCGACGGCGCCGTAGTCGATCGGTGTCACGGGCCGACCGGTAACGATCCGGCCGATCATTCGCCCCTGGGCCGCGGCCAGCGACGAGAGAGGCATCTTGTCGGTGACGTCACCGGCGGCGTAGATGGTCGGTACGTTCGTGCGACCCATGTCGTCGATGGGTACGTGGCCCGAGTCGAGGATCTTCACACCGACGCTCTCGAGACCGAGCCCGTCCGAGTTCGGCACCGACCCGATCGCGAGGAGGGCATGCGATCCGGCGACGGTCCGTCCGTCGTCGATCTGCACGACGACTCCGGACTCGGACGTGGTGAGCCCACAGGCGCGGGCACCCTTGAGGATGTCGACACCGCTCGAGACGAGGACCTCCTCGAGCGCGTACGCGACTTCGGGATCCTTGCCGGGCAGGACGTGGCGCCGGCTCGCGACGAGCGTCACGTGGCATCCCATCGACGCGAAGATGTGCACGAACTCCACGCCCGTGACACCGGATCCGATGATGACGATGTGGCTCGGCAGCTTGGCGAGCGCGTAGGCCTCCCGGCTGGACAGGACCCTCTCTGCGTCGATCTCCGCCCACTCGGGCAGGCGCGGCCGCGAACCGGTCGAGACGAGGACGGCGTCCGCCGCGATCGTCTCCTCCGTCCCGTCTGCGAGGCGGGCTACGACATGGCTTGCATCGACGACACGACCCGTGCCGTGCACGAGCCGGACCCCTTGACTCGCGAGCTCGGCGCTGATCGTGCCGCTCAGCCCCTGTGTGAGATCGCCGATGCGTTGGGCGAGACGGTACAGGTCGACGCGGGGCTCGCTGTCACCGAGCTCGACGCCGAGGGCGCGGGCACGTCCCACGGCGGCGAGGGCGTTTCCCGTGGCGACCATCGCCTTCGAGGGGATGCAGTCGAGAAGGTGGGCAGCGCCACCCAGCAGGTCCTTCTCGACGAGCGTGACCTCGGCGCCCAGGCGGGCAGCGGTCGAGGCGGCCATGTTCCCGGCCGGTCCACCGCCGATGATCACGATGTGCATGCGGGAAAGGTACCAGCACGGGATCTGGTGCAACCCGGAGAGCGCAACCCCCGCACGTGCGCCCTACGCCTACCTCTACGTGCTCGAATGGCCGGAACCCCAACGGCGTACGAAGGCTGCCCGAATCCATGCTCGCTGTCCCCGACCACCTCCCCGCCCGCGCACGGAGGCTGTGGCACAGCCTCGACTCGCCCTCGGTGACCGCCGCCGCAGGTGTCGATCCGGACGCCGTGTGCACCCTGCCCGCGGCCGCGGCGCGGTGGCTGCGCCACGTGATCGAGCCCGGCACTCCTCCGTGGAGGGGGGTACGTCTGTCGATGCACGGCGAGATCCGTGTGGGGAGTTGGCGGCCGTTCACGGCACGCCAGATCCTCGGCCCGGCCGGGTTCGTGTGGGCCGCACGCGCGGGACGGCTGCCCCTTCGCATCCGTGGGTTCGACAGCTACGCGGAGGGGAAGGGGGAGATGCGCTGGGCGTTCTGCGGCCTCGTTCCTGTCATGTCAGCAGGTGGACCGGACGTGAGCCGGAGCGCTGCCGGCCGCCACGCCGCCGAGGCCGTCACCCTCGTTCCCGGCGGGGCACTCGACCCACGTGTCACGTGGGAGGGCGTCGACGCGGCACACGCCGTCGCAACCGTGACACATCCCGACCACACGCATCGGGTGACGATCGAGGTCGATGACGCGGGACGCCTGCAGGCCGTTTCCCTTCCCCGCTGGGGCAGGCCCGGGCGCGGCGGTTTCGCCGCACACCCCTTCGGTGCCGTCTTCGAGGGGGAGGCGTCCTACGGCGGCTGCACCCTGCCGCGCCGGTTCCGGGCGGGATGGTGGCCCGGCACCGACCGCTGGGACGAGGGCGAGTTCCTTCGCGCGACGATCGACGCGGCCGAGCTCTTCTGACGGAACGGCCTGTCGGGATGTGACCGAGGGGATCGCCCGGTCCTATCGTCGGGGCATCGATATGGGAGACGTGTCCATGGGGGTGGACTGAATGCGCAGACCGACAGGGCGTGGGGCCCGGCCGAAGCGGGTTCTCGGCTGCGTGCTCCTCGCCTGCCTCGTGCTCCCTGCCGCTGCCGTCTCGGCCGCACCTCACGAGACAGCCGCCACGCGGGCGCCGACAGCGGCGGCGCCCGATGCCCAGTGCAATCCTCTGCGCGCGGACGCATGCGCGATGCCATATCCGAGCGACACGTGGTCCGTCCCCGATCCCGAATCCCCCACCGGGCTCCGCCTCAGCGTCGGCAACGAGATCATGGACGCGGGCTTCCTCGCCCAACTCCCCCCCGCCGTCCACCCCGCCGCCATCTTCGAGGGCAGGACGGGCTTTTCGGCAGCCGGGCCGGTTCTCTTCGAGGTCGACCGACCCATCGCTGCGACTGCCGTGCCCGCAGACGGCGGTGACATCGTGGCGGTCTGGGACCTCACGTCCCGCACACGTGTGGACGTGCACGCCGAACGCGATCACCAGGCCCTCGACAACCCCCTCCCCGCCCATGTCGTCCGCGTGTGGCCGGTCACACGCTTCGAGTACGGGCACCGCTACCTCGCCGTGCTCACACGAGCCCTCGCACCACGCGACGGCCCCGCCTACGAGCCCTCACCCGGCGTTTCCGCCGCCCTCTCGGGCACGGGGGATCTCGGGACGAGGTTCGCGCCGACCGTGCGCAAGATGCGCCGGCTCGGCGTGGAACCCGCCGACGTGCTCTCGTTCACGACGTTCACGGTCCGGACACGAGCCGAGGTCGAAGCACCCCTGCGCACGGCGATCGAGGCGACATCGCAGGCACCCCATCCTGTGCGGATCGACGCGACCCTGCCCGGCTTCCTCCTCGGCGTGGGTGCGATCGTGCTCGGCGAGGTCCAGCTCACCGACTTCAGGACCGACCACGACGGCCACTTCAGTCCCGACCGGACCATGCCCGGCGAGCAGTTCTGGAGCAAGTTCATCCTTCTCCTGCCTGCGTCGCCCCGCGCCCTTCCCGCGCCCGTCGTGGTCTACGGGCACGGCATCACGGCGACGAAGGAGACCGGGCTCGCGTTCGGGATCCTGAATGCCGGAGCCGGCTGGGCGACGCTCATGTTCGACCAACCGAACCACGGGCCACGCGCGCAGCACGACGGCGGTGACATCTCCGACCTGCCCCACCCGGCCAACGCCGCCCGCCTCGTCGCAATACCCGCCCAGAGCGCCGTCGACGTCGTGTCGATCATCCGCGCGCTCCAAACCTCGCTCGCCGACCTCGACGTCCTCCCCTTCCGGTTCCGGCCCGGCCTCCGACTCGGCACGGGTGATGCACGCCCCGACCTCGACACCGATCACATCATCTACGAGGGCACCTCGATGGGTGCCGTCCTCGGCACGGTCCCACTCACCGTCGCGCCCGACATCGACGCCGGCCTCCTCCAGGTGGGCGGCGTAGGCATCATGCACACCCTCGTCAACTCGCTCGTCTGGGACGCGATCGGCTTCGACAAGGTGCTGCCCAACGGTGGGACCGGCGCCGATACAGCCGTTGCGATCGCGGCCATCCAGTTCCTCATCGACCACGGCGACGGCGTGAACTACGCGGACAGTTGGGACGAACCGTGGGACGGCGGTCCACCCCGCCCCGTGCTCCACATCTACGGACAGGGCGATGCCGTCGTACCCAACCACGCGACGGAGCGACTCGCGCTCCTCACCGGCACGCCCCTCCTCAAACCGGTCCGCTACCCGATCCCCGGCCTCGAGGTCGCGGACGGCCCGCAGGGCGGTTCCGGACTCCTCCAGATCCGGCAGGTGCCGGGCCCCCTCGCCGGACTCCTCGGCCATCTCACATTCATCGATCCGGATGCAGTCGCCCTCCAACGCGTGTGGCTGCGCGACGCCCTGGACGGGTCGTGGCGCGACACCTGAAGTAAGCCGGGTTCACCGTGACGCGAAGGCGTCGAGGATGCGGCGCGCGCCGTACGAGGGTGTGCACGTGCCGGCCTGCACGTCGGCTTCGACGTCGGGCAGCAGACGGGTGACCTGTGGTGTCTCACGCAGACTCCCGACGAGCTGCTCCTCGACCTCGGACCACATCCACGCGATCGCCTGGCGCCGCCTGCACTCGGCGAGCCGGCCCGCATCCTCGAGGGCTGCGCGATGGCGCAGGATCGCATCCCAGACATCGCCGATCCCGTCCCCCGTGAGGGCCGAGGCGAGGAGCACCTCCGGTGTCCACGCGTCCGACTTGGGCCGCATGAGGTGCAGGGCACCCGTGTAGTCGGCCTGGGCGAGCCGGGCGACATGCAGGAGATCGCCGTCCGCCTTGTTCACGACGACGATGTCGGCGAGCTCCATCACCCCCCGCTTCATACCCTGCAGCTCATCCCCTCCACCGGGCGCGATGAGCACGACGAAGACGTCGACCATGTCCGCGACAGCGGTCTCGCTCTGGCCCACACCGACGGTCTCGACCACGACGACGTCGTTCCCGGCAGCCTCGCACACGAGCATCGCCTCGCGTGTGTGGCGGGCGACCCCGCCGAGGCTCCCCTTCGAGGGAGAGGGCCGGATGAACGCCCGCTGGTCGCGAGCGAGTTGCTCCATGCGTGTCTTGTCGCCGAGGATCGACCCTCCCGTGCGAGCCGATGAGGGATCGACGGCGAGCACGGCGAGGCGGCGTCCCCCCTCCGTGAGCAGTTTGCCGAAGACCTCGATGAAGGTCGACTTGCCGACACCGGGTGTCCCGGAGATGCCGATCCGGATCGATCCGCCCGTGTGCGGGAGGAGCTCTCCCAGCAGGGTCTCGGCCGCGAGCCTGTGATCCTCCCGCGTCGACTCGACGAGGGTGATGGCCTGGGCGAGGGCACGCCTGTCACCCGACCGGATCAGGGCCGCGAGTTCGCTACTCATCGGAGGGTGACGCTGCCACACGCGGCTGCAGTGATCAAGGATGCCCGGATCAGGAGGCAGCGGCCTCGCGCCGTGCCCGCAGGAGGCCGAGCACCTCCGCCGCCGCCTCGGAGACGTTCGTGCCGGGACCGAACACGGCGGAGACACCGTGCTCCCGGAGCTCGGCATAGTCCTGCTGGGGGATGACTCCGCCGCAGACGACGATCACATCGTCCGCGCCGAGACGGCCGAGCTCCGCCACGAGCTCGGGAACCAGGGTCTTGTGCCCAGCCGCCTGGGACGACACACCCACGACGTGGACGTCGTGGTCGACGGCATCCTGCGCCGCCTCGGCCGGCGTCTGGAAGAGCGGGCCCACGTCCACGTCGAAGCCGATGTCCGCGAAAGCGGTCGCGATCACCTTCGCGCCCCGGTCGTGGCCGTCCTGGCCGAGCTTCACGACGAGGAGACGCGGACGGCGTCCCTCCGCCGCCTCGAACGCCTCCACCTCGCGCTGTATCGCCGCGTATGTCTCGTCGCCCTCGAAGTGTGAGCCGTACACACCCGAGATGCTACGGACCTCCGCCCGATGTCGCCCGAAGACACGCTCCATCGCCTCCGAGATCTCGCCCAGGGTCGCCCGGGCCCGGGTCGCGGCGACGGCGAGCTCGAGGAGGTTCGCGTCGCCCGCCGCACCCTTCTCGAGGGCCTCGAGTGCCTGGCTCACCCGGACGGGGTCACGTGTGGCCCGGATCTGTTCGAGCCGGCGCACCTGCGTCTCCCGCACTGCCGTGTTGTCGACCTCGAGGATGTCGAACTCCTGCTCGTCTTCGACCCGGTACTTGTTGACACCGACGATCGTCTCCTCCCCACGGTCGATGCGGGCCTGTTTGCGGGCGGCGGCTTCCTCGATGCGCAACTTGGGCATGCCGGACTCGACGGCCTTCGTCATGCCGCCGAGGGACTCGACCTCCTCGATCAGCTTCCACGCCTCGTCGGCGATCGACTGCGTGAGCGATTCGACGTAGTAGCTCCCGCCGAGGGGGTCCACGACGTGTGTGACACCCGTCTCCTCGGCGAGGATGATCTGCGTGTTGCGGGCGATGCGTGCCGACGTGTCCGTCGGCAGGGCGATCGCCTCGTCGAACGCGTTCGTGTGGAGCGACTGCGTCCCTCCGAGGACGGCGGCGAGTGCCTCGTAGGCGGTGCGCACGACGTTGTTGTAGGGGTCCTGCTCGGTGAGGGACACACCCGAGGTCTGACAGTGCGTGCGCAGCATCATCGACCGCGGGTCGCGGGGTCCGAACTCGCCGATCATGCGCGACCAGAGGAGGCGGGCCGCGCGCAGCTTGGCGATCTCCATGAAGAAGTTCATGCCGATCGCGAAGAAGAAGGAGAGGCGGCCCGCGAACGCGTCGATGTCGAGCCCACGGGCGAGCGCCGACCTCACGTACTCGAGCCCGTCGGCGAGGGTGAAGGCCAGCTCCTGCACCTGCGTCGCCCCGGCTTCCGGCATGTGATAGCCGGAGATGGAGATGGAGTTGAACTTGGTCATCTTCGTCGACGTGAACGCAAAAATGTCCGAGATGATCCGCATGCTGGGGGCGGGCGGGTAGATATAGGTGTTCCGGACCATGAACTCCTTGAGGAGGTCGTTCTGGATGGTCCCGTCGAGCGCTTCCGTGCTGACGCCCTGTTCCTCGGCCGCGATGATGTAGAAAGCGAGGAT
>JADZDR010000052.1 GCA_020850945.1 Acidimicrobiia bacterium | reverse complement strand
GCCTGCGGGCGCTCGGCGTCGACGTGGTCGAGGCACCCCCGCGCCGCTTCTCCCCCGGCCTCGTCGATGCCTATCTGCGCCTCAAGGCGCACGCCCGGCTCTGACGGCCCTGACGGGGCCACGGCCGGCGCCGGAGAGATAGACCCAGAAACCGATCCCGACGAGCCAGCCGATCGCGATGTTCACGACCGGCGGCAGGCCGGCCGGGGTGACGAGGCCCTCGATCGCGCCGGCGACCACGAGGAAGAGGAGCGAACCGACGAGGACGCGCAGGCCCTCGCGTCCCGCGTCGACGAGTGCCTTGCTGCGCCGGCGGCGGCCGGGGGCGATCAGCGCCCAGCCGATGCGCATGCCCGCCGCACCTGCGAGCACGATCAGCGTGAGCTCGAGGATGCCGTGCGGGGTCACGAGGGCGAGGAAATCCGTCATGCGGTCGGAATCGGCTGCGTAGGCACCGAACGCGCCGACCATGAGGCCGTTGTACGCCATGTAGAACAGGGTTCCCACGCAGAACACCATGCCGGCCGCAAAGGCGAGCATCGACACGATGATGTTGTTGACCGCGACCGACACCCAGAAGTAGACGCCCGTGCCGGGTGTGACGAGTGGCACACCGGCCTCGTTCATCTCCTCGGGAGGGGGCAACTCGAACGCACTCACGACCGCTTCAGGCGCCCCCATGTACCACACGATCCCGCCCGCGACGGCGGCGACGAACACCACGGCCGTCACGAAGACGAACCACTTGTTGCGGCGGACCGCCCGTGGGAACCCCGCCGTGAGGTACACGCCGAGTCGCACCCAGAGGCGACGCGGCTCGGCGTAGAGGACGCTGTGCGCGTGCCAGACGAGCCGGTTCAGGTCGGTCACGACCGGACTGCGGGGAAAGCGGAGGCGGGCGACAGCGAGGTCGTTGCCCACGGACCGGTAGAGCCGCGAGAACTCGGCGAGCAGGGGCGGATCGAGCTTCCCGACGGAACCGTTGCCGATCCTGCCGAGGAGGTCGTGCAGGGCGAGCCAGTCGGGCCCACGCGCAGCATGGAACTCCTCGATCGTGCGGAGGTCCTGGAACATGGAAGTACTGTAGGCCGGTGCAGACCGTCGAACGTTACGACGCAGCGACACCCGAGGATGTCGTCATATCGGTGAGCCTGGCAGGTGTCGGCTCGCGGGCCGCAGCCGCCGTCATCGACACGCTCCTCCAGATCGTCATCATCGTGGTCGCCGAGATGGTCCTGACCTTCGTCGCCGCGTTCGCCGCCACAGGCTCACCCGACCTCGCAGCTGTCATGATCGCGCTCAACCTCGTCGTCGTCTTCGTCGTGCTCTTCGGCTACCACGTCGTGTTCGAGTACTTCTGGCGCGGTGTCACACCCGGCAAGTCGGCCCTGCGCATCCACGTCGCCCGCGACGGAGGGCTCCCCCTCACGCTCGCGGCCGTTCTCATCCGCAACATCCTCCGTCTCGTCGACTTCCTCCCGGCCTTCTATGCCCTCGGCCTCGTCGTCCTCTGCTCCAATGGGCGCCGCAAGCGCATCGGCGACTTCATGGCGGGGACGGTCGTGGTCAAGAACGACATCTCGGAGCCGGGCACCGGGTACATCGTCGTCGCACCCCGTCCCCACGAGTCCTACGCATGGTGGGACACCTCCGGCGTGACGGACGAGGAGGAACTCCTCGTGCGCCGGTTCCTCGACAGGCGTCACACCCTGAGACTCGCCGCGCGCGTGGCCCTCGGTGAGGACCTCGCGCAGAGGCTGCGCCCGAAGGTCCTCGGGCCGGACGCGGCGATCCCCGCCGAGTGGTTCCTCGAGAACGTCGCCCTCGCCACGTCCGACCGCCACAGCCGTGCCACATGGGCGTTCCTGCAGGCACAGGAGGCCGCGCGGGGAACGCCGACCGTCCCCGTGGCCGTCAGCACTCCCCTGTCCGGGCGGTGACCGCCACGGAGTGGGTGACGTCGACCTCGTTCCCCCACCCCGCATGGTCCTCGGCGACGAGGACTGCTGTGATCGTGTGCCGGCCTGCGGGCACGCACACGTCGTGGCGCCCCGCACCCGGAGTCGCGGACAGGGGCGCGAGGATCCCGTCGACCATGAGATGCAGGTGCCCGTATCCGGGTCGGACCCCACGCGACGTGCCCGTTACGAGGACGAAGTCGGCCACGTCGACCTCGACCGCGGTGTCGCCGCCTGCGATCGTCGCCTCGTCGGACGGTGCCGTGATCCGCACCGACCCTGTCGTTTCGGGGCGCGACACGCGTGCCGGGGACTCCGTGTGCGCGTTACCGATTGCCGCAAGGGCGACACCGGAGGCGACAGCGATCACTGCACCCCACTCAGGGATCCAGCGCCGCCCCACTCCGGCCACGCGCAACGCGCCCCCGAGGAGGAGGGCGAGGCCGAGCCAGAGGAGCCACGCCCGCGGTCCTGCCGCGTTGAAGGCGTGGGCGAGCACCCGCATCTCCACCCGCATCTCTCAGGTTGGGCGTTCCGACACGACGATCCGGATCGAGCGCTCCGGGTGTGCCGTGCACAGACCCTCGATGACGCCGGCTTCGCGAAAGACGTGCTCGACGGTGGACCGGGGACCGACGTAGTAGGGACCGATCGTCTGGCCGGTCTCGTCCTCGTTCACGATCCGCATGCGGTCGCCGACATGAACCTCGATCTCGGCCGGGATGATGCCGAGATCCTCGCCCGCTTCGGTCCGGGCGTAGGCGCCGGCGGGGATCGTGTACTCGTGCACCCGCGCCTCGGCGGCGTCTTCACCGCAGGAAGCGGTGAAGACGGTGGCGAGGACCGCGAGGAGAGCGAGGGACTTGATCAGGTGGCCTTCACCTCCGCCTCCACCCTGACCTCCTTGGTCTCACCGGCTTCGTCCTCGAACGTGAGTGTGATGGGCACCGTCTCACCCACCTGCAGCGGGGCGGCGAGGTCGATGAGCATCACGTGGTAGCTGCCTCGCTTCAGGCTGACCGTCTCACCCGCCGGGATGTCGATCGACTCGACCTCCTTCATCCCTGCCGTGTCGCCTGCCTCACCGCCGTGCATGCCGCCCATCGTCGTCGTCGTGTCCCGGCCGTGGATATCAGCCATCGTCGTGTTCGTGTCTCCACCGGACATGTCACCCTCGGCTGTCGTGGTCTCGTGAAGCTGTGTGTCGGCGGCGATCACGGGATCGACGCTCGCGGCGACGAGTTTCACGGCGTCACCGCCGGTGTTCTTCACGTCCATGAACGCACCCGTGACCGTGGCATTCCCGATCGGGGCGGCGACCCAGGCGTCGGCGACCTCGACGTCGATCCCCTCCGCCGTGGGCTCCGCCTCCTTCTCCGACTCCGTCTTGACGCCGGAATCGGAAGATCCGCACGCCGCGACTGCGACGACCGCGACGAGGACGGCGGCGAGGACGGTGATCTTCTTCATGCTTGTCTCCTTCGCTGTTCGAGAACGTGTTCGGGACATGTGCTGGATCAGGACGTGGCGGGTACGTCGAGGAGGAGCCCGAGGTCCGTGGCCATGGCCTCGGGCTCCGTGCCGTACGGCCACTGCAGGGCGATCCGGCCCGCCGCGTCGACCACGAAGACCGTGGCCGTGTGGTCGAACGCGTAGAAGGAGCCGCTCGACTCGGTTCGCTCGGCCTTGACGCCGAAGGCGGCCTCGGCGGCCTGCAGGACGGCGGGATCCTCTGTGTGGAGGGCGTGCCAGCTCTCGAAGAAGTGGCCGAGGTACGCGTTCATGTTCGCGGGGGTGTCGCGGGCCGGGTCGATCGTGACCATCGCCACGTCGACCCGGTCCGAGGCGGCACCGAGGCCGCGGCGGGCGGACCTGAGGTCGGCCAGCGTCGTCGGGCACACGTCGGGGCACGACGTGAAGCCGAAGTAGACGAGGAGCAGCCCGTCGGGCTGGGCCCGCATCGCGAACGGCGCCCCGCCCCCGCCCGGTGAGACGTCGGGGAGCGTGACGGTGGACACATCGACGGCGGGTGTCATGGTCGCGCCTGCGAACGTCGGAGCTGCACCGGGATCCGGTGTCCCCGCACCGCCCGACGTGGACGCGCCGCCGCATCCCGAGATCGGGAGGGCCACACAGAAGGCTGCGAGGAGGAGGGACGATCGCAATCTCACCGGGACCAAGGCTAACGGGAGACCCGCGAGAAACGCCGGTCGCTCACAGGGGCCGGTCGGCGAGCCCGCTGACCAGGGCGGGAATCGCGTTCCAGTCGTGGTCCGCGATCGCGGCGGCGACGGCCAGGATGCCTCCCTCGGCGCCGCGGCGGCCGATCTCGTCGAGGAGGATGCGGATCTCGGCGAACGCGGTGCGCAGCATGTCGCCGAACACCGCGGCCCGGCCCGCGGATCGGGCTGACTCGGCCTCACCCCGCGCACCTCCCCAGAGGGGAAGCGGCCCACAGGCGGTGAGCCGTACCGCGAGTGCCTCGGGTGAAACCGGTTCGTGCATCGCCCACTCCGCAGCCGCGACATGCGCATGGTGCGACCACACGCGGAACGCCACGTCACGCAGGCGGGCGCTCGTGAGGAGGAGATCGTCGGTGAGCCGGGCGGCGAGATCTGTCTGCACGCGCCCGCGGCGGAGGGCTTCGAGCACGTCGTGGTCACCCGCACTCCACTCGGTGGCGGTGCCGAGGATGCGACGCGCGCGCCGGCGTACGATCCAGCGGTCCGCACCGGCCGCCGCCGACGCGAGACGGCCCGCGTGGAAGGATCCGCGGCCGGCTCCGTCCGGGGGGGCCACGAGAAATGCCCACTCGGTCCCCATCTGCGGCCACGCCGTGACCTCGAGCCCGCCGCAGAGGGCACTGCGAATCGCGTACTCGAAGACGGGGGCGGCGCATGTCCACGTGAGGCGGGGTGCAGGGCAGGGCAGGAGGGCATCGAGGCCGAAGGGCGCGGCATCCGCACCGGCATGACTGTCTGTGTGAGAGCCGACCACGCTTCCTCCGCCGCAGGGGTCGAGAGAGACGGCGGCCACCCTACCGCGCAGACACAGCGGGTCCCGGTGCCGAAGCACCGGGATCTGCCGTGGGTGGGGACGGGACCTCGGCCCCGTTCAACAAGCCGCTCCAGCCGTTAGGCTTCGAGCCTCGGTGTGGCAATTCCCCAAGCACACCTTGCGTAGTTGGTTCGCCACTGTCCGCGCCATACCTGCAGCCCCGGCCACATTTCTCGGCGTATCCGCTTCGTCTGTAGCCTGATCCGCCCGTCCCCGAAGCAGAGCTGTCGAGTGTCATCTGGCCGCGAGCATCCCCTCGTCCTCACCGGTGAACGCACACTGCCCGGAATCCCCGCGGAGAACTACTGGTTCGCACGTCACGTCGCCGCCTACGAGCACGCGGCTGCACTCCTCGCCCCCGGCCGCGAACCTGGCACGCGAGATGCGGGACCGATCCTCGACTCGGGCTCGGGTGAGGGCTACGGCACCGCCATCCTCGCCAACCGCCTCTCACCCGCGTTCGTGACCGGTCTCGATTCCTTCCCGGACGCGGTCACACATGCCGGAATGTGCTACCCGGAGCCCGCGTTCGTGTGCGCGGACGGGGCCGCCGTCCCGCTCCGGGAGGCATCGTGCGCAGCGGTCGTGAGCCTGCAGGTGATCGAGCACATGCCCGACCCGGCCGCGTACGTGGCCGAGTGCCGCCGCCTCATCCGCCCCGGTGGCGTCGCCGTCATCGGCACACCCAACCGGCTCACGTTCACACCCCCGGGCCGGCCCACGAACCCCTTCCACATCGTCGAGTTCAGTGCCGACGAGCTCGCCGGTCTCCTCGCGGAGTGGTTCGCGTCGGTCCGTCTCGAAGGCGTACACGACTCGCATCCGGGCCTCGCCGACGCGCTCGTCGACGCCGCGCTCACTGCCACGGAACCACCCGCCTGGGCACGCGAGCAGGTCGCACGGGTGACCCCCGCCGACTTCACGATCCGAGACGCCGATCCGGCCTGCCTCGACCTCATAGCGACATGCCGCACGTGACCGGCTCCACCCGACCTGTCCGCGTAGAGCCTGCCGGCCGGTTCGTCCTCGTCCTCCACACGCACCTCCCCTGGCTCAAGTGTGCCGGGAGATGGCCCGTCGGTGAGGAGTGGCTCTTCCAGGCCTGGGGTGAGGCATACATCCCCGTGCTCGAGGTCCTCGAACACCGCCACGCCCGCGGCGACACGGACATCCTCACGCTCGGCATCACCCCACCGATCCTCGAACAGCTACGTGACCCCGACCTCATCGGCCGCTTCCGCGAATGGCTCGGCTTCGCGCTCCTCCGCTGCGAGATGCTCGCCGCGAATGCCGCCGAGTGGCCCGACACTGAAGAGAGGCGGGACGCGGCGGGCTTCTGGTGGCGCCACTACCGGCATGTCCTCGACTTCCTCGACGAACGCGGTGGAGAGATCGTGCCGGCGTTCGCCCGGCTCGCCGCCGACGGCGTGATCGAGATCCTCGGCGGTCCCCTCACCCACCCCTACCTCCCACTCCTCGACACCGAGACCATCCGCGCGCAGCTCCGCCTCGGCCTCGACGTGCACGAGGCCACCCTCGGCACTCGACCACAAGGCATCTGGCTTCCCGAATGTGCCTACAGCCCCGGCCTCGAGGAAGAGCTCGCCCGCTGCGGCGTGACACACGTCGTGCTCGACGGCCCCACCCTCCTGCAGGCAGGAGGCTTCGCGGCCCTGCGCCGGGCCTGGACCCTGGGCGAGACCGAGGTCGCAGCCGTGGGCCGGGACCTCGAGGTCTCCTACCGCGTGTGGTCGCCCACGGGCGGCTATCCGGGTCACGGCGCCTACCGTGAGTACCACCGCTGGGAATGGGAGACCGGCCTCAAGCTGTGGCGCGTGACGGACAAGGCCGTGCCCCAGGCGGAGAAGGACTGGTACGACCCCGACCTCGTCGCGCCCGTGCTCGCGAGCCACGTCGAGGACTTCCGTGGCGTGCTGCGCGGGTCGGTCTCAGAACCGCACGAGGTCGTCGTCGCCTGCTACGACACGGAGCTCTTCGGCCACTGGTGGGTGGAGGGGCCGCGCTGGCTCGAGTTGCTCCTCGACCGCCTCGACTCCGACGACACCATCCGCCCGACCACGCTCGCCTCGTACCTGGCCGAGACCGGCACGGCCGGGCCACTCCGGCCCCCTCCCGGCAGTTGGGGTCTGCGCAAGGACTTCTCGGTGTGGGACAACGACGAGACGGCCGGCATGTGGGAGACGCTCGATGCCGTGGCACGCCGCCTGCGCAAGGCGCTCGGTGAACCCGACGGACCGCAGCCCCGCCTCGAGGCGCGCCTCCTCGTGCAAGCGGCACGCGAGCTGTTCCTCATGCAGAGCAGCGACTGGCCGTTCATGATCGGCCACGACAAGACCGTCGAGTACGCACACGAGCGCTTCGACGCCCACACCGATGCCGCCCGTGGCTGCCTCGAAGCCCTCGAGACGCTGCGCGACGGCTCGTTCGACGGAGAGGACCCCACGTTCCAGGCGTGGCTCGCCCGCATCGAGCACGAGCACGGGATCGACGCCGATCTCACACTCGATACGCTTCGGGCCGCATATGAGTGACGAGACCCGCCCCCTCGACTACCGGCCCATGCTGCGCACGAATCCCTTCGGAGACCCGGCGATCGTGGCCGAGGGCAGGTCGAGACGTCCCCACGACTCACGGCGTCACGCCCCTCCATCCGCCCACGACGACGCCGAGGTCCACCACGATCCGGAATGCCCGTTCTGCACGGGAAACGAGGACCGGACTCCTCCGGAAGTGGACGCGTTGCGACCGGACGGGACGGAGCCGGACACCCCCGGCTGGGAGGTGCGTGTCGTCCCCAACCTCTACCCCGCCCTGCTCCCAGACTCGGACACGGCCGTGGAGGAGACGGGTGATCTCTTCAGCGCCCGCCCGTCGCGGGGCAGGCACGAGGTTGCGATCCACTCCCCCGACCATGCGGGGCGCCTCTCCCGCCTCGACCCGGCACGACTCGAGCGTGCGATCCACATGTGGCAGCGCCGCCTCGCCGCCCACAGGCGCGAAGGCTGGGAGTACACGGTCCTCGCCGTGAACGAGGGGCGCGAGGCGGGGGCGTCTCTCGCCCACCCGCATGCCCAGCTCTTCGCGAGCGACTACGTGCCTCCGAGTGTCACGGCCGCAGTCGCGCGCGAGCAGCAGTGGGCGCGATCCCACGGCAGCACTCTGCTCGGGGCCGCGGTCGCGGCGGAACGCGGCGGCCCCCGCCACGTCGACACCGAAGGGGACCTCGTCGCATGGTCGCCGTTCTGGTCACGGGTTCGCTACGAGGTCTGGATCGCACCGGCGGGCGCAGACTCCCCGACACGTGCCTTCGCCGACAGCCCCCATACCCGTGACCTCGCCTCCCTGCTCGGCCGGATCGCCGCCCGCGTACGCACCGCCGCCGATGACCCGCCTCTCAACGTCGTCTTCCGGGACGTCCCCCACAGCGGCGCCGCCGACACTTGGTGGCACGTGCGCGTCCTGCCCCGCACGCAGGTCGTCGCCGGCTACGAGCTGGGCAGCGACGTCCAGATCGTCACACTCGCCCCCGAAGAGGCCGCCGCGGATCTGCGGGCAGCCCTCTGAACACGCCTCTCTGGCACCGTGTGGGGCGCATGGGTAGGCTCCTGCGGATGCGCGTGCTGGTCATCTCATGGGAGTTCCCGCCGACGATCGTGGGCGGTCTCGGCCGGCACGTCGACCGTCTCACCGAGGCGCTGGTCGACGAAGGCCACGAGGTCCATATCCTGACACGCGGAGCGGCCGACCGACCACAGGAAGAGATGCAGGGACGCATCCACGTGCACCGCGTCGCCGAGTACCCGCCCGTGGTCCCCGAGGAGGACCTCATCTCCTGGGTCCTGGCGTTCAACCTCGGCCTCGTCGTGGCGGGTGTGCAACTGCTCAACAACCGGCAGTTCGACGTGATCCACGCGCACGACTGGCTCGTCGCGTACGCGGCGGCGGACCTCCAGCGTCTCTACTCGATCCCGGTCGTGGCGACCGTGCACGCGACCGAATACGGGCGTCACCAGGGCTGGTTGCCCGAACCCATGAACAGGCTCATCCACCAGGTCGAGTGGTGGCTCACGTACGTAGCGAGGCGGGTCATCACCTGCTCCAACTACATGCGGGACCAGGTGCAGCACATCTTCGAGCTCCCACCCGCGAAGCTCGACGTCGTCCCGAACGGGGTCGCGCTGCGCATGCCCGAACCGGCGCCCGGCGACACCGGGGCCGAGACTCTCATGCCCAAGGATCCGGACCGACCAATCGTCCTGTTCGCAGGCCGCCTCGAGTACGAGAAGGGCGTACAGACGCTCATCGAGGCCGCACCCGCGATCCTCGCGTCGTCGCCGCACGTGCGCTTCGTCGTGGCGGGTGACGGAACGTACGGGACCGGCCTGCGCGACCTCGTCGACGAGACGGGGCTGGCCGATCACTTCGAGTTCGTGGGCTTCATGGACTCGACCCGCATGCCCGCCCTCTACCGCCAGGCTTCCGTCGTCGTCGTGCCGAGCATCTACGAACCCTTCGGGATCGTCGCCCTCGAGGCCATGGCGGCCCACGTGCCGGTGATCGTGGGTGACACAGGGGGCCTGCGTGAGCTCGTGGACCACGGCACGAACGGTCTCCGCATCGAATCGGAGAACTCCGCCGAGCTCGCCGGTGAGATACTCCGCGTCCTCGATGACACTGCCCTCGCCGATCAACTCGTGGCCGGCGGACGACGGGCCTCGGCTTCACGCAGTTGGCGGATGATCGCGCGGCGCACGGCTGAGATCTACGCCAAGGCGATCCGTGAGGAGAAGCACCTGCGCGAGACCGGTGAGATCGAAGACAGACCCCCCCTGCGCCTCGTGTGGGATGCAAGCGTCACATACCGGTCGGTGGTCGACCGCGACGACGAGTCCGACGGCGACACCGCGATCGCGACGAGTGGCCAGGACTGACCGCATCGCGGCTGGGCTGTCACGCCTCACCAGCCTCTGGAACCGGGCCTCTGCTCCGGCGGACCGCCCTCCCAACCAGGCCGGAACTTGAGGACACGTGCAGGCACGCCACCGACGATCGCCCCCGGTGGCACGTCCCTGTTGACCATGGCGTGTGAGGCGATGACGGCACCGTCACCGATGGTCACGCCCTTGAGTACGGTGGTCTTCTCGCCCAGCCAGACGCCGTTCCCGATGCGCACCGGCGCCACGTCGATGCCCTGCGAACGGATCGGAAGATGTGGGTCGGCGAAGCGGTGGTCGAAGTCGCATACGTAGATCCAGTCCGCGAAGATGCACTCGCGGCCGATCTCGATGTCCAGATAGCAGTTGACCACGTTGTTGGAACCGAAGACGGTCTTGTCTCCGACTCGGAGGTGACCCTCGTGGCAGCGCAACGCACAGTTGTTCCCGATCCAGACGAAACGGCCGATCGAGATGTGACCCATACCGCGTCGGGCCGAGAGATCCACCCCCCGGCCCATGAAGGTGACACCGTCCGTCTCTATCCAGGGCTGCTCGAGACGCAGCATGGCGTATCTCGCAGCCAGGATGGCGTGGTTCAGGGTGTAGGCCCGTTTCTCGACGATCCAGCGGGCGTTGCGGCCTGCCGAATCGCACGCTGCCGCAACGCGGTCCCGGACCCGTTTCGTCCCCAGGTGCGCCATGCCCGGGCTCCGCATCGCCATCACACGACGGGCTTCTCGCCCGCGATGACGATGTTGTAGAACCAGCGCTTCGGCAGGACCGGATAGAGGACGTTCTCGTCCAACCAGGCGAGGCGCAGGTAGTTCCTGTAGGCGAACCAGGCCCAGCGGGCATCGAGGAGCCCGGCCGGCGCGTTCCCCTCGACCGTCTTGGCGAACCAGCCGAAGATCGACGAGACGAGCTCCTCCGTCTCGTAGCGGACGTCGACGAGGCCCGCCCCCTCCGCCATGCCCGCGACACGCTCGGGATCGAACTCCCAGATGTCGACGACCCCTTCCAGGGCATCCGTCCGCTTGTCCTCAGCGGTCCGCTCACGTCTCTTCCAGCCACGCCCGAAGGGGGTGAGACGCAGGAGGTCGATCCCGCGTGAGGTCAGCTTCTTGGCCACCTCGGCTATCTGATGTCCGCGCTGCGTGGGTTCCCCGGCGATGAGGACCGTTCCACCCGGACGACACACACGCACCATCTCACGCAGGCACGCACCCGGGTCGGGGATGTGGTGCAGGAACGCGTGGCCGAGGACGAGATCGAAGGCGTCGTCCTCGTACGGGAGCTTCTCGGCATCGGCGACCTGCGTCTCGATCTCCCAGCCGAGGCCGGCGGCGTTGGCCGCGCAGCGCTCGAGGATGCGCGGCGAGATGTCGGTGGCCGCGCCCGCCTCGACCCAGCCGCCTTTCCACAGGTGCAGGAGGAAGAACCCCGTGCCCGCGCCGACTTCCAGCGCCCGCGGCCACGTGCGGCGTTCCGGCACGACCTTGAAGACACGCCCCTCGGCGTAGGCGAGCGTGCGTTCGTCGTACTGGATCGACCACTTGTCGTCGTAGTCCTCGGCGGCCCGGTCGTGGTAGAGGATGTTCGCCACCTTCGGATCGAGGCGCGTGGGATCGAACCGGCCGTCCTCGTCCGTTGCCGCCTCCATCGATCCGCCTTCTCCCGGCATGCGCGTCCCCTTCCCGGTGTTCATCCTGTCCCCTGTCTCAGTTCCCCTGGAACTCCGCCTTGCCCGGCCCGCTCTCGAGGAACGAGTCGATGCCGTGGCGGGCGTCACGCGTCGCGAACGTCGCCGCGAACCTCTCTGCCTCGAGGTCGAGGCCCTCGGCCAGGGGCAGGCCGAGACCCGTGTCGATGGCATCCTTGGCGAGACCCATCGCCACGACGGCACCGGCGGCGAGCTTGCCCGCCCAGGCGAGGGCGGACTCGTAGACCTCGTCCGGTGACACCACCCGGTCGACGAGGCCGATCTCCGCTGCTTCCGCCGCCCGGATGTGACGACCGGAGTAGACGAGGTCCTTGGTGCGGGCCGGGCCGATGAGCCGGGCCGCCCGCTGCGTGCCGCCCCCGCCGGGGATGATCCCGAGCTGGATCTCGGGGAAGCCGAGGCGGGCGTTGTCGCCGGCCACCCGGAAATCGCACGCGAGGGCGAGCTCGAGGCCACCACCCAGGGCATAGCCCGTCACGGCCGCCACCGTGGGGCGGGGAAAGGCTGCCAGGGTGTCGAGGGCGTCTCGGAACGCGGCGGTGACGGACCGGGCACCCTCGGGGGAGACCGGCACGAACTCCTCGACGTCGGCTCCGGCCGCGAAGACGGAGTCACCTCCCCAGACGACGACCGCCTTCACGGTGTCCGGCATCGCAGCCAGGGCATCACGGACCTCGCCGAGGAGGGCCGCACAGAGCGCGTTGACAGGGGGGCGGGCGAGGCGAATGACCTGGATGCCCCCGTCTTCGGAGTGGAGCTCGATGTGTTCCAAGGTGTGGGTCTCCCTTTCGCTTCCGGCTCAGGACTCGATACCGGTGAGGATGCGTTCGGCGGCGGAATGCGGGTCGAGCTCGCGGGCGAGCACCGCCGCGACAAGCGCATCGAACTCGGCGCCGCGGCAGCGCCCGCGCACGCCCGTGTCGATACGCGCGACGACGATCTTGCGGATCTCGTCGGCGAGGTGCGCACGGCGACGCGCGTCGCGCCGACCCGTCTCGGCAAGCCAGTCCCGATGCATCTCGACGGCCGCCCAGACATCCTCCACGCCTTCTCCCGTCGACGCGACACAGCGCCTCACGGGTGGGATCCAGTCCGTGGGTGGCGCCATGTCGAGCATCGATTCGAGGTCCATGACCGCCTCGTCGGCGCCGGGCCTGTCCGCCTTGTTCACGACGAACACGTCGGCGATCTCCATGAGACCCGCCTTCGCCGCCTGGATCGCGTCACCCCAGCCGGGATTCACCACCACGACGACTGTGTCCGCGGTCTCGACGATCTCGACCTCGACCTGCCCGACACCGACCGTCTCAACGAGCACGTACGGCTTACCGGCAGCGTCGAGGACACGGATCGCGCTCGGCGCCGCGAGGGAGAGCCCCCCGAGGGCACCCCGCGAGGCCATCGAGCGGATGAACACGCCGGGATCGAGGGCGTGTTCCTGCATGCGGACGCGGTCTCCGAGGATCGCGCCGCCCGAAAAGGGGGACGAGGGATCGACGGCGAGCACACCGACCTCGGTTCCCTGCGTGCGCAGGTGCGCGATCACGCGATCGACGAGGGTCGACTTGCCGGCACCGGGGGCGCCGGTGAAGCCGACGACGTGCGCCTGCCCGCTGAGGGGATGCACCGCCTTCACGACCTCTGCTTCACGGTCGCTCTCGGCGAGCGACAGGAGACGGGCGAGGGCCGCCCGGCTGCCGGACCGCGCGGCGTCGAGGAGCTCCGAGGGATCCGACGAGAGCGTCATGCCCGCCCAGAGTACCTGGCCTACCCCCACCCGTTCTAACGACGCCACATACATGTGGGCAGCATCACCTATCACGAACGCGTGGCATTCCTGCCCAGTTGCGCCGAACCATGCGTGTGGGTGTGGATCGGCCTCACCGGTGAGGGCCGAGACTGCCCACATGGTGGGGGGTTAGGCGGTGTAGACCTCGTTCACGGTGGGGATCCGGTCCTTGAGGATGCGCTCCACACCCGCCTTGAGCGTCTGGAGCGAGGCCGGACACCCCACGCAGGCGCCGTGCAGCTCCACGCGCACGTTGGCGTCACCGTCTATCTCGACGAGCTCGATGTCGCCCCCGTCCATCTGAAGGGCGGGACGGATCAGCTCGATCACTTCCTCCACCTGCCTGTGCATGTCGGTGGTGGACGTGTCGGGATCCAGGACCTCTTCGGGGCTGTCGGTCATTCTCACCTCGTCCGCAGGATACCCTCTCACAATTGAGCACTGGAAATCTGTGAGAAATTACCGCGTGCCCGTCGCCGGCGTCGCCGCATGAGCGCGGTGAGGCCGAGGAGGAGCGCGCAGAACGCGCCGGCCGCTGCGACCTGGCGGGACGTCGGGCCGGTGGGGATGAGATCGACGTCGACGGACAGGATCTTGGAGGTCACCGTGTCGACGCCGTCCGCGGCCCGCACGGAAACACGGTACATGCCCTCCGCACCGAGATCCACGCGGACCGTGTGCGTCCCCGCTGCGAGCGGATCCCCGTCCTGCAGGCGCAGCGTACGACCGCCCCGGGGGCCGTCCACGACGACGGAGACGGCAGCCGGCCGCGAGAGCACGAATCGGACCTCGGCGGAGCCCTCCTCCGTCACGCGCAGCGGGGCGGTGAACCCGGTCACGGCCAGAGGAGCAGTCGTGCCCGGCGGCCCCTCGAGGACGAGGGAGGAGCCCCCGCCGGCGCCCTTCCCGCTGCCGTTTCCGACCGAGACCCGCCAATCCGTGAGCGCGGCCGGCACCACGGTCTGTCCCGCTGCCCGGATCTCGAAGGGGTCGGCGCTGCGGATCGCCACGGAGTCGACTCCGCTCAGGACGCGGATCTCCACGTCCTCGGGGACGGGCGGCTCGACGTCGTCCCCACCCGCCACGTCACGGCCGGGATAGAAGCGGTCGAGGATCTCGTCCGGTGTCCAGCCGCGCTCCCCGGCGAGCCCGTTCGCCTCCGACCTCGAAAGGCCGAACCCGTGACCGGCACCCTTGCCTGCGAAGGAAACCCGCGCGACCGAACCCCCCCGCGAGACGTCGGCCGGTACCCACGTGGGGATCCAACGGGGAGACGCCAGAATCGGCGCACCATCGCCTGCCACACCCGCGTTCACTGCCCGTGTGAACTCGGCGGCGTCCAGCGTCGTCGCCCGCTCCGGGGTGACCACGGTGACGGTTCTCGACCCGGCACCCCCTCCACGTACGCCCTCGATCGCCCCCTCACCGAGGTCGATACCGGCACTCCGCAGGGCTGTCTCGAGATCGTCCGCTTCCACGGTCCGCGTCCATGTGCTGTTCTCGTCGGGCTCGTTCGGTGTCTCGATCGCCAGCATCCTCACGTCGTCACCGAACTCGGCCCACGTCCCCTGCACAGTCGATCCTCCGGCCAGATCGTGGGACGGGGCAGGCATGACGTCGCCTTCCTCGACGAGAACCTCAGCCCGGGTCGCGTCGACGGCCCTGTCCCAATCCGCCTGCGACGGCGCCGGTCCCAGCGCCCGGCAGTCGTCCACACTGCAGTCACCCACCCCGAGGGCGGTCGTCTCGTCGGTGCCGGACCGCGCCGACGCGAGGATCTGTGTGCGCCACACGATGGCCTGTGCACGCAGGGCCGCCGCCTCGCGCGCGGACCGCCCCGGATCGAGGGCCTTCACATAGGCGTCGAGAGGTGCCCGGACAGACACGTCGAGACCCTCCCCGGACCGGGCGCGGTCGACGACGACCGTTCCCGGAACTCCTGTCCCGTCGACCTCGAGGCCGTCCCCCGCCTCCGGCACGAACTCGAGCGGTCGGCCCACGACGAGAAGGACCCCCGCGCCGTCCCCCGTGGGCTGGCCGAGTCCCACAGGGGTCACCGACACGAGGAGGATCGCCACCCCGAGGAATGCGGGCACAGACCTGCGCCACTCCCTCACGGTGCCACGAGATCCCCGACTCGTCGCAACCACCCCAACACCTCCTCGGCATCCGGCCCATCCTGGGCGAGGAGCGCGGCGCACCTGGCGTCGACAGGCATGTCCGGCGGCAGGGCGGCGAAACGGGCGGCGACATCGACGCATCTCGCAAGATCGTGGGGCGGTGCGCCACCCGCCCGCCCCCGACCCACGTCGGCGAAGAGGTCTGCCGCGTGCCTGCCCGCGATCAGCGCAAGCAGGGTCTCGAACTTCGCGAGCCCCTCCTGCGACACCGGCTCCCCACCGACGTTGCCCGCACCCGAGACGTGGCTCCACGCGAGAGCGGCTGCGAACGCGGCGGCCGTGCACGCCGGCCTCCCCGCGACCTCACACATGCCCGCGGCGAGCTCGGCGGCGTGTCGTGCCCTGAGCCGGTCCGGCTCGCCGCCCAGCACGGCGAGGAGCGCGTCGAGGGTGAGGGCGGTGCCTGGATCGCAGAGGCAGGCGTGGCCGGCCCGGAGGACCGTTCCCGCCGGGGCGGCCCGCGCCGCCCCCCGGGCGGCGTCGAGCACGAGATCGGGATCGACGTGTTCGATCCCGGTCCCGTCGATGCAGGTGAAGCCGACCGCGATCCGGTTCGGGACGTCCTCGAGGATGACGTGGGTGCGGATACGTGTGCCGACGGTGTCGAGGACACGGCGCGTCGCGACGGCGTCGTGTCCGGGCAGGACGACACCGAGCTCGTCGCCGTCGAGCCGTCCCGCACAGGCGCCTGGGCCCACTACGTCGAGGACCACCCCGCTGCACCCCCGCAGGAGAGCGTCCCCGGCCGCCCACCCGAACCGGGCATTGACCTCGTGCAGATCGCAGACGCGCACCACCCCGACACCCAGGGGGCTTCGCGTGTCTGCGGCCACGGTCACAGCCTGTTCGAGCTCGAACTGGAACACGGCACGCTGGAGCGTCCCCGTGAGCGTGTCCGCAACGAGACTGCTGCTGAGACGGGCGGCCAGCACCTCGGTCTCCCCGCCGCCTTCGGGCACCCCCGCCCTGCCGACCTCCTCGAAGAGACCGCGTGTCGCCGAAGCCGAGATGCGCGCCTCACCTTCGAGCGCAGAGGAGAGCCCGTCGAACAGCTCGTCTGCCGTCACCCCCTTCACGAGGTAACCCCGCGCTCCTGCCTTCACCATGTCCGCCACGAGCTCGGCATCGTCGTACGCCGTGTGGGCGACGACGTTCACGCCCGACATGTCGGCGAGGATGCGGCGTGTCGCCTCCACACCGTCCATACCCGGCATACGGACGTCCATGAGGATGACGTCGGGGCGGTGCTTCTTGGCGAGATCCACGGCTTCCGCTCCGTCCCGAGCCGTCGCCACGACCTCGAACGCCGCACTCGCCCCGATCAGGGTCTCGAGCGCGCTGCGGAGCTGCGCGCTGTCGTCTACGACCATCACGCGGGCTCGACTCGCCATCACCGCACACTACCTGTGGGAAAGTCCGGTTCTGGCGACCCGCCGGCCCGCCGGGCAGGCCAGCGCGGCATGCGGATGTGAACCCGTGTGCCACCGTCCGGCCCGCGCGCCACCTCGACGGTCCCCTGCGCGAGCTCGACGCGCTCGATGATCGAGGCGAGACCGATGTGGCCCTCCGAGGTGAGACGGGAGAGGTGCATGGCCGACGGGTCCACGCCTACGCCGTCGTCGGTGACACAGAGCACGACGTCCCCTTCGTCCTCAGCGAGGGACACGTGCAGGGTTCGGGCGTGAGCATGGATCAAGACATTGGAGAGCGCTTCCTGGACGGCCCGGTAGAGGAGGTTCTCCACGGAGTCCTCGAGAGATCCCACGACCCCGATGTCGGTCGTGACGCGCAGGCCCGACTCGTCGGCCAGACGGCGTGTCAGCGCCGTGAGGGCGGGGCCCACCCCGCGCTCGTCGAGCACGGGTGGGCGGAGTGTGGCCATGAGAGACCGGAGGCCGGCGATGATCTCGGCGAGATCGACACGCAGGTCGGACACGAGCCGCAGGTGATCCCACCCCGATTCACCGGCCGACGCGGCTCCGATGAGAGTGTCGAGGCGGAGGCAGAGGGCGGACAGGCGCTGCACGACACCCTCGTTGACCTGGCGGGCCATGCGCATGCGCTCGGCCTCCGCAGTCGTGATGACCCTGTCGAGGAGCAGGGAACGGGACCGTTCCTTCTCGGCGAGCTCACGTGTGAGGTCGACGATCCGCCTCTCCTGTTCCCTGCTCTCGGTCACGTCGAGGAGGACCACGAGCCTCACGCTCCTGCCCGCCGCGTCCGCGCCGAGGGGGATCACCCGCACCTCGAAACGCTCCTCTGTCTCACCCTCCCCGAGGACGAGCTCGCCGTTGTCGAAGTCCCGCGCCGTAACCTCGATCGGTGCCGGTGCCCCGACGACATCCTCGGCCGGGACTGCGGCGAGCGTCGCGTATGCCTCGTTGCAGACGAGAACACGGTCAGCTCCGTCGATCTCGGCCACAGCCTCCGGTATGTGCTCGACGACGTTGCGGAGTCGATCGCGGCCACGCTCGAGGCCGTGCAGAAGGGACGCGCGCTCCACACCCATGCCGAGCTGGAAAGCGGCACCAGCGACGAGGTCGGAGTCGGCCTGCGGCAGGTCCCAATCTCCCCGTCCGACGAGACAGATCGTCCCGACGCGCTGCCCGTCACCCGTGCGCACAGGGAAGGCCCGCCCAGTCGGTGCCGCCGGATGGATCTCGTGCGGCACAAGACCGGCAAGGGCCACGCGGTCGGGCGACACGAGCTCGGCCGGGTCGTCCACACGGGCGAGGACACTCCAGAGACGCAAGGCCTCGGCTGCCTCGAGTCCGTGAAGCGCATGCACGGGATCTGTGGCCGCTGCCGTCGGCGGTGACTGCACTGTCCTCCCCTGGGGGGGCGGTGACGTCTCGGCAACGACTGCCGCCACGCCCATGCCGGAGGGCAGCACGTCACCGAGGCGCCTTACGGCCTCCTCGCACATGCGAGGTACATCCGTGGACGTGGTCGTCGCGTCGACCACGTCGAGCAACACGCCCGCCCGGTCCGCCTCTCGCCGCGCGCGGTCGGCGAGGTTCGCGACCCTTTCCCGTGTCGAGCGCCGCTCGGCGATGAGGACGAGTTGGCGCACGACGAGAACCTCGAGGACGAGGAGGAATCCGAGGACGGCCGCCACCTTCTGCTCGACGGAGTCCACGAGGAGGGCCGCGACCGCGAGCGGTGGCATGACGAGGGCGATGGAGTAGGGCCACAGCGCCTGCCCCTGCCGTGGCACAGGCACGCTCACGGTAACGAGCCGTGCCCGCTCGGCGTAGGCAACGACAGTCATCGGCCCCCACACGGCAGCCCAGAAGACCCCCTGGAACCATGGTGGTACGAACACGACGAGCTGCTCGTCGCTACCCGTGGAGAGGATGGCGAGTCCACCGACCACGAGGATGCCGAACACCAGGATCGCCGCGAAGACCTGGTCGGCGTAGATCTCGCCTGGGGTCACGCGCCGCACGAGGGGAATCGTGAGCCCGAGCATGCCGAGGGCGACGACGATGACGAAGAGGCTGAAGAAGACCTCGGGACCCGCCGCCTCCGAGAGAGGTACGACGAGGACGAACGCTGCATAGGCGACGACAACCGAGACAACGACGGCGAGGTCGAAGAAGCCGAGGGCTGCACGCCCTACGGTCTGGCTGCGCCGCCGCAGCCAGAGGGACCAGAGGAACGCAATACCGACAATCGGAAGGGCGATCACCTGCACCACGGCATACACGCCGGCTCCGACGAGGTCGTACATCGCGAGGGCGAGGTAGGCGGGGACGGTCACCGCCAAGGCGAGGCTGTTCCAGCGCCACACCACGGAGGTGGTACCGGCGAGGTGCCAACCGAGACGGTACGACACCCACAGCGACTGCAGCACCCAAGGCAGGGTGACGAGCATCGCGCCTGCGAGACGGAAGTCGTGCGGTGCGAAGAGCGCGATCACGAGACCGGCGCCGCTCGCGATCGCGCACATCAGCACCGTGCGCCGGATCTCAGGACCACCCGGGAGAACGGCCCGTACGGCGGGATCCGCATGCAGTCTCACGGGGCCGCCTCGACCACGTCGGGAATCGTGACCGACACGCGCGTCCCACCGCGCGGCGCAGGACCGACTTGGAGCGTACCTCCGACCACCCTGACCCTCTCCTGCATGAAGGCGATGCCGTAATGTCCCTCGTCGACGAGGTGCCGCAGGTCGACGGCAGACAGGTCGAGGCCCGAACCGCCGTCGTCTGCGACATCCAGCACGACGTCCCGGCCACGCCTTCCCACGAAGACGTCTACACGGGTCGCGTGCGCGTGGCGCGCGGCATTCGTGAGCGCCTCCTGCAGGATGCGGTAGAGCATCGCCTCCACGGTGTCGGGGATCCCGTGGAGGCGGCCCACGTCGAGGTTGACGTCGAGGCCGGCACGGCTCGACGTCTTCCGGCAGAGGAGCCGCATGGCCTGCACGAGGCCGGCGCCGTGCAGGGCCTCGGGCCCGAGTCCCGACACGATGTCCCGCGTCTCCTCGAGGATTGCCGTGAGCTCGCTGCGCACGGCGCCGAGATCCGTCGCGTACTCGGGTCCGGGTGAGGCCGCCTGGAGGTGACCCGCGATCACGTCGAGTCTCAGGCCGAGCGCCGTCAGCGTCTGGACAGGGCCGTCGTGGATCTCGGCGGCAAGGCGCCTTCGCTCCTCCTCGGCCGACGCCATGATGCTGTCGAAGAGCTCCGCCTTCGCCCTGTCCTTCGCCCGGATCTCCTGGAAGAGGCGCACCACCCTGTGACGCCGCTCGCGGCGCTCGGAGACGTCCCGGGCCACGAGCAGCCAGGGTCCGTGTCTCGCACCAGGGCGCTCCGGATCGGTCGGCGCGAGGAGGCGACGAACGCTGAACTCCACGATCCGGACGCGCCCGGCCGGAGACACGAGGCGTGCCTCTCCCTCGACGTCCCTGTCGGCGCTCAGGGCTCGCACGACTTCGGCCCGCGTCGGATGCCGGAACTCGACGACATCTCGCACCCGTGCGCCCGCGAGTGCCTCGACACTGCGACCGCACATCGTCGCGAAAGCGCGGTTGCATCCCGTGATCCGCCCGTCCGAGGATGCCTCGACCACACCTGACGGGAGGTTGTCGACCACGTCTCGGTAACGTCGCTCTTCCTCGGCGATGCGGCTCACGAGCGCGATTCGATCCTCGGTCACGCCGAGTTGGCCCGCTATCCCCTCGAGTGTCCCCTCCGCCGGTGGGGCCGTCTCGTCCAGATCCGCGATGAACACACGGGTGGCCGAACCCTCCTCACGCGGGATGGGAAACCCGAACCGTGCCGATGCTGCGTCCCCGTCCTCCACAGCACCCACGGCTGCGTGACTCACGCCGCGGACCCGGGTGGCCGCTACCACGGCGATGTCTTCGGCGGCATCGCGGCTCGAAGCGCGCGCGAGGTCGCTCGCCGCCGCGACGAGGGACCTCGCCATCTCGGCATTGCGGGTCTCGGTCTCGGTCAGTTCGAGCTCTTCGGCTATCGATCTCTCCTGCGCACGCAGAACCGCGAGTTGACGTATCACCGCGACGACGAAGACCACGACGAGCCCGCTGATCGAGACCACCTGCGTGGCGAGGCTGCCCTTCCACACGGACCAGAGAGCGATCACGGGCATGGCGCCGAGCGTGAGATACGGCCATGTGACCCGGTCGTAGTCCTCGCTCCTGATCACGGGTCGAGCGCGCGCCGTCTCGTAGAGGGGGGCGAGGGCGCCGAACGTCCACGTCGCCACGAGCAGGAACATCGTCCACGCGTGCAGAGCCGTGCCCGTCCGCAGGTAGAGCCACAGCTCCGACCAGACTTCGATCGTGGCGAAGACGAGACTGACGGCTAGGACCGTCTCGGTGCGCTTCCAACGAGCGGGCATCGGCGTGAGCAGGAGCGAGATCACGCCGGCGAACAGCCACATGATGATGAGCGGCTGGAAGACGTGGTTCCCCGTCTCGACCGACCACTGTGCCGCCACTTCGTCTGCCACGACTATGCCCGCACAAACCCAGAGGAGCACGCTCACCGACGTGGCGTCGAGGATCTGCATCCAGAAGGTGCGGGGCGTGACCCACCGCAGTCGGAGGAGGAGAGCGGCGAGGAACGACATGAGCGCACACAGATACGCCACGGCATACACGAGCTCGCCGCTCGCGACGCCGCGTCCCGCGCCGACACACGCCGCGCGGACGACGTGAGCCGCGAACGCGAGGCAGACCCCTCCCCCGACAAGCATCCAGACGTGACGCTGCGCACGGTGGTGTCGCGCCGCCACCCGGCACAGGAGCGCGAATGCGACCATGCCCGGTAGGGGCAGGAGCCAGAAGCCGATCCCGGTGACACCGCGGGGCTCCCTCCCCCACTCCACCGCCACGAGGATCACGGCCACGCAGGCGATGTACGCCACGACCGCCGACCACGCGAGTCTGCGCCCCGTCCGCGTGAACGTTGGTTCGGGGCCTTCGATCGGACCGGTGTCCTCTGGTCCCATGCTCCGCACGCGACGACAGTACCCGACGCGCTAACACGGCGAGCACGTGCAGCCGCGCATAGGTCCCCAGCCCTAAAGCGAACTGGGCCGGAATGTCGATTCACAGTGGTGAGGACCGGCCGGAGGGCCGGCACGCATGCGCACACGTCGACCGTGCGGGGTCGGGACCTGGGGGCTCGGCTGTTGGAACGGAGTCGTCACGAACGTGGATCGGACAGCAGAGAGGGACCGGAACCCCGACCGGGATGGCGGGTTCACGATCGTCGAGGTGGTCGTCGCCTTCACGATCCTTGCGGTCGTGATCCTCGGGATCACGAGCGCAGTCGCGGTCGGCTTCGACCTCTTGCGCAAGGCCAAGGTGAACCAGATCTCGACGTCTCTGGCCGGATCCGAACTCGAGAACGTGCGTCGCATGCGGGACATCTCGGAGGAGACCGGCGAGGACACCGACTACGAAGACATCGGGACCGTCGACGGCAACCCGCCCGGCATCATCGAGCCTGTCCGCCAGACCGTAGTGCGGGGCATCACGTTCGAGATCACGACAGAGATCAGCTGGGTCGAGGACACCGCGCCCGGTGTGACGGCGACACACGCAGACGCGAAGCTCGTCAGCGTCACGGTCCGGCCCGCCAACGGCGTGGACGGCAAGGCGGTGACGGCACGCACGATCGTCGCGCCTCCCAACTCGTCGAACCCGGCCACGATCATCGTGTCGGTCGTCGATCGCAGTGGCCCTGGCACACAACCCGCGGTGGGCGTGAACGTGCTCGCGGCACAGGCGTCCCTCGGCAACAGGAGCGACTTCACCGATGCGTCGGGCCAGGTCGTCTTCGGAGGTCTCGCGACGGACGTGCAGTACGACGTCTCGGTCAACGACGTCGAATGGCAGGAGCTGACGTGCACGCCGGACTCGATCACGCCGAACCCCCTCGACGAGGTCTACGTCACATGTGAGGTCTACAAGCTCCTCGAGGCGAGAATCGACGTGACAGGGGACGGTGGAGGAGCCCTGCCCGGGAACGACTATCACGTCTCCCTCGGGATGGAAGGAAACGTGCAGTTCCCGTTCGGCCTCGCGACCTGGCAGGGCATGAGTCCGCCGACACCGCCATCGGCCAACTCGCTCTCGGGCACGACCTGGACGATCAACGAGTTCGCGCCGGGTACGGATCTCGTGGCCAACATGACGTATCACGTCTCGGCGTGGGCGCCGGACCACAGGCCGAGCACGAGCACGGCCACACTGCCTTCCACATATCCGGGGACCGGACCCCGGCCGACCGGTGGCGTCTCGGTGGAGCTCGAATACCTCGGACCCGGGTCGACACGCCGGCTCACGATCCATGCAGAACGCTGGAACAACGCCACGTTCCTGTGGGATCCCGTGGGATCGGCGAAGGTACTGGTCCAGGATTCGAGCGGCACCGTCGACGTGATCCGCTGGGCGTCGACGTTCGCCAACGGCGACGTGACCCTGGACCTCCAACCGGGTACGTACGAGATCACCGTCGGGGACGCGAGCTCCTCCCTGCAGCAGACGGTGAACGTCACGACCGATGCCACGACGATCTTCCAGTTGAGTTGACGAGGGGACGCCACGATGCAGCAACACGACACCACAAGGCCGGTCGACCCGAAGGAGGCAGGATTCACCCTGAGTGAGGTGATCGTCACTGTGGCCATCATCGGCCTCCTCACGCTGACTGTCGGGTTCTTCTTCGACAGCATCAGTGCCGCGTTCGGGTTCGGTTCCGACCTCTCGGAGTCCGAACGCCAGGCCCGCGAGGCGATGGACCGCATGACGCGTGAGATCCGCACGGCCGCCTCACCGGACATCAACGGTGACGATCTGGCCGCGCGCTGGCCGATCGCGACCATGACCTCGACAGCCCTCACCTTCTACTCGCAGGAGAGGGACGCGGCCGCGATGCGGGCGATCCGCTACCGCCTCGACGCCGGCACCCTGTACAGGGGCGAAGCACCCATGCAGCCCTTCGTCGATGCGACATCGGGGCTCGCCGTGCCGGAGAAGTGGGCATTCCTGGGTGCCCCGCCGGGCGACCTCGGCACACCGGTCTTCGAGGAGACGACCCTGGCCACACATGTCGTGAACGACGCCGACGCGGCGCCTCTCTTCCGCGACTCGTCGGCAGGCGTCACAGACCCCGCCGGCGCCTGCGTCGACCCCCAGGCCGGTCAGCCCGACAGCGCCCAACCGAAACCGGAGTCCCTCTACCAGGCGGTCGGCATCTGCCTCGCGGTCGACACCGATCCCGACGAGTTGCCCGAGCCGATGATGCTCTTCTCACTCGCGTCGTGGCGCAATCCCTCGACGAGCGAGGACAGCGACGCCGGTGCCGGCGCGAGCGGCGACGTCAACCCGTACATCCAGTGGGCGAGTGCGAACCCAGTGGTCGCTACCGATGTGACAGCACCTGTCCTCTCTCCGTCGACGTGGACGATGCCGGTCGTGTGCAGCTCGGACGTCGGCCCCCACACCAACGGATGCGTCCTACCGGGCGATCGGATCACGTTCACGTGGGACTACAAGTACGTGGGTGGCTCGACAGTGCTCGATGCCGACATCGAGGTGCCCCTCGGACAGCATGTCGACTTCGTCTCGGCCTCGAACGGGGGAACGCTGCAGGGCGGGGTCGCACACTGGGACGTGAGCCTGCCCGTCTCGAACCAGTTCTCGAGCGTGTCGCTCACGGTGCAGGTCGCCGCTACGGCCCCGTTCGGCTACGAGTACATCGAGCACGGCGCCACGCTCACGATCGACCAGTACCGCACGGGTGGCACGGTGTTCTCCGACCCGGTGGCCGCCACGACTGCGATCGAGTCGATGATCAAGGTCGCGACGCCGATGCCGGACGTCTCGATCACGGCCTACCGAGGACCGAAGGCCGGTGGTGACCCCAACTCCTACGTCAGTGACGGCTACATCGACCTCGGCCAGACCGAGAAGCTCTCGATCGACGTCGTGAACGACGGCGCCGGGCCCGCCACGGGAACGATCGTCACCATGACCAACCCGACGTCGCAGATCTCCTACGTCTCGTCGACGGGACCGGTCGCGGGGACGTACAACTCGTCGACACGGACGGTGACGTGGAACGTGGGGACGCTCGATCCGGGTGAGTCGATGACGTTCACGGCGACCTTCACGCTCGCGTCGAACGCGTCGACATGCCAGTCGCGCACGTTCAGCATGAGCATCTATTCGAACGAAGAGGGGACCAAGTCGGCCGGGAACTCGAACGGGAGGCGCTGGCAGACGCGCCCGTGCCCGGAGATCGACATCGAGTGGTACGTGTCGAACGTGAACAAGAACACGGCCGCGAAGTACTACTACGTGCGTGTCCGCAACGCCTACACGAACATCGACCTCTCGAACGTCGTCATCTACGACGACCTCCTCACGAGCCAGAACTACCCGGTCGGGATCGGCAACTGGCTGAGCTCCGGCTACGGCTGGAACACGTCGTACACGCCGACATGCGCGACGTCACCGTCGCCGACTCTCGGCGCCCCCACGTGCACGTGGGACTCCTCCTACAGCGTCCTCTCGATAGTCCCGCCCGGCGGCGTGATCCCGGCCGGGCCCGGCAACTCCACGTGGTGGAAGATCGCTGACGTCACGCAGAAGACGCAGAGCTCCAACACAGCCGACTGCCGCGTGGAGGTAGAGGTCGAGATGCGCTCGACTGGGGTCTCGGACCGTACGGATGCCGAGACACGGAACATGAACAGTTGCACGCCCACGACGACGAGCACCTCGAGCACGTCGTCGACGACGAGCACGACGAGCGGCGACACGACCACCACGACCTCGCCCCCGCCGTCGTCGACTACGACGACGACCATCGGTGGAGGTGTCTGACCCATGGCACGCGGTCGCATTCGCCGGCAGCCCGGCGACGATGCGGGCCTCGCCGTGATCACCGTCATGCTCATGGTCGTCGCCCTCACCCTCGTCGTCCTCACGCTCCTCCAGCTCGGCCTCGCCCAGTACCGCCAGTCGTCACGCAGCGAGGACGGACTCAAGGCGCAGTCCGCCGCCGAGGCCGGCCTCAACGCGTACCTCGCGAAGCTCGTCCAGCTCAACAGCTTCGACACGAACTACCTGCAGGGAGGTGAGGCGACGCGCTCCTCCGACCAGACCTGTGACACGACGGACCCGGCCAATCCCGCCACGCTCGAGGTGACGTCGGTGATCGACGACTCCGCCCAGAACGCCCGCATCGTGGCGATCATGAGCACGAACAACGGACTCGGCGAGCCGTGGTACCACCCGTGCGGCTTCGACGTCTGGGCACCGGTCGATCCGTCCATGGCGCCCGGCCTCGAGAACTACGAGTACTCCCTCGCCGTCTTCCCACGCAGTGGCAACGACCTGCGGATCGTCGCAGCCGGTCGGCGTGCCGACGGTAATACCGACATGGGCGCGGTGCGCGTCCTCGAGGTAGTCGTCCGCCCCTCGTCTTTCGCCGAGTATCAGATGATCTCGCAGTCGAACATCGTCGTGCAGGCCGGTACGGAGACTCGTGGCAAGGTCTACTCGACGGGGACGGTCGACCATCGCGGGACCGTGTTCGACTGGGTGATCGGCGCCGAGGTCGTGGGATGCAACGCGAACCCGGCGTTCGGTGCGATCGGCTGCAACCTGAACGGGAACCCGGCCGACTGGTCGAACGCGCCCGACCTCGCGAGCTGCGACCCACCCCAACCGTTCTTCGTGGCAGGACTGCCGGACTCGTCGTGCCACAACAGGGATCGGGCGGGCGTCGAGCCGGCATGGAACAACATCCCGCTCGCGAGGCAGGCAGTACGCGACAAGGTCCTCGCCGGTGGCGGCCTGCATCTCGCCGCGTCGTCGCTCTCCCCCGGTTACGACGGATTCCGCGTGGTGCTCACTCCCGGCAACCCGGGCACGATCGTCGCCTACGAGTGCCGCACAGAACCGGGTACGGACGAGGAAGCCGACCGCGCCGTCGAGTGGCCCTCCGGTTGGGCGCAGACACGCGGTCCCGCCACGAGCGGCGGTGACACGATCCGCAACGAGTTCGAGGCGTCGCTCGACTGCAACACGTCTCCCGTCGCCACGGGACAGCAGACAGACCCGTTCTTCGTCTACTCCGACGCCCCGATCACGATCGAGGGCTTCGTGACCGCGAAGGGGAACATCGTCTCGGACGCCGACATCTACCTCGCGGACGACATCTACTACGGGTCGGACACCAACGAGACCGAGGACGACCTCAACAGCTTCGTGCTCGGCGCCCACGCCTACGGCGAGATCATCATCCCCGCCTGGGTGGACGACGACCTCCAGGTGCGGGGTGCCTTCATCGCCGAGGAGGGCAGCTACCACGACGCTGCGATCGTCGAGCACGGATTCCACGACTCGGCGACGTGCAAGGCGTCACTTCCCCTCCAGACCTCGCCTACACGCGAGTGGCTCTGCCAGAAGGACACCCTCACGTTCCGCGGCTCGTGGTACTCGAAGAAGACCGCTGACGTCCTCATGTTCGACAACCGCATCTACGAGTTCTACGAACAACTCAAGGCTCTCGCCCCGCCGCTCTGGCCGAATGCCACGAACAGCTTCGATGTCGTGTCGTGGCGGGAACGGACCAGCAATTACGACGTGTGCCAGGACGAAGGGTTCTCCTGCTGACTCGCGCCCTCGTTGGGTGCAGAGAGTTGCGTTCACGCGACTTTCTGCACCCAACTACTCATGTTGTGCGGGTGATCTCGGCGCCGAGGGCACCGAGCTTCGCGGTGAGGTTCTCGTAGCCGCGGTCGAGCAGATTCAGGTTTGCGATGCGTGTCGTGCCGTGTGCTGCGAGGCCGGCGCACACGACAGCGGCCCCGGCCCGAATGTCGTGCGCGACGACGGGAGCGCTCTGCAGCTTCTCGACACCGGTGACGACCGAGTGCCGGCCCTCCGTCCGGATCAGGGCACCCATGCGGTTGAGCTCGAAGACGAACTGGAACCTCGCATCGAACACGTTCTCGGTCACGACCGAGCTGCCGTCGGCAAGCGAGAGGAGGGCGACCGTCTGGGGCATGAGGTCCGTCGGAAAGCCGGGGTAGGGCAGCGTGACTATGTCGGCAGCCCGCAGGCCGGACGGTGTACGGCGCACCCTGATCCACGTGTCCCCCGTGTCCACCTCGACACCGATCTGCTCGAGCTTGTTCAGGAACAGCTCGAGGTGGCCGGGTTCGCATGCCCGGACCGTCACGTCCCCGTCGGTCACGGCACCGGCGACGAGATAGGTGCCCACCTCGATGCGATCCCCGATCGTCGTGTGCGTGGCCGGCGCAAGACCGGTGGCGCCGGGCCCCCGGCCCTGGATCCTGATCGTGGGTCCACCCGCCCCTTCGATCTCGACTCCCATCTTCGCCAGGTACTCGCACAGGTCCTGGATCTCGGGCTCACGCGCGGCGTTCTCGATCTCCGTGACTCCCGATGCGCCGACCGCGGCGAGGATCACGTTCTCGGTTGCCCCCATGGACGGGAACTCGAGGACTATGCGCCTCCCCCGCAGACGCGGGGCGACCGCGACCAGATCGCCGTGGTCCGTCGAGAACTCGGCGCCCATCTCCTCGAGGGCCGCGAGGTGCATGTCGAGCTTGCGCGAGCCGAGGTTGCACCCCCCCGGCATCGCGACTCGTGCGCGGCCGCAGCGGGCGAGCAGGGGCCCGAGCACCTGGATCGAGGCACGCATGCGGGACGTGAGCTCGTAGGCGGCGACCGGCTCGGGCACTGTCGGCACGTCGATCATCACGCTGTCACCCGTCCGCGTGACATCCGCACCGATGCTCTCGAGCACCTCGAACATCACGTTGACGTCGGCCACGTCCGGGACGTTCGCGAGGATGTTTCCTCCGGGGGCGAGAAGCGACGCGGCGAGCAGCTTGAGGGCGGAGTTCTTGGCACCGGATGCCGGTACCTCACCCTCGAGTGCTGTGCCCCCCCGGATCTCGAGGTGTGTCTCGGAGGTCATATCGCCCGCAACCAGGCCGCGGTCGTCTCGGCGAGCTCGGTGATCACACCGGATCTTGTACGTCCCGTCCGCTTGGGGACGGCGAAGTCGTGGCTTGCGTCCTCTACGACGTGCAACGTCGCCGAGCCTTTCCTCTGACGGTTCATGCGTGCGACGGTCTTGTTCACGAGATCGATCCGTGCCAGCGTGTCCCGGTCGCCTTGCAGGAAGAGCGCAGGCACACGCTTCGCGAGCTCGGTCAGATGCGCATCCCGAAGTTTCTCGGGCTTTCCCGGAGGGTGTAGAGGATACCCGAACAGGACGGCGGCATCGGGAAGTGGCCCGGCGACCTCGCCCGGGCCCTGCGCGAGGATCTGCGTCGCGATCCGTCCGCCCATCGACTTCCCACCGACGGCGAGGCGCGCTTGCATGCGGTGCGCAGCCGCGTACGCCATCACCGCCTTCCAGGCCGCCTCGAGAACGGGGGTGCGGTCCGGCGCCCGCTTGCCGAGAGCTGTGTACGGGAAGTCGAAACGGAGGACGCCGACTCGGTTGCGAGCGAGTGCGGCAGTGAGCTCCGTCATGAAGCCCGAGGTCATCGCGGCCCCGGCGCCGTGTGCGAGGACGAGAAGCCAATCAGGCCGGACAGGACCGTCGCGCAGGGCAGGGAGCGCGTCGAGCCCGCGGAGGTCCTCGACCGGGATTCTGCGGACGGCTGTCATCACATCACCTCGGGCAGGTAGGCCACTACGTGGCTACCAGAAGACCGTACGCGAGATCCCGCTCCTCCTCGTCGGGCCCGGCTAGCGCCGCTTGCGCGCCTGCATCGTGCGCCGCGACGCGACGTCGTCCATCTCGTCTCGCAGGCGCCGCCACGACTCGTAACGCCGCGGACCGATCCGGCCCGCCGCCACCGCCGCCTGCACCGCACAGTCTGGTTCCCCCGTGTGACGGCAGTCACGGAAACGGCACCTCTCCCCTGCGGAGGCGATCTCGGGGAAGGCGCCCACCAGACCCTCCTCCGCGTGCCAGATCCCGATGCCGCGCAGCCCGGGCGTGTCGATCAGGCACCCCCCCGACGCGACAGGAACGAGGTCGCGGGCGGTCGTGGTGTGGCGGCCCTTGGCGTCCCCCTCGCGCACCGCCCCCGTGGTCTGCACGTCGGACCCGGCGAGGGCGTTGACGAGCGCCGATTTCCCACTGCCCGACTCGCCGAGGAGGACAGCGGTCCGAGTCCCGAGAACGGCGGCGAGCTCGTCGATCCCGTGCTCTTCCACGCTGCTCGTCGCCATCACGTCGACAGCAGGGGCGATCTCGGCGAGCTCGCCCCGTACGGACACCACACCGTGCGCGGCAGCGAGGTCGGCCTTGGTCAGGACGATCCTCGGCTCAGCCCCGCTGTCCCACGCGATGACCAACATCCGCTCGAGCCGCGCCTCGTTCAACGGTCGGTCCAAACCGTGCACGACGAAGACGAGGTCCATGTTCGCCGCAAGAACCTGCGGAGCTGTCTCCCCTGGGTCGTGGCGCACGATCACCGTGTCACGCGGCAGCACACAGACGATCGCCTCGGGGTCGTCGGGCGTGGCGTCATCGCGAACGCCGACCCAGTCGCCAGCCGCCGGAGGTGCCACGACCCCGGCCGCGTGCGCCGCGGGGGTGGTCCAGGTCGCGGTCTCGATCCCGAGGTCCGTCGCGACCTGAGCCGAGATCCGTTCCACGCGCACGACGCGTCCCGGCCGCACACCTTCGCCGGCGGCGGCCTCGGCCCAATCCGCGGCCCACGCCACATCCCAGCCGTATCTGCGAAGCACCACATGCGGGGAACCCGTCATACACGGATTCTCGCAGAGCGGCCCCACCCGATAGCGTCTCGTGATGCACGCAGCAGACGGGGGCAGCCTCGGCCGCTGGATCCTGGACGAGACGGGCATGCCGGCCTTCGTCCTCGAATCCGGCCCGGACACGGCGTGGCATCAGGTCGGCAACCGTGCTGTCACGGCAACCGCGCACGCCGGCGGGTGGACGACCCTCTATGCCACGCAGTGGGGCTGGATCCGCCTCTCGGATCCGGACCCGGCCCTTGGTGCAGCCCGCGGAGGGACGTGGCATCTCACGGACTCGCACGGTGCCCGCGTGCAGTCCGAGGCGGTCGTCCCCACGTGGGGCGCCGGCTACGCGGCGTGGACACACACCACGGAGCACGGACCCCTGACTCGACGTGTCACTGCCCCACCGGGTGATGCCACGGTGCTCCGCGTCGACGTCGAGCTGCCTCCGGCATCCGCGGGCGCGACCTACGAGGAGACGTGGGGCTTCCGCCCGTGGCCGATCGTGCTCGGCGCCTTGATGTCGAAGCGCGTGCCGCCACCTTCTGGGTACGGCCTTCTCGACCGCCTCGGCTGGGAGGCCACCTTCGCAGCCGCCGCCGCGAGCCGGGCCGTGACGGACATCGTGCGTAGGGCGATGTCCGTTCGGTTCGCGCTCGCACCGGCCCGCGACACCACGCACGGCGCCGTCGTTCTGCGGGCGGCTAGCGCAGTGCCGCGGAGACCGACCCCGCTCGCCCGCCTCCCCGAAGCGGTGTTCGTCGCGCCTCTCGGTCCCGGCATCTCGCTCGCGGCCAAAGTGCATGGCGCCGTCACGAACGTGCGCGTGCAGACCGTGCAGTCCGAGGTGAGCTTCGTCGTGGGCCTCGCCGACGACGAAGCCGACATCCCGGGCCTGGTCGCAGCGGCCGAGACGGGAGACCGACACGATGCCGGTGCACCCGTGCCCGTCCGTGTGACCGGTGTACCCGACAGCGTCGCACGCGAGGCCACCTGGCATGCCGCCATGCTCGATACCGCCCAGACGCGCGACGGTGTGCTCGATTGCACGTTCGTTCCCCAGGGGAGTGCCTACAGCTTCGTGCACGGTGTGCAGGGAGCACCCCGCGACTACGCCCTCACGGCGGTTCCCCTCACGTTCGTCGATCCGGCCGGCGCCCGTGACATGGTGCGCCTCATGTTCCGCATGCAGCGCGGGGACGGTGCTGTCGAGTACGCACACACGGGCTGTGGCTACGTGACCGGGGCCGTGATCCACCGCGCCCCGTCGGACCTTCCCATCTGGCTGCTCTGGGCTCTCACGGAGCACGTGTGGGCGACGCAGGACTTCTCCCTCCTCGACGAGATGATCCCGACAGGAGACGGGGCTGCCCGGCCCGTGCGGGACGGGGCGGAGGCGGCGTGGCAACGCCTCCGCGACGGCGTGGGATTCGGCGCGCACGGCCTCCTACGCGTCGGCTCGGGTGACTGGAACGACCCGATTTCCGCGATGGTGCCGGACCGGCGTGCCTTCCACCGCGACGGCGAGTCCGTCTTCAACTCCGCGTTCGCGGCACATGTTCTCCCCCGCGCATCACAGCTCGTCGCCACCTGGAATCCGGCCATGGCCAGTGAGATGGCCGAGGTCGGGAGTGCTCTCGCAGACGCCGTGGCCGCGACGTGGACGGGCGACTGGTTCCTACGCGGCTACGACGGTCGAGGCGGACCGCTCGGTGCCGGGCACCTCTTCCTGGATTCCGCCGTCTGGTGCGTGATCGCCGGGATAGGCACGGCCGAGCAGCGCAGCCGGCTCGTCGCCGAGATCCGGCAGCGGTGTGACGGACCGTCCCCGATCGGCGCGACGATCCTCGACCGCCCGCATCGGGTGCGGGCGGCGATCCTCCAGCCTGGCTGGGACTGCAACGGCGGTGTGTGGGCGGCGATCTGCGGGCTTCTCGTCTGGGCCTACTCTCTGCACGATCCCGGCCTTGCCCTGCGCCAGTGGGAGAAGTCCTCGCTCGCCGGCCATGCTGCCGCGTACCCCGACATCTGGTACGGCATCTGGAGTGGGCCCGACTCGTACAACTCGTGGATGGGCGAGAAGGCCGGGGAGACGTTCGTGCAGCCGGCGACCCCGATGACCGAGTTCCCGGTGATGAACTCGAACGCGCACGCCGGTCCCCTCCTCGGCCTCCTGCGCATGCTCGGCGTGGAGACCGAACCGGCCGGAGTCGTCGTACGGCCGCGGCCCGGCCGCGGCACCGGCGCCGTCGAAACCGCCCTCGGCCGCTTCGCCGGCGAGGGACCGGCATGACGTGACTTGGCCTCCGTCGTGGGTTAGGTTCGGCCGATGACCGAGACTCTCGCCTTCCTCCACATCCTCGCCGCGATCATCGGCTTCGGCGGCGTCATGCTCAACGGCCTCTACGCGAGCAAGGCACAGAAGGCCGACCCGCGTGAGGGCCTCGCCATCCTCGAGTCGAATTGGACTGCCACCCGCGTCTCCGAGATCGCGATCTACCTCGTGTTCGTCTTCGGCCTCGTCCTCGCGTGGGACCTGGACATCCTCGACCAGGCATGGGTCTCGATCAGCATGGGTCTCTACGTCGTCGCCCTGGTCGTCTCCCTCGCGATCCTCCAGCCGTCGACGCGCAAGCTCGTCGAGGCGCAGCGTCGCCTTGTCGAGGGCGAGGAGGGCGCACGGGACGAGCGGGACCGCATCGGCGCCCGTCTGGGTGTCGCGGGAGGTGTCAACCATCTCCTGTTCGTCGTCGTCCTCCTCCTCATGGTCTTCAAGTGGGGCTGAAGCTCCCCTAGAGCACGGGCCGCTCCGCGTAGCGGCCGAACACTCCGGCCATCGTCTGCATGAGCTCCCCCACGGTCGCGTGCGCCCGCACGGCGTCGATCAGGGGCGGCATGAGGTTGCGGGTTGGATCGGCCGCCGCAGCCCTCACTGCGGTGAGCGCCGTCTCGACGCGCGCCGCGTCACGTGTCGCCTTCACCTCGGCGAGTCTCTTCTGCTGGCGGACCTCGGCCTCGGGGCCGATCTCGAGCACCTCGAGCTCCTCGTCGTCCGCCTCGACGTAGACGTTCACGCCGACCTGCTTGCGTGAACCTGCCTCGTACTCGCGTTGGAGCCGGTACGAGGCGTCGGCGATCTCGACCTGGAACCAGCCGCTCTCGATCCCGGCGTAGACCCCTTCGAGGATCGAACCGCCACCCATCTCGAGGATCTTCGCGAAGTACTCCTCGGCCCGGGCCTCGATGCGGTCCGTGAGCGACTCGAGGTAGTAGCTCCCGCCAAGTGGATCCACGACGTTGGTCAGGCCGTGTTCGTAGGCAAGGATCTGCTGCGTACGCAGCGCCAGCTTCGCCGCACGTGCCGTGGGGAGGGCGAGGGTCTCGTCGAGCGAGTTCGTGTGGAGCGACTGTGTCCCGCCGAACACGGCTGCGAGGGCCTCGACGGTCGTGCGCACCACGTTGTTGTAGGGCTGCTGTGCGGTGAGGGACACACCGGCAGTCTGCGTGTGGAATCGCATGAGCAGGGAGCGTTGCGACTTCGCGCCGTATCTGTCCCGTAGCCAGCGTGACCAGATGCGTCGCGCCGCCCGGTACTTGGCGATCTCCTCGAAGAAGTCGAGGTGGGCATTGAAGAAGAAGCTGAGGCGGGGCGCGAAGTCGTCGACGGACATGCCGGATGCCTCACCCAGCTCGACGTACGCGAAGCCGTCGGCGAGCGTGAACGCGAGCTCCTGCGCGGCCGTGGACCCGGCTTCACGGATGTGGTAACCCGAAACCGAGACCGGATGCCAGCGCGGCATCTCGGCCGTGGTGAAGCGCATCATGTCGGCGACGATTCGCATGGACGGCCGGGGCGGGAAGAAGTACTCCTTCTGGGCGTGGTACTCCTTGAGCATGTCGTTCTGGATCGTGCCGCCGAGCCTGTGCCGCGCGAAACCCTGCTCCTCCCCGACCGAGACGTACATCGCGAGCAGGATCGACGCCGGGGAGTTGATCGTCATGGACGTCGTGATCTCTCCCGTGGGGATGTCGTCGAAGAGGATGCGGAAGTCCTCCAACGTGTCGACGGCCACACCACATCTGCCCACCTCGCCGAGCGCACGCGGGTCGTCCGAGTCGACGCCCATGAGGGTGGGAAGGTCGACGGCGACGCTCAACCCGTCCTGGCCCGCCTCGAGCAGGGCACGATATCGTGCGTTCGTCTCCTCTGCCGTGCCGAAGCCCGAGAAGAGGCGGGTCGTCCAGAGCCGGCTCCGGTACATCGCCGGATACACACCCCGCGTGAAGGGGAACTCGCCGGGCACACCGAGCGAGGACACCTCGTCCACTCCGGCCCGGTCGGCTGCCGTGTAGAGGGGGGCGACCGGCTCACCCGACAGGGTCGTCATGGCGACGGGCCGTGTATCGGCGTCCTCCGACCTCGCCCGCCACAGGTCGAGAAGGGCTCGCATACCTTCGACAGGGTCCATCTCGCCGGAACGGGGCCTCGGTACTGACGTCATCCTCGACTTCCTCCATCTTCGAACCCCCAGTATTCTGCTCGAGCGCCCACGCAGGGGAACCGGGGTGGCATGCCGAACGTTGCGGTACAGGACGTTGTGTCCCAGGCCAGGGTCGATGCCCCGACCGGATCCGTTGGCTGCGGACCCCTTGTACATCGGCCGCGAGCGTGGAACACGGCACAACAGCGGGATCATCTCGTATGCGCGGAATGCGAAGCGATGACCGGTAGGACGCCACGGTGAACGTGAACAGGGAACATCCGGGTCAGGTGCAGGAGCCGCTACGGCCCCAGCCCCCGCCACATGTGCTGGACTCCATGGCCCAGGAGTGGGAGCTCCCAGGTCAGAGCGCCCCCTACCCGGCGCCTGGTTCGGAGCCGTCCTACATCCCAGCGCAGGTACCGCCGGTGAACGGCTCCGGGTCCCAAGCCGAGGTGCTGCGGCCCGTGTCACCTCCCGCACCCCAGGCAGTCGATGTGGGGGTCGATCAGGTCAAGTACCGGTCTCGCGCACGCCGCTGGCCGACGAGCGCACTCCCCGCCGGTGGCCCCAAGGCCCTGCCTCCTGCCGGAGTCGATGCGCGGGATCTCACCGACCCCTCGCGCCGCCCCCAGCAGGACTGGATGCCGCGCCGCAACCTCTTCTACGCGGCCCCGCCGCGCCACGTGCTCGCACCGGATGCCGTCATCGGGGATCCACGAGCCACGATCCGCACGGAGGCTCCTGCTGCGCTCGAGGCAGAGCCGGACGCATCGTGGGTCAAAGCAGCCGTCCCCGCGGTCCCCGCCGTCCCTGAGGCACAGGCGTACGCCCCACCCGTACCCCCACACAACGGGAACGCCCCACCCCAGGTCCACACGCCCCCGCCCGTACCCCCACACAACGGGATCGCCCCACCCCAGGTCCACACGCCCCCGCCCGAGACGCAGTGGGTGCCGCCCCTCGCGCAGCAGGCGGACCCCACCCCTCTCGCGACACCACCACTCCCGGCGCCTCCACTCCCGGCGCCTCCACTCCTGACTGTGCCACCCGCGGACACGTCGGCCCCGCCCCCGGTACCACCGGGTGCCACCCCGGGCCTCGCCCCCCCCGCACCCCCCGTGGCACCGCTTCCCCCTCGGCCGCCGGCGTCCGACCTGCACGTGCCGACGGACGCGCAGTGGACCCTGCGCCCCGACGGGAACGCCTTCACCCCGCTCGACACAGCATGGGCGCAACCGGTTCCACAGCCCACTCCCGCACCCCCTGACGCGACGTGGACCCTCCCTGCGCAGGCTCCCGGACCGGCCGCGTGGTCGAGTTCCGCCCCCCTCGACACTCCGCTCACCCCTGCGGGTCCGGTTCCCCTCGACGCACCCGTCGCGGGACCGCGTTCCTTCCCGAAGTCGCCCCCGCGGGACGGCACCGCCTCGCGCCGTTCCCTTCTCGTCCGTGTGGCGCTCATCACCGCCTGCGTGGTCGCGGTGCTCGCCCTCGGCTGGTGGCTGCTCGCGGGCCGGGGAGGGGGATCCCCCGCCAGTCCTGAGGCTGCAGTGGAGAGCTCCCTCGTCACCCTCACGCAGCCCGGTCCGACGGTCGGCAACCTCCAATCCTTCACGATCCGTGACGTGGAGGGCGATGAAGGCCAGGCTCGCGTCGCCTGAATGAGATCGGCGACGACTGCTAGTCCCCGACGGCGAAATCGATGAAGAGCGGGATGACGCCCTCTGCGTAGATGACGATGTTGCCCTTGTCGACCGGCGCCTTCGCCTCGAAGGTCCAGAACCCGTCCCCCTCGCCGACAAGTGCCAGCGCCCCCGTGGAATCGAGCAGCCAGATGTTGGTGGCAGGTTCACCGTCGCCGATCCGGCTGATCACGAGTCTCTCGCCGACCTCGAGCGCGACGTGGGCACAGAGCGGGTTGCCCTCGAAATCGGAGCAGTTCCCTGCTGTCGTGGTGAATGTGAGGCCGAGGCCGGAGACGAGATACACGACCTGCTGGTCACCGCCCCCCCCGGGGGTGATGAGTGACGAGCCCACTGTCGAAGGCGGCGCCGTCTTCACGGTGCTCGACTCGACCGACCCCGTCGACTGCGAACCGGACGTCTGCGTCGAGTTGGCCGCCGTCGAGGGAGGAGCGGTCTTGGGTGGACCCTCCTCACCTGCCGGCACCGGGTCCGGCAACACCTCTTCACCCGTGCCGAGGCCGTTCAGCTTCGTCTCCTCCTCGAGGCGCGCCGCCTCACGCGCCGGCCCGCGGAACGCCGAGGCGACGATGAGTGTCGCCATGGCCGTGGCGACGAGCACTGCAGCCACGATGCCGGCCTGCTTGAGGCGCGTCGCCCGCGACGAGGCGCCTGCCTCGACCGACTCGGCCTTGCGCACGAGCTCGGGATCGACGCCGGCCCGGTCACCTCGACGACGCCGCCGCCCCGCTCGACCCGTCCCTGTCTCGTCCCGCCCCGGGGTGGAATGGGCAGCACCGGACGCGTGGGGGGTGCCGAAGCCTGCCGCCCACGTGATGCTCACCGGCTCGCCGTCTCCACCGGGCTCATCGAGGGTCTTGGAGAACGGCCGTGGGGTCGCTGTAGACGACGGTGCCGGGTCGCTCCTGCCCGTCGTGGGTGGCGCCGCTGTCGCCGCTGTCGCCGCAGCCTCAGCCGGAGGAGAGGTAGCCGTCAGAGCATCGAAGGCGGTCCGAGCCGCATCGGATGCATCGTCCACGAGATCTGGGTTCTTGTCGGAATCGGTCATATCGCTTCGCTGCGGAGCTCCGCCCGGCTCCGGCAAACCACCTACTCGACATATTCGACGGAATCCACCCGTCTCCCCCCACCACACCACGGCGAGGAGGCATCTGGGTCTTGGCCCCGGCTCACATCGGCTATACCACTCGAGATGACTCCGCTGGGCCGGACACTCGACAGGCTGGACAGAATCCTACGCGTGTTGCGGCGCCTCGACACGGCCATGTCGCTTGCCACGCCTCCCTACCGGCCGCGGCTGCGCGATCTCGATCGTGGGATCGGCCGCTACGTTCGCGACCTCCAGAGCCCGGCCGGCACGCGTCTGGCCAAGACGGTCACACAGGCGGGAAGCTGGGTCACGCACGTGGGAGTCATGGGGGACGCAGCGGTCATCTCGCGGCGGCGCAACGAGGCGGCGCCGGCTGTCGCCGCCGTCGTGTCGATGGCGGGATGTGCCGGCATCTACACGCTCGTGAAGGCGGTTCTCGCCCGGGAACGTCCGCATGCGGGCGGCCACCTCGTGCGCGTGCGCGACTCCTCGTTTCCGTCCGGCCATGCGGCGACTGCAGCGGCGGCAGCCCGCACACTCGCCGAGCTGCACGGCTGGCCCAAGTCCCCCCTCTTCGCGTGTGCCGTGTGCGTGGCCGCATCACGTGTCTATCTCGGCGTGCATCATCCAAGTGATGCCGTCGCCGGGCTCGTTGTCGGCTGGACGTGGGCGTCCCTCGTGTTCGCGCTGAGCGGCCACGGGACGCACGACGCGCAGGCCGCCCTTCCCGCTGCGGACGGGGCCGAGGCCGGGAACGAGAGCACGGAAACGGGGGGTCCCGGCGGTGCCGATCCCCAGCCACCCGCCGGACAGAGCCGGGTTCGGGATCAGCTCGGGGCGAGACGGCGCGCCCGCAACACCGGCCATCCCGTGGCCGACGACGACGGATCCCCTGGATGACCTGACAGCCGGCACCGTCCGTGGTCAGCGGGGTGAGGCGACGGCGAAACGCACCTCGGCGCGGTGCAACTCGTCCAGACCGGCGGCATCGTCGGCGTCGGGCTTCTGCGCGCGGAGGCGCTCGAGGTCGACAGCCGCCGCGTCGACCTCGATCTCCCCCGCCGCCGCGGCGTCGTCGGAGAGGACCGACACGACGTTGTCCCTGACCTCGAGGAACCCGCCGAAGACGGCGAAGCGCTCACCGACCGTGTCACCGTGGTAGAGGCGCAACTCGCCGTAGTCGAGAGCGAGCACGAACGGCTCGTGGTTGTCGAGGATCCCGACCTCGCCTTGGGTGCCGCGGGCGATGAGCATGTCGGCCTCGCCCGCGTAGAGGACGCGTTCGGGCGTGACGATCTCGACGTTCACGCTGCGCCCTTCGTGAGCTCCCGCGCCTGTGCCTTGGCCTCGTCGAGGTTGCCGACCATGTAGAAGGCCTGCTCGGGCAGGTCGTCGACCTCGCCCTCGACGACGGCCTTGAAGCTCTCGATCGTCTCGGCCACCGGCACGTACACGCCCGCGTTGCCGGTGAACTGCTCGGCGACGAAGAACGGCTGCGAGAGGAACTTCTGCACCTTGCGGGCGCGGGCGACGATGACCTTGTCCTCCTCGGACAGCTCGTCGACACCGAGGATCGCGATGATGTCCTGCAGCTCGTTGTAGCGCTGCAGGATCTCCTGCACGCGGCGCGCGACCTGGTAGTGCTCCTCGCCCACGTAGCGGGGGTCGAGGATGCGGCTCGTCGAGTCGAGGGGGTCGACCGCGGGATAGATGCCGAGCTCGGAGATCTTGCGGGAGAGCACGGTCGTGGCGTCGAGGTGGGCGAACGTCGTGGCGGGCGCCGGGTCGGTGAGGTCGTCGGCAGGCACGTAGATCGCCTGCACGGACGTGATCGAGCGGCCGTGCACGGACGTGATGCGCTCCTGGAGCTGACCCATCTCACCGGCCAGGGTCGGCTGGTAGCCCACGGCGGAAGGCATGCGACCGAGAAGCGTGGACACCTCGGAGCCGGCCTGCGTGAAGCGGAAGATGTTGTCGACGAAGAGGAGGACGTCCTGCTTCATCTCGTCGCGGAAGTACTCGGCCATGGTGAGGGCCGAGAGGGCGACACGGAGGCGCACGCCGGGCGGCTCGTCCATCTGTCCGAACACGAGGGCGGTCTTGTCGATGACGCCCGACTCCTTCATCTCGAGGAAGAGGTCGTTGCCCTCCCGGGTGCGCTCGCCCACACCGGCGAACACGGACGCACCACCGTGCTGCTGCGCGACACGCGAGATGAGCTCCTGGATCAGGACCGTCTTGCCGACACCGGCACCGCCGAAGAGCCCGATCTTGCCACCGGCCACGTACGGCTCGAGGAGGTCGATGACCTTGATCCCGGTCTCGAACATGACCGTCTTCGGCTCGAGGTCCTTGAACGGGGGCGGATCACGGTGGATCGGCCAGCGCAGGTCGCCCACGTCGGCATCCGGTTCGTCGAGTACGTCACCGATGGCATTGAAGATGTGGCCCATCGTCTTCTCGCCAACAGGCACCGTGATCGGCGCGCCCGTGTTCACCACCTCGGACCCACGGCTCAGGCCGTCGGAGGGTCGCAAGGCGATCGCCCGCACCCGACCTTCGCCGATCTGCTGTGCGACTTCGGCCGTCACCTGCTCTGTCTCTCCCGCCTCGCCGATTACGCGGGTGAGGAGCAGCGCCGTGTTGATCTCGGGCAGGGCGTCGGGCGGGAACTCCACGTCGACGACGGGCCCGTAGACTCCGACCACATGCCCGTTCTTGAGGTCGTTTCCGTTCTCGCTCACGGTTCCGGTTCTCCTTCTCAGTCGAATTCTCCGAAAGGTGGATGCCTCAGCCCGATGCCAGCGCCTCGGCGCCCCCGACCACTTCGAGGATCTCCGTCGTGATCGCGGCCTGGCGGGCCTTGTTGCCCCGCAAGGTGAGGGCGCGGATGAGGTCGTCCGCATTGTCTGTAGCCGACTTCATGGCCCGACGCCGCTCGGCGTGCTCGGACGCAGACGAATCGAGCAGCGCCGAGTAGACCCGTGACTCGACACCACGGGGCAGGAGCTCACCGAGGATCTCCTCGGGATCGGGCTCGAACGCCGTGTCCGCACCGGCCGCCTCGGCCGGATCGGTCACGTCGACACCGCGGCCGCGCTTGCCGGTGTCGGCTGTGGCGAGGACGGCGGTGTCGATGGGCAGGAGCGGCACGCGACGGACCGTCTGGCGGGCAGCGTTCTCGAACTCGGTGTAGACGAGATCGACGCGGTCGAGGGAACCGTCGAGGTAGCGGGTGAGGACGTACCCGGCGATCTCCTTCGCGTCCGCGTAGCGGGGTGTGTCCGTGAGCCCTTCGAACGTGGTCTCGACCTCGGTCCCGCGGTACGAGAAGTACCCGCGCGCCTTGCGGCCCACGGCGACGACGGACTTCTCGGTTCCCGGCATCTCGCGCAGGGCTCGGTCGGCCTCCTTGAGGACGTTGGCGTTGTACGCCCCGCACAGCCCGCGATCGGCGGAGATGACGAGCACGGCGGACGCGGCGACGGTGTCCCGCTCCTCGAGGAGGGGATGTTCGGCGGTTCCTCCCGTCGCCTCGGCGAGGTTCGCCATGACCTTGGCCATGCGCAGCGCGTAGGGGCGGCTCTGCGCGACGCGCTGCTCCGCCTTCATGATGCGGCTCGCGGCGATGAGCTCCATCGCCTTCGTGATCTTCCGGGTGGACTGAACAGACCGGATCCGTCGCCGGATCAGTCTCAGCTCACCTGCAGGCATGTGTTCTCCTCAAAGGGCGGGTACCGGTCAGACCGGACCGCCGACCGCCGTACCGCCCTCGCCGTGGTGCTCCTCGTCGTGGAGCTCGTGGAGGGCCTCAGCGGCCTCGACGTCCTCTTCGATCTTCTCGATCTCCCGCTCCGCCCCGGGTGCGAAGACGACACCTTCGGGCGGTGTCCACGTCTCCTTGAACTCCCGTACTGCCTTCACGAGCGTGTCGACCGTGGCGTCGGTGTAGTCCGTGCGCAGCGTCTCCATCTCCTTCGAGTACCGGCTGTGCAGGAACGCGAGCCAGTCGCGCTCGAAGTGGTGCACGGCGGCGATGGGGACGTCGTCCATGTGCCCTTCGGTCGCCGCCCAGATGGCCACGACCTGGTCGACCACGTCGTAGGGCGTGAACTGCGGCTGTTTGAGGAGCTCGGTGAGCCGCTCACCCCGCCGCAACTGTGCCTGCGACGCGGCGTCGAGGTCGGACCCGAACGCGGCGAACGCGGCGAGCTCGCGGTACTGCGCGAGGTCGAGACGGAGGGACCCGGCCACCTTCTTCATGGACTTGACCTGGGCGTTACCGCCGACACGGGACACCGAGATGCCGACGTTGATTGCCGGACGCTGCCCGGAGTTGAAGAGGTCGGTCTCGAGGAAGATCTGTCCGTCCGTGATCGAGATCACGTTCGTCGGGATGTACGCCGAAACGTCGTTCGCCTGCGTCTCGATGATCGGCAGAGCCGTCAGCGAGCCCGCCCCGAGCTCGTCGGAGAGCTTGGCGGCCCGCTCGAGAAGTCTCGAGTGGAGGTAGAAGACGTCGCCCGGGTAGGCCTCACGACCCGGCGGGCGGCGGAGGAGGAGGGAGAGCTGACGGTAGGCGACCGCCTGCTTGCTCAGGTCGTCGTAGATGATGAGCGCCGCGTCGCCGTTGTACATCCAGTGCTGACCGATCGCCGCACCCGAGTAGGGGGCGAGGTACTGGAAGGGGGCGGGAGCCGACGCCGGCGCGTTCACGACGACCGTGTACTCCATGGCGCCGTTCTCGCGCAGCTGCTCGACGATCTCGGCGACCGTCGACGCCTTCTGGCCACAGGCGACGTAGATGCACTTGACGCCCTGACCCTTCTGGTTGATGATCGCGTCCACGCCGACGGCGGTCTTGCCGGTCTGGCGGTCACCGATGATCAGCTCACGCTGGCCGCGGCCGATCGGGGTCATGGCGTCGATGGCCTTGATCCCCGTCTGGAGGGGTTCGTGCACCGGTTGACGCTGCACGACCGTGGGCGCCTGGAGCTCGAGCATGCGGGATGCGGCTGTGTTGATCGGCCCCTTGCCGTCGAGGGGCCGGCCGAGCGGGTCGATGACACGGCCCAACATCTCGTCCCCGACCGGGATGGAGAGGATGCGGCCGGTCGAGCGGACCGTCATTCCCTCCTCGATCTCGTCGGCGGAACCGAGGACGATGACTCCGATGGAGCTCTCCTCGAGGTTGAAGGCGAGCCCGGAGGCACCGTTCTCGAACTCGACGATCTCGTTCGCGAGCGCGCCGGGCAGCCCGGTCACGTGCGCGATGCCGTCACCGACCTCGATGACCTTGCCGACCTCCTCGACGTCGAGCTCGGTCTTGTAGCCCTCCACGTACTTGCGGAGGACTGAGGTGATCTCCTCGGGCTTGATGACCAGTTCTGCCATCTCACGTGCTCCTGTGTAGACCTTCACGGAACCGTTCGAGGCGGTGCCTCACGGTGCCGTCGATGACGTCGTCTCCGACCTTGGCCCAGACACCGCCGATCACGTTCGCGTCCACCGACGCTCTCACTTCGACGGTCTTGCCCGTCACCCGGCCGAGAGCTGTGGCGAGGCGCGCCTTGGTCTCGGCGTCGAGCGGGGTCGCCGCCCTCACCTGTGCCACGACACGGTTGCGTTCGGCCGCGGCGAGATCGAGCGTGCGGGCGACGATTTCGAGGATGCGGCGGCCCTGACCCGAACCGACCACGAAGCTGACGAGCGAGACCGTCTGGGGCAGGGCCTTGCCCGTGAGCAGCTCCTCGATCATCGCCTGGCGCCGGGTGGCGGGTACGCCGGGATCGGACAGGCCCTGCACGAGGTCGGGGTTCGCCTCGAGCGTGCGGGCGAGACGGAACAGCTCGTCCTCGACGTCGTCGAGGACCCCTTCGGCCTGGGCGACGTCTATGACCGCCTTCGCATAGCCCTCGACGGGATCGCTCACTGGCCGGCCTCCATCGCCTCGAGCTCGGCGATGAACTCGTCGATCGACTGTTGCTGGGCGGCCGCGTCGAGCTCACGCCCGAGGATGCGCCCCGCGAGGTCGACGGAGAGGTCCGCCATCTGGCGGCGCAGCTCCGCCTGCGCCGACGCCACGGCGGCCTCGACGTCACGGCGGCCCGCCTCGACGATCTCGCCTGCCTCCGACTCGGCCTTGGCGAGGATCTCCTTCTTCAGCTCGTCCGCGGTCTTGCGACCCTCTTCGATGATCTTGGCCGCCTCGTCCTTTGCGCCGGCGAGTTGCTTGCGGTAGTCGGCGAGGAGCTCCTCGGACTCGAGCTTGGCCTCCTCGGCCCGCTTCAGGTCGGACTCGATCGTCTCCGCCCGATTGTCGAGTGCCTTCTTCAACGCCGGGATCGCGAACTTCCAGAGGAGGACGAAGAGGAGCACGAACATCACGAGGCCCCAGAAGATCTCGAAGCCCTGCGGCAGGATCTTGTTGATCCCCTCCTTGGCGTGGCCACCTTCTTCTTCGGCGGCGAGGATGAGCGCCAGTACGTTCACTGCAACTCCAAGTGTTCTGTTCTGTGATCGGTCGGTTCTGTCAGATGAGGAAGAACAGCACGAAGCCGAGCAGGGCGAGTGCCTCGGTGAAGGCGATGCCCAGGAACATCGTCGTGCGGCTCTGTCCGGCAAGCTCGGGCTGGCGGGCGGATGCCTCGATGGCGGCGGCAGCGATGTAGCCGATGCCGATACCGGGGCCGATCGCGGCCAGCCCGTAGACCAGCCCCTGACCGATGGGCGCCAGATCCGTCGCGGCCTGTGCAAGCAACATGTCTTGTCTCCTTCTTGTCGGCACCCTGTGGCACCAATGCACCTGTAGACGTCTCTCAGTGACCGTGGATCGATTCCCCGATGTACACGGCTGTGAGAATCGTGAAGACGAACGCCTGGATCACGGACACGAAGAGCTCGAAGCCGAACATGGCGACCCCACCCGCGAGGCTGACGATCCCGATGGGCAGCCTGAGCGGATCCGAGAAGTCCATGTTGGCGGCCGTGAACACGATCATGAGCGTGACGATCGTATGGCCTGCCACGAGGTTGGCGAAGAGTCGCACCATCAGGGTCAGCGGCCGCACGAGGAACACCGAGACGAGCTCGATGGGGGTGAGGAGGAGGTAGAGGGGCCAGGGGACGCCCGCCGGGAAGAGGACACCCCCGAAGTAGTGGCCGACGCCCTGGCTCACGATGCCCTGGATCACGAAGATGAACCACGTGAGGAGGGCGAGGACCATGGGGAGGGCAAGGCGGGACGTCGCCGGGAAGAAGAACGGCGGGATGATCTCGAAGACGTTGTTCATGAGGATGAACGAGAAGAGCGCGACGAGGTACGGCACGTACTTGAGGGCGGCCTTCGACTCGCCCATGACGTCGACGACTATGTCGTTTCGGATGAACATGTACATCGACTCGCCGATGCTCTGCACGCCCCGCGGCACGAGTGCCTGCTTGCGGGCGGCCGCGAACCAGAAGGCGGAGACGAGGATCGCCGACAGCACGACGATGACGACGTACTTGCTGACCCACGGCATGATCTCGGGCCATTCGAAGAGCTCTTCGAAGGTCGGGATCGGGATTTCGTGTGCCAGGAGCATCAGGCCACATTCCTTTCGGGGGCATGGCGGAGGACACGCTCCCTGTCGCGGGCGCGGTCGTCGGCACCCACGACGAGGGTCTCACCCACGACGAGCACGATGTGGGTGGCGGCGAGCACGACCACGAGCGTCGGCACGTCGACGAAGGGCACGAGGCTGAGGAGGAGAACGATGCCGGTGAGGATCACGAGGCGGCCGATGAACCCCATCATCGCCGCGGCCATGAGCATCTGCGGGCTGATGCGGGCGGCGCGCTCCATCATGAAGGCGGATGCCCACAGGTTCGCGAAGGCGAGGACGAGGCCGATCGCGGCCGACACGAGGCCGTCGGCCCCGCGGAGGAGTCCGGCGAGAAGGAGGGCGAGGGGGGTGATGACGAGGAGGATGGGGAGCATCTGACGCACCATGCGCGTCTCTATGCCCCGCGGGCCGCACGGGAACTCGGGTACACCGGAGTCCGTCTTCTCCGGCAGGCGCGGCAGGATCGTCCTCGGTCTCGGCATCAGTGCTCACCCCTTCGGGAGTGTGCAGCCCGCAGGAGCCCCGCCGGGACGGGGTCACCGAAGCGGCGCGGCCTGTACTCGGCAAAGCTCCCCACGCCGGTGACGTCGCCGGGCTCGCGGCCACCGCGGGTGCGCGTGGCCTTCTCGCGCAGGACCTGGGGTACTTCGCGTTGGCGGCGGGCGGGCCGACCCAACGTCTTGCGGCGCGCATCCTCGTACTGCTCCCAGTACACGACGCGTAGGAACCCGCCGACGAAGCCGACGACTCCCAGCACGATCGTGAGCGCGGGTCGGGTGCCGAGGAGGGCGTCGAGGCCCATGCCACCGAGCGTGAAGACGACCGTCGTGAGAACGAAGTGGATGCCCGCGCCGGAATCGGCGAGACCCTCGTAGAGATCGCGTCGCGACTTTGTGGCCACAGCAGGTCCGAGAGATGGGTATCCGACGACGGGCAGGACTTTGTGAATCCGTGCACAACCTAGCTGGTGGGCACGCGCCGGGCAAAATCGGGCACGGAGCGCGCGTCCGTGCCCGGACTCGTGTCGCGTGCGATCGGTTCGGCCGTTGCAGCCGCTTTGTCGGCGCTCTCCCCCCCCGACGCCGACGCGCCTGCATGCGACCGCACGTGCTTGCCCCGCCACACGATCACGGGCCGCTTCGGATTGCCCGGGTGGAAGACCGCGAAGAGGAACAGGGCCAAGCCGGCGAGCGCGAACGGCACGACGGCGTTGCCCCGCCCCGTGAAGGCAGGCACGAGGACGGTGAGGGCGAGCAAGGCCGTCCATGCGTAGATCATGAGAACGGAACGCCTCTCGCCGTGACCGAGGTCGAGGAGGCGGTGGTGGAGGTGCTCGCGGTCGGCGACGTGCCACGACTGCCCGCGGGCGAGGCGGCGCACGAAGCTCACCAGCACGTCGGCGAGGGGGATGCCGAGGATGATGAGCGGGATGAGCATGGGTGCGAAGAAGAAGAACGTCTGCCCGCTGTAGGACGCCGTGATGCGCCCCCCGATCAGCATCGTCGCCGCCGCGAAGAGGAGCCCGAGGAGCATCGCCCCGCCGTCTCCCATGTAGACCTTGGCCGGGTGGAAGTTCCAGCGCAGGAAACCGAGGGCCATGCCGCATACCGCGGCCAGGATGACGGGGCCGAGGGATTCCATCTCGAGAAGCCCCACAGCCTGCAGGCGCACGGCGAATACGAACATGGCCGCGGCCGCGATGGCCGCGACCCCTGCTGCGAGGCCGTCGAGGCCGTCGATGAGGTTCATGGCGTTGCAGAAGAGGATGACCCATACGGCCGTGATGAGAGGCATCGCCTGCGGGTGAAGCGAGACGATGCCGAGGAACGGCACGCGCACGTGGACCATGGTGACACCGAGGAGGACGAGGATCCCGGCGGCGAGCACCATGCCGGCGATCTTGGCGGGCGGGCTGATGTCGCGGATGTCGTCCACGGTCATCACGACGAGCACCACCGTGGCGGCCGCGAGCACACCGAGCGCGGCCGGGCCGCTGAAGAGGGCCTCGCGGAGGGCTGGCAGGGCGAGGGAGGCGACGAACGCGGCGAGCAGACCGGCGTACATGGCGATCCCGCCGAGATACGGGATCGGCTCCGTGTGGAGGCTGCGCTCGTTGGGGAGGGCGAGCGCCCCCGTGCGCTTGGCGATCGCCGCCGCGACGGGTGTGAGCAACCACGTGGCCAGGAAGGCCACGAGGAAGACGACACCGTCTGCGAGGAGGACTCCTGCCATGTCGTTCCGACCGTAGCTCTCAGGTCTGTTGGGGTAGGGGGATTCCCTCCGCGTAGGGCGGGAAATGTGCCGTGAGCTCGCGGATCTCGGCGCGCACGGGCTCGATCTCGTCCTCGCCGCCTTTCAGGGCCCGCACGATGAGCTCGGCGACGGACCGCATCTCCGCCGCTCCCATGCCGGCTGTCGTCTCGGCCGCCGTGCCGAGACGCACACCTGAGGCCCGCAGCGGCGGTTCGGGGTCGTTGGGGATCGTGTTCCGGTTGAGGGAGATGCCCGCCCGGTCGAGGAACTTCTCGGCGTCGCGTCCTGTCACGCCCAGGGATCGGAGGTCGGCGAGGACGAGGTGGTTCTCCGTCCCGCCCGAGACACAGCGCACGCCGAGGTCCTCGAGGGCGTCGGCAAGGGCGCGGGCATTTTCGACGACGGCCGCCGCGTACTCCTTGAACTCGGGTTGCATCGCCTCGTGGAAGCACACGGCCTTGGCGGCCACGACATGGTCGAGGGGGCCGCCCTGGCTGCCGGGGAAGACCGCCTTGTCGATACGGGCAGCGAGCTCTTCGCGACACAGGATCATCGCGCCCCGCGGGCCGCGCAGCGTCTTGTGGGTCGTCGTCGTCACCACGTCGGCGTGGGGAACGGGGCTGGGGTGGGCGCCGCCGGCGATCAACCCCATGATGTGCGCGGCATCGACCATGAGCATCGCCCCGCACTCGTCCGCGATGCGGCGGAAGGCGGCGAAGTCGATCCGGCGGGGATACGCGGTCGCGCCCGCCACGATCAGCTTGGGCCGTTCGCGCATGGCCACGTCGCGGACGTGGTCGTAGTCGAGATGCTCGGTGTCTTCGCGGACGCCGTAGGCCACGAAGTCGTAGAGGATCCCGCTCGCGTTCACGGGCGAACCATGCGTGAGATGGCCACCCTGGTCGAGACGCATGCCCATGACCCTGTCGCCCGGCTCGAGCAGGGCGAGGTACACGGCCATGTTCGCCGACGCGCCGCTGTGGGACTGCACGTTGGCATGCGCGGCCCCGAAGAGCTCCTTCGCGCGTTCGATGGCGAGCGCCTCGACCACGTCGATGACCTCGTTGCCGCCGTAGTAGCGCTTCCCCGGGTACCCCTCCGAGTACTTGTTCGTGAGGACGGAACCCGCCGCCGCGAGGACCGCCGGGGACGCGAAGTTCTCCGACGCGATGAGCTGCAGGGTCGTGCGCTGGCGCTCGAGCTCCCGCTCGACCATCGCCGCGACCTCGGGATCCGTCCTCGCCAGGTGTCCGGTCATGTCTCCTCCGAAGATGGTGCACTCGGCGGGGCCGACGGCCCGGGCGGGGGCCATCGTCGTCAGGGCTTGCGGGCGACCAGCACCCTGTCCCGCCCTACCAGGTCTTCCTCGATCTCGATGCCACGCAGTCCTGCGCCGTACGCCGCGTTCGCGACCTCGCGGCCGTGCCTCGATCCGATCTCGCACACGAGGGTACCTCCCCGACGGAGGCGGGCGCTGCCTTCGGCCACGACGAGACGGATGTCACTCGTCGCGTTCCCGTCCTGGGGCACGAGGGCAGTGCGGGGATCGTGGTCCCTCACCTCGGGTTCGAGCAGATCCCACTCGTCCTGACCCACGTAGGGGGGGTTGGCGACGATTGTGTCGAACGTGCCGTCGACCCCGAAGAACCAGGTCTGGTGGAGTGCCACACCGGGGGCGAGACGCTCGATGTTGCGCGCCCCCCACACGAGTGCCGGCGCCGACCGCTCCGTCGCGTGCACTTCGAGGTCCTCCCCTCCGCGGGCGATTGCGATCGCGAGGACTCCGGTGCCCGTGCCACAGTCGAGTACGCGGCCCCCTGGTACGAGCACGCTCAGCGCTGTCAGTGCCGTGATCTCGGTCTCGGGACGCGGGACGAGCACGCCCGCACCGACCTCGACCTCGAAGTCGAGGAACGCGACGCTGCCCTCGATGTGCTGGAGCGGCTCGCGCTGCGCCCGCCTCTCGATCGCCTCCCCGAAGCGGGTGCGAAACGCGGGATCGGCAAACACCTCGTCGGCTCGGATCATGAGGGTGACGTCGTCCGCCCCCGCCGCCCAGGCCGCGAGCCGTCGCGCGTCGTGCCACGGGCTCGTCACCCCCGCCCAGTCGAGGTGCTGCCCCGCTTTCGCGACGAGCCCACGCAGATCCCGCACGTCTGCGGTTTCGAAGGGGCCGGCCGTGGCCCGCGGATCGGGCAGTGGCTCCTCGGGGGTCATGTCGCCGCGCTCAGGAGCCGGACCCGCTCGGCCGCCCGCAGATCCTCCACGAACGCGTCGAGCTCGCCGTCGGGCACGGCGGCGAGGTCGTGCACGGACTTGCCGAGGCGGTGGTCGGTGACGCGGTTCTGCGGGAAGTTGTAGGTGCGGATCTTCTCGGAACGCTCCCCCGTGCCGACCTGGGCGCGACGATCGGCCGCCTCGGCCTCCCGCCTGCGGCGCTCCTCGATCTCGAGGAGCCGCGCGCGCAGGACACGCATCGCCTTCTCCCGGTTCTGGCGCTGGCTCTTCTCGTCCTGACAGCTCACGACGAGTCCGGTGGGCAGGTGCGTGATGCGCACGGCCGAGTCCGTCGTGTTCACGGACTGGCCGCCGGGCCCGGATGAACGGAACACGTCGACCTCGAGGTCGGCCGGATCCACCTCCACCTCGACATCCTCGGCCTCGGGCAGGGCCGCGACCGTGACCGTCGATGTGTGGATGCGTCCCGACGCCTCGGTCGCAGGCACCCGCTGCACCCGGTGCGTCCCGCCCTCGAACTTGAGGTGGGCGTACACGTCGTTGCCCCGCACCTCGAGGATCACCTCGCGAAAACCGCCGATCCCGGTGGGTTGCGAGGTGAGCAGGCCCACACCCCAACCGTGACGCTCGGCGTAGCGGGTGTACATGCGGGCGAGGTCCGCCGCGAAGAGAGCCGCCTCGTCGCCTCCCGCGGCCGCGCGGATCTCGAGGACGACGTCCCGGTCGTCGTGTGTTCCCTTGGGTGTGAGGAGATCGCGGATCTCGGTCTCGAGGCGGGCGGCGTGCGCGGCGGCATCGGCTGCCTGTGCCGTCCACAACCCGCGTTCCTCGTCATCGGTGGCCGCCGCCGCGAGGTCGGCCGCGTCAGCGGCGTCACGGCGCACGGCCCGCAACACCTCGTACACGCGCACGACGGGCACCAACTCCGCATGCTGCTTCCCCAGACGGGCGAGGGTGGCGGGATCGGCGAGGACAGCAGGGTCGGCGAGGCGTTCCTCGAGCATCGCCGCCCGGTCGCGGATCTCCTCGAGGCGGGCGTCGAGCTCGTTCACGCGTCCACCGTACCAGGGCCGATGTGTGCCGTCGCCCGGCCGCCGCGTGACGTGCGATTCAGACGCCGCCGGGCGACTTGGCGATCTCGGCGAGGAAGTCGGCGTTGGACTTCGTCGCCTTGATACGGTCGATGAGGAGCTCGAGTCCGGAGCCACCTTCCAGAGCGGCGAGGACCCGCCGCAGCTTCCACACCTGTTCGAGCTCCTTGCGTTCGAACAGGAGTTGCTCCTGGCGTGTCGAGGACGCCTCGACGTCGATCGCGGGATAGATGCGCTTCTCTGACATGCGCCGGTCGAGGCGCAGCTCCATGTTGCCCGTCCCCTTGAACTCCTCGAAGATGACCTCGTCCATGCGGGAGCCGGTCTCGACGAGAGCGGTTGCGAGGATCGTGAGTGAGCCGCCTTCTTCGATGTTGCGGGCGGCACCGAAGAACTTCTTGGGCGGATACAGGGCGGCCGAGTCGACACCACCGGAGAGGATGCGTCCCGACGCCGGTGCCGCCAGGTTGTACGCGCGGGCGAGACGCGTGATGCCGTCGAGGACGATCACGACGTCCTTGCCGTACTCGACGAGGCGCTTCGCGCGTTCGATCGTGAGCTCGGCGACCTGGGTGTGTTCGTCGGCGGGACGGTCGAAGGTGGACGCGATCGTCTCACCCTTGATCGAGCGCTGCATGTCCGTGACCTCTTCAGGCCGTTCGTCGACGAGGAGCACCATGAGGTGCACTTCCGGGTTGTTCTCCTCGATCGAGTGCGCGATCTGCTTGAGGATCATCGTCTTGCCCGCCTTCGGGGGGGAGACGATGAGACCGCGCTGACCCTTGCCGATGGGCGAGATGAGATCGATGATGCGCTGCGTGACCCCGTCCTGCTGACCCGGGAGCTCGAGGGCGAGCTTCTGATCGGGGAAGAGTGGGGTCAGCTCCTCGAAACGCGCGCGTGTCTGGGCCTCCTCGGGCGGCTGTTCGTTCACCTCGACGATGTGGAGTAGGGCGGCGAACTTCTCGTCGGACTTGGGGGGACGGATCGTGCCGATGATCCTGTCGCCACGCCGCAGGTGGAATCGCCGGATCTGGCTGAGGGAGACGTACACGTCGTCCTTGCCCGGCAGGTAGCCGGAAGTGCGGACGAAGCCGTAGCCGTCGGGCAGGACGTCGAGGATCCCGGACCGCTCGACGACGTTGCCTTCGTCGTCCCGCAGTGGCTCGTTGGAGACCTGCGACTGCTTCGGCTTCTGCTTCTGACGATTCCTGTTCCGGTTACGGCGCCGCCGGCTGTTCCCCTGGGCCTCGACCTTGCGGACGGTACGCCCCGAATCGTCGGCCTGGTCGTCCGGATCGGCGTGGCCATCGCCTCCCGTGTCGCCGCCGGTGTCGCCGCCGGTGTCGCCGGGCCCCACGTCGGGGCCGTCGCCACCGGCCGGCGGGGACGCGGTGCTCGCCGCCGTGGGCGCCGTCTCGGACGAGTCGGCCTTCGTCTCTGTGCTCACGCTGCCCTCCCCGGGTGTCCGCTCACGGGCTCCGCCCGCCCCGTCCCCTGCATTCACCACCGCGTTCGGTGCTGCCGCCCGCGCCGGCGGGACGGCCGGTGAATCGCTGCCGTGGTGCTGGATGATCGCGTCGACGATGTCGCCTTTGCGCATCGCGGACGTCACGCGAACGCCGATCTGCTTTGCGATGGTCTCCAAGTCGGCCTTGCTCTTGGACTGGAGCCCTTCGCGTTCGATGGTGATGGTCATGGAGCTTCCTGGTCAGGTGCCATGCGAAGACGACGGTCCCGTGCCGCCGCCATGGGGGTGCTGCATCTCGGAGATCGAATAGGTGGCCCCCTGCGGGCCGAAGACCTCACTGGTCCCACCGGAAGCCGGCTGGGCCTGGCCGAAGCCGGCGCCGCTCTGCGGGCTCGACTCGTACGCAGGACCCTGCGGGGGAACGCCGGAAACAGGAGTGCCCGGAGCGTAGCCGCCCCCCATGGCGGGATTGAGTGGGGTTCCGTCCTCGGAGAACCGCTCGGAACCGAGATCGGTGAGCGGGTTGCTCACCATCTGCAGAAACACATCATAGGGGATGGATGCGATGTCGGCACCAGCCCGGGCGGCGCCGACGACGTGAGTCGGGGACCGCAGCGACATCGCGATCAGCTCCGTCGGGTAACCCTGGACCGCGAAGATCTGCGCGATCTCCTCGAGCAATGCCATGCCGTCGGCACCGATGTCGTCGAGGCGGCCGAGGAACGGACCTACGTATGCGGCGCCGGCGTTGGCGCAGAGCACGGCCTGGGCCGCGGAGAATACGAGGATCATGCTCACTCGCACGCCAGCCTCGCTCAGGATGCGGCATGCGGCGAGGCTCTCGAGACCGACGGGGAACTGGACGACGACGCTCTCGGAGATCGAGGAGAACTCACGTCCGAGCGCCACGAGCTCGTCGCGGCTGTCGCCCACGACACTCGCCGTGACGAGTCCCGGCACCGTGCGACAGATCTCTGCGATGCGCATCACGGGGTCGGTGCTCTCGCCGGCGAGGAGCGTGGGGTTCGTCGTGACGCCGGAGAGGACACCCCACGACGCCACGTCACCTATCTCGATCAGATTCGCTGAGTCCAGAAACAGTCGCACCCTCGTATCTCCAAGTATCGACCGCTCGCCCTGCCTCACGGTGCCCTGGGGCCGAGAAATCGGCTCAGACGGGTAGGCAGAGGACGGTCACCGAGCTGTGCCCGCAACCGGACTCGACATGTCCGATCGACTCGGCGGGCACGGGAATACCCATGTCTAGCACACCGACCCCGACGCACTGGACATCACCTGCTCGGCGGCGCTCACGACGTGACGAGGACGAGACCCCGCGACGTGGCCGGCGTGTCGCTGCTCACGCCGCCGACAGCCACGAAGCGCGTGTCGGATGCCGCCACCGAGTAGACCGCGACCGAACCGATGTCCCGCTCGATCTCGATCTCCTCGTACTGCGTCCATTCGCGCCCGTCGACGGAATACCAGAGGGCGGCTCGCGTGTCGCGTGCCGCCGCCCCGACAGCCACCCATCCCTGCGTGGACGCGGCAACTCCCCACATCGTCCGGTCCCCGGAGACGTCGAGGGCAGCCCGCTCCCACGTGCGGCCGTCGGTCGAGAACCAGGCAGCCGGCTCGATGCGGTCGCCGCCTGTATGGCCGACGGCGGCGATACCGGTCGGTCCTGACGCCACACCCCACATGCTCAGGTCCCCGTCTCCGACGAAGGAGTCGCTCAGGATCCGCTCCCACTCGCGACCGTCCCCGGAGAGCCAGACCGCCGCCTTCTGGTCGTTCTCGGTCCCGACGGCGACGAAACCGTCCGCGGTCTCCGTGATGGCCAGGATCGTGAGGTCGACACCCTCACCCCGCAGGTCGGGATCGTCGACCGCCTGCCACACGTCGCCGTCGGCCGACCACCAGACCGCTGCATCGCGCCTCTCGCCCAAGGTCGAGCCCCCCACGACGGCGCCCCGACTCGCATCACCCGAGACAGCCACACCCCGGACCTGGCCGAGGGCGACTCCCGGCAACTCGGACCGCGACCACGTAACTCCTGCGTCGTGGGAGATCCAGGCGAGCGGAGTCACCTCCCCCGCCACACCGACCGCGACCACCTCGGCCATGTGGGCGCCGATCCCGGTCGGCTCCTCGCCCGGTCCGAACACGCCGGTGTTCACCCGTTCCCACGATTCCCCTTCGGGACTCGCCCAGATCGCCCCCGTATCCCCGTCGTGACCCACGGCGAGGAACCCCGCCGCGGACCTCGCGACTGCGGCCAGATCCGTGCCGCCGCCGAAGCTCCCGCTGCCGGCCCGTCGCCACGCGACGTCGACGGGATCGGCATCTGGCGTACCGGACACCCCATCGGAATCCGATTCTCCCGCCGGGTCCCTCCCGGCGAGGATGAGCAGAGTGGACACCGCTGCGATCAGCAGGAGAACGGGCACGAGGACCCAGACAAGACGGCGCACGGCGTCACCAGGGGTGGACTCCACCCCAAGCATCCACGGTGTATGCCGAGGGCCCACCCCAGGCCGGCTTGGAGATGACGAGAGCCCTCGCGTTGTTGGTGCCCGGCCAACGGGGCGGCGTCCCGCTGAGGACGGGGGCGCCACCCCAGGCATGTGCAGTACCCCAGGCATCCAGGGTCCAACCTCCCGGACCGGACGGGTTCTTCACGAGATCACGCGCGATGTCCCACCGGTTCCAGTACGGCGCCCCCGCTATGTCCGGCGCCCCCCCGAAGGCATGCACACCGCCGAAGCCGTCCAACACCCAACCACCCGAGCCGCTCGGATTCAGCGCCACGGCCCGGGCGATGTCCCACTGGTTCCAGTACGGCGCCCCCGACCTGTCCAGAGCCGCGCCACCCCACACGTGCAGACCGCCGAAGCCATCAAGCGTGACACCCCCCTGGGTCGCCGGATCACGAACCACGTCCCGCGCGATGTCCCAACCCTGCCAGTACGGCGCTCCCGTCTTGTTCAGCACCGCACCACCCCACACGTGCAGACCGCCGAACACATCCAGCGTCACACCCCCACCGCTTGCCGGGTCCGCCGCCATGTTCCGGACCACCGGCCACCCGTACCAATCCGGCGGCTGCGGATTCACGGCGAGAGCGGCCGGGCGCGCCGGGCCCGAGGCAGCCGGGGGGACCAGTGGAGGAGCTGCCCAGGCGTGGACACCACCCCACGCGTCCAGGGTGTACGCGGCCGATCCGCCCCATGCGGGCTGGCTGATGACGAGCGCACGCGCATGGTTCGTCTTCGGCCAGTAGGGAGCTGTTCCCCCGAGAGGAGGGGCGCCACCCCAGGCATGCGTACCACCCCAGGCATCCATGGTCCAGCCTCCCGGGCCGGACGGGTTCTTCACGAGATCACGCGCGATGTCCCAGTTCTTCCAGTACGGCGCCCCCGTTATCGCCGGCGCCCCCCCGAAGGCATGCAGACCGCCGAAGCCGTCCATCACCCAACCGCCTGAACCGCTCGGATTCAGCGCCACGGCCCGGGCGATGTCCCACTGGTTCCAGTACGGCGCCCCCGACCTGTCCAGCACCGCTCCACCCCACGCGTGCAGACCCCCGAACGCGTCCAGAGTGACACCACCATGGGTTGCCGGATCACGCGCCACGTCGCGTGCGACATCCCACTTCGCCCAGTACGGCGCATCGGAGCTGTCGAGCCACGCGCCACCCCACGCGTGCAGGCCCCCGAACGCGTCGACGGTCACACCGCCACCACTGGCCGGGTCGGCCGTCATGTTCCGGGCCACCGGCCACCCCGACCAATACGGCGGCTGCGGATTCACAGCGAGAGGAGCCGGACGGGGTGGAGGCGGAGGCGGCGGGGGTTCGGGCGGAGCAACGGGACCTGCCCACCGACCCACCACCTGCACCGGCGTGCCGATCGGGAGAGTGTTGAAGATCCACTCGGCATCTGCGTCGGCCATGCGGATGCAACCTGCGCTGACAGGCTCCCTCCCGAGGGGCGTGGGCATGGGTACGCCCCCCTTGAGGGGAATCCCGTGGAAACCGATGCCGCCGACGATCCGGGACATGAACGGCATCCTGATGTTGCCGCTCGACGAGGACGTGGTCCAGCGTGACTTCGAGTAGATCGCGAAGTTGCCATTGGGCGTGGCGCCACCCCGGCCCGATGAGACGGGAATCAGCCGGATGTACTCACCCGCGTCCGTGAAGACCTTCGCATGCTGGGTGGTCTGGTCCACGACGACGAAGAAGCCTGTGGCCGCCCCCGCTTCGGAAGGCGCGAGGAAACCGAGGGCGGCCGTGACCAGCAGACCGACGACGGAGAGGGACGTCCACCTCCGGAGGCTCTGCTTCGGTTCGGTCCGGCGTTGATGCATCGGTTCCTCGTCCTACGGGGGGAAGGCGCCTGCCGGCGAAGATAGACCCTCGATCGGGCATGAACAAAGGTATCGATCGCCTTCAGTCGTGCGGCCGCTCCGAGGTCGTGACCCCTTCCACATCGTCATCGACCACGTAGACGGCCGACTCACCCACCGAGCCGACGAACCGAACCCGCTTGTCGGCCAGATAGGGATCGTTCCCGAGACGCGTCACGTACACGAACGTGTCGGTGTCCGCTCCGGGTTCCCGGGCGCTACCGAACAGGACCTCCCACACAGGATCGACGCTCGGGGCTTCACCGATCCGCTCGAGCTGGAGAACCAAGGCAGCCATGTCCATCCACGAGTCCTTCTCGGATCCGATCAGGAGAACCCCGCCACCGTCGAATCTCGCCAGCTCCTTCGCGGTCGGGAGTGCGTCGGGAGCGGGCTCGATCCTCTCGGTCGCAGCGACCCTGCCGGCGAGCACGAGAAACGGCACGCACGCGACCACGCATGCCACGCCGAAGGCGGGCTTCGCCCATGGCTGCAGGCGCTGGAACACCCGGAGGGTGCCGGCCAGGGCGACCCCACCCAGGATCGCGCCTGCGGCAAGGGGCCCGATCCACCAGCCGAGGTAGCTGAACATGGACCCGATGATCCGCTGAACCGCCACGACGGAGACGAGGAACCCCACCACGGTCACGGATCCGGCGCCGATGGCAAAGCCGTGCCGCCGTCGCACACCCAGGATCACGACCGCGACGCCGAGTCCGACGAGCGCCAAGGTGGTGGCGCGCCTCGGGATCGATGCCGGAAGCTCGCCCAGATCGCCGTACCAGCGGTGTGGGCCCAGTGGGAGGCGTGAATACTCCCACGCGACGTCATCGACGGAGGCCAGGTAGCTGCGGCCGGAGTCCTCCTGACCGCGGATGAAGAAGGCGGCGACCTCCCCCAGATTCCCCGTTCCCCTGAACTGGTCGTAGAGCGGCGGTACCCACATCAGAACGACCAATCCCACTATCACACCCCCGCCGATGATCGACCTCCGCCGGCGCCTGATCGGACTCGCGTGGTCGGGGCGGTCCTCGGGCCCGGCGCCGTCCGGCACCGTCGCATCCGGGGACCGGGCGCGGTCCCGGCGCCGTGCCAGGACGTGCATGCCCGTGCATCCGACAGCCGCGACAAGGAGCAGTGACCCGGCCACGGGCGCCGTTCCCACGTGCGCCTGGATCAGGAACGATGCGACGAGAACCCCGCCGAGGAGGGCGAGCCAGGAGCCCTGCCATGCCACGGCCACGAGGACGACCAGAAGGAACGTGAACGAGGCGGCCACACTCGGATTCCAGGCGACCGAGGTGATGAACGGGTCGTCCTGGGTCATCAGGAGCGTGCCCCCGAGGATGAGAGTGGCCAGTGCCACCGACGTGCCGACCCGCCGATACGTCACCCACGTCGCCGCCGCGATCGCACCGACGTTCAACACCCAGGTCGCGGCGTACATGCCGGCCGCACTCCTCCCGGTCACCAGGTATCCCGGTGCCAGCAGGTAGATGTACGAGGGTCCCGGATGCCTCCAGCCGAACCGCGAATACACGCCCGTGAAGACGTCACCCGCCAGGGCGTCGCGCGTCATCAGTTCGAGGAGGGCCTGGTCGCCGGCATGCCCGAACACGTGTGGCACGGCGAGCACTATCCAGATCGCTCCCACTACGGCCGCCAGCGCCGGAATCGCCACGAGGATGACCGGGACGAGTCGCGAGTGCCGGGTAGTGTTCATCGGTGATGGACTCAGAGGCATGGCTTCGGCGTGGCAGGTCGATCGCGAGGCGGTTGTTGCGTTCACAGCGATTGATAGACGAACTGCAGTCGGATCTGGCGCAAGCCTACGGGACCGGCGGTCAGTTCGTGCGGTGGCGGCCTCCGGGGCACTTCTACTCCCCGATTCCCGACGCCGGCGAGATCGACCGCCACACCGGCCGGATCTGGCACCATCCGTCCGGGGAGATCGAGGGCATCGACCTCAGGCCGGATGCACAACTCGCGCTCCTCGAGAAGCTGTCCCAGTTCTCCGCCGATCTGCCCTGGGAACGCAAGCAGCGGGACGACCTGCAGTACTGGTACGAGAACCCCAACTTCTCGTGGTTCGACGCCATCCAGCTCGGGTGCATGATCCGCCATCTTCGCCCCCGTAGGCTCATCGAGGTCGGCTCCGGCTGGTCGTCGTGTGTCACGCTGGATGCGAACCGGCTCTGGCTCGACGGCACGATGGAGTGCACCTTCGTCGAGCCCTACCCCGATCTCCTCATGGAGCTCCTCACGCCCGAGGAACGCCTCGAGGTGAAGCTCATTCCCCAAGGCCTGCAGGACACGCCGACGGAGGTCTTCGAAGAGCTCGAGCCGAACGACATCCTCTTCCTCGACTCGACCCACGTCTCGAAGTTGGACAGCGACGTGAACCACTTCCTGTTCCGTGTGCTGCCCGTCATACGCCCGGGTGTGTGGATCCACATCCACGACATCGTCTTCCCCTTCGAGTACCCCCAGGACTGGGTCGCAGAGGGCCGCGCCTGGAACGAGGCCTACGCCTTGCGGGCATTCCTGATGTACAACCCCCGGTTCCAGATCGAGTTGTGGGGCGGCTACCTGCTCGGCTTCCACCGCGAGCGGGTGGCCGAGTTGATCCCTGACGCGCTGAACAACGGCGGTACGTCCCTCTGGCTGTCCCGCACCGAGTCCCCCACCGTGGCGCAGGTGTGACTGCACCCTGTCCGTGAGGCCGGGTCAGAGCGCCTGCGACGTCGTCGGCAACCGTCCGGCCTCCGCTTTGGACTTGAGCGGTCGCCACCAATCGGCATGGCTGCGGTACCAGGCGACGGTTGCCCCCAACCCGGCTTCGAGATCGAATGTGTGCTCCCATCCGAGCGCCCGGATCTTCGTCGTGTCGATCGCGTAGCGACGGTCGTGCCCGGGGCGGTCGGGGACCACGCGGATCATGTCGTCCCCGACTCCCATGAGGCCGAGGATCTCGTGTAGGACCTCGGAGTTGCGTGTGCCGGTTCCGGGCCCGACGTTGTACGTCTCACCCGGTGTGCCGTTGTGCAACACGAGGTCGATCGCCCGACACGTGTCCTCCACGAAGAGCCATTCCCGCACGTTGGCGCCGTCCCCGTAGAGGGGCACCGGCGTGTCGTCCAGCACGTTCGTTATCGCGAGCGGTATGAGCTTCTCGGGGAACTGGTACGGGCCGTAGTTGTTGCTCGGGCGCACCACCATCGAGGGAAGGCCATGCGTGATCCAGTACGAGTGGACGAGCATGTCCGCGGCCGCCTTCGTGGCCGAGTAGGGGTTGCGGGGTACCAGCGGGGCTTCCTCTGTGAAGGCCGCCCCCGAACACGATCCATACGTCTCGTCGGTGGATATCTGGACGAAGGCGCCGACTCCCGCTGCGAGGACGCTGTCGAGCAACACCTGCGTACCGGACACGTTCGTCTTCACGAACGGCGCCGAAGACAGGATCGACCTGTCCACGTGCGTCTCCGCTGCGAAGTGGACCACCGCGTCGACTCCCCGGACCGCCTCCTCGACCGCGTGCACGTCGGTGATGTCCGCGTGGACGAAGCGGTACCGGGAGTCGGCCTCGAGGTCCGTGAGGTTGACGACGTTCCCGGCATAGGTGAGGGCGTCCAGATTCGTAACCTGCACGTCGGGATGCACGCCCAACAGATGCCTGGTGAAGTTGGAGCCGATGAAGCCGCATCCGCCGGTCACGAGCACATGCACGGCCACAACCTCCTCCACTGCGATGGCCCGGGAGCCGGAGGATACCGCCCGTACCTGCGATGACCGGCATCGACCACGCCGGGGGAGTTGCCCGCCGTGGTCGATGTCAACCGATCTTGAAGGGATGCAGGCCCCCCCAGCCGTCGACGACGAAGCCGTTCTTCCCGTCCGTGTCGACCTTCAGGCCCTGCGCGATGTCCCAGCCCTTCCAGTACGGGCCGCCTTTCACCTGGGGTGCACCCCCCCACGCATGGATTCCGCCCCAACCGTCGAGTGTCCAGCCACCCGACCCGGCGGGGTTCAGGGCCACGTCCCGCACGATGTCCCAGCCGGTCCAATAGGGCGCACCGGCGAACGAGAGGCCGCTCGTGTTCCCGAACGCGTGCAGTCCCCCCCAGCCGTCGACGACGACCCCTCCCGCGAGATTCGACTTGGCGTCGACTCCGCGCGCGATGTCCCAATTGCGCCAGTACGGGCCCCCTGTCGCCGCCGCGGCGCCGCCCAGCTTGTGTAGGCCTCCCCACCCGTCGAGGACGTAGCCTTTGGTCCCCTTGACCGTCACGCCGCGGGCGATGTCCCATCCCTTCCAGTACGGTCCTCCCGACAAGGTGGGGGAGACCCCGTAAGGATGGATTCCCCCCCAGCCGTCCAGGATGTACCCGCTGTAGCCCTCCCCCCCGCCGACACCCCGCACGATGTCCCAGCCGGTCCAATACGGTGGACGCTGCGAGACCGAGAAGCTCCAGGCGATGTCGTGGCCGTCCACTGTGACTGTGACGTCATACGTCTTGGACGGGACGAGGGGTGATTTGGGTACGAGGAAGACGTACGAGTCCACATCGACCAGGCAGTGCTCCAGTGCCCCCTCGCCCCGCTTCGTGAGCGTGGATCCGGTGACTTCGGGGTCGGCCGTGGGGCTCCAGACGACGACGATCGGAGCACCCACGATCGGGAAGCCGTCCCCGTCCTTCGTCGCGGAGTAGCTCGGGGGACAGCTCTCGAGGGCATTGGGCTGTTCCGAGGCATCGAGTCGGGTGAGCGGCACCACCGCTCCCTCGCCTGGGAACATCACGGGATAGTCGGCCTCCGCGTAGTCCCCCGTGTACCCACCGACGTCGAGGACGGAGGACCACTGGTACCCGGTTCGTGACGCATCTGTGAATGCGCCGTATCCGACGGACTCGAGATCCGTCTCGAGCATGGAGACCGCGGACTGGGGTGCCGTGAACAGCGACTCCACGTCGGTGGCGGCCGGTAGGGCGGCTCGGGCGTCACCGATGGCGAGGTTCCCGACTGCGGCAGCCGCATTGCCCGCGGCCGAATACCCCGGCTTCGCCGGATCCTCCGATTCGGAGATGGCATTGTTGAGGACCTGGTACTTGGCGTGGGCTGCCGCGCCTGCGCTGCGCGAGGCGGAGTTGCCGACTGGGGCGAGCCCTGCCTGGGCCCGGTAGAAGTTGAGCGTCGCCAGCCAGTCGCCGGTCGGCCAGAGCGGACCTGGGGTGGTCGTCGTTGCCGCCGTCGCCGGGATTCCGTCGGCGGTCCCCACGAGGAGGCTTGCCAGCATCACCCCGGCCAGTCCGACGGCACCCAGCAGTCTGCGCGGTCGGGATCCCCTGGATCTTCTCTCCCCTGTGTCGTTGTGCATGCAGCCTGCTCCTGTTGCGTCGGGTGTGTTGGTGACTTGCGTTTCAGCTCCAGGTGTGCACTCCGCCCCACATGTCCAGCGTGTAGCCCTTGGGTCCTGCGGCCCCGTAGGGCGTGATCACGAAATCGCGGGCATTGTCGAAGCCTGCCCAGTAGGGAACAGTCGCCGTTGCCGGTGCGCCACCGAAGGCGTGCACACCGCCCCAGCCGTCCAGGATCCAGCCCCCCGGGCCGTCCGCCCGGACGACCAGCCCTCTGGCGATGTCCCAGCCTGCCCAGTAGGGGGCGCCTGTCGTGGCCAGTTGCGGGGCTCCACCCCAGGCATGGATCCCACCCCAGCCGTCGAGCGTCCAACCGCCCGGCCCGTTCGGATTCACCGCCACGTCCCTGGCGATGTCCCAGCCTGCCCAGTAGGGGGCGCCTGTCGTGGCCAGTTGCGGGGCTCCACCCCAGGCATGGATCCCACCCCAGCCGTCGAGCGTCCAACCGCCCGGGCCGTTCGGGTTCACAACCAATCCCTGCGCGATGTCCCAGCCCACCCAGTAGGGGGCGCCTGTCGTGGCCAGTTGCGGGGCTCCACCCCAGGCATGGACCCCACCCCAACCGTCGAGCGTCCAACCGCCCGCCGAAACGCCTGCGGCCATCCCGCGGGCGATGTCCCACGTGGGCCAGTAGGGGGGCTGCGGACTCCCGGGGACGGTCGGAGGCGGAGGAACCGGCTTCATCGGATCCAAGTAGTCACGCACGATCGACACGCCATAGTCGGGCGACGGGGCCCATCTGCCCCCGAGCGCTTCGACGGTGGGTGCAACGCCCCTCAAGGACGAGAAGTGACGAGGGTCGGGCGTGTCAGGCCGGGGGTAGCCCGGCGCGCCGGCGTACAGGGCGAGATGGTCCACACATGCCGTTATCCCCTCTTCCCAGGACGAGAAACGCTTGTGCGCGTTGGGGTCTCCGTCGGCCCCTCCCGCGGTCACCTTCATGCCGCACGGGTTGTGGAACGACGGATCCACACTTCCCCCGAAGCGGCCGAATGCGGTCTCCTTGGCGGATTGCGCGTAGGCAACCTCGGGCCGGACGCCACCACGTTGCGGCGCGATCTGCCAGAAGAGCGGTGCCAGGGCCACGAACGTCGCGGTGCCCTTGCGCTCCGCGGCCCACTTCTGCGCAGACGTCACCGGAACGAGGGTCGGCCCGAGGATGGGTGTCCCCGCAGAGGCCGCACTGGGTTCCCGCAGTCCAAGTCCGACCAGCAGCATCATGGTTCCCAGAATCAATCCACGTCGCACTCCCGTACCCCTTTCTTCGCCCCAATTTCGCCAGAAAGTCCGTTCGTACTACATATCGACCCCCCGTCCTGGCCACTTGAACGGCGCAAGCAAGGCCCCGAGGTTCGCCGGATCGGCGCCATGGTAGGCAGCCGCGAACCTGCCGACGGGATGTCGTCGACGTTGCGCCAGGACCCGGCCGGGCCCAGTCGACGAGCGAGACGGGAGGTCCAAAGGGGCCTCGACCGATTCTTGGCCCGGCGCGTGGTCCCACCGGTGGTACGTTGTTGCCGATGCAACGCAAGCTGCCTGTGCGCCTCACCATCGGATTCACGTTGCTCGGCGTGTTCCTCGGATTCGTCGGACTCCCAGTCCAGCCGGCCGGTGCCACCGAGTTTCCGCCCACCATCGAGCAGGAGGATCTGGCGCAACTGGTGGCAGGCGCGCATGTCGAACGCAGGAGCTCCTCCGATCTGTCGCAGTCGGCGGATGATGCCGAAGTGAGCGTATCGGTGGCAGAGGTGGCGGGCGAGGACCAATTCTCCGTGGTATTCCCGGCCTCCCTCGACTTCGAGATGCTGGGATTCACCGCCGACACCGAGGGCCAATTGCCTCGAAGTGCACGAGTGCGGACGAGTGTGGACGGCAAGTCCTGGGGACAGTGGTTCACTGTGACGTTCGACTCCGGCGACGTCCCCGATGGCGAGTCCGACACGGGAAAGAGGAATCCGGCCCGACCCGGGAGCCCTCCTGTCTACACGGGACCGTCGAGGTGGGTGCAGCTCGAATCCGCAGGTGATCCCCGGAGCCTCGAGGTTGCCTTCCTCGATCTCGACGGGTCGGCACGATCCGTGCCCCAGCGGATCTTCGACGCCCTCGCGGCGGTCTTCAAGGGCTCGTCCGACGAGGCAGGTGCGTTCCCGAACATCATCACACGGGCGCAATGGGGTGCGGACGAGAGCTGGCGGGCAGCACCACCCAGCTACGGCCAAGTGAAGATAGGCATCGTCCATCACACAGAAGGCTCGAACGACTACTCACCTTCCCAGTCGGCAGGGATAATCCGGGGTATCTACTCCTATCACGTCTTCTCCAGAGGATGGAACGACATCGGGTACAACTTCCTCGTCGACAAGTACGGACAGATCTTCGAAGGGCGCTTCGGAGGAGTTCAGAACTCGGTGATCGGCGCCCACGCCGGAGGTTTCAACACCTACTCCACAGGCGTCTCCGTTCTCGGTTCCCACATCTCGGTTCCACCGTCCGCGGAGGCAATGGCGGCGTTCGAATCGATCCTGCTCTGGAAGCTCAGCATCCACAACGTCTGGCCGGCCGGGCAGACGTGGATCGAGAGCCAGGGTGGAACCAAGTGGCCGGCCGGGACACCCGTCCTCATGCGCAATGTGTCGGGTCACCAAGACGCCTCGGCGACGGATTGCCCCGGCTCCCAGTTGTACGTGCGCATCCCGGACCTCGCGAACAGGATCGCCGCCCGCTGGCCGATTCTCCTCCAGAAACCACCTCCCCTCGCGGTCGATCCTCAGCCTCCGTACTGGGACCTCTGGGCGATAGCCCGAGGGGTGACGAGCGACCCGGCGTCGAATGGTGGTGTCACACTCGACGGCTGGGGTGGCATTCACCCCTGGGGTGGCGCGAGTGTCAACCGGGCAGGTGCACCGTATTGGCACGGGTGGGACATCGCGTGGGACATCGCACGCGACCCCACAGGTACGGGCGGGGTGACCTTGGATGGCTTCGGTGGCCTGCACACGTGGGGAGGTGCCACCGTCGACACACGATGGGGTCCGTACTGGAAGCCGTGGAGCATCGCGAGGGCTCTCGCCTTGAACCCGTCCGGCCCCGGCGGCTGGGTCCTGGATGGTTGGGGTGGGCTGCATTCCTTCGGTGGCGCACCCCCGTTGAACGCGAGCGGCGCTCCGTACTGGCCGGGGTGGGACATCGCCCGCGATCTGGTCCTCAATCCCTCCGGCCCGGGCGGCTGGGTCCTCGATGCATGGGGAGGTCTCCATCCCTTCGGCGGCGCGCCCCAACCCGGCGGGCATCCCTACTGGCTCGGCCGTGAGTTCGCCCAGTCCTACATCCCGTCCGAGCCGGCGTGGGGTGGGGCATCGGGCTACACGACGGACGTGTGGGGTGGAGTCCACACATGGTGATCAGGGGAGATGCGCTGGGTGTAATCCGCCCCAGCCGTCGATGATGTACAGGGTCTTGCCGTCGGCGCTGATGTCGAGGCCGCGGGCGATGTCCCAGCCTTTCCAGTAGGGCCCATCCACGGGGACGGGTGCACCACCCCAGGCGTGAATGCCACCCCAGCCGTCGAGCGTCCATCCACCCGATCCCTCGGTGTTCACAGCCATACCCCGCGCTATGTCCCAACCGGGCCAATAGGGTGTCCGCCCAGCGGACGGAGCGCCACCCCAGGCGTGAATGCCACCCCAGCCGTCGAGTGTCCATCCACCCGATCCCTCGGTGTTGACAGCCATGCCCCGCGCTATGTCCCAGCCTCGCCAATATGGCGCACCTGTCCGGTTTGCACTCGCGCCACCCCAGGCGTGTATCCCTCCCCACCCGTCGAGTGTGAAACCGCCGTTCCCCGAAACCACGGTTCCGGACCGCACGATGTCCCAGCCCACCCAGTACGGCGCGTTGGACGTTGCCGCTGCCGGCGCATCGTGCCAGGCATGGATCCCACCCCATCCGTCAAACGTATATCCACCGACTCCGGTCGGCGACATGGCCACACCCCTCACGATGTCCCAGCCCCACCAGTAAGGTGGCAACCACTGCAGAGACCTCGGGGCATTCGCCATGCCACCTGTCGCGACCAGCCCCGCGAAGGAGCCATTCGGTAGCGAACCGGCAAGAACCATGTTCTTGACCTGTGATGCACTGTAGCTGGGCCGGAATGACTTCACGAGGGCAACAATGCCACTCACATGTGGGGCGGCCATTGAAGTACCCGAGTAGTAGGCAAAGCCACCACCCGGCACGGTCGACAGGATCGACTCACCTGGTGCCGCGATATCGACTGACGACAACCCGAAGTTCGAGAAGGAGGCTCTCGTTCCGGTGGCTGTCATGGCTGCGACAGTGATGAGCGACGCCGACGTCAGGGCTGCCGGGTAGTACGGATTGCTGTCTATGTTCGTCCCGTTGTTGCCCGCCGCCGCCACGAAGACGACACCTCGCGAGCCTGCGTAGTCGATGGCGCTCTTCAGTGTCGAGCTGTATCCGCCCCCTCCCCACGACGCATTGATGACGTCGGCGCCGTTTGCCACGGCATAGTTGATGGCTCTCACGGCGTCTGACGTGTAGCCGTAACCGCTTATGAACTTGAGGGGCATGATCTTGGCATGGGGTGCGACTCCCACCACCCCGAAACCGTTGTTGGCAGCGCCGGCAATGGTCCCCGCGACATGGGTCCCATGCGCGTCGTTGGTGGCGGAATCAAACACGCTCGCGTCGTTCGAGTAGAAGTCGAAACCGTAGCGGTCGTCTGTGTACCCGTTCCTGTCGTCGTCGATCCCGTTGCCGGCGACCTCGTCGCTGTTGACCCAGATGTTGTTGCTCAGGTCGGGGTGGTAGATGTCCACACCCGTGTCGACGACGGCGACGATCACGCCCCCGCCGGTTGTGACCGCCCAGGCGGAAGACGGATCGACTCCGAAGGACTTCGCCGTGCCCATGCCCCAGAGGGATCCGAGATAGGTATCGTTGACAGCCGCGGTGGGCAGGACCGGGAGGTCGGGCTCCACTGCGGCGATGGCCGGACCCAGGTCCGCCAGCACCTCGGTTGCCTCGACGACTGACAACGGGTCGGCGACTTCGACAGCCACGCTTCCGTGCCCCAGGTCGTCGACTGACGATGCGCCGAGCTCGGAGGCGATTGCGTCGAGCTCGGTGTCCGTCTGGCCGTCGGACACGGTCACGACGAGTTTGTGTGTCGGCACCGCATCCAGGGCCTCCGGATTCTCCTCGGCGATCTCGGTCATGGCCTGGGCGTCGGCAGGCATGCGCTCCGCGGCCGCCTCCTCGGGTGTGACCGCGCTCGGTTCCTGTGTTCCCACGGGCTCGGGCACATCGCTCGGCGTGGCGGAGGCGGACAGAGCGCTCGAGCCGAAGAGGACCGCGCCCAGCAGGCAGGACACGCACGCCAGGCGTCGGGATCTCGTCGGTGCCACAGGCCGCACGGACATGTGAGGCTCGTCTCCTCGTAGTGCACGCGTCCTCCCATCCCAATCCCTGTCGAAGTGGTCGGCGGGAGAGGAACCGAGCTTGAGGATCCCCCGATCGTGTCGAACTCGACGCCAATTCGGCCCGGTCGGGGCCTCAACGTGCCATGGCAGCGTGGTAGAGACGCACCATTTGGTCTGCCGTGGTATCCCACGAGAAGTGGGCGGTGTGATCCCGGCCTGCCTTCGAGCGAGCCTCCCATTCGGCGTCGTCGTCGAGCAGTGTCGCCAAGGCCTCTGCCAGGGGATCGGCCGCCTGCAGGCCGTCCCGGGACCCGTCGACCAGGATCGCTGCGTCCCCGAGGACTTCGGGGAGGGACCCGGCCGTCGTCGCCACCACCGGCACGCCGACGGACATCGCCTCGAGTGGCGGGAATCCGAACCCCTCGTAGACGGAGGGATATGCGAAGACCGCGGCGTCACGGAGGAGAGCCGCCCGCTCGTTTGCCGAGACGTAGCCGAGTCGGTGTATCCGCTCGGAGGCATGCGAGTGGGCCACGGCCTGCTCGAATCGGGTTACCCCCCAGCCGGGTGGTCCCACCACGACGAGATGCACATCCGGGTGCGCGGGCGCGAGGCGGTCGAAGGCCTCGACCAGGGCCACGTGGTTCTTGCGCGGCTCGATCGTCCCCAACGCCAACATGTAGCGGTCGCCCGGAGCCAGACCGGCAAGCTCTCTGCCTGCCCCCGCTCGCGAATCCGGCACTTCCGGAATGCCCGAATGGATCGCGACAACCCGATCCGGCTCGACGGAGATACGTTCCCTCACCTCGTCGGCCACGAACTGGGAGGGCGTGTGTACCCACGCACCTCTGCGCACCGCACGCGCGACGAGCTTGGGCAGGGCGCGGGTCGGTTGGTCTGTCAGCTCCGGGAAGCGCCACGCCGTGAGGTCGTGCACCGTGACGACCGACGACCCGGCGGTCGGCGGAACCACGAAGTTGGTCCCGTGCACGACGTCCACTCTCCCCGTCCAGGGCTCGATACGCGGGATGTCCGTCCTCCCCCACAGCGCCCTCACGAGTCGGGCGGGCATTGGCCGGCGAACGCCCCGCACCCCGGCGGGGATGGCCGCATCGAGCGCCTTTCGCCCCCGCCAGGTCATCGCGAAGGCAAGCGGATCCACCTCGTGTCGACGTGCCACGGCGCGGAGCAGTTCGAGTGTGAACCAGCCGATCCCGGTCGGGTTGCCCAGGAGAGGCGTCGCGTCGAACGCTACGCGCACAGCGGATCGGACGGAACGAGAGGACGTCGCAGGATCACGGCAGGTGGATCTCACTGTGGTCGCCCACGAGGAAGCGATATGCGCGGGGCTGGTCGGTCGAAGGCTCGATCGTGGCCTCGCGACCTATGAGGCTGTCGGCGATGCGCTTCACACCTGTCACCCGCGATCCCTCGAGCACGATCGAGTGGTCGATCTCGCAATCCTCGAGCCGGCAGTTGCCGGCGATCGACGTGAACGGGCCTACGAACGAGTCGATCAACTGCGTCCCCGTGCCGACGATTGCCGGACCTCGCACCTCGCTGCGCACGAGTTTGGCTCCCGGCTCGACGACGACCCGGCCGACCACGCGGCTCTCGGGATCCATCGTGCCCTTGAGGTCCCTCCTCAGCAGGTCGAGTACGATGCGATTCGCGGCCAGGATGTCCTGGCGCTTCCCCGTGTCGATCCAGTCTCCCTCTATGACATGGGACCTCACGACGTGGTCGTGCTCGATCAACCATTGGATCGCATCGGTGATCTCGAGCTCGCCTCGTGCCGAGGGGCGGATCGCGCGCACAGCTTCGTGGATTGCCACATCGAACATGTAGACGCCGATCAGGGCGAGATTGGACGGTGGATCCGGAGGCTTCTCGACGAGCCCCACGACTTCACCGTCCCGGATGATCGCGACCCCGAACTGGCGTGGATCCTCGACCTCTTTGAGCAGGATCTGCGCACTCGGCCGAGTCGTGTCGAACTCCTCGACGAAGCTCGACAGGCTGTCGACAAGGAAGTTGTCGCCCAGGTACATGATGAACGGATCGGAGGCGAGGTAGTCCCGGGCGATCAGGACGCAGTGCCCCAGACCCAGCGGTGCCTCCTGGTGGATGTAGGTGACGTCGAGGCCGAACTCGCCTCCGTCTCCGACGGCGTCCTTGATCATCGGCGCGGTCTCCCCCACGATGATCCCCACGTCACGTATGCCGACCGCGGCGATCGCATCCAGGCAGTAGAACAGGATGGGCCGGTTCGCGAGAGGGACGAGTTGCTTGGCACTGGTGTGGGTGATCGGGCGCAGTCGAGTACCGCTCCCACCCGCCAGGACCAGGGCCTTCGTGGGCATCCGGGCAGTATATCGAAGGGAGCCCGAACAGCTCCTCAGTGATCAGGGTGGCGGGGCCCCCTGCGGTGTCACACCTACACGCCCTCCTCGAGGGCCTGAACCCGTCCCTCGACCGCCCGCACATCGGCTTTGAGGATCTCGAGGCGCGCTTCGAGCTCGGCGGCTGAGGCGCGGGCATCGAGGGCGCCGAAGTCGTCGAGGCGCTGCGTCAGTTCGGCAACGAGCTCGTCCGACCGCCCCAACTCCTCGTCCGCCACCCCGCGGGCCTCCTCTCGCACGAACCAGGCGAGTGTCCTGTGCAGGAACGGGCGCAATCGGTCCTTCATCCGCGCCCGCCCGGCCGGCTGTCGTGTCACCTGCGGGCCCTCCTTCGGCCTCGGATCCGCGTCCAGCCCACGCAGAACGCGGGAGATCCTACCCCGTACGGCGGCGTCGTCGGCAGCACTGATGCCCGACAGAGCCCTGCGGAGGGCAGCCTCGAGCGGTGTCACAGGGGCAGCCGCCCCGAGTGCCTCGATCAGGTCGACCGCGGGCAGATCAAGGTCGTGGTGGGCCTCCACGTGGCGCCGACCCGCAAGAGCCGCGGCAGACGACGCGAGCGGGTCGCGACCCAGCACCGACGCCTTGCTCATCAGGGCCGTCTCGTCTGCCTCGGGCACGAGACCGGCCGGCAGCCCGATCGCGTGACTCGTACCGGTCGCCGCGACTGCGGGGGCACCGCACGCCAGGGCATCGAGGACGGTGTCGGAGTCGACGACCACGGCCGAGGCGAGCGCGAGTACGCGACGGTACTCACGGTCCCTCCTCTCCATCTGCCTTGTGTCGACGACCAGCGCCTCGCCGATCCCCCGCGCGCGTCGTAGCCGGGACCGCATGTACGGATTGGAGAATCGCCGCGAGGCGAGGTCGACGGGGTGGCGGAGAGCGCAGGGGTCGACGTTGACTCCCACGTGGGCGGGCACGTCCGTTCCCACGGCCAGGCACGCCGACTCGGGTACGGGAGACTCCCCCGGCTGCAGCCACACGGCGGTGGGAAGATCCGAGGGGAAGCTCCCCCAGGCATCGCGGGATGCCGCGAACACGGCACTGATCCTCCCGCTGTCGACGGAACGGTCGTCTGCCGCCACGACACGACAGTGCCGGGCGAGACGCCGCACGAAGTTCTCGACGTCCGGTCCGGTACACCCAGTCGAGACGAAGCCCAATACCGCCGGGCTGCCTGGTCGCGGCGAGGGTGGGCTCACCTGATCGTGCTCTCCTCGAGCTTGTTGGCCTGGTCCTCGATGTCCGACTCGACCATCATGCGGACGAGCTCGGAGAAGGGCGTCCGGGGTTCCCAGCCGAGCTTCTCTTTGGCCTTCGTGGCATCACCCACGAGCAGGTCGACTTCGGCGGGGCGCATGTAGCGTGCATCCTGGACGACGCAGGACGCCCAGTCCTCCACTCCTATGTGGCTGAAGGCAAGGTCCAGGAACTCCCGAATCGAGTACGTCTCACCCGTTGCGATCACGTAGTCGTCCGGTTCGTCCTGCTGGAGCATCAGCCACATCGCCTCCACGTACTCTCCGGCGAATCCCCAGTCCCGGCTCGACTCGAGGTTGCCGAGGGCTACCGAGTCCTGCAGACCCAGCTTGATACGGGCAACCGCGTGGCTGATCTTGCGCGTGACGAACTCGAGGCCCCGACGTGGCGACTCATGGTTGAAGAGGATGCCCGAGCAGGCGAAGATGCCATACGCCTCCCGGTAGTTGACGGTCGTGTTGTGACCGAACACCTTGGCGACCCCGTAGGGGCTACGGGGGTGAAACGGTGTCATCTCGGTCTGGGGGGTCTCCCGCACACGACCGAACATCTCGGACGACGACGCCTGGTAGAAGCGGATCGGATTCGCGTCCGATCCACCCACGATCCGGATGGCTTCCAGCATGCGGAGGACGCCGAGCCCTGTGATGTTCGCCGTCAACTCGGGTTGCTTGAAGGAGAGGCCCACGAAGCTGATGGCACCGAGGTTGTAGACCTCGTCGGGTTGCGTCTGCTCCATCACGCCTATGAGGGAGGAGATATCGCCGAGATCACCTTCGACGAGCTCCACACTGGGAACCGATCTACGGACGTTCTCGGCCAAGGGGTTGTTCTGGCCCCGGATCATCCCGTAGACCTCGTATCCCTTGCCCACGAGGAACTCGGCGAGGTACATGCCGTCTGGGCCCGTGACACCCGTGATCAAGGCACGCGTCATCGTTGCTCACTTCCTTGGAGGCGGATTCCCCCTGACGGGGGTCAACACGTACGTGACGCTACACTCTCCGCACTTGCCACTCCACAAGGGTCGATCGGGGCGGCACCGGAGGCTTGTTGGGTACCCAGTCTGCTGTACCGATGCGACTCGCGTGGGTTCTCGCGCTCGTCTTGGCAGCCATCGCAGTCATCGGCCCGGGGCCGACGGCGCAGGCGGCCGTCGACCCGGATGCCCCGCCATCCGTTCCCCACTGGCCGGGTTGGGACATCGCCCGGGACATGGCGCTGCGCGCAGACGACACGTCAGGGGTGGTGCTCGACGGGTGGGGAGGCCTCCACCCCTTCGGTGGCGCTGCCAAACCCAGCGGCGGACCGTACTGGCCCCAGTGGGACATCGCCCGCGGCATGGCATTGCGAGCGGACGGGTCGTCCGGCCTCATCGTGGACGGGTGGGGAGGCCTGCACGCCTTCGGCGGTGCTCCCAAACCCAGCGGCGGACCCTATTGGCAACAATGGGACATCGCAGTCGACGTCGCGTACGTGCCCGGCAGCTCGACGGCGGGAGTCGTCCTCGACGGGTGGGGCGGACTGCACGCCTTCGGCGGATACGAGGTCCCGGCCGGAGGGCCGTATTGGCCGGGGTGGCACATAGCGCGTGAGGTCGTCATCCTCCCGGGTGGCAGCGGCGGGTACGTCATGGACGCATGGGGCGGAACACATGCCTTCGGTACCGCGCCCGAGGCGCAGGGGGCGATGTACTCGCCCGGCCAGGACAGGGTGCGTGGCCTCGCCGTGTCCGCTGACGGTTCGGGGGGCTGGGTTCTCGATGCCACGCAGGCACTCCACATGTTCTACGTCGCACCGAGGGCATTCGGGGTCGAACAGATCGTCACAGGCCTCAACGTCCCCTGGGACCTGACGTTCCTGCCCGACGGTTCTGCTCTCTTCACCGAACGCAACCCGCCGCGCATCAAGCGGATCGCCCCCGGCGCAAACGCTCAGATCGACCCTGGCGACGTTGTCACGCAGGTGACGGCAGACCTCTCTGACGTACTCACGACGGGGGTGGAATCGGGTCTCATGGGTGTCGTCGCGGACGCCGATTTCTCCGACCGCGAGATCTACACGTGCTATTCGCACGACACCGGCGGCAGCCAGGACGTGCGGGTCGTGCGCTGGCAGCTCTCACCCGACTTCACGCAGGCGACCACCAAGGAGGTCGTCGTCGACGGGATCCCGGCTGACAGCCCCAGCATCCACCACGGCTGCCGCCTGCGCTTCGGACCCGAAGGGGCTCTGTGGATCACGACCGGGGACGGAGCCGGGGGAACGGCTCCCCAGGACCTGGGGAGCCTCGCCGGCAAGACCCTCCGCATCGACAAAGACACGGGTGCGGGCTGGCCCGAGAATCCGTTCTCGGGATCCGCCGATGCGAACCAGCGCCGCGTCTACACATTCGGGCACCGCAACCCGCAGGGCCTCGCACTCCGGCCCGGCACCACCCAGATGTGGGGGGCGGAGCACGGCCCGGACAAGGACGACGAGGTGAACCTCCTGCAGGCGGGAGGCAACTACGGCTGGAACCCCGTTCCCGGATACAACCAGGCGGTCCCGATGACCGACACGGCCGAGTTCCCGGGCGCGATTCTGCCGACGTGGAAGTCGGGCTCCCCCACCCTCGCCCCGTCCGGTATCACGTTCGTCACGGGTTCAGCGTGGAAGGTGTGGGACGGAGCCCTCGTCGTGGCCATGCTGAAGTCCCAGCGCCTCATGCTCATGACCATCACGCCCGCTGGGGCCCTCGTAGCCGCTGTGGCCACATTCCAGGACGAAGCCGGCCGTCTCCGCACGCCTGTGCAGGGACCGGACGGCAGGCTCTACGTGACCACGTCCAACGGCTCGAACTCGGATCGGATCCTTCGCCTCACACCCCAGTGGTACTGAAGCAGGTCGGGGTCCCCCCCGCCCTCCCGGGCCCGACTCAACCCGACGACTCCCTGTCGACGATGTCGATGGTGGGTTCGAGGTGGAGGAAACCGGCGTGCTCGGCGCCCGAGACGACACGGAACTGTCCGAGGCGCTCGATGCGGTGATACTGGACCTCGCCGTCCCTCGAATGCACGGCGACCGTCACGTAGTAGCGGCCGTCCACGATGGGGATCGACGGGAACGTGAACCTCGCGATCCCCTCGCCGTGGACGCGCGCGACCGAGATTCCCTGGAAGTCCGTGTTCGTGCCGTAGACGAGGGCGTCGACCTGGTTCAGGATCGCGATGCCGAAGACCGGGTCCGCGATCGTCTCGTGGGCGTCATAGGTGATCTCGAGGACGACGTCGTCGCCGGGGCTGAACTTGTCCCGCTCCACCCCGTCTCCGTCGAGGACCCTGAGGCCCTTGATCTCGACCTCACGCGTGCCGAACTCGTCCTCCTCCTCCTCGAGGTGCGGAAGGAACCGTTCGCGGAACTCGCTCACGACCTCCGAGGGGGGCCCGTGGGCGAGGACGTTGCCCTGGTCGAGCAGGATCGCCTCGTCGCAGAACTGGCGCAGGATGTCGAGGCTGTGCGTGACGAACACGAGCGTGCGTCCCTCGTCCTGGAAGGTCTTGATCCTCTCCATGCACTTCTGTTGGAAGGGCTCGTCACCCACGGCGAGGACCTCGTCGATGAGCAGGATCTCGGGCTCGACGTGGACCGCCACGGAGAACGCGAGCCGCACGTACATACCCGAGCTGTAGAACTTGACCTGGTTGTCGATGAACTTCTCGATCTCGCTGAATTCGATGATGTCGTCGAAGTACTTGTCTATCTGTCTGTTCGAGAGGCCGAGGATGCTGGCGTTCACGTAGACGTTCTCACGTCCGGTCAGGTCGGGATGGAACCCGGCGCCCAACTCGAGGAGGGCGGCGAGGCGGCCTCGCCGCGCCACCCAGCCCTCCGTCGGCTCGATGATCCCGCCGATGATCTTGAGCAACGTCGACTTGCCGGAGCCGTTCGGGCCGATCAGACTGAGCGTCTTGCCCTGCTCGAGATCGAAGGACAGGTTCCGCAGCGCCCAGAAGGTCTCGTCCGTGTTGGCGCCTCGAATCCGGTTCACGACCCGCTCCTTGAGTGAAGCGTCGTGACGCAGGGTGAACTGCTTGGAGAGGTCCTTGACTTGGATGACTGCGCTCATCAGAGCTCCTGCGCGAAGTTGCCCTCGGCCTTGGCGAAGACCCTCTGACCGAGCCAGATCAGGAACAGGGAGAACGCGATCACGATTCCGAGCAGCCCAAGGTAACGCTGGACGCTGGCCTGGTACAGGACGGGGGTCCCGTCGGCTGCGACCGCGTCCATGTCCTTGTAGGCCGCGCGCTGGAAGGCCGTGACGATGGGGAACATGGGGTTCAACTGGTAGGCCCACGCCAGGACGCGGGACACCCCTCCCAGGCCGGAGATCGCGAAGTCGGCCGGATAGACGATCGGGGTCATCCAGAACCAGAAGAGGAGCAGGACCTCGATGATGTGTTGCACGTCTCTGTAGCGGACGTTCGCCACGGAGAAGAGGAAGGCGATCCCGGTCATGAACAAGACCAGCGCGACGAACGCGATGGGCGCGAGGAGGAGGTTCCAGCCGAGGAAGTCGTAGCGGAACACGACGAGGACGCCTACGAGGACCAGGAACTGCAGGGCGAAGTGAAAGAGCGTGGAGCCGACGACGGACAGTGTGAGGATCTCGCGGGGGAAGTACACCTTCTTGATGAGGCCCGCGTTCCCGACGATCGCGTTCGTCGCGCCCCCCTGCGTCGAGGCGAAGAGGTCCCACACGATCAGACCCGTGAAGAGGTAGATGGGGAAGTAGGGGATGCCGGCCCGCAGAAACGTCGAGAAGACCAGGGAGTAGACGATGAGGAGAAGGATGGGGCGGGCGAGGGACCACAGGAACCCGAGCGACGAGTTCTTGTACTTGACCTTGAGCTGCAGACGCGTGAGGTTCGTGAGCAACTCGCGATAGCGCCAGACGTCACGTACCGAGGGGACGAAGCCGCGCCAGAACCTCGTCGGCTCGTTGACACGCATGAGCGACGTGTCTCGCGCTGCGGTCGCGTTGTCTGGAGACGGGGCTGCGTTCATCGGTGGGAAAGGAGTAGGGGGAGGTGGGGGACGCCGGGGACCCGGCGGGTAGGGACGCCAGACCCATCGGGACCGCCAACCCTATCATCGGGCCGGCGGATCCGCACATGCAGCCACCATGGGTCGACGAGTGGGTCTCAGCTCACCCGATCCAGAACCAGTGGACTCCCCCCCAGCCGTCGAAGACCCAGCCGCCGACGAGATCCGCGCGGAGCTGTATGTCACGCGCGATGTCCCAGCCCGGCCAGTAGGGACCCGACACCGCCGGGCGCGCCTGCCCGAAGGCATGGATGCCACCCCAGGCATCGAGCACGTAACCGCCGCTCGCGTCGGGAAGCAGCACGATGTCGCGGGCGATGTCCCAGTTGTTCCAATACGGACTCCCCGCCACGTTGACGTGCACGTTCGCGGGGTTCCCGACAGCATGGATCCCGCCGAAACCGTCGACGATCACGCCGTCGGTGTCGGAGACGAGGGCGAACCCGCGGGCAATGTCCCATCCCTTCCAGTATGGGCCCGATTGCGGTCTGACCTGGGTGTTGACCGGATGTACCCCTCCCCAACCGTCGAGGACGAAAGCCGACGCACCGGACCGGTGGGGCACGAGGTCACGGGCTATGCCCCAGCCGGGCCATCTGGGTGCATTGCCGAAGTCCGGTGCTCCCCCGAACCCTTCGATGGCCCCGTAGAGATCCAGCTTCCAGAACTGGGCCGGGTTTGCCGGATTGAGGGCGTACCCGCGCAACCAGTCCGTCGGGTAGAAGAAGGAGGTCTGACCGAGGGCACCTGGCCAACTGAAGCTGAAGTGGACGTGGTCGGTGTGCGGATTCGACCCCGTGTACTGCTGCCAGCCCTTGTCGGCCTGGTAGGACTTCCAGATCCGGTGATCCCAGATGACGTACATGAGACCGAGGCGCCGGGCGATCGCATGCGCGTTCCCGGCGGAGTCCGTCGCGAGCAGCCATTCGAGCAGGTCCCCTGCGGCCGCCTTCTGTGCCGGGACATCCGCCCGTACCCCCCAGTCCCAGGCACGTCCCTCCTTGTGCTCCGACTTGCCCCCGGAATTGCAGCCGCGTTCGGTGGTCCCGGCGCCGGTTCCGGGGTATGCGGCCAGAATCAGACTGCGGAACTGCGCGACCCCGGGTTTCGGCGTGGGATCGCATGTGGATTGGCCCGCGTAGGGCTGATACGGCTCGACAGGCCCCCGGTACGGCCTCGCGGCGGGAGTCGCGAAGGCTGACCCGCTTGGCGGAACGACAACGCCGCCCAGCAGCACGAGGGCGAGGACGAGGAGGGCTCTCGTGCGAGTCGGGTTGGTCTTCACAGCTGGCAGCGACGACATGGTCTCCTCCCGCAGGACCAAGGCTCCAAGCCGGCGCGCGGTCGGCACGATCGGGTCATCTCTGATATCGGCCGTTCGCCCTACGCACTTGCAGTAATCCTCAGTCGCGAGGCCAGAGTCGGCTCGGCCGGACACGAGGGGTGATCCTTGTAACACGGCAGCGATGACCTAGCCTTCGATCCTGCCTGCGGCTACGTTCGCACATGCCCCCGTCGACTCGGGCCGCAGAAGGTAGCACCGAGGTCGTGCATCGATGACATCCAAGGCAACGGAGATGACAGACGTGTCGACCGCCGACCCGGCTCAGCCTGCCCGCTCGATGTCGGTCGGCGCGGGGCTGTTGCGGACTGCGCGTCCGAAGCAGTGGGTGAAGAACGTCCTCGTCTTCGCCGCACCCGGCGCGGCGGGCGTAGCCGTCCTCTTGGATCCGGACACGCTCGTGCGGGTCGTGCTCACGTTCGTGGCCTTCTGCCTCGCCGCGAGCGGGACGTACTTCCTGAACGACGCGATGGACGTGGAGGCCGACAGGGTGCACCCGACGAAGCGACTGCGCCCCATTGCCGCCGGGGTGGTTCCCGTGTCACTTGCCTACGTGTGCGCCGCAGTACTGCTGGTCGGATCGGTGCTCCTCACGCTGACCTTCGTCAACGTCGAGACCACGACCGCGCTCCTGGTCTACGTGGTGACGACGACGTCGTACAGCATCTGGCTCAAGCACGTCGCGATCATCGACATCGTGCTCGTGGCGGCCGGGTTCATCCTCCGTGCGGTCGCGGGTGGCACGGCCGCGGACGTCGTGCTGTCGGAATGGTTCCTGATCGTGACCTCGTTCGGGTCGCTGTTCATGGTCACCGGCAAGCGCTACGCCGAGCACGTCGCGTTGGGGGACTCGGCCGTGTCACATCGCCGGTCCCTCGAGGAGTACTCGACCGAGTTCCTCGGATACATCCGCACGACGGCTTCGGCTGTGACCATCGTCGCCTACTGCCTCTGGGCGTTCGAGAAGGCCGGCGATGCGAACCATCCGATCTGGTACCAGCTCTCGATCGCACCCTTCCTCGTCGCCCTGTACCGCTACGCCATGCGACTCGAAGAGGGCCATGGTGGAGCGCCCGAGGAGGTCGTGCTGGGTGACCGGTTCCTCCAGGTCGCCTTCCTCTGCTGGCTCGCGGTCTTCGCCCTCGGGGTGTACGTGAATGGATGAGAACATCGAGCTGCTGACGGGCTGGGGCGGGACGGCCCCCACGGCCACCCGCGTAGCGGAGCCGCACTCCCCCGGCGATGTCCGTGAGGCGATCGCGGAGGCGCCCGACCGCGGCCTCGTCGCCCGTGGCCTCGCCCGCAGCTACGGCGACGCAGCCCAGAACGCCGGCGGAGTCGTCCTCCGTATGACGGAGCTCGCGGCCGTACACGACGTCGACATCGAAGGCGCCGGAGTCACCGTGGACGCCGGTGTGAGCCTCGAGCAGCTCATGCGCCTGCTCGTCCCCCTCGGCCTGTTCCCCATGGTCACGCCGGGAACATGCCAGGTGACGGTCGGCGGTGCCATCGCCGCGGACGTCCACGGCAAGAACCATCACGGCGTGGGCAGCTTCTGCAACCACGTCGAGGCGTTCACGCTCGAGACCCCGCAGGGAACGAGGCACGTGACGCCGGACAGGGATCCCGACGTCTTCTGGGCGACGGCCGGAGGGATGGGCCTGACGGGAGTGGTGACTCAGGCGAGATTGCGGATGAAACGGATCCGGACCTCCCGCATCCGCATGGACACCGAGCGGGCGTCCGATCTCGATGACGCCATGTCCCGCATGGAGCAGCGCGACTCGGACTACCACTACTCGGTTGCCTGGATCGACGTCATGGCGAGAGGCAGCCACATGGGACGCTCCGTGATCACGCGGGGGGACTTCGCCGAACCCGACGAGCTGCCCACGCGGATGCGCTCCGACCCGCTCGGGTTCAAGCCGTCGACTGTCCTGACGGCTCCACCCTGGTTCCCCAACGGCCTGCTGAACAAGGTGTCGGTCAGGGCGTTCAACGAGCTGTGGTTCAGGAAGGCGCCCCGGCATCAGGAGGGTGCCATCGTCCCCCTGGCATCTTTCCACCACCCGCTGGATTTCGTACACGGCTGGAACCGCATCTACGGCACACGCGGTTTCCTCCAGTATCAGTTCGTCGTCCCCTACGGCCCGGAGGGCGAGGCGGCCGTGCGCACGGCCGTCGAGCGTCTCAGCGCTCACGGTGCACCGTCCTTCCGTGCCGTGCTCAAGCGGTTCGGACCGGGGAATCCGGGACACCTCTCGTTCCCCATGCCGGGCTGGACCCTTACGCTCGACGTGCCCGCCGGCATGCCGGGCCTCGCCGGACTGTGTGACGGGCTCGACGAGGTCGTGCTCGAGGCCGGTGGCCGCCTCTACCTGGCGAAGGAATCGCGGGCCAAGCCCTGGGTGATCCACCCCATGTACCCGCGTCTGGACGAGTGGCGGGAGATACGCGCGAAGCTCGACCCGGGTGGGGTGCTCCGATCGGACATGGCCAGGCGACTCGACCTCTGCTGAATCAGGCGGTGCAGAAATCCCAGGAGGAGTGGAGTAGGTATGCAGGACGCTCTCGGATCCGTGCAGTCGATTCTCGTGCTGGGCGGGACTTCGGACATCGCCCAGGCGACAGCTCTCGAGCTCACACGTGGCGGCGCCCGCCGGTTCGTGTTGGCGGGACGCGACGTGGCGGGCCTTGACGCCAACGCCAAGGAACTCCTCGCCGCCGGTGCGTCACAGGTCGACACCAGGCAGTTCGACGCGGTCGACACCTACGGACACGAGTCCTTCGTACGGGAGGCCTTCGGTGTGCTGGGAGACGTCGACCTCGTCCTTGTCGCCTTCGGCGTCCTCGGCGATCAGGAGAGACTCGACCACGACCGACAGGCCGCCATGGACCTGATCGCGGTCAACTACGTCGGGGCCGTCTCGGTCCTCTACCCGGTGGTCGAACACATGAAGGAACAGGGCCACGGCACGATCTGCGTCCTGTCGACCGTCGCCGCCGAGCGCGCTCGGAGGTCGAACTACGTGTACGGGTCCTCGAAGGCAGGCCTCGACTGGTTCTGCCAGGGTCTCGGCGACGCCCTCGTCGGGACGGGCGTGCATGTGATGATCGTGCGGCCGGGCATGGTGCGAACCCGGATGACAGAGGGCATGGAGGACGTGCCTCTCACCGTGGATCCGGAGGACGTCGCCGCCGCCATCCGCGAGGGCCTCGCTTCGGGCCGTGAGATCGTGTGGGTCCCCGGCCCGATCCGCTGGGTCATGAGCGGCCTGCGCCACGTGCCACGCGCCCTTTTCCGCAGGCTGCCCGTCTGATGGCAGTATTGATGGCAGTCGCATCAGGGGGTTCATTCGGTTCAGGAGTTCTGGCCCGAATGGGCCGGACGTCCGGTGATCAAGGCAGGAATCGAACCCGTCGATAACGGACTGAACCTGTACGAAACCCCCATCACTGCGAGTCTCATGTTCCTGGCCACCTGGCGTCGTACCCCATCCACCCGGCCGCGAGGGGACGCGCTCGTCATCGCGGTCACACTCCTCGTCGCCCTCGTTCCGGTGCCCGCGCGGGCGGCCACCACCGTGCTCACACCGATGACGAAGATGCAGGACATCCCGTACTGGCGGTTCTTCGACCGGGGGACGAGTGAGTCGTTCTCGGCGGTCGCAGTCGGTGACGTGCAGGGCGACGCGGCACCCGAGTTCGTCGTTGGCGGCATGGACGGGTTCGTGCGGATCTACGACGTGAACGGCGCCAAGGTGAGGAGCTGTGACAGCGGCGCCGGCCACATCCAGTCGTCCCCGACGCTGTTCGACTTCGACCAGAACGGCAAGCTGGACATCCTCGTGGGCAACGCGCTCACGAGCTGGGTGGTCGTGTTCCGGGGGACCGACTGTGCCCAGCACTTCGCGCAGCTCGCGTGGGGACTCTACGGTGACATGGAGCGGCGCGGTGTGTTCGGAACGCCGACCGTGGCCGACCTCGACAGGGACGGCCAGATGGAGATCGTGGCGACGAGCTGGGATCACTTCATCCACGCCTGGAACCTCGACGGCAGCTACGTACCGGGTTTCCCTCGCTTCCTCTTCGACACGCTGTGGTCCTCACCCACCGTGGCCGACCTCGACGGGGACGGTTGGCTGGAGATCGTCTTCGGTGGGGATATGGACGAGTACGCGGGCCAGCCCTACGCCACAGGGGGACTCATCTGGGTCATCCGCCATGACGGGTCCGTGCAGCCGGGATTCCCCAAGGAGATCCCCGGCCGCCAGACGATCTGGTCCACGCCTGCTGTCGTGGACATCAACGGCGACGGATCCCTCGACATCGTGTTCGGAACCGGAACGATGTTCGCCGACAGGCCCGAGAACGGACACCGAATTCACGCTCTCGATCGTTTCGGCAGCTATCTACCGGGCTGGCCCGCATTCGTCGGCGACAACGTGATGGCCTCACCCGCCGTGGGTGACCTGCATCCGACCCCGGGCAAGGAGGTCGTGACGATGTCCGAGGACGGAGTCGTGCATGTCCATTCTGCGACGGGCGTGGAGTTGTGGAGCCGGTGCAACACGACCGGATACACACCCTGTCGCCGCGATTTCGGCGTGCACGGCTCTCTCTCGATCGCCGATGTCGACAACGACGGCCAGCAGGAGGTTGTCGGCGCCGGCGAGCACGTGCTGCGCGTGATGGACGGCGCGACCGGTGCCGTCGAGGCCGAATCGTCCATGGGTGCCATTTGGGCGCCACCGGCCGCACCCACGATCGCGCAGGTGAACGGGGAGACATGGATTCTCCAGGCCGGCATATTCGATGCCAATTCGGACGGGCGACGCGGACTCGGAGACGTGCCCACCGTGTGGCGCTGGCGCAGCGGACAGCCACTCGGCCGGGCTGACTGGCCGACCTTCAAGCAGAACTCGCGACGCACCGGCACAGTCCTCGACGAGTCACCCCCCACGGCGGCACTCGGCGCACTGGCGCCTTCCCAGTCGCACACGAGTTTCGACGTGGCATGGAGTGGGACGGACCAGGGGACGGGCATCGTGTCGTTCACGGTCGACGTGCGGGACAACGGGGGCCAGTGGGCAACCTGGCTCACGAGGGCACCCCAGACCGCGTCGGGCGGCAGCTTCGGGGGATGGGCGAAGTTCTTCGGTATCGCCGGTCATCAGTACGACTTCCGTGTCCAGGCGACTGACGCCGCCGGGAACAAGAGCGCGGCGGGAACGGCCGCCACGACCGTCGCCGCCGGCGCCACACGCGACCAGCCGTTCGCGTCCGCGTATGCCGTCACGTGGGACGGCATCACGTCTGCGGTGTCGTCGCCGCCGGGTACCCACCCGCAGTGGCCCAATTGGAACATCGCGCGCGGAGTCGCAGCGCACCCGGGGGGCGGCGGGTACGTGCTCGACGGCTACGGCGGTATCCACGCGATCGGCAACGCCCCCGCCGTCCAGAACGGCGGCTACTGGAAGGGTTGGGACATCACCCGCGGGATCGCCCTCAACCCGGACGGGGCGGGCGGTTACGTGCTCGACGGTTACGGTGGGCTCCACCGCTTCGGCCAGACCGATTCCGTCGCCCCGGGCGGCTATTGGCGTGGCTGGGACATAGCGCACGAGATCGAGCTCTCACCGGTCTCGACGGCCGCCGACCCCAAGGGCCTCGTGATGGACCGCTGGGGCGGTCTGCATGCCTTCGGGAACCAGCCCCAGCCGGGTACTTCGGCCTACTGGCCCGGATGGGAGATCGCCCGCGGCATCGCCCTCGATCCCGACGACCCGACGGGCCGGTCCGGTGTCGTTCTCGACGGCTGGGGTGGCCTGCATCCCTTCGGTGGCGCCGCGAAGCCGACGGGTGGCCCCTACTGGAAGAACTGGGACATCGCCCGCGACGTCGTCGTCATCGCGGACGGAAACCCGAGTGTCGTGAGCGGCTACATCCTCGACGGCTGGGGTGGAACGCACAGGTTCGGCAGCGCCCCACCCGTCTACCCGAACGTCTACATGCCTCTCGTCGACAAGTTCCGCTTCTTCGACGTCGCGCCCTGAGTTGCCCCGGGCGTGACCGCGCCCAAGGGCACGCGTGTCGGTGTCGGGGACGCTGCCACCGCAGTCTTGACAGCCGCTCCTTGACTTGTTCTGGGGGGGCTCTATGGTCGTGGGACGTCTTGGGTTCTTCGGTGGTTTCGGGGGTCTCGAGTGGACCCCCGCTGTGACAGATCCTTCGGCGTGGGTGCCTGCGATACACTCACCCGGTCGGAGGGCAGGGGGTGACGAACGATGAGGGTGTCGGGGGCCGGTCGACTGGCCGGGATCGTAATCATGGCTCTCCTCACACTCGCCCCGATGCCCCTCGTCGTCGCTGACGACACGACCACGATCTCCTTCGACAGGTTGGGGCCTGTGCAGCACCAGATCTGGCCGGCGGAGGCGATCGTCCGTGACGAGAGCGTGACGATGACGCCGCAGACCCTCTACGACGCCGTCGTGGCGGCGCGCCCGGACGAGAACCGTGTGACGTTGCGGTTCTTTTCGGGTGACGTGTCCATCACGTTCGAACCCGGCACCGTGGAGACGGTTCACGGCGGGGGACTTTCCTGGACGTCGTACACCCGGGAGGGAATCGAGGGCGTCCGGGTGACGATGATCGCGAGTCAGGAGGCTGCCCTGGTCGAGGTCGCCTTCCCCGACCGTCGCAGTATCCGTGTCGACGGGCGCGGAGGACCCTTCGCGATGATCGTCACGGAGATGGACTGGCGCGGGCTGCCTCAGCCCCCCGACGGTGTCGTCGACGTCACCGACGACACCACGATCGCCAACGTCGAGACTCCCGTGACGGAGACGGCAGCACCACCCGACCCTGCCGTCGCCGAGCCGTCGGTGACGGGATGAGACTCAGGGCAACGCAATGCCGAGCCGCCGGGCCGCTACACCGACTCGACGAGCGTGCGCACGACCGTGGCCCAGTCGAGGTCGCGGGCGCGCTCCCAGCCGGCCCGGCCGAGCTTGCGGGCGAGATCGGGATCGGCGAGGAGGCGGCCGACCGCCCCGGCCAGCTCACGTGGTGACCCGTCCGTGACGAGACCCGTCACACCGTCCTCGACCCACTCGAGGACCCCGCCCGCGTCCGCGCTCGTCACGACGGGCTTCCCGGCCAGGAAGGCCTGGAGCGTGACGTAGCCGTAGTCCTCGTCGTGCGGTGCGTACACGACACAGCCACACGAGGCGAACTCGCTGATGAGATCCTCGTCGGACACGAACCCGAGGAGCGTGATCCGGTCCTCGACCCCGAGCTCCCGTGTCCGCGCGACGAGCTCGTCGTGCAGGGCCCCCCGACCCGCAATGCGCAGGTGCGCGCCGCGGTCCAGATGGGACGCGGCCTCGACCAGCAACTCGGGTCGCTTGTTGCCTTCGAGCCGCATGGCGCTGAACGCCACGGGCGTGAACGGTCCTTCGTGCAGCTCGCCCGCCAACGGCGGCGGATGGTAGAGGGGGGTGGCGTCCAGCCCGTTGTACCGCTCGAGCCTGCGCGCAACCACGCGCGAGGTCGTGAAGCGGGCCTGCGCCTCCTCGAGGGCCCGCGTGTCCCAGTCGACGAGGCGTTGCTGCAGCTCGAGTGACTGCTCGTCGAGCGTCCAGTCCGAGTAGTCGGTGTCGACCGCGTCGTAGGCGGCACGGTGCTGGTGGAACAGCCACACGACCTTCCTCGGATGCCGCACGAAGTACGAAGGGAAGTTCGTGGCCACGACGAGATCGGCGTCGATCGGCACGAACCTCCAAGCGAGGGCCGAGTCGAGTGCCCGCTCCCTGTCCCAGGCAACGGGGAGGCGGACGAGATCGGCGTCGTGCCCGGCGTCCCGAAATGCCCGTACGAGGTTCTCCTGGTGCAGCTCCGCTCCGCCCCGCATGAACGGCATCTGCGCGCCGCAGACACACACCCTCACGCCGCCCCCTCCGCGACCGTGCCGACGCCGGCGTGGTCGATCCGCTTGATCAGGGCCGCGAGTCGACGTCCGAGAATCCGCCAGTCGAAGCTCTCCTCGACGAGGCGACGCGCGGCCTCCACGGTGCGGTCCCGGTCGGGGTCCTCGAGGAAGGCCCGGATCGACCCCGCGAGATCGCCCTCGACGCGCCGGTAGTGCACGCCCGGTTCGGCGGGGATGCCACGGGCGCCGATACCCGTCGCAAGGACGGGAACACCGGCCGCGAAGTACTCGAGGATCTTGAGGTTCGTGCCCGAGCCGCTCTGCATCGGATTCAGGCCGACGTCAGCCGCGGAGAGGATCCCGTTCTTCACGATCGGGTCGACGGTGCCGGCCAGCAGGACGTTGCCGGGCAGGGCCCTTCCCCGGAAATGGAGGCCGTGGCTGCCGACGAGGAGGAACATGGTGTCGGGCACCTCCGCGGCGGCTTCGATGATGTCCTGGGCCGCGTCGAGGTTCGGCTTGTGCCAGCTCCCCAGGAACACCGCGAGGTGGGCGGCACTGCCGGACGGGAACCGGGTGAGCCATCTCTCGCCGCGGCGCCTGCGATCGTCGCCGGTCACGAAGTGGATCGCACGTGTGTCGACGCCGTTCGGGACGACTCGGATACGTGCCGGGTCGGCTCCGTAGTCGGCGACCAGATGGTCTGCGTCGAGACCCGATGTGGTGGTCGTGAGGGCCGAGCGGGACACGGCATCACCCTCGATCCTCCTCACCCTGTCGAGGAGCTCGTCCCGGACCGGGCCGTTCGGCAGGATCTCCGCCTTGAGGCGCAACTCGGCGTTGTGGGCGTCGTAGACGACGGGGACACCCGAGGGTGCGAGCGCGTGGACGAGCGGTTCGAGATAAGGATGGGCGAGGACCACGTGATCCGCGTCGGCCAGCGCGTCCGCGAGTGCCTGACGGTATGCCGGCGTCTCGGCTACGAGCTCCGCCGCCATGATGTCGGTCACTGGGATCCCGGCCCGCTCCGACCACTCGACGTCGAGCTCCTCGTGTCGCCACGTGCGGGGGACGACGCTCTCCACGAACCCGGGCCCGTACACGACCCGCGTGGCAGGTGCGTGCGGGTTGTCCATACTGACAACCTCGACGTCGAAGCTCTCGAGCATTCCCCCGTAGAGACTCAGGCAACGGATCTGGCCTCCCCCGGCGGGGGGCCAGATCCGGAACGTCGAGGGCACGACGACCTTGGGATACCCACGCCGCGGCGACGGGCGCGGCGCGGACGGACGGGCTGCCAGTGCCTCGCGGCCGAGGAGGGTCGAGAGGACGCGCTCCCACGTGACCCGGCGCCCACGTTCGTGTCCCGCGGTTCCCATCGCGGCGGCTCCGGCGGGATCCGCGGCGAGTCGGCTCAACGCCGCCGCCAATGCGGCCGGGGTGGGGTCGGTGACGAGGCCGGACAGGCCGTCGTCCACGAGCTCGGTCGGACCGCCCGAGTCGATGCACGTGACGACGGGTGTCGAGCAGGCGAACGCCTCGAGTGTCACGAGACCGAAGTCCTCCTCGGCGGGGACGAAGGGTACGGCGAGGGCGTTCGCGTAGAGGCCGGCCAGCTCCCCGTCAGTGACCCGGCCGAGGAACCGGATGCGCTCGTCTCCGGAGGCGAGGCGGCGCAGCCGCTCCTCGTCGGGACCGGTCCCGGCGATGAGGAAAGGCAGGTCCGAATCGACGTCGCGCATCGCCTCCACGAGGAGGTCGATGCGCTTCGGTCCGTCGAGGCGGCTCGCCGTGAAGAAGTGATCCTGGCCTCCGGATCGCAGACCGGCGAGCTGCGACGGGGGGTATGCGACTGCCGCCCTGATTCCGGCCGGCATGTATCCGGCCCGATCGGCAACCGTGGCGCTGATCGCCGTGTACCGCGTGACGCCCAGGGGGTCGAACCCGATCGTGTCGAGCCAGTGGACTATCTCGCGGGCAAGCGGTCCGGGGAAGGCGAACACAGGATCGTCCGCGCCGCGCCTCGCGAGGATCGTGTGGAACGCGTCGAAGAAGCGGGGCAGGAGCATCCGGGTAGCACCGGACCGCATCATCCGCTGGAGACTCCTGAGGTCGGGATCGGCACATTCGACGTGGTCCGCCAGACCGGCAAGGTGGTAGGTGTCGTAGAGCCCACGCAGTCGGTGCAGGAGCCAGATCACGTGATTCGGGTGCTCGACCATCCAGGCCGGGTACTTCGTCGAGACGACCGCGTCGAAGTGGGTGAGGTCGAGATGGGCGAAACTCTCATATGACGCGACGATCTCGGGCAGGGTGCGCTCGGGGGAGGGGAGCTTGACGACTTCGACCTCGTGGCCCGCGTCGCGTGCGGCGGCCCAGAGGCCGTCGAGAAGGCGTTCGGCGCCGCCGTACGTGTAGGGAACAGGGCTCGGCTGAACGAGGGCGATCTGCATTGCGATCGGTCGAAGCTACTCGGGTCGGTCGGGACACTCGGCGATGACGGCATAGTCCATGGCGGTGTAGATGAGCCTGTTCAGGCGCTCGACGATCCGCGCCATCTTGGGATCCTCTTCGGAATCGGTGTCAGAGGAGCGCGGGACCACGAAAGGCGGCTCCTCGGGTTCGTTGACGTAACGGATCTCGACATCCCCGAACCCTCGGTCCTGCATGAGGAAATCGAGGAAGAGGGGGTGCACGGGGCGCTTGTGGGTGGGGTCGATCCAGAACCCCGCCGCCCCCACCGTCACGTTGAGCGTGTTCGGGGTCTCGAACAGGACTACGCCCCCCGGCCGCAGGGTCCGCACACACTCGTCGACGAGGTCGACGAGGTACTCGAAGTCGAGATGCTCGATGATGTGGAAGCCCGTCACACCCGCGAGGGAGCGGTCGGGCAGTGTCCGCAGGTGACCGAGGGCATCGGCGTGGACCACCTCGAGACCGAGACCGACGACCTCGGCAGGCAGCTCCTCGTTCGTGTCGACTCCGTACGCGTCTATCCCGCGGTCGGTCAGGATCTCGAGCCACTCCCCGCGACCGGCACCGATGTCGACGACGCGCCCGCCGACGCCGGCGAAACTGTCGATCACATCCGTGTAGACACCCAGGCGCCGCTTGATCTCCTTTCGGGAACCGCGGAAGCGCTCCTCGAAAGCGGCGTAGAGAGGACCGAGGCCGTGCTCGTACCTGCACCGCACCTCGGCTGCCGTCGCCGGATCGACCGTGCCCGCACCGGACGCCCCGTCAAGCAGGGCCTCGACCCGGGCCCGGAGGGTCGAGAGCTCGGCGCGGATCTCGGCCTCCCCCGTGTTGGCAAGGTGAGCGGAGATCCTGTCCACGCTCTCGAGCACCTCGGCGTGGCTCGCCTCGATTCCGGCAATCCAGATCCTCGAACGTCGCTCCATCTCCCCGACCTCGTGGTCGAGGGCACCGAGGGCCGCGATGACCGCTTCGTTGAACTTCACCTGGTCATGCGTTACGACCCGAGCTCCCCGCACCATGAGTTGCTTGACTGCCCGCAGCCTCGTGCCGGCGGGGACGTGGCTGCCCATCTGGCGCGTGACGACCGCTTCGTCGAGCTGTGGGCCTATGAAGTTCGGGGGTGAGCCATGGTCTTCGGTCACGGACACTCACAAGGGGGGTCGGCGCCAGAGGGAGTCCTGGGCGGGATGAGGGTACTATAAGGCGCCATTTCGGCATCCGGCCGATACGGGCCCGTCTTCGGTTCCACAGGTCCCTTGTCCAGATCACAAGACCCCGACTCAGCAGGCGCGCACACACCGAGCAAGCCGCGGCTTGCCGTCGTCGCCGCGCGCTACGGCGAGACGGTGGTAGGTGGAGCGGAGACCGTCCTGCGCTGTCAGGCCGAGGGGCTCGCTGCTCGGGGATGGCCGGTCGATGTCCTGACGACGTGCGTGCGAGACCCTTACGAAGTCGGCAACGAGTTCGGAGCGGGTGTCGAGACGGAGGCGGGCGTCACGGTGCGGCGATTCCCCGCCGTCACCGGTGACCACGATCTGCGACACATGCACGACGCAGCGATCCTGCGGGGTGAACACCTCTCGACACAGCAGCAGGAGGAGTGGCTGAACTCGGGCATGCGATCGCCCGCCCTGTACGACTGGCTCATGATGCACAGGGACGACTACGACGTCGTGCTCGCCGGCCCGTACCAGGCGTGGACGACCTACGTCACCGCTCAGCTCGCGCCCGAGAAGACAGTGCTATGGGCATGCATCCACGACGAACCGCATGCCAGGCTCGACATCTATCGCGAGATGTTCGGTCACGTCGCCGGGCTTCTGCTCCAGACGGATCCCGAACGCGACCTCGCCGAGTCGATCGGCGTGACATCCGAGTTCGCCGTCGTGGGCTGCGGCGTGGAGGTGCCTGAGCACTACGACGTGGACGGCTTCCGTGGGCGCCACAGGATCGAGGGTCCCTTCCTCCTCTATGCGGGGCGCCGCGAAGGTGCGAAGCGCTGGGAGTGGCTCCTCGAGTCCTTCGCGTGGGTCCTCGCCCGCAACGACCTTCCGTTCTCACTCGTCACGATGGGTGCCGGCCCGGTCGATGTGCCCCCCACGCTCTCGGATCGCGTCGTGGATCTCGGTTTTCTCGACGACACCGAGCGTGACAACGCGTTTGCCGCCGCGGCGGCCTACGTCCAGCCCTCCGTCCTCGAGGCCTTCAGCCGCACGATCATGGAGGCCTGGCTTGCCGGGACACCCGTTCTCGCCAATGGCCGGGGTGACGTGGTCAGGTGGCATTGCGAGCGATCCCGGGCAGGCCTCACCTTCCGAGATCGCTTCGAGCTCGAGCAGTGCCTCGGGTTCCTGGCCGCATGTCCCGACCAGGCCGCGGAACTCGCCGCGGAGGGGCGGGCATACGTGCTCGACAACTACACCTGGCCCGAGGTCCTCGACAGAGTCGAGATGCATCTGGAGAAGTGGCTGTGCGAATCCTCGTAGTCGGCCCCTATCCGCCCGAGCGCGACGGCATCGCGAGCTACGCCGCCCAGCAGGTCGCGCATCTGCGAAGGGAAGGCCACGACGTGGAGGCTCTCTCACCTCGACCGAGCGCCGCCCATCACACGATCGACCTTCACGGCTTCGGCGGGGCTCTCCGCCTGCGACGTCACCTCTCTCGGTATGACCGTGTTCTCGTGAACTTCCACCCGGACGTCTTCTACCCCGGACAGCGAGGCATCGGCGGATCGTCGGCGACGAGCTTGGGTCTTGCCGGCGTGTTCGCAGCGGCCGGGAACGTCGATCTCACAGTCCACGAGATCAACTACGAGCAGGGCCGGGCAAACCACCCGTCCGCGTGGGCAGCGCGTCTCATGCTGCGGACCCCACGACGCATCCTGGTGCACAGCGAAGCCGAGGCCGCCGATCTCCGGGATGCGTTCGGAGCCCCGGCGGGACGCATCGAGGTGATTCCGCACGGTGGTCATTTCGAGAAGAGGACGAACGTCACGAGGCAGTCCGCAAGGCGGAGCCTCGACATCGATCCGGACGAGTTCATGTTCCTCTCGATCGGCTTCATCCAGCCCCACAAGGGCTTCGACCGCGCACTTCGCGGATTTCGCGGCCTCGGTGGACCCGGCTGCCGGTTGGACATCGTGGGAACCCTGCGCGACGACCGTCCCGAACACCGCGAGCACCTCGACCATCTCAGGCATCTGACCGAGGCCACACCCGCCGCCCACCTCCACGAGGAATACGTGAGCGACGAGATGTTCGACCGCTGGCTCGTTGCCGCCGACGTCGTGGTCCTTCCCTACAGGGAGATCTGGTCCTCCGGAGTCCTGGAGAGGGCACGCCTGTACGACAGGGTCGTGCTCGCAACCGGAACGGGTGGCCTCGCCTCGAGTGCGGGCGAGAAGGTGGTGCTCGTCCAGAACACCGACAGCGCGATCGCCCTCGAGATGGCAAGGCTCGCGGGGTCGTCGGCTCGACCCGTTGACGTCGCCGCCGGCTGGGATGCCGTGGGGGGTTCCTGGGACCCCGTGCAGGCAGCAGTGCAAGAGAGGGCAAATGCCGCGCGGGGGGCCCCGGTGCCGGCGACCGTCACCGAGGACGGCATCGACCCTGTCGCGGCCCTGGCAGCGGTCGAGCCCGTCAGCTACCCCACCACCGCATCGGCCTCACCGATCGGGGCGTTCGCCAAGAGGGTGGTGAAGCGCCTCACGTTCTGGGAAGTGGAACCCCTCGTCGGCCAGATGAACACTCTGAAGCGGGCAACAGAGGAGATGGGCAGGGCCCTCACCAAGGCCCAGGAGGCTGCTCCGGTCCCTACCACACCGGAGAGAGCCCCCGAGTGAGCGAACCGGTTGCCCGGGAGACGAGCGAGGAACCGGTCTCATCAGCGGAGGTCGAGGGTGAGGAACGCCGCAGGTCGCTCTGGTTCCTCGTACCTATCCTCGTCCCGATCGCCGTGTTCCTCGATGGGCTCGTGGGACGGCGCCTGTACGCCCCCGGTGATGCGTTCCAGTTCGAATTGCCGCTGCGCGTGCTTGCCGCGCGTCTGATCCGAGACGGTTCCCTGCCCACCTGGAACAGCTTCGCGTTCTCCGGCACACCCCTGCTGGCAACGGGTCAGGTCGCCGTCTTCTATCCCCCGAACTGGCTCTATGTCGCGCTCCCGTTCGTCCTTGCACACAACCTCACCGTGGTGATCACCTTCGTCATAGCCGCCACGGGGGCCTACGCCCTCGCGAAGCGACTCACAGGCGACGATGTCGCCGCCGTCATCGCGTCTCTCGCGTTCGGACTGAACGGCTTCTTCTTCGGGCACGTGGTGCATCCGGCCATGATCGCGAGTGCTGCGTGGCTGCCGTGGATGCTGTGGGCCTTCGACCGGGCTCGTGAACGCCCCACGCCCGGGCGGATGGCCGTCACCTCGCTTTCAGTGGGGATGCTGCTCCTCGCGGGACACAGCCAGATCTTCGCCTTCGGCATCCTCGTGTTGGGCATCTACGCCGCAGTCACAGCTACCGGGGACGGCCGTGACTGGTGGCGGGGACTGGTCACCGCCGGTGCCTGCGTGATCCTCGGCGCTTGCCTCGCCGCCATCCAGCTCGTTCCCACGCTCGCGATCCTCCAAGACACCGACCGCGCGTCCCTCTCGTACGAAGAGGCCGTGACGTACTCGTACAGTCCCTCACAGCTTCCCCTCCTCGTGTTCCCGTTCGCCTACGGCAGCGACCTGGACGCCGGACCGTACGGTGCCCCCGGCTACACCGGCAAGTGGAACCCGGGTGAGCTGAACGGCTACCTGGGCGTCGTCGCCCTGGTCCTCTGCGGCGCCGGAATCGTCGCCGCCCGCCGAGACCGTCGCGCCGTGGCGCTCCTGGTCATCGGCGGGGTCGCACTCCTGATCGCGCTCGCCGACACCACTCCGGCAGGACGACTGGTCCACGCACTCCCCGTCTATGGCCAACTTCGGTCGTGGGCTCGCTACATAGTCGGAACCGGCTTGTCCGTGTCGGTGTTCGCCGCATACGGCCTCGTCGAACTCAGAGCTCGCTCCCGACGCCGCCGCCGGGGGGCGGCGATGCGGGCAGTTGCCGTCGGAGGACTGCTGCTCGTGGTTGCGCTCCTCCTCACGGTCCTCCCTGCCTTCGATCCGTACCTCACGGCGGGTCGTCCCCTCCTCAACTCGCTGGCCATTCCGGCGCTCTTCACCGTGGGGGCAATTGCCGCTGTCATCTGGCTCGTTCTGGCCCGGCCAGAGGTCAGCCGCCGCCTCGCGGTGGGGTTGATCTGCGCCCTCGTGGGGGTGGACGCTCTCGTGTCCTACGGTTGGTTCACGCCGCAACGGACCAGCGCACCGACCCCGTCGTACGCGGAGGCGCTCTTCCGGCCGGGTTCCGACCCGAGTTGGGGAGGGGTGGCCGACGTCGACGGTGACCCGTCGCGCTGGATCTTCGTGGGGTCCGACATCAGTACGGCCGGTGACTGGGTGAACAGCACGGTACCCGCAGGGAACCGAGGTGCCGTCGGCTACGATCCACTGGCCCCCGCCGCGTACATCGACACGCTGGGTATGACTTACTACGGCGGTCTCGAGGAGACGGAGTGGGTGTCGGCGGGAGCGCCGCTACTCGATCTACTTCGGATCTCGACAATCGTGCGTGATCCCGAGACGGAACATCTGCTCGGCACCGAGAGCGGTGTCGTGTCGGAGGAGGTCCTCGAAACAGGTGCCATCCGGTACGTGCGGAATCCCTCCCTACCCGCCGCGTGGCTGGTGGGCGCCACGGAGATCATGCCTGTACGAGATGCCGCCGAGGCGGTGCGGTCCACCGAGATGGTGTTCGACCCCGCAGAAGAGGCGATCGTGCAAGCCACGTGCCGGGGCTGCCCGTCGGGTCCGAAAGGCGCCACAGGTGAGGTAACGGTGAAGTCGTGGCGCGGTGGCGAGATCAGGCTGGACGCAATCGCGGAGCGGGACTCTTATCTCGTCGTGAGCGAGGCATGGTTCCCAGGATGGTCGGCGACGGTGGACGGCGAGGCTGTTCCTGTCGGCCGCACAGATGCCGTCCTCCTCGGCCTCCCCCTCCCCAAGGGAAGGTACGAGGTCGTCCTCGGTTACCAACCACCCGGACTCCCGCTCGGTGCTTCGATCTCGGCGTTCACCGTGCTCGGACTCGGCGCCTGGATTGCTGCGCGTGCGATCACGAGGAGACGAGCGAGGGCCGACCGAGCGTGAAGACCGACCAGACGCGAATCGTCCACATCCAGCCCGTGGCAGAGCGGGGTGGATCGGATCAGGCCCTCCTCGGCCTGATCCGATCCCTCGACGCGAAGCGCTTCCGCAGCTCGGTCGTCGTTCCCGCGCCCTCGCCCCTGGCCGCCCGGTACGAGGCTGTGGGCGCCCGAGTGCACGTGGTCCCCATGCGCAGGCTCACGCAGAGCGAGGGTGTGGGTGGCCTCGTCCGCTACGCGCTCGCGTGGCCGGTCACCGTAGTACGCCTCACGTTGCTCGCCCGCAGGCTGGGGGCGGACGTGGTCCACACGAACTCGCTGCACTCCCTCTACGGATGGGCCGTCGCACTCCTCCTCCGCATCCCCCACGTGTGGCATGCCCGCGAGATCGTCGTCCAATCCTCGGCAGCCCTGCGTCTCGAACGGCTCCTCGCCCGCCACTTCGCCACTCGCGTGATCGCGATCTCCGACGCCGTCGCGGCCCAGCTCGACCCGCGCAACGTCGTCGTCGTCTACGACAGCCCCGACCTCGAGGAGTTCCGTCCCGAGCGGGCGGGGCACTTCAGGCCGGGGGCCTCCCTTCCCGACACCGCTCCCGTCGTGGGCTTTCTCGGCCGGATCGACACGTGGAAGGGTGTCGACGTCCTCCTCGACGCGTTCGGGGGAGTGCGGCACTCCGTGGAAGGCGCGAGGCTGGTCGTCGCCGGCCCCGACGTGCCGGGCAAGGAGGACTACGCGGAGGACCTGCGCCGCCGCGCAGGTCGGATCGAAGGCGTGACCTGGCTCGGCGCATGCGACGTTCCCCCCGACTTCCTCGCCGACGTGGATGTGCTCGCCGTCCCCTCGACGTCGCCGGAGCCCTACGGCCTCGTCGTCGCCGAGGCCCTCGCATCGGGAGTGCCGGTCGTCGTGACCGCTGACGGCGGTGCCGAGGAGATCGTCGCCGGCCTCCCGGCGGCGGCCGCCGCAGTCGTGCCACGAGGCGACGCAGGGGCTCTCGCGGCGGCTTGCGTGCATATCCTCGGGGTGCACCTGCCGACGTCGGCAGCGAGGCGGAGCCGGCGCCCGAGACTCCTCGCGGCCGCCGGCTCCGACTTCGACTCCGTGTTCACGTCGCCGAGGGCGGAAGTGTGAGGATCGCGTTCAACGCCGAACAGCTTCTCCATCCGGTCCCCGGGGGTATCGGCACCTACTGCCGGGCTCTCCTCGGGGCCTTCGCCGCCCGGGACGACGTCGACGTTGTCGCCTTCACCGCTCTTCACCCACGGGCGGCGGTGCGGGCCGCCCTGGCCGACGTGGGGTTACGACGGGATGCGGCGCGTGTGCCTCTGCCCCGCCCCCTCCTCTACGACGCGTGGCACGCGCTGCGCCTCCCACCCCTGCCCTGGTTCGGGCAGGGGCTCGGCGCCGTGGACGTGATCCACGCCCCGTCCGTGGCTGTGCCCCCGCGACAGAGGACGCCCCTCGTGGTCACGGTGCACGACGTGGCGCCACTCCTCTTCCCCGAGACGTTCCCCCGCCGCGGCGTTCGCTTCCACACGCAGGGCCTGCACGCGGCCGAACGTGCCGACCTCGTGATCGCCGTGAGCGAGGCCGCCGCCGCCGAGATACGCGGGAACACCGGCATCGATCCGGCACGCATCCGCGTCGTCCCCAACGGCGTCGACCCCACACCCGCCCCGCCCGCGACGGTCACTGACGTGCTGCGCGCCCACGGACTCGCCGATGTTCCCTACCTCCTCTGGGTGGGCTCGCTCGAACCGCGCAAGAACGTGGGCACGCTCGTGTCCGCCTTCGCCGAGCTGGCGAGCGCCTCGCAGACCACTCACCGTCTCGTGCTCGTCGGCCCGTCAGGCTGGCTCGACGGCGGCCTCGTACCCGAGGATGCACGGGCCTCGCTCGCCGACCGGCTCCTCCCCCTCGGCGCGGTGCCGGCCGGGCACCTCAAGGCCCTCTACGCCGGCGCCGATCTGGTCGCCGTCCCCAGCATCCACGAGGGGTTCGGCCTGCCCGTGCTCGAGGCGATGGCCCAGGGCACGCCCGTCGTCTGCTCGGACATCCCGTCGCTGCGGGAGGTCTCGGACGGCGCTGCGTATCTGGTCGACCCGCGGAGCGTCGCCGCCTGGACGGCTGCCCTCGGCCGCGTCCTCGACGACCGGGTGCTGCGCGCCCGCTTCGTCACGGCCGGCTACGAGCGGGCGGCCCGGTTCTCGTGGGCGAGATGCGCCGAGTCGACCCTCGCGGTCTATCGCGAAGCCATCGGCTAGCGGGATCCGCGCAGAGACCCCCGGCGGCTCAGGACCGATCCGCCACGGTCAGGTTGAGCGAGCCCATGCCCCACGGGAACGACGTGAGCTGCAGCCAGCTCCCGTTCACGGACGCACCGGTCTGGGTCGGCGACACCGACGGGAACAACATCAAGCCGTCGAAGTGATACGCGCCGTCGTTCACGCGCACGTTCCCCAACCACAACGGCAGGATCCAGAGCCGGTTCAGGGACACCGACATCGATGCCGAAGCCGCGTTCCGGCCCGGGAACGTCCCCGCACCCGCCACGGACGCCACACCGGAGCTGTTCTTCACGACACGCAGGTTCCCGGCCGTCAGATCAGCGTCGGCTGCGTACCCCATGCCGCCACCCGAGACGGTGAGCTTCACGTGATCGGGCGTCGCCGGGGAATCCGCCGGAGCACCCCACGAGAAGAACACGCCGCCCGGCGCATCCTCCACGAGCGTGATCGGCACGGCCGCGTCCAACTCCTGGACACGCAGCGTGGACGTCAGGTCCAGCCCCTCGTACAGACCTCTCACCTCGACCCAACCGAGGCTCGAGCCGTCGGGTGAGAACTCCAACTGCAGGGGGTACAGGTCCAGATACATCCCGGCCAGCTCCCGCCACAGGGTCTTCGTCGCCGCGTCCACGTCGACGAGCCAGATCCCAAGACTCGGGTCGTCGACCTCGACTGCGAACAGGGCGATGGTCCCTCCGTCCGGGCTCCACGCCGTGTTGGAAGGCAGCCCGACGCTCTCGAAGTCGGCGAGCGGGATGTCCGATCCCGTCGAGATGTCTCGCAGTCGCACCTGGAGCCTCGGAACCTGGTCGATGGCCACATGCCGCGTGTAGGCGAACACGTCGGCGTCGACGGGACTCGGCACGAAGTCGTCCAAGTCGTACTCCTCGAGTGACAGCTCCGCCGTGAGGCTCGAGCCGTCGTAGACCCTGATCGTCGAGCCGATCCGCACGAAGAGGCGATCGTCGTCCTGCGGGGACCATCTGAGCTCGACAGACTCCTCCGGTGACGGCAGGGGCTGCGAGACGACGATCTGGTCGCCGGTTCCGTCGAAACGCACGGTGTGGACTTCGAGCATCGACTCTGCCGACGTGTCGGGGTAGGCGAGGTACTCGCCCCCCGCTGACCACAATTCGGACCAGAGATCCAGTGGGGCTCGAAACTCGGTCCGCCAGGTCTCCGCCATCGACGCGTCCCTGACCACGAGGCCCCAGTCCTCCGCCTCCGGGTCTTCGCCGGATGGCTCGCCCGTGACGACCCGCGTGTGATCCGCGTTCCACGAGGTCGGGAGAGCGGGCCCCGTGAAGAGGCCGGTCGAGGTCTCGGCCTGGAGGTCCCGGACCGTGATATCGCACGAGGGGTCGTAAGGCGGTTCGCTCCGGAAGGCGCCGGGACATTCGGTCACGGTCAGATCGAGGGGTGGTGGGGCATCGACGTGGACGGTGCCCGTCGCCGACGAGGCTCCCCCTGGAGATGTGAGGCCGTAGTCGAACGCGTGGGTTCCCTCGGTCGGGGGAGCCGCGTACGAGAGGGCGCCGTTGGCGCCGAGTGCCAATCCGGCAGGTCCGGACGTCAACGATGCCGTGGTCGGGGTCCCGTATGTGAGGTCGTTGCCGAGCACGCCGGGTGACGCAACCGACAGCGTCCGACCCGGGCTGACGCGATACGGATCAGGGATCGCGTAGGGCTGAAGGGACTCGCCGCGGGCCCAGACGGCACGGGCATTGAGGAACATGCCGTCCACGAGTGCCGCCACGAGTATCCCCTCGTCGGCACTGAGGTCGGCCGGGAGCACGTGCAGCGTGAGCGAGAGCGACCCCGACCAGATGGACATGGCGATGACATCGACGTAGAGGACCCCGCTTCCGTCCGGGGCCCAGGCGAGCCCGGCTGCCGTGTACGCCTCCGTCTCCGTCTCAGCCAGCACGGATCCCGTCATGTCGATGACCCTGAGCCTCGCGCCCGTTGACGGATCCCGGGACCACGCCACGACCCTGTCGCCGTCCGGATGCCAGGCGACCTCGTTGTTGACCGGGTCGTCCCAACCTGACGAGAGCGGCAAGCAGCTCTCGTCGGGTGCCGTGTAGCTCTGCAGGACACCTGGCGCCGACGCGAAGGCGGCGTCCTGCACGCGCAGCTCGTGCACTGCCGAGGCCCCGGGGAGACGGCAGGCCGCGTAGCCGATCTGCTCGCCGTCCGGAGACCAGCGCACACCTCCGACGAGATGCGAGACGCGCTGGGTCACAACGCCGGTTGCCACATCCGCCGTCCAGAGACCCACGGGTGTTTCGGAGTCGTGCCCTCCGGAGAGGGCGATGGTGGCACCGTCGGGAGACCAGTCGATCGAGTGCACGGCCTCCTCGGTGGTGGTGGACGGCCACGCGCCGAGCTCGGTCGTCGATCCCGAGGTGACGTCGAGGAGCATGAGGCGTGCTTCCGTGCCGTCCTGTTCGGCATAGACGACACGGCTTCCGGCCGGATCCCAGCTCAACGCCCTCTCGAGCCCTGCCCCGGGCGTGGCCTCGACCGACCGCACGAGCGTGGAGTCCGCGTCGAACACCACGACCTTGTCGACGCCGGCGCTGTACCCGACGGCCGCGACTCTGTTCGAGACGGGCGACCGGCGCATCTCGTAGGGACTGAACGACGGGTTCCCCACAGCGTGGGTCCCGAGGTGGGATGCGTCCGCCGCGTTCAGTTCGCAGTCTCCGGGTGGCACGAAATACGTCCCACAGGCCTGGATCAGGATGCCTCCTGTGGGTTCCGCGGCGGCGGCATCGGCCGGCACCGGGCCGATGCCCACAAGACCCAAAAGAGCGAGCCCGAACACGACGAGCATCGAAAACGAACGCCTCCACATGGTCCCCTCCTCGAGCCACTTCAGGTCCTGTCAGTGAGATCGATGTCCGCCACCCGGGGAATCTTTCACCCGCACGAGAGCGAACTATCGTCGCCACATCCCGAGACGCTCCCGAGAGAGATCCGCATGCCCGAAGACGCCTTCCGCATCGAACGCGACGGCCATGTCGCGACCCTCTTCCTCGCCGACCCCGACCGCCGCAACGCGATGGGACCCGCCTTCTGGGACGGACTCCCCCGCCACATGGCGGACCTGGGTGCCGACCCCGAAATCCGGACCGTAGTCATCGCCGCCGACGGCCCGGCCTTCAGCGTCGGCCTCGATCTCAAGTCCATGGCTGGAGAGATCGCCGGCGGTGACGCCGGGTCCGTCGCCGCCCAGAAGCTCCACATGCGCGAGCTCGTGCTCAGGCTCCAGGCGTCGATCACAGCCGTGGCCGACTGCCCGAAGCCGGTCGTCGCGGCCGTGCACGGCTGGGTCATCGGCGGCGCGATCGACCTCATCACAGCCTGCGACATCCGTGTCGCCGCCCGTGACGCCGTGTTCAGTGTGCGTGAGACGCGGATGGCGATGACCGCCGACGTGGGAACCCTGCAGCGCCTACCGGGGATCATCGGCCGCGGCCACGTCGCCGAGCTCGCCCTCACGGGCCGCGACATCGACGCCGCCCGCGCCGAGAGGATCGGCCTCGTGAACGACGTCTACGAGTCGCGAGAGGCGACCGTCGATGCTGCGCAGGCCCTCGCCGCCGAGATCGCCGCCAACTCGCCCCTTGCCGTTTTCGGTGTGAAGGAGATGCTCATGGCGCCCCTGCGCGAAGAGTGGGATCGGGGCCTGCGGTACGTGGCGACCTGGAACGCGGCGTTTCTCCCGAGCGACGACCTCGGTGAGGCGCTGGCGGCGTTCGTGGAGAAGAGACCACCGCGCTTCACGGGGGATTGAGGCGTGTCCCCGTCGTACCCGCGGACCGTGGGGGTCTGGCTCCTCGTCGTGGCCGGTCTCGTCTACGCCATGATCGTCCTCGGCGGAGTCACACGTCTCACGCAGTCGGGTCTCTCGATCGTCGACTGGGACCCCGTCATGGGGACGCTTCCCCCCCTCACGCAGGATGCGTGGGAGGAGGCCTTCGGTGAGTACAAGGCCTTTCCCGAGTACGAGGCGGAGAACTCCGACATGACCCTCGGCGAGTTCAAGGGGATCTTCTGGGTGGAGTGGGCGCACCGCCTCGTCGGTCGCGTCATCGGCCTCGCCCTGATCCTCCCCACGATCTGGTTCGCGCTGCGACGCCGCATCGACAGGCCGCTGTTCGTGCGCCTCCTCGTGATCTTCGGCCTCGTCGCGCTCGAGGGTGTCCTCGGCTGGGTCATGGTCGCGAGCGGGCTCGTCGACATGCCCCGCGTGAGCCCGGTCCGGCTCAGCGCCCACCTCGTCCTCGCCACAGTCATCTTCGGCGCGGTTCTCTGGACCGCGCTCGACGTCCTCGACCGGTCTCCCCCCGACACCCCTGCCCCGGCTGCGGGCAGGAAGGCGGGCTGGGCCCTCCTCGGCTTCGTTCTCCTCACGATGGTCTCCGGGGGTTTCGTCGCAGGCACACGGGCCGGGTTCGCCTACAACACGTTTCCGCTCATGGGGGGCCGTCTCGTGCCCGAGGGCCTCCTCGAGGAGACACCGGTGTGGGCGAACTTCCTCGACAACATGGCGACGGTCCAGTTCCAGCATCGGGTGCTGGCCCTGCTCCTGTTCGGGTGCGTCGTCGCCTACGGTGCGTACCTGTTGAGCCACAGCGCGCGTGGCAGGCTGCGGGCTGCGGCATGGGCGCTCATCGGGCTCGCCGTCCTCCAGGTCGGTCTCGGCATCTCGACCCTCCTCCTCGCCGTGCCCGTCGCCTTGGGCACGGCCCACCAGGCGGTCGCGGTCGCGCTGTTCGGGCTGACCCTCTTCACCGTCCACGAATCGGGCACGGACGCGAACGTCCGCGTGGTCCACGACCACATCCACGTGCGCGATACTGATCTACATGGATCAGAACACGCGGCTGCCGATGGGAGTCCCGGGCGAGGCTGACGACGACACGAGCCTCCTCCGCCTCATCGTGGAGCACATCCCGAACATGATCTTCGTGAAGGAGGCCGCGAACCTCACGTTCGTGCTCTTCAACCGGGCCGGTGAGGACCTGCTCGGCTATCCGCGTGCCGAGATGCTCGGCAAGAACGACTACGACTTCTTCCCCACCGATCAGGCGGACTTCTTCACGGACAAGGACCGCAACGTGTTCGAGGCCCCCGGCGTGCTCGACATCCCGCGTGAACCCATCGAGACTCGGGACCAGGGGCGGCGCTGGCTGCACACCAAGAAAGTCCCGATAGTCGACGCCGACGGTGATCCCGCCTACCTCCTCGGCATATCCGAGGACATCACGGAGTTCGTCGAGACGGAGGATCGCCTCCGCATCTACGAGCAGTTCCTCCGCGAGGCACCGATCGGTCTCTGCCTCTACGAGTACGAAGGTGACGGTGTCTACAGGTGCCACGCGATCAACCGCATGATGGCCGCGATCAACGGTCGCAGCGTGGACGAGCATCTCGGCGCGACTCTCAGCGAGATCGTGCCGCAGATGGCACCGACCCTGCAACCCATCTGGGACCGGGTCATGGAATCAGGTGATACGCGCCACGGCGAGGTGAGCGCACCCGACCCGCGACGACCCGACGAGGAGGCGTGGTGGCTCACGTCCTACTGCCGCCTGCGGGCGACGAACAGCGCCCGGCAGTTCATCGGTGGAGCCGTGCAGGACATCACTGCCCTCAAACGTGCCGAGTCGAACCTGCGCCAGGCGCTCGCAGAGAACCGTGACCTCACCGAGTTCGCGTACATGGCGTCACACGACCTGAAGACACCGATCCGCAACGTCGGCCACATCGCCGAGCTCATCCGCGAGGAGTTCGCCGGTCGCGAGCTCCCCGGCGACGTGCCCCTGTACCTCGAAGAGCTCGAGGCGAACGCGCGGAGGGGCCAGGCGATGATCGACGGCCTCCTCCGCCTCGCCCGCGTCCAGACCGAGGGGGGCGACATGACCCGCCAAGTCGACACGGACGCCCTCGTCGCGGGCGCTCTCCGCAGCCTGGCCGGCGAGATCGAGGCCACCGGCGCCGTCATCGAGCGCGAACCGCTGCCACGCGTCGCCGGTGATGCCGCCCAACTCGGCCAGGTGTTCGCCAACCTGCTGGCCAACGCCCTCAAGTACCGCCGCCCCGGGGTGACGCCGCACATCGATGTCAGGGGCGGGAGTGACGGCACGTATGCCGTCATCTCCATATCCGACAACGGCATCGGCATCCCCCACCACCAGAAGGACCGGCTCTTCACGATGTTCACGCGCCTCCACGCCGCAGGCTCGGACGGAGAAGGCATCGGCCTCGCCCTCGTCCGCCGGATCGTCGAACGTCACGGCGGGACCATCTCGGTCCAGTCCCAACCGGATATCGGATCCACGTTCACGTTCTCGCTTCCGCTGCTCTGAGGCAGGGAACCGAGGGGCGGGGCTCAGTTGCCTCGCAACGCCTCCGCGATGTCGAGCCGTCCTGCTTTCCACACGGCCGGAAGGGTGCCGAGCACGCTCAGGCCGAGGACGAGCACAGCCCCCACGGCCGCGGCGCCGAGCTCGGGAGCCCAGGCCACACGGCCGCCCATGATCGACGGGGCGGCGAGGCTCACGATGAACGAGAACACCCACCCGCCGAAGACCCCGACCAGGGCACCGAAGAGGCCTACCGCCAGACCCTCGAGCAGTACCACGCGCCGCTCCGCGGCCGCGTCGAACCCGTGCAAACGCCACGTCGCCCGCCTCGCCCTGCTCTCCCGCAGGTCGAGCAACATGAAGTTGAGAACCGCGACGGCGGCTATGACAAGGGTCACCCACGCGATGCGTTCGAGTGGCTGGAAGACCTGGTCGAGCGCGTGCGACCCGACCTGGGGCAGGTCCTCCACCGTGACAACGTGGAGACCCGCCACCCCCATGCCCTCCACGCCTGCGGCCAGCGCGCCCGGTTCGGTACCGGCAGCAGAGTCGAGGATGACGGAATAGATCCCGGCCCGCCACGCTTCCCTCGCGAGGTCATCCGACACGACCATCATGTCCCCGACCCCATTGTCGTAACCCCAGTGTGTGGACTCCACACCCGCCACGTCGAGTTCCCTCTCGCCCCCGAGCGTGGGGACACGGATCCGATCGCCTTCCCCGACACCGAGGCGCCGGGCGAGCGGCGGGGTGAGGACCACGGCGTCCTCCGTGAGCTTCGACCAGAAGGCCTCACCGTCCGCGTCGCGAAACAGGCGTCGCGGCGATTCCGGTGCCGTGCCGAGTGCATTGACCGGTTGCTCGTCCACGTCCACGACTGCGAGATACTGGGGCAAGGCAGCCCTCACACCCTCGAGGGTCGCGAGTTCGGCCACGACTTCCTCCGAGATGTTCTGGCTGATCTGTGATCCCTGCACGCGAGCCGAGACGACGGCACGCGACCCCATCTCCGCGGAGATGTTGCGGACGACCGCCTTGGCAGTCAACGCCTCGCTCGCCGACGCCCCGACCAGGATGAAGGACGCAACCCCGATCGTGCCGACCACCGCCGCCAGGCGGAGTTGCTCCCTGCCCACGGTGGAGGCCACCACGACAGCACCCGCCCTGCCCACGCCCGCGACTGCCCTGCGGAACACACGGTACATCTCCGGCGCGAGCGACATGACGGCGAGCACGATGCCGACGACGGCGACTCCCGTGGATGCGAGAAGACCGGCTTGGGGAACGAGACCCTTCCCGTACGCCCACGCACCCGCCAGCCCCACGACGACGGCAAGGAGGCCTGCGATCAGGATCGGCCTCGACGGGAACGCGCCCCGACCCGGCGGCTCCCGCCCCACGGCGGGCAGGGCCCCGGCCTCGCGCAGGTGATGCAGGGATCCGAGGGAGGACCCGATCCCGCCGAGTATGCCGCCACCCGCGACGAGGGCGGCGACCACGAGCCACGGCACGTCGGCGGAGAGCCGGGCTCCTGTGTCGGCCACCATGGCACCGCCCACGGATTCGATGAGCCATCGGCCGAGCACGAGGGCCACGGGCACGAGGCACATGGCACCGACGAGGCCGAGCACGGCAGCTTCGACAGCGATGCCGAGGAGGACGCTCGAGGACCCCCCGTTGAGGAAGGCGAGTGCCACGGGCTTGTGCTTCGACTGCACGAACACACCGAACACGGTGCTCGCCACGAGGACACCGACCATGAGCATGACGACGCCCGCCATACCGACGAGCGTGCGAGTCGCGCTGAGGATCATGCTGAGCTCGGCGCCGGGACGCTCCACGACGAACCCCGACCCGAGACGCTCGCGCAATGCCCCCGCCACGTCGACCCCGTCACGCGCGGTGACGTAGACGGCCTTGATGCTGTCCGGATCGTCACCGAGCACCCCGGCGATGCTCGAGATCTCCCCCACGACCCAATAACCGGCGTTGGCATCGTCGTACGCGTCGGATGCCACGACCTCATCCACGTACAGGGAGTCGGCTGGACCTCCTCCCACGGACGCGAACGAACCGACGCTCACGCCGAGGTCATGCGCGAGCGCCTGGCTCATGACGACCGGGACACCGGCCTCGTCCCGCTCGGACCAACGTGTCATGCGCGCCTGACAGTCCTCGGCGGCAAGGAGGCGCGCCGAGCAGTCCGTTCCGACGACAAGGGCGCCCGCGGCCCGATCCCGCCCGGCATGGAGCATCTGCAGCCGCCCCACCGCCGGGAACGCGTTCTCGACTCCTTCGGTGTCGCGGACCTGCCTTACGACGTGGGCAGGCACGCGGTCCGCGATCTCCGACCTCACCTGCAAGTCGATCTGCCCTATGAGATCCTCGGGTGCACTGCTGAACGGACGGCCGAGGGCCGAGTAGAGCACGGCGAATGCGATGAGAAGGGCCGTCCCGAAGCCGACGGCGGCGGCTACGGGAACCGCACGCGGCCACTCGCGCTGCAGAGGACGCATGTGCAGGCGCAGGAACTGGGACCACCATGTGCGGCCGAGAAGACGTGGGGGTGGACGCCTCACTGTGAACGGAGTCGTCTTCGTACGCATGTGCCTCGAGTCTGGTGTGCACGGCGGGTGCAACCCTACGCTGGCGCAGGTGGAAACCGTCTTGCGCTTCGCGTCCGTGTCGAAGTCCTACACGCGCGGTCAGGAGACGATCCACGCCCTCGACTCCGCCGAGCTCGAGGTCCGGAGCGGGGACTTCGTCGCCGTGACGGGTCCGTCCGGATCGGGCAAGACGACAATGCTGCTCGTCGGGTCCGGCATCGAACAGCCCACGCAGGGTCAGGTCTACTACCGGGACCGCCCCATCGACGCCTTCGGCAAGACCGAACGCAAGACCTTCCTGTCCCAGGATGTCGGCTTCGCGATGCAGCACGCGCATCTCTGGCCGGGCGTGAGCGCGCTCAACAACGTCTCCGCCGCCCTCCAGTTCGCCGGCTTTCATCCACGCGAAGCAGATGAGCTCGCCGCCGACGCTCTCGTCGCCGTCGGCCTCGGCGACCGCATTCAGCATGTCGATTCCGAGCTCTCGGGAGGTCAGCAGCAGCGGGTCGCCCTCGCCCGGGCGATGGCGAAGAAGCCTCTCCTCCTCTTCGCGGACGAACCGACCGGGAACCTCGATTCGGAGGCGAGCCGGCGGATCCTCCAACTCATCCGTGATCTCACGGAGGCGGCCGGTACCGCCGTCCTTCTCGTCACGCATGATCCGGCAGCTCTCGACTACGCCACGCGTCACATCGTGATCCGGGACGGGAAGTTGCTCGAGTCCGCCCCCGGTGATGGGAGCTGACGCGCGCTGGCGGGACCGTCTGCAGGCCAGGGACGAACGGGGGGAACGGACGCCGCAGCCGTCGAATCCGCATGCATGCCCCCCCGTGTGATGCTCGTCAGCGACGCGCTCCTCCATCCGCCCGAGGAAGGCGTGCGTCGCAGCGCGCACGAGCTCGCCGCGCGTCTCGAAGGCAGTTGCGAGTTCGAGGCGATCGGTCCGCCAGGCGCACCCCCCGGCACACACCCCCTGTACCGGGGCCGAATCCCGGGCCCACGGGTCCTCGGCCGCATCGCCGCGTTCCGCCCTGACCGCCTCGTGTTCGTGCCCTACCACGGCATGACACCGGTCGGCTGGGTTCGCCTCCTTCTCCTTGCCGCCGCCGCCCCCCGCGCGAGGATCGTGGTACTCCACGCGCAGCCGATTCCACAGGAGAACCGTGTCGCCCGCATCGGTGCCCGCCTCCTGCGCCGGCGCCTGGTGTTCCTCGCCGTCTCCCCCGACTGCGAGCGCACCGCCGCCCGCCTCCCCGTGCAGGTCGAACGCGTGACCCTCGGTGTCGACACCGACCGGTTTGCCCCCGTCGCCGCCGACGAGAGGCAGCGCCTCAGGACGGCCCGCGGTTTCGGCGAAGGCGCCTGCGTGGTGCTCCACGTCGGGCATCCCACACCGGGCCGGAGGCTCGATCGCATCGCCGACCTCGCGAACGACGACTTCGAAGTCGTGCTCGTCCTGTCAGGGGACACCGAGTGGGGTCGGGACTCCGTCGTGCCGCGCCGGCCGGGCGTGACCGTCCTGAGCGGTTTCCAGCCTGACGTCGCGGACATCTACCGCTGTGCCGACGTGTACGCCTTCGCCGTCGATGACACAGCCATCGACGCGAAACTCAACGCCCGCGCTGCGATCGGCACGCCCCTCTCCGTCCTCGAGGCGCTCGCGTGCGGCACACCGGTGGTGACGACCCGGTTCGGTGCGCTCCCCGATCTCCTCGCTGGGCGTGGTGACGTCGTCTTCGTGGATCGGGATGAGGCCCTCGCGCCCGCCGTCCGCAAGCTCGCCGGCGTGCGGGGCGGCGGCGACGTTCCCGGATGGGATGAGCTCGCGGATAGAGTCCTGCGATCGTGAAGGTGTCCGGCCCGTGGATCTGAGAACGTCTGAGCTCGTCTGCCCGGTGTGCGGCCACACCCTCGCGGCCGCTCCCGGGGGTACGGCCGTCATGTGTGGGGACTGCGACCGTGACTGGCCGGCCGTGCTCGGCATCCCGGTCTTCTCGGATCCCGACTTCTATTACGGGGAGATCCCCCGCGAGAGCATGCGGACAGCCCTCGCTCTCGGCCCGGACCGAATCGAGGAGGTGCGGGAGAAGCTGGCGGAAGCGGGACCGTGGCTGCCCCGGTATGCGTTCGACGCATCGCGCGCCGACTGGCGCGTGCCGCTCGGCGTACCGCACGGCGGGCGCGCCCTCGACTACGGCTGCGGCCTCGGCGCCGTCTCGATGTGCCTCGCCCCCCACTACGCGACCGTGTGCGCAGCCGACCCGACACCCGAGCGCGCGGCCCTCCTCTCCCTGCGCGCGAAGGCGGCGAAGCGTGAGAACGTCACCGCCGTGGGAGCCGATATCGACACGCTCCCCTACCCGAAACGGAGCTTCGACCTCGTCGTCGTGATGGGCGTCCTCGAATGGACACCCCTGTCTTTTCCCGAGCTCTCACCACGGGACGCCGAGCTGCGCCAGTTGCGGCGGCTCGCAGAGTTCCTCGCGCCGGGGGGAACCCTCGTCCTCGGCATCGAGAACAGGGTCGGCGTGCGCTACTTCATGGGAAGCCGCGAGGAGCACATCGATCTCCCCTTCGTCACCCTGATGCCGCGGCGCCTGGCCGACGTGTATGCGCGCTCCCGCGGGAAGGGCTCCTACCGCAACTGGACGTACTCACCGCGCGGTACCGCGGCACTCCTCGCCGAGGCCGGTCTCGAGGCACCCGAGGTCTACGGCGCCTACTTCCACTATTCGTTCCCCGATCTCGTCTATCCCATGAACCTCGCGAACAGGGAGGCGGCAAGACTCGGCAGCAGCCTCGGAGCCGCCACGAATGCGCACTGGCGCGAGTCGAAGGTGTTCCCTGTGATCCGCACCGGCCTCGAGCGGTCACGGCAGTTCCGCAAGCTCGCTCCCTCCCTCTTGAACCGGGCAACTGCCCCCGGTGGAGCGCGGGCGACGATGGGGCTCGGTGCACGTGTGCACGAGGTCGTGGTCCCGTCCCGCAAGCTTCCCGGCACACCGATGCGGACGTTGCGGTTCCGACCCGACGGTGCGCAGATGACACTCCGATCTCGGGACGAGACGGGCGCGGCGCATCTGCGCCGCGTCGAAGGTCTCCTACGGGGTCTCGGATCCCGACCGTGGCTGCCACCGCTGCGGACCGTGGAAGAGGACGGGCCGGATGTCGTCCTCGCCTTCGACGCGCCCGACGGGGTGACACTGGCGGACCGCATCGCGGCAGACGCGGCGGCGGCCCCGGCCGCCGTGCTCGAGATCTCCGCGGTCCTCGTCGAGGTGGCACTGCACGACGCACGGCCGGCCGGACAAGACGAGGCTGCCGCCGAGGCGAAGGACCTCGGTGCCCGGCTCGGCCTCGACACGGGCAAACTCGTCGATCTCCTCGGCGATACCGAGGCTGCGCGCGGGTTCGCACATTCGAGTGTCGACCTGGATCGGTTCGCGCAGACGGGTTCGGGCTGGGTCCTGTCCGACTGGGACGACATGCGTGAACACGTCATGCCGCTCGACGGTGTCGCCGACCTCGTGCTCGGTGTGTCTGCGAGCCTTCCCTCGGGTCACGGCGCGCCGGCCACAGAACTGTGGACGGCTGCCATCGAGCCCGTTCGCCGTGCGCTCGGCGACCGCGCCGTCGCCGGCCTCGCCCTCGCCGGTCTGCGCCGCGTCGCCGCCCGCGGGGACGGCACTGACTACGTGGCGTCGCTCTTGGGCTTGCTCGGAGGCTGATCCTCCGGCTCTTCGGCCTCCTCCGGTTCTTCCGGCTCTCCGGCCTCCTCCGGTTCCTCCGGCTCTTCGGCCTCCTCCGGTTCTTCCGGCTCCGCGTCGTGTAGCTGCGGTGCCCGCAGGATCCACATGTCGAGTCCGAGCACGCACGCGGCGAGCCCGACCATGAGGACGATGAGCCCGACGGCGTTGTCGACCACGACGAGGACGATGCCGACGATCACGCCGAGTCCGCCTGCTCCCGTCAGGACGAGCCCGGGTATCCGTTCCGCTCGAGCGTCCCGGTCCACATCCGCATCTGCTTCAGGCATCTCTCCTCCTGCAGTCGACAACCCTGACCTGGCCTCTGCTCGGCGACGACGGGTATACGTTAGGCATGCCTCAGTCGCCCAGCCTGGATCACGGCCGCCTCGAGGTGCTCGTGATGTGTTGGGTGCCTCCCTCACAGAGGTTCAAGACGACACCGTGGCTCCGCGCAGGCATGTACGCCCCCCGCTTGCGCGGGCTGGGGATCGACCTCGCTGCCACCGGCACCATCTCGGACTGGGCACTCCCATGGGACAGGGCCTCCGCACCGGTGAAGGCGGCCGCCCTCGTCGTGGGTGGACTCAAACGCCTCTGGCAGGCGGCGATCCTCCCCTTCCGCTACGACACCGCCGTCATCCTGCGCAACGCATTCTTCTTCACGGGTCCACCGACTTACGAGCGGATCCTGCGGCGGCGTGCCCCGTTCCTCGTCTACGAGCTCGACGACAGCATGTGGGCGGCACCACCTGAGCTGCGCCCGCCCGCTTGGACACCCCGCCACGCCGTCGAATCGGCGAAGATGGCCGACCGCGTGATCTGCGGCAACTCCTACCTGGCCGAATGGGCCGGGCAGTACTGTGACGACGTGGTCGTCATACCGACGGTTCCCGACACGGAGATCCGGCCCCGCGTGGGTCCCCGACCCGGCGGCCCGTGTCGTGTCGGCTGGTACGGGCAGCCGAACGGACTGATCTTCCTCGAGCCCTATCTCGACGCCGTCGCCGCCGCCGTCGAGAAGTCCGCGCTCGAATTCCACGTGCTCACGGGGACGCAAGTCGACACCGGCGACTGGCCACCCGGCGTGCGGCCGCACCTCGAGATGTGGGATGCCGACACGCAGGGAACGGCCCTCGCAGCGTGGGACGTCGGCATCATGCCACTCCCCGACACCGAATGGACCCGCGGCAAGTGCGCGAACAAGCTCCTCCACTACATGGCTGCCGGTCTCGCCACGGTCGCGTCGCCAACCGGCATGAACGCCGAGGTCGTGATCGACGGTGAGACCGGATACCTGGTGTCGGAGCCCACCGAGTGGACGGACGCGCTCGCGACGCTTGCCGCGGACCCTGAGCTCACCGCCCGCATGGGGGCGGCAGGCCGAGCCCGGTTCGAGCGTCACTACAGCCTCGACGTGATGCTTCCCCGGTACGCCGCCGCCGTGACGCCGCCGCGAGGTGTGAGACGGCGCCGACTCCCGGGACGCAGGCACGACTGAGCGCTCACTCCGCCAGGACCTCGGCATAGAGGCGGTTCCACTCCGCGCCCATCTGCGCAACCGTGTACAGGTTGGAATCCTCGAGTGCCGCCTTCGCGAGGCGGCGCCCGAAGTCGGGGTCTTCGACGACACGCCGGAACGCGGCCTCGAGCGCGACGGAGTCGCGAGCCGGCACGACGAGCCCGTTGCGGGCGTCATCTACGACGTGGGGCATGCCCCCGACATCGCTCACGACGATGATCCGCCCCGCGGCAAGGGCCTCGATGAGGGAGATCGGGGTCCCCTCGTCATAGGAGGGAAGGGCGAAGACGTCGAGACGGGCGAGCACGGACTGCACATCCGTGACGTGGCCGAGGAACTCGATCGCGGCTCCGACCGACCGCGCGTGCGCAACACACGCGTCGAGGTCCGGGCCCCCACCCGCGATCACCGCTTCGAGGGAGGGCTCGTCACGCTGCAGCGCCGCGATCGCGTCGACGAACTCGCGGACTCCCTTCTCGGCGATGACGCGTGTGACCATGCCGATCGTGAGCGGGCGTTCACGGGCGAGAGGCGGGGTGTCGACGCGGTAGTGGTCGAGGTCGATCCCGCTGCGGATCCAGCGCACCTTCGGGCCGGGTATGCCCAGCTTCTCGGTGAGCAGCGCCTTCGCCTCGGGGGACACACACACCACGCGGTCGGCCCGGGCCGCGAGGAGCCGGTCGGCGACGTTGAGGGCAAAGGCAGGCTGAGTCGGCCTCGCCGACCAGTGGGCATACTGGCCGTGGAAGACACGGATGTAGTGTGCGCGCCCCCACCAGCCGAGGGCACACGACCACATGTCCGCGCGCTGCAGGTGGCCGACGAGGATGCGGGCACCGAGATCGCGGAGGAACCGATCGAGTCGGCCCGCGTCGTGCACGTGCCACGATCGCTCCATCGACCCGAGGAAGAGGGGGACCCTCAGGGCCTCGAACTCGTCGAGCATGGACTCGATGTCGAACCTCTCGCGCTCCTCCCCGCCTTCACGCAGGAACGCGACGGCGGGTCGGTAGCGGGACGTGTCCATCGTGGCGAGGAGGTCCCGCACCAACAGGCGGGGTGCACCCCTCACAGGTGACCCGATGAGGTGGACGACGACAGGCCGGGACGGCATCGGATGCACGATAGCTGAGCGCGCGAGCTCGGCCGCCTCAGGGAGGTGGGGGTGGACGGATGTCGACGATGGTTCCGTCGGGACGGCGGAACGTGAGCTCGGTGTCGGCATTGCCTTCGATCCGGTAGCCGGCCTCATGCACCATGCGGTGATGGCGGGGGCAGAGAGTCGTGCAATTGGCCGTCGTCGTGGGACCGCCGTTGGCCCAGTGGACGACGTGGTGGACGTGGAGGCGGGATGTGCGCTCACAGCCGGGCCAGCGGCAGGTGACGTCACGGATGCGGATGATGCGTGACATCGCCGGGGGTACCGACCGCTGCAGCGGTGCATGGCTCCGCCCGACACCATGTGCGTCTTGGAGCACCGTCTGGTATCTGCTGTCACATGCGAGACGCTGCGCCGTCTCGGCCGAGATCGCCGGACCTCCCAGGATCCACCCGCCCGCCCCCGGCCCGGAACCGCCGTCGGAGTCGGCGAGGGCTGCGATGGGGACCTGGACGACGACGGTCGCCCGGTCAGGATCCGAGTCGGAGGCGACACGCCTGCGCGCGAGGTCGACGAAGGCATCGGCGAGGCGCCTCTGATAGGGGACGCGCTCGATCTCGGGATCCCCCCGGACCGCGCCGAGTTGGTCGTCGACCTCGCGCTCGAGACCCTTCACCACAGTGGCTGCGCCGTCCTCGGTGAGCACGAAAGAACCCTCGAGCCGGTTCCGGTCGGAGCTCCATCGATATCGCAACCACTGGTCCGCGTGTGCCTCCTCGGACTCCGCTGCCGTCACGGGCCGCACTCGGCGGGCGACGCGGTTGAGCTCCGCCACCGACAACCGGCGGCCCCGCTCCGCCCACGTGGCATCGGTCTCGGGTTCGGCGATCCGGCAGAGCACCCGGGTCTGCTCGTAGGACAGCTCGCCCCGGTTCATGCCGTCGGCAATCGCGGGAAGGTGGGTGAGCCGCGTGGCCGTCCGTGCCCAGTCGTTGCCCGTCTGCACACCGACGTCGAGATCCCACGCGATCCACTCACCCATGGAGTGCGCCCCGTCCGCCTCCCAGAGTCGCTCACCGTCGTACTCGGCCACGCATGCCAGAAGCTCCGCCTGGACGGCGAGCATCTCGGCGTGAAGCGTACGGATCCGCTCCGTCAACTCGTCCGCCCGACCCCACCCCCCCGGCCCGGTGTGCGCTGCAACCATTCCCGATCTCCTCTCCCCGATCTCCTCGCAGTGCTCCACCAAACCCGAAGAAGAACATCGAACGTATGTTCGACTACTGTCCATACCATAACACCCCGATACGCCACATGCGCGTCAATCAGGGCGAAATGCGTGTGAAATCCCCCCTCTCCCGACGGATGGGGCGGACCAGCCCGGACCGGCACAGCGTCCTAGCCCGTGGCGTGGGGCCGGAGCTCGTGGACCTCCACACGGCACGCGACAGACGCATCGGCATCCCCATTGCTCGCCAGGAAGAGCGCGGGAACCCCGTTCCAGAACCAGGTGGCGGAGACCACCGTCTTGCCCCCGTCGGCGAACACCTCGAGGGACGTGGAGTCGATCACGATCCTCACGACCCCGGGTTCCTCGGGATCGAGGGCCGCCGCGTAGGTCTGCTCGAAGGAGTCGGCGACGAACCGGCCCGGAGGTGACCGCCGCTCGACCACGACCACTCCTGCTGTCAGCGTGAGCGTCACGACCGCGGCCTGCTCGTCCCCGATCTCGAGAACGGCGCCACCCACGTCCTGTCCGGGTCCGAGCTCCACCGCGACGTCGTACGCGAAGGTGTCGTCGTCCGGCCGGAGCGAGACCCGCGCCAGAGGGCCTTCGTGGCGGAGGACGCACCTCCCTCGCAGGGACGTGAGCTCGGCGGTGGGGCGCTGCCGGAGCCGGTACCCGTCCCGCGTGCTGACGGCGTCGAGCTCGCGTGGGATGCCGAGCGCACCCCGCCATCCGCCGGAGGGTACGGACAGGGCGTAGTGCCATGAGCTGAGCCAGGCCGTCCAAACCGTGCGGCCGCGGGGGAGACCCGCAAACGTCTGCGCCGCGTAGAAGTCGGGGCCGTGGTCGACGAGGGGCGGCGGGGCTGCAGGGTCGTGGGGTTCGAAGGCGACACCGTCGAAGGTCCCGGAGATCGCGAGTGTCCCGCCGTGGCCGTGCGCCCCGGCATTGGTCCCCGAGAGCGTGAGGAACCAGCACGTGTCCCCGGCGCCGTCCACCCGCACCTCGAAGAGGTCGGGACACTCCCACACGCCGATCCCTGACAGGTCCGGCCCGAAGCTGCTCGTGAGCTCCCACGACCGGAGGTCGTCGGAGCGGTAGATCTCCACACGCGTTCCAACGGCGAGCACCATAACCCAGTGTCCTTGGCCCGAAGGGGAGCCCCACCGGAACACCTTCGGGTCACGGAAGTCCTTCTCGCCTGACGCAGGGACGAGGACCGGGTTCCCGTCGTACTTCGCCCACGTGCGGAGCCCGTCGGTGCTCGAGGCGAGGCTCTGCACCTGGCCCTGCCCGCCGGCATGGGTGAAGAGTGCGAGCATCGCGCCGGTCCCGAAGCCTGCCGTACCACCGCTGTCGCAGACGGCGGACCCCGAGAAGATCGCGCCGTGCTCGTCCGGTGCGAGGGCGATCCCGTCGTCCTGCCACGTGTGGAGGTCACGGCTCGTGGCGTGGCGCCAGTGCATGGGCCCCCACACGTCGGCGGCCGGGTTGTGTTGGTAGAAGGCGTGGTAGGTCCCGTCGTGCCGGCAGAGGCCGTTCGGGTCGTTGAGCCACCCCACGGGTGGCGTGAGGTGCACGACAGGCCGAACCACACGGAACTGCTCCGCTTCCTGCCCGCCACCTCCGTCCGACATCACCCGACGATACCGTCACACGACATATGGTCGGGTGGTGCGCGTTGCCCGTCATCTGATCCGCCCCCTCACTCGCGTGGGCGCCGTGTGGCTCGCGCTCCTCGTTGTCGGGGCGTGCGGGGGGCCCGGCGCCATGCGGCAGTCCGCGGATGAACCGGCAATCCAAGTCGGCCTCCTCCAACTGGACGATCTCCCCACCCACGCGCCGTTCGGAGCCTGGGAGAGCGTCGACCTCGACGACGCAGCCGACCCCGATACGAGCACGACCGAGAGCGAGGAGGTCGAGGACCCCAACATGCCGGCATGCGCGGACCTTGCGCAGGTCGATCCCGCCCTGGAGGAGGGGCTCCTCGAGTCGGCCGCGTCGCCGACCTTCGCCACCGACACCGAGGACACGACGACGACGATCGGTGTCCTTGCACGCAACACCGTGTACCAGTACGAGACGGCCGCCGCCGCCGAGACGGGGTTCGAGTCGGTCGACTCCGACCTCTTCGCCGCGTGCATCGCCGAGAACGTCACACCCGGGACGGAGGAATCGGTCGCGTCCGACGTCGGCGAGCTCGCCGCCCCCGCCGTCGGAGACGAGTCGGTCGCCTTCTCCGCCGACCTGTCCGACTACACCTACTACGGCGGAAACGACAACTCCACCGTGAGCGAGCTCGTCGCCGTACGTGTCGGATCCGCCGTCGTCGTGTTCCAGTTCGTCAGCAGCGGTCAGTACTTCGACGACTTCGACGACGAACGCACCGGTCCCGAGCTCGAGACCGTCACGACGGTCGTCGACCGCCTCGCCTGACCCGGTCCGACTCGGTCCGGTGTCGCCCGGCTCACGCCGCGGCGCTCAGGGCTCACCCATGGCGGCCATGCGCCGGCTCATCTCCTCGGGCGCGACATCCTCCACGTGCGTGCCGACGGACCAGCGGTGGCCCCACGGGTCCTCGAACGTGCCCGAACGGTCGCCGTAGAAGTGGTCCTGCACCGGGCTGACCTCGGCCGCGCCGTTCTCGATTGCCTTGGCGAACGTGGTGTCGGCGTCCTCGACGAAGACCATCATCGAGACCGGCGTTCCCCCGATCGACCGCGGTCCGAGATTGCCCATGTCGGGGAACTCGTCCGCGAGCATCACGATCGAGTCGCCGATCACGAGCTCTGCATGCCCGACCGTCCCACCCGGCATCGGCAGGCGCATGCGCTCGGCGGCGCCGAGGACGTTCGTGTAGAAGCGGATCGCGTCTTCCGCACCGTCGACGCACAGATACGGCATGACACGCGGATAGTCGTCCGGTATCGGTTTCACCTCGGCCATGGTTGCCCCCTTGGTTGTCTATGCGTAGTTGTCTATTCGCTCGGCGGGATGTTCGCGTTGTGGCGGAAGAAGTTCGTCGGGTCCCATTCGTCCTTCAACGCGACGAGCCGCTTCCACTTGTCCGGTCCGTAAGCGGCCTCGCGGATTCGCTCCGGCGTGTCGTCACTCGTGAAGTTCACGTAGACACCGATGCCGTAAGGCTCGAGTGCCTTGTGGAACTCACGGACCCAGGCCACATGCCGTTCGGGTTCGGGATCGTCGGGTTGCCAGGCTGCGGTGATGTTGATGTTGTACACCGCGTCCCTGTTGGGCAGCGCCGTCGCGTCCTCGGGAACGCGGGATACTGCCCCGCCCATCATGAAGACGGGAACCAGAGACAGCGGCGACGTCATCCGTGCCGCGTGCTCGTGCACGATCCCGATCATGTCATCCGTGAGGGCGGGCAGCTCGTGTGACTTCCAGTAGTAGTGGAGACCTTGGGGCGCACCAGGATCGAGCATGCGCTGGTGGGCCGTGTACGGCTTCGGAGCCACGGCGTCGAATGCCGGCCGACCGAACTGCCTGACTCGCCGCAGCACGGCCTCCCCCTCTTCCACCGGACCCGCGTAAGTGAGTATCGCGGCCACGATCGGCTTGCCATGCAGACCCGCGGGCACCATGGGCAGGGGTGGTGCGAGGCGGAGCGCGGCGACGACGCCTAACTCGTCCGGTGACTCTGCCGCCAGCTCTTGCACGAGACCCAGCACCTTGGGTGCCTGGTCCATCGGCCAGGCCACCATGCCACACAGGATCGTCGGGCCGAGTGCATGGAGACGGAACTCGAAGGAGGTGACCACGCCGAAGTTCCCTCCCCCACCGCGCAGCCCCCAGAACAGCTCGGGGTTCTCCTCCTCACTCGCGACTACGAGACGACCGTCTGCGGTCACGACGTCACACGACACGAGGTTGTCGATGGACAGTCCCCACTTGCGCATCAGGTGGCCGATACCCCCGCCGAGGGTGAGCCCCCCGATGCCTGTGTGGCTCACGACCCCGCTCGTGACGGCCAGACCGAAGGACTGCGTCTCGCGGTCGAGATCGGAGTTGAGACAACCCCCTTGCGCCCGCACCGTACGCCTCCGCTGGTCCACACGCGCGGCCCGCATCAGCGACAGGTCGATGAGGATCCCGCCGTCACACACGGCATGGCCGGCCACGGCGTGTCCCCCGCCCCGAACTGTGGCAGGGACGTCTGCCTCCCGCGCGAGTCGAATGGCACGCGCGACATCGGCACCGCCCAAGCAACGGGCGATCAGGGCGGGCCTGCGGTCGATCACCCCGTTCCAGACCCTGCGGGCTTCTTCGTAGCCGGGATCCGCAGGCCGCAGAAGCTCACCTGCGAACCCCTCAGCCGCCAGCACCTCGACTGTGGGCGCGTCGATCATCGAGCTCATGTCCAACCCCCCGGTCTGTCGTGTCTGTCAGCCGCCCATGCGGGCGGCCCGGGACAGAGTAAACCCTTTGCATCATCGCCGCACGTCGAGCCCACGCAAGAGGAGGGCCCAGTGACAGAACTCAGCCCCGAGCTGCGGGCGGCTCTCACGGCAGGCCGGCTCGGCCACCTCGTGACCGTCAATCCGGACGGCACCGCCCAGGTCAGCATCGTCTGGATCGGCGCCGGGACACGTGATCCACATCCGCATCGACCGTGTCGGAGGTGTCGGTCCTTGGGCCCCCGCCGGGGCGTACCGGCCGAGCGGGATCGACTGTTGTCACACGAGGGGGAGGCGGAGCGGAGAGGAGGAGATGTCGCGCATCCCGTCGAACCTCCAGCGTCGGTGGGAACCTGCAGGTGGGCAACAGGTCGATGGAGCGGGCTCGGGCCCGAGGAGTGACAGTGTCAGTGGCAGCCCGCTTGCGCGATGTTCCGGCGGCTTTGTCCCGTCACTACCGCGCGGAGCGCTTGCGTCTGTTCGAGACACTCCTCAGTTCTGTGCCGAAGCCGTGGCGCCTGCTCGAGATCGACGGAAACCCGCAGTTCTGGGCCAACCGCGGGTATGGCGACATCGACGGCGTCGACATCACGGTGCTCAACATCAAGCACGTCCCGAGTCCCTGCGCGAACATCCACGATCACCTCGGTGACGCGACGGCGATGCCCGAGTTCGCGGATGGGTCGTTCGACGTCGTCTACTCCAACTCCGTCATCGAGCATCTCGGCACGTGGGCAGCGCAGCGCAAGATGGCCAACGAAGTGCACAGGGTGGCGAAGCGGTACTTCATCCAGACTCCGAACCGGAACTTCCCGATGGAGCCCCACTACATGGTCCCCTACTTCCAGTTCATGCCGCCGAGTATCAAGCGGATGATCCTCCTCAGGTTTCAGCCGGGGCATTACGGGACCAAGGCCGTCGATCTGGATGGAACGAACGCCGCGATCGACGAGATCCAACTTCTCTCCAAGCACCAGATGCAGGAGTTGTTCCCGGGGGCACGCATCTTGGCCGAGCGCTTCCTGGGGCTGAACAAGTCCTGGATGGCGCTCGGCGGGTGGAGCCCGGCCGAGATCACCGCCGCACAGCGCGCAGACTGACGTGGTCGAGGAGAACGTCTCGTGGTCGCGCACGACGTCGAAGATGTCGGAAAGAGGTGGCTCGACCTTCCTCAGCGAGGCGCGCCATGCTCAGTTGCCCTGCCTTGCCTGCCCGACCCAAGCGACAAGCCGCCGCCCAGAGAACGAGCCTGTCAACGACGCCATTGTACAGATCTGTACAATGGCGTACACTTCGTTCATGGCAACAGTGTCAGTCAGCCGAGCTCGGGCCGCCCTGCCCGAGCTCCTCGACCGCGTGATCGCCGGCGAGGAGGTCACCATCACCCGCCACGGGCGAGAGGTCGCCGTTGTCGTCCGCCCCGACGCGATCCGAGCCCGGCGTGCCGACCAGGCGCTCGCTGAGGCCGAGCGGCTGCGCGACCTCCTCGATCGGGGCCGAAGCACCCGTCTCACCGACACTCCGGCCTTGAGCAGCGAACGGGCCGAAGAGCTCCTCGCCGCGGCTGCGTCGAGTCGGTCGACGCGCTGATGGCCGGCCCCGTGGACTGCTTCGATGCCGACGTGTTGATCTATGCGGCCGTACCGGGCCACCCACTGGGCCGACGCGTCCGCGCCCTCTTCCCCGCGGAGGCAACGACTGCAACCGGATCAGTCGCCGGTGTCGGATCGGTGCTCCTGATTCCCGAGTTGCTCATCAAGCCGATTCGTGACGGCGCAGATACCGACATCGAGGCTCTGGCCGCACTGCTCGGGCGCCTGGACCTTCGACCTGCCGACGAGTCCTTGGCCGAGCTCGCGGCAGCACTCGGAGCCGCCCACCGGTTGCGCGCCGCAGACGCCGTCCATCTTGCGACGGCCGTCGCAGCGGGCGCCGATCGGTTCATCACGAACAACTCCGCCGACTTCTCGAAGGCGATCACTGAGGTCGAGGTGACCTACCCCGGTGAGCTCCCAGACGCCTGACGTTCGGGACCGGACGACGACGCACCGCGGTTACCCCCGGGCTTGTAGCCCTGTGACCACGCGAGCTCAGGCAGACCCCGCGCGGCGGCTCTGTCGACGTCGACGACCGATCTGACCCGAACGCCTATACCATGTGCCCGAGCCCGCCCCCATCCTGACGAGACCCAAGCCATGAAGGTGCATCATCTGGATTGCTGCACGATGTGCCCCGTGGGCGGGCGCTGGGTGAACCGGGCCGGACACCTCGTCGGCCACTGCCTGCTGATCGAGACCGCCGGTGCCGGACTGGTGCTCATCGACACGGGAATCGGGACCGCGGACGTTGCCGAACCGGGTCGCCGTCTCGGCCGGCCGTTCAACACGCTCGTACGGCCCAGGATGTCGGTGGCGCAGACGGCTCTCGGTCAGGTGGAGGCGCTCGGGTTCACCGCGGCCGACGTCGCCCACATCATCCCGACCCACCTCGACCTCGACCACGCCGGGGGGCTGGGCGACTTCCCGGCGGCCACGGTGCATGTGCATGCCGCCGAGCTCGACGCAGCGTTGAATCCGCACTGGCGTGAACGCACGCGGTACCGGCCGCTGCATTGGTCCCACAGCCCGAAGTGGCGGACCTTCGACAGCGGAGGTGAGGGCTGGTTCGGCTTCGAGGCCGTGCGAGCCGTCCCGGGCCTGGACGAGTCGATCCTGGTCGTGCCGCTGCCCGGCCACACCCGGGGACATGTGGCTGTGGCCGTCGAAGACGGCGAGCGGTGGTGGCTGCACTGCGGTGACGCCTACTTCCACGAGCACAGCGTGGATCAGACGCGTCCGACGCCAGGACCTCTCCTCCGAGCGTTCGCGGCGCTGACGGCCGCTGACCGCGCTCTGGCGGAGGCGAACCGGGACCGGCTCCGCGAGCTGCGATCGGTGCACGAGGGAACGGTACAGCTGTTCTGTGCACACGATCCGGCAGAGCTCGAACGGGCGCAGGTGGTGCAATCATCCTGAGCGGCCGAGGCCGCAGTCGCCCGCCCCCTACATCTCGGCGTAGGGTCCCAGCCGTCGTCAAGCAGTTCCCCCGCAACCGAGGCTGAGGCGGTAGCCGACGCCGGGTTCGCTTCGGATCAGCGTCGGGCGCTGGGGGTCGCGTTCGATCTTGCGACGCAGATAGCGAACGTAGGTCCACAGGTATTCCTGGGCATCCTGGTACCCGGGGCCCCAGACACGCTCGAGGAGCTCCTGGCTGGAGAGGACTCGGTCGGGCTGCTCGGAGACCGCGAGCAACAGCCGGTACTCGGTAGGGGTGAGGCGTACCTGGTGACCCCGGACAGTGACCTCGCGACGGCGGGTGTCGATACGGATCTCGGGCAGCTCGATGATCTCGGAGTCCGGCTCGATGCCGCGTGCGCGGCGGAGCACTGCGTTCACGCGCGCGAGCAGCTCCTCGATTCCGAATGGCTTGGTGATGTAGTCGTCTGCACCCAAGGTGAGGCCTCGCACCTTGTTCGTCTGCTCGCCCTTGACGGTGAGGAGGATGATGGGCACCTCGGAGAAGGCACGCACGGATTGGATGACCTCGAATCCGTCTATGCCCGGCAGCATCAGGTCGAGCACGACGAGATCTGGTTGTTCGCGGGCGATCACTGTGACCGCTTGCGTTCCATCGGCAGCTGAGAGCGCGTCGTAGCCCACGCTTCGCAGGTTCGTCGTCAGCAGCCGCCGCACGCGGGAATCGTCATCGACGACAAGGACCTTCTCCGTTGGCCCGTCCGTCGCCATGTCGTCCACGGAGCTGATCCTCATTCGTCAGGTCCCGTGATCGTACCGCCAGGTGAGCTCGCGACGTCTGCACGGGGCAGGGCCACCCTGATGGTCATGCCGCCGCCCGGGGTCTCCTCGCACCAGATCCCTGCTCCCGGCGCGTGCGCCGCCACGATGCCCTGGCACACGTGCAGGCCGAGGCCCATGCCCGGCAGACGCGAGTCGGGTGTGCGCGAGAAGGGCTTGAAGATCTCTCGGCGAAGCTCGGGAGGCATTCCCGCCCCATGGTCGGCCACGCCGACCAGCACCCTGTCTGGGTCGGCATGAATGGTGACGTCGATCGAGGATGATGCCGGAGTGTGCTTGACGGCGTTGTCGAGGATGTTGGCCAGCAACTGGTCCACGCGGCGTGGGTCGGCGTTGACGGGTGGCAGCTGGGATTCGCAGGTGACGTCGATGCTCAACTCCGGTGATCGGGATCTCTCGCGTCGCACGGCGATCCGTACGGCATCGGCGAGGTCCATGGGCACGGCATCGACGGTGAGGGTGCCTCGCTCGATGGCAGCCGTGTCGCCCAGCTCGGCGATCAACATGACCAGCTTCTGGCTCTCCTCCCCGATGGCGGTCACGAACTCCCGCAGTTCCTCCTCGCTCCAGGGTCGGGGCAGAAGCAGACTCTCGGCATATCCGCGCACCGCCGTGAGCGGGGTCAGCAACTCGTGGGAGACGACGGCCAGGAACAGTGTGACACGGGCACGGGACGCCTCCAGCTCTGCGCTGAGCGCCTGCAGGGCTCGTCTGTGCATGTCGATGCCGCCGTTCACACGTGCGACGAACAGGGCGGCCACCAGTGGCACGGCCACGGGCGCCGCACCATAGAGCTGGGGTAGCCCCTCTGGCCACGTCACGCCGATGGCAATGCCGACTGTGAGAGACCCGACGATGCCGAGACCGAGCGTCGCTCTGAGGCTCTGCTCGTTGTCACCGACCACGAGGAGTCCGGCGACGATCCAGAGGGGGCTGAGCAGCCCGCCGCTTGCTGCTATCAGCACGGCGAACACCGCGATCACAGCGACGCGGGCGGCGACCCGTGTCGACGGGTTCGCCACATCGGGCCGGGCGAAACGGTCTGCCAAGACGAGGGCGACCTGTGCCACCAGGAAGACGGCGAGGTTCCCCGACCATGCGGGCCCGAGCACAAGGCCAACGCCGACAAGCGCCAGCATGAGCACGATGAACCAGCGCGCTTGATCGTCACGCGCCCGGATGGCGGCGTCGGCATCAGACTGCGTTCGTGCGGGGGGATCGTCATCGACCGGTAGCCAGACGGACAGTGCGGGCTCCGTGCGAAGCGTCCCCCCGTGCGCCTCGACAAGCGCAGTGGCCAGACGTTCCCGTGGCGACGGTCGCGGGCTGCGGCGGTGGGCCGGAGTGGCCCCGGGGATCCGGAGACATATCCCGCCCCGATCGCGCTCGAGGATCGCGCGCATCCCACGCGGGTCGGCCGGGAACGCCTCGAGAAGGGCGGTGAGAGCGTCGGCGAGGCGGTCCGCGTCGGCTGCTACCAGGCAGCGGGTGCCTTCGATGGCGATGTCGTGCCCGGCAGCGGCTGCCGCTCGCAGGATGAGGTCGAAGAGGTCGACCGGGTCTCGTTCGAGCACGAACAGTCCTGCCTGCAACCGCTCACGATCGAGCACCTCGTCCACCACGGAGCCCACGTCGTCGGCGGCGAGGATGATCTGTTGGCACGCTCGGACCGTGGTTCCCTCCTGTGCGGCGCCGGCGAGGGTCCGGCTCGACCGCTCGATGTCGTGGAGCGGAGTCGTCAGGTCCTGGGCAATGGACGAGACGAATGACACGGAGGCCGAGGCCGCCCGCGAGAGAGCCTGGTTCAGCGACTCCGCCCGCGTGACCTCGATCGAGGATGCGTCGGCGCCGCGGCGAGCGAGGTCGCCGAGACCGAGAATGACGACACCGATGGTCGCCACTCCGAGCAGGTCGACGGACGTGACGTCGGCGTGCGGGGGAAGCCCCGTGACGACGAGTACGAGCAGCCCGATGATCATGAAGCAGGAGGGCATCGTCCAGCGGCGGCCGGGTGACGAGCCGACGAGGAGGACAGGAAGGACCAGCCAGGCCCAGGTCGGGTTGGCCGGCAGGACACGATCTATGGCGACGAGGACGCAGGCACTGAAAGCGCCCACGAGCACGGCGAAGGCCGTCGGGGGCGAGCGGTGCGCAAGAGAGCCGGCCAGGCCCAGGGCAAGGATGGCGACCAGGCCGACGACGAGAGCCGGGACCTTCCAGATGGACGGCTCCTCGAGGCCGAGCATCATGCCCACGTCGGTGACCGTGGAGAGGATCAGCAGTCCCGCAGCCAGCGGCAAGAGCCGGTCATAGTCCGCCGGCACCGGCAACACATCGGCGCCGCCGGACCCGACGTCGATCGACCCTGCGCTCCCTGATCCGTCTGCTGTGGCGCCCACGGCGGCTACGGATCCGTCCTGCTGATCATCCTGCAACTCGCTCGTCTCGGCTCCCCCAGCTGCGGATCTCGAACGCGCGTGCGCACCCGCTCCCGTGCCCGTCAATAGCGTAATGATCGGCGCCCTGAGAGCGGCCTGAGATCTGGCTGCTCGGCTTGAGAAGCCGCTCAGGACCCTTCCGAGGAGGGAGATGAGGTGCTTAGGTGCACTCAGCACAACCGATGTCCCGCACTGGATGGGCCGGCACGGCCCGTGGGGCGGGAGAGGAGGAACGATGGAAGTTGCACGGAGACGGGAACGGGGTCGGCGACTCGGCTGTCGGCTGGCAGCTGTGGCGATCGTGGCGGCGGCCTCCGCCGGATGGATGCCATCTGGGAGCGTGGCCGCTGCACCGAGCGGGCCGGAGGCAGGAACCTATGTCTACGACGTCAGCGGATCCACTCGATCGGGTATCGGGCCGTTCGCCTTCAGCACTCCGCTGCCGCCGACAGCGAGCTCGTCGCTCAGCTATGCGGGTGACTGCGGGGTGTTGGTCATCACGACCAAGTCCACCTCGGAGACAGGCGTTTACTGCCCGAGCGATACCGGCATCCTGGCTCTCTACCGCAGTGTCCAGACCATGACGATGCTCGTGTGGCACCAGACCACTACGACGACATGCACGCCACCCGTAGACATGGTGAGAACAGAGGCCCTACCCGGGGACAACTGGCCGATGTCCTGCGCTGTGCGCACCGACGGTTTCGACAACAGCAGCTTCGCGGCTGATGGGACTGTCACCTACGTGGGGTCCGAGTCACTGAGCGTCGGCGGGGAGGCGGTGGAAGCCTTCCACGGCCGCGCCGAGATCACCTTCTCGGGCGCGCGCACCGGCTCGATGACCGAGGATGTCTGGCTCAACGCGGACGGCCTTCCCCTGAAGAGGGTCGTGAAGCAGACGACTGTGGGTGGCCAGCCACGCACGTCATTCGGCATGGCCTACACGGCCACGCTGCAGTCGCTCGCACCTGAGCTCTGAGCGGCCAGGACCGCCGCAGTCGCCAACCCCTCACGTGGGCGTACTCAACCACACCTGACGTGGTTCACTACGCCCACGGGGGGGGATGCCCACGTGGGGGATGACGTGGGAGTCCGGTGGGGGGATGGAAAGCCGGGGACGCCCTTTGACCTGGGCTTTGCAGAGCGGACGACGGGATTCGAACCCGCGACCCTCACCTTGGCAAGGTGATTCTGGGGGGCACCTGACCAGGGCCTTCGCCCCCGAAGGCCCTGGTCAGGTAGGAAAAGTCGGCCGAATTGGCGCGCTGGGGATTTCGGGGAATGACGGCTCGGCGTGTACCGGGGTGTACCCAGTCCACCCCTGGGCCGGGCGGAGGCCGAGGAAAGCCCGGGCGCGCCGCGTCACGGACCCCCGACATAGCCCGCCGCCGACGTGTGGCGGCGAGGGCGGCGGCCGCGGGTGGGGGGCTCCGCTTCGGTCACTCGTCGTCGGCCGCGTCGGTCACAGTCCAGGTGAGCCGGTACCAAGCCCACGGCCAGACGAACGTGTCGATCCAGCTCGACGTGGCTCCGACCGTGGCATCTGCGCCGGCGAGGGCGCCTGTTACGACCGGGGTGCGTGCCACGCCTCCGGGAAGGGAGACGTGGACCGCCCCGACGTAGAGGGCCAGGATCCACAGTCGGCGCACGTCGACTGCGACGGGAACGTCGCTCCCGTCCGGCCCTGGGAGTACACCCGAGCCCCAGACCCGCCGTACGCCGTCGCCGTCGCGTTGCACTGCGACGTTCCCCGAGCGAAGGGCACCGCCGGCGTGGAATCCGCCGAAGTGGCCGCCTCGGAACGTCACGTCCATGCGGTCTCCCGGCGGCGGCACTTCCCAGATGACGGCCCGTCCCGCGAAGTCGGGGGTCTCGGACATGCCGACGATCCGCCCGGCGTCGTTGACGGCGGCGGCCTCCTCCGTGCGGCCGCCGAGCGTGCCGAGCAGGCGCATGCCTCCCGTCCGATCCCAGACGAATCCTCGTCCGACCGAGTCTCCCACGGCCAAAGTCGAGGATCCGACGACCTGACCGACGTCGTTGAGACCCCACGCCGTCGAGAACGCCCCGCCGAGCGTGCCGATGTCCTCCATCTCACCGGTTGTCGGATCCCAGAGAAAGGCGTGCTCGGCGTTCGAGGCGCCCGGTGTCAGTTCCGACTTGCCGACGATCTGGCCTGCCTCGTTCACGTCCACCGCCCACGAGTCGTCCCCGCCGAGCGTGCCGATGGCCGGCATCACGCCGCTCGTCGGATCCCAGAGAAAGGCGTGGCTGGCACGACTGTCGGCCACGTTCGAATATCCGACGACCCAACCGGCATCGTTGATCGCCGTCGCCACCGACCGCAGGCCGCCGAGCGTGCCGAGGTCCCGTCTCGTCCCGTCGGCCTCCCAGAGGGCCGCCTCGTATCCCGAGCCGCCTCCGTGCGTGTAGCCGGCGATCCGGCCGGCTTCGTTCACGTCGAGGGCGGCGGACGGCATCCCTCCGCTGATGTCGCGCATCTCGCCGGTTGTCGGATCCCAGACGAACGCGAACTCGACCCAGGGGGCGGACACCTCCGAAGATCCGACAACGACTCCCGCAGCGTTCACCCCCATTGCGTAGGCGCGGGCGCCTCCGAGTGTGCCGAGGTCCCGTATCGTCTCGTCGGTCTCCCAGAGGGCTGCGTGCGTGTGCTCGCTTTCGGCGGAGTCGGCTGTGCCGACGACGACGCCCGCCTCGTTCACGTCCGTAGCCCCGGATGCGGGACCGCCCAACGTGCCGAGATCCCGAGGTGGCGCGAAGTCCGAGACGTTGGCGGAATCCTGCGCGGATACGTCCCCGAGACCGGCTGCGGGCACGACCGTGACGACGACCGTGACGACGGCTGCGACCAGGGCACCGGCGACGGCCGTCCTGGCCCGACCAGCGGGTCCTGGGTCCCGTCCCCCGACGCGTAGACGTCTTCGCTTCCGCATCGCGGTCCTCCCGGCCCGTCGGCGGGCCCATACCCATGCGGTCGGGGTCCCGGGCCGCGGGTGAATGCTACCAGGCCCACGTGGCGGCCGGCTGCCGGCCCCCTGACCTTTTACGGGGAATCGCTGCATTGTCGCGCCGCGACCCAGCGATTCGCGGCCCGCTCAGAACCTGATCTCGAGTGCTTTCTGCGCCACGTGAAGCCGCTGGCCCTGAATGTGTACCCGATCCCGCCGACTTCGCCTCCGGCCCACCCGTCTGGCACGCCCACACCCCCTCTGACCTGCATCTTCAATGGAGCGGACGACGGGATTCGAACCCGCGACCCTCACCTTGGCAAGGTGATGCTCTACCAACTGAGCCACGTCCGCAGTGGGAGCCATGATAGCTGACACGCGATCGGTGATCGATGGAGAACCCTCTCCACTTTCTGGGGCGCTGAGCCGAATCAAGTAGTGGTCGGACTTCCCCAGGGAGACGTGCGCGATGCAAGGCTTCTGCGACTGGTGCCACCAGGAGGTGCCGCTCAACCCGGACGGAACATGCTTCCTCGGCCATCCTGCCACGGCGGTCCGTTCCGTCTCGGCTCCACCTCTTGAGACGATGCCTGCGATGCATGCGGAGCCGGAGGTGGCCGCGACGTCGCTGCCCGGCGGATACGTCGCCCCCGATCCTGTCGCCGCAGCGCCCCCGATGGCCGCACCACCACCCGCGATGGGACCACCCCCGATGGCCGCACCACCACCCGCCATGGGACCACCCCCGATGGCCGCACCACCACCCGCCATGGGACCACCCCCGACGG
>JADZDR010000051.1 GCA_020850945.1 Acidimicrobiia bacterium | reverse complement strand
GGCTTTGAACACCCGTGATCCTTGTCGTGGTTCGTGCGCGTCACGCGGACCCCCCAACCAGCCCTACACCCCAACAGCCGTGGGGGCCTCCGCCCTTACCCCACCCACACCGGGGTCAGGAGAGCCACATTCTGGATGTTCCAAACGCCAGTTGACGGTGTGTACACAGAGATGTCTGTGTCCCCGTCCCCGTCATAGTCACCTTCGACGCGCGGCGGTGTAGGTGAGGTAGGACAGTTCCGACTCGTGTACGGGTTTCCGTTGTATTCGTACGTTTCCACGATTGGCACGCCGTCAAACTCGACGTGCTGGGGTGTTCCGTTCAGGCGTTCCTCGAAGTGAATGTGGTCACCGCCGCCGGTGGCGCCCGTATCTCCGACACCACCAAGTACCTGACCCATGGTAACCTGTTGCCCGGCGGTGATACTCACGCTATCGAGATGCGCGTAGAGGGTTGTCCAGCCCCCACCATGGTCGATAGCGACATAGTTACCGTAGCCACCGTTCCATTGGCCATCGCCGGAAGCAATGGTGACCGTGCCTCCAGCCGCGGCCAGCACTGGCCGACCCTTCTCCCAGACATCGCCATTGTCATGATTTAGATCGACTGGATTGTCATTCCCCGCCCCGCCATGATCTGCGTATGTAGCTCCCCTCCAAGTCTCTCCGCATGGAACCGGCATCTGGAAGAGAGGTTCGGCAAATGCTGGTAACGCCCCACCCAAGACCGATGACGGAACTGCTAGAGCTAGGACAACAACTATGATCGCTCTTCGCTGGACTCCCATGATGCCTCCCAGCCACGCTGACCTGTCTGATCTGACTGACTCTACTCCATCGGGAACCGACCTGCGCAGCACCGCTTGGAGCATACGCTCCGGCCCTACGCGAAAGGAATGGGTAGAAGTACTCCTTGACCTTGAACGGGAGTGAGCTCCCACAAGCGTCCGTCTCCTCCTTGTGCGTTTTCCGACTGTCGCTCGGGTCCGCACACCTGGCACATCTGGCCCTGTTCCCCCGATTACCACCAGCCACGTCACTTCACGTGGCCGTTTCCCATCGTCAGACAAGCCAGATCAGACCACCCGCTGCTCTGGGATCACCAAGGTGAGGGTGATCGTCGAGCCACGGCCCGGACTGCTCACGACGTCAACGACGCCACCGACGGCCTCGAGAGGGGCTCGGATCCTGTGGGGCAGGCCGTAGCCGACTTCGCGGGTAGGGTCGAAGCCACAGCCTCGGTCGGTGATCGTGACCGTGCACCCGGACTCATGCTTGCGCGTCGTCACGGTGGCGGTGTCCGTGCGGGCGTGCTTTGTGACGTTGCGTAGCGCCTCGCGTGTCGCGTCGAGAACAGCGGCCCACTGGGTGGCATCGAGGCCCAGGGGCTCGGGATCGAGGTTCAGGGTGACGTGAAGTCCGCAGGCATCGAACTCGTCGGCGACCGCCTGCAGGTCGCCTGTCGTTCCGGCACGAAGGCGGTCTGTGAGGTTGGCGAGCTCCTCGGCAGCAAGCGTCCGGGAGGCGGCGGTGTCGAGATCGGGGTCTGCCGCGATGCGCTCGAGGTTCTGCAGGGTGTGGTCGTGGATGACGCCGTACATGCGGTCGCGTTCGGCGGCGGCGGCCTCTGCGGCTCTCTGGATCTCGGCTTCATGGGCGGCGCGGGCAAGGGCGTCAGCGACGCGGCGGAACGTGCTGGAAACGAGACCCGAGAGCACGTAGCCCCGTACGTGTGCCATGCCGTCGCTCAGGCCGCGCAGGGTGGCATCGCGGGTGGGGCTGTTGAGCCGGTGGGCAAGGAGGGTCGCGGCTGCGAGCAGCGTGATGGCGCCAGGTCCGACTCTCGGTCCGGCAAGGTGCGGGTACGCGGGCGAGCTTCCGCCGGCAAGATGCGTCCACGGGTTCGTCCCCGAGAACCCGCCTGCTTCCACAAGCCGGGAGCTCGCGATCATGCCGGCCGCCAGGGTGGCGGCGTCGACCGCCATGGGTCCATGGCCGCTGTCGGGCTTGCGCACGAGCCGCGTGACGAGCCAGACCCGTTCGGCGAGGGTGGCTGCGAAGAGCAGGTCGTAGATGCGGCCCCGTCCGTGCCGATGCTGGATCATGTGCATCGTGCTGGCGACCGTTGCGAGCACGAGGACGGAGACGGTCATGCGTCTGAAGTCGCGGCTCACGCGAGTGTCCACGTCGGGGACGTCGGGTGTGATCAGCGGGAGCGTGGCTTCGTTCATGGTGGCGGCTGCTTGGCGGGCAGGGCGAGTCGCCATTCGGGGTCATCGCACGGACCCGGTGGCGGTGCAGCGATGCTGCCGCCCAGACGGTCCACGGCAGCGACCGTCTGTGCCCAAGTGTCGGGGTAGACGAGATTGCTGGCTGCGATGCGGCGGCGGGACCGTACGGTGCAGGCGAGGATGTCGCCGTCTCCGGCGTGGAGGCGGACGACAGCACGCTTCGCCTCGGTTCGTCCGGCCAGGACGTGGAGAGCGCCGTCGATCGCCAAGCACAGCGCGTCCTGTGCCGCAGGGGAACCACACGGGCCGAGCTCGCGGGTAAGAAGTTCGACGGGCAGACCGCGCGCGGCGGAGTTGGCGGCGATCTGCCAGAGGCGGGCGGTGAGCGGATCGGCCCGCCCCGAGTGACCGTCCAGGACCCAGCGCAGGCGCAGAGCCTCGCCGGCAGCTCTCCTCCGAAGGTCCGAAAGCGCCAGCGTCGCCTTGGGGTCGAGCAGATCACGCAGGACGGCGAGGCTCTCATCGATCACGGTCTCGGAGATGCGGCGCGCTTCGGTGAGGCGACCCACGGCAGCACCGGAGGCTTCAGCGCTCGCCCGGTATTCGTCGATCGTCGCGGCCAGCGCGCCCGTCACGGCGGCGAGGATCCGGGCGACGACACCCATCGCGAGGTGCGTCCACTGCAAACCGCGCCATGGGGACCCGCCTTTCATGTGCGCTTCGATCGCTCCCTCGAACCAGCCGAGCGCCAACGCGACTGCCGTGGCCTCGGGTGCGGCCAGATACATGCCGCCCAGCGCGGCCGTCGCCGTGAGCAGCTGCGACGGCCAATTTACGTCGGTGTCGACGGCGTCCGGCTCGCAGTCGAGTGTCGATGCCGCGAGCACGAGGCACTGGGTGGCGCCATCAACCGCCAGGGTCGACCGGGGAGATGCTCCGCCGGCAAGTCGCCGTGTTGCCCACACACCCTCGGCAACCGCGCCGACCAACGCGACGGGCAGGACCCATCCGGTGCGCCGCTGCTTCCGGTGAACGGACAACGCCGGTAGATAGACCGCGATGGTTCCGAATCGCCACATCGTCCAGATCGCCAGCAAGCCCCGGTCGGCGGCGACCTTCGCTGACGACGGCTCTCTCTGCGCGACGGGAGTGAGGAACCGCCGTACGCGCCCGCTGAACCGGGCGGAATCGGGGGCTTGCCCGCCATGTGCGCCAGGTTCCGGGACCACCGTCCAGCTCCCTACGTGCGTTGCGGTTGCCGCGTGCGCCTCAAGCCCAGCTCTTCGGCGACGTCCCGCAGGAACGTGCGCGGGTTGCGGTCCCCGGCCAGCGACGGGTTCACCTCGCGCACGTGTGCCGCAATGGCGTTCACCTGATTCTGCACCGTCTTGAGACAGGTGAAGCGGCGCTCGGCGATCTGGCTGTATGTGAGTCCATCGGCGACATAGCCCAGGATCTCCCGCTGCGCATCACTGAAGCGGTACGCCGACGCGGCCTTGCGGCTGTCCGTGAGCAGATCCGCGGCGAAGCGGGGCGAGACGTAGCTGTCACCCTCGGACACGAGCGCCAAGGCGTCAAGGATCTCCTCGGGTGCCTCGTTCTTCGACACGTACCCCGCCGCACCCGCCGTGAAAGAGGCCCGCACGACATCAGGATCACGGTTCTCGGAGAAGACCAGGATGCGAAGACCCCTGTCCGCAAGGAACGCCACACCGGCCGGCCCGTCCACACCATGCTCGAGACGGAGATCCATCAAGACGACGTCGACCGACTGCCCCGCATCGATCTCACCAACGAGCTCATCCACGGTCGCCCAGGCTCCGGCGACACCGAAGCCGGGTCTCGCCGAGATCTCACCGTCGAAGAAGCGGCGATACGTCGGGATGTCATCGACGATCCCAACCTGCACGCTCCTGTCCACGGCCGACTCCGTACGAGTCCTCTCCCCGATGGACACTCTCCGCCTCCCATCCGCACGGCTGCACGAGAGTAGCCGACTCGTTCCGATGGCTGCTACTTCCCGTGCCCATGTGTGTGTGTCGAGGCAATAGCGAGACAGCAAGCCCTCGGATGCCCAATCCGCACAGAGTGGGCACAAGTGCCCATGGACTGGGCGGCGCCGAGCCGCTTACCGTTGCCTTGACACTGGCCCGGGCTGTGCTGGCCCCACTTGGCTGGCAACGGGACATGCGTCCGCCCCGGGACTGCGGGAAGGCCAGGGAACTACCATTCCCACCAGCGCTTGACTGGGAGGACATCGTGAGTGAGCGCTCACACGAGGGTCGACGCCGCAAACTGTTCGCGCGTGCGAAGTACGCCGTCCTCGTAGTCGGTGGTGCACTCCTCTTGACAGGTTGCGCGCCTCCCACCAACCTCCTCCCACCCACGATTGCCGGAGTCCCGCAGGTGGGTTCCACCCTCACGACCAAGGCCGGTACCTGGATGTGGAGCCCCAAGTCCTACTCGTACCAGTGGCAGAGCTGCGATCAAGCCGGCGCAGCCTGCACCAACATCGACGCGGCCGACAGCCGCGACTACACGCCCACGTCGTCGGACGCCGACCACACGCTACGAGTCCTGGTGACCGCCCACAACGGCTTCGGGAAGTCAACCGCGAAATCAGAGGCATTCGGCCCGATTGCCGCCGCGCACGCTGCGCCCCACATCGACACCCTCAGCCCCGACCACGGCCCCAAGGCCGGCGGCACAGGTGTGACGATCGCCGGCGCTGGCTTCGCCGGCGCTTCCGCCGTCACCTTCGGTGCCACACCAGCGACTGCGTTCACCGTTGACGGCGACAACCAGATCACAGCCACCACCCCGGCCGTTCCCTCCGCCGGCACGGTGGACGTCACAGTCGCGGGCCCGAACGGGACGAGCAACCCAGTCGTGTTCCGCTACGACGAGTTCGCCCTCGCGGATTGCACGATCACTTGGACCGGAGCGGCCGGGACGACCAGCTGGGGTACGCCAGAGAACTGGACCGGCAGCCGTGTGCCCGAAAGCACCGATCACGTCTGCATACCCTCGAATGCCCCGGGAATCTCGCTTCCTGTCACTCACTCCACGGGTACCACCGCGGTTCTCTCAATGCAGGCGGAGGCCCCAGTCCGCCTCAGTGGCGGCACCCTCACGCTCACGGACGGGACCCACGACAGTTTCACTGCAAACCTTCGGTTGGAGGGCAACGGGATACTCGATGGGTCGGGTGATGTGACGGTGACGTCGAGTCTGGACTGGGAGCGGGGGTATGTGTTGGGGTCGGGGACGATGACGGTGGCTGCCGGGGCTACGGCGACAATCTCGTGTGTCAGCATCTTCTGTCGG
>JADZDR010000050.1 GCA_020850945.1 Acidimicrobiia bacterium | reverse complement strand
GGTGGGCGGCGCCCTCCGGAACAGTCGTGCAGTCGCGGGATTCGTCGACGTCGGCTGTCTCGGCGGCGTCACTGTCGTAGTCGACACAGTCGAGGCGGCCTGTGCCGGGCGTGTAGGTCGAGGTGGCCGATCGTCCGTCGGCGTCATATGCGCTGTCGGGGGTGCCGTCGAGGTTCCAGGTGGCCCCTGTCGACCCGTCCGGGCCTTGGATGTCGGGCGGTTCATGTCCGGTGGGACGGTCGGCGCTGTCGTAGTCGTAGACGTGGGTGTCGTGGTCGTCGCCGCTCGACGGCATGAGGACACGTGTGATGTTGCCGTTGTCGTCGTAGCGGACACCGCTCGTCGTACCGTCATGGTTTCGGGCGTCGAGGGGACGCAACAGGGCGTCGTAGCCGACGACGGTGCCGGTCCGCCCGGTCGGGTCCGTCACCGATTTCAAGGCGCCTTCCCAGCGGTCGCCGGGGGATTCACCCGACGTGTAGTAGTCGTAGTCGGTGACACGACTGCCTTCGCTGACGGTGTCGACACGGCCGAGCGCGTCGTAGACGACTGCGACAGATTCCTGGTCGACACCGTCGATCGGGGCGGGGTCGTAGCCGACGGGTCGACCGTAGCGGTCCAGCGTCATCGTGTCGGTACGACCCTCGGGGGTGCCCGCCACGACAGTCCCCTCGGCCGTGTCGGGATCCCAGTCGTACTCCGACGTGACCGTACGGGCCGCACCGTCGGCGTCGGTGAAGGTGACGTCCTGGGTCGCGGACGCGACGACACCGGACTCGATGACATAGCTGTAGCTGCGGGCCGTGTCGACGCTCTGGCGGCCCCGCCCCGGAACATCGACATCCACAGACATCGGATACGGGGCGAGCATCCCCCAGCGGGGATCGCCGGTCGACTCGGTGCGGGTCGTGGTCCCGTCCGCCTGGATACCCGCCGTGATCGTCCCGGTGGGATCCTTGACCGTCGTGGTCGTGGCACCGGTCGGGTCCGTGTAGGTGCGGGTCGTACCGGTTTCGTCACGGGTGACGGTGTAGGTCTCAGTCGCCGTGTCGCTCGTTGTCGTGTCGCGGAGGGACGTGAGCGTGATCGCGTAATCCACGTCGAGGTCGCCGCCTTCGGGCTCGAGCGGCGTCCGCACGAGCGCCTTGTAGCCGCCGTCGGGGCCGTAGTCGTAGACGAGGCGACCGAGCCCGTCATACTTGTACTGGTGGTAGTTCCCTGCCGGGTCGGTGAGGTCCCCGAGGAGTCCCTCGCCTGTCGCCCCCTGGCCGTGGGTGACGTCGACTGTGTATCCGCCCGGATATCCGAATGTGTCGGCGTAGCCGGCGGCGTCACGGGTGATCGTCGTGACCTGGTGACCGCCTCCGTCTGGGCTCGTGAGCGTGACCGTCTGGGTGTCGGGCCTGTCGATGTCGAGTCTGCGGCCGAACGCATCCGTGACGCCCGTTAGGAGCCCGTCGGCGTCGTAGTCGAAGTTGAGCAGCGTCTGGAGGGTGAGGGCGTTCAGGGTGAACTCGTGCCGTCCGTACTCGTCGAACTGGAAGAGAAGCGACCCGTCTTCGGAGGGGACGAGGATGTCGTCGCCGTCGACCCCGGGGAAGATCGGCGTCAGCTCGCGGATCACTTGGTTGTTCGAATCGGCTATGACCAGGCCGTCGTCGGTGGCCTCGATCCCCCAGTGCTGGGCGACGCCGCTGCCGCCGACGTTGTCGTAGTTGTAGGACGAATGCATTTCAGCGAGCACCGCCGGGCCGCCGTCACCCGAATACCCCGCCTCGCCCGTCCCGGCGACCGTGCTGATCATGCCGGTCTCGAGGGAGACCGCCCGAATCCTCTGGTCCTCGCCGTCGGCGACGAAGAGTGTCGAGTCCGACACGGCGAGGCCGCTCACGTGGCCGAGGCAGGCCTCGGTGGCCGGTCCGCCGTCGCCGTCGCCGGGCTCGGTGCCAGGGGGGCACCAGCCCCAGAAGCCGGCGACGACCGACATGTTGCCGTAAGGGTCGATGCGCAGCACACTGTTCTTCACGCCGACGTAGACGTCTCCGCCGCCGTCGACGGCAAGAGCATATGAACCCGTCCCATCCCCGCTGTAGATGCGCTCGACGTCTGCGACATCTTCGTTGTCTTCGCCGTCCAGCATGATTCGATAGAGGTCGCCGCCCTCGCTCGTCGCGAAGACAGAGTCGCCGTGGACAGCGACAGACGTGGGATGGATCTCGAGGTACTGAGCCCGCCATCCCGCGAAGTAGTCACTCGGGTCCCAGCCCCAGCCCTCCTCGCTGTTGAGGGTCACCATCGTGTGGTCGGCGAGGTCCAACCGCCTCAGGCCAAGCTCGCCGTTGGCGATGTAGAGGTTGCCGTCCGCGTAGGCGATATCCCGCGGCCCGTGACCCCAGATGCCCAGATCCCCCATTTCCTCGGCCACCCTTTCGACGTTGCCCCCATGCGAGTTCATTCGCCAGATTCCACCCTCAGAACCCGTCATGTCGGCCATGTATATGTCTCCATCCGGACCCACGGCGATGCCCTCCACCCACGGGCTGTACGGGTCGTCGTCGTCGGTCGGCACTTCGGCGAGGGTCGAGATCTGGTAGTTCGCCGCGGACCCCGTGGCACCGGGGTCGAGGCGGCGGAAGCGGCCCGTGCCGTAGTTGAGGATGCCCGTCGCCGGGTCGTAGACGTGATGCTCGTCGAGGGACCAGCCGCCGAGCTCGTCGACGGGATTCGAGTAGTGCCCGATCTCCTCTTCGACGATCGTCGAGATCCCGACGTAGTCGGGACAGCCGCCCCCAACCAGGTAGATCGGTCCGTCACTGGAGACCATCCCGAAGGATGAGCTTGCGCTGCAGTCGACGGGATACAGGTAGATGATCTTGACCTCGGCCTCCTGCACGCCGTTCACGGCCGTTCCGTAGGCGTCGAGACCGTCCCAGGTGAAGCGCGCATGGCCCGGATCGGTCACCTCGAGACTCGGTGAGGGCGGGCTGAGATCCGCCTCCATCCACCCGGTGACATCCCAAAGGCATCCCGAGTCTGGGTCGGTGAACCCGTCGTCGTCGCCGTCGCCGTCGGCGTCTTGGGGGGTCAGGCGTCTCGCATACTCGACGCCGGCGACTCTGACCACGACGCAGGCGTAGGCGACTCCGGCGGGGACGGTGCCGTCGGTGAGCAGGGAGATCTCGAGTTTGTAGTCGTCGACGCGTCCGGGTACACGCGACGAGCGGTAGTTGAGGGTGTTCTCGGTTCCGGCGACGGCGACGGTCTCACCGAGGGTCTGGTTCTCGCACTCGATGACGGAACCGCCCGTCTCACAGGAGTCGTCGAGCCCGTCGTTGCCACCGTCGACGTCCCCTCCCGGTTGGACTGCGGCGCCCATGATCCAGCCGGGGTTGAAGTCGTAGGTCGAGAAGTGGTCGAGACGTACGCGCCAGAGGCTCGTCCCGGGGCTGTAGAGGGCCGCGAGTGCCTCGCGTTCGTCTGCGCCGATCTCGGCGTCCTCTGTACCGTCGGCGTCGATGTCGACGCCTGCGTCGGCGTCTGCGTCGCTGTCGGTGTTGAGGAGGGCTTCGCCGATCCCGTCTTCGTCGGAGTCGGTGGTGCCGTCGAGGACGGTGACGGTGACGCCGCTGTCGCAGACGTCCCAGAAGCCGGTGCCACGGTTGTAGAAGCCACAGGGCACGGGTGTGCCGTCGACGAAGCCCCGGAAGTTCTCGGTGTAGGAGAAGGCGGGCTTGGAGAGCCGGATCGACGCCGTGTCGTCCCCGGCGAGGCGGGCCTCGTCGACGTAGAACTCGACGGCGTAGTTGTAGAGGACGGTCTCGGGCAGCTTGGGCATCGCCGCCTTGCCGAGCGGGCCGACTGTGATCTCGGTCGCCCGGACCGACATCGCGTCGAGAGTCTCGGCGGTGCCGTCGGTGTGGCGGACAGTCCCCTCGGTGCCCTGTTGGAACAGGACGGTCTGCTGTCGGGTTCCACGGTCGTCTGTGACGGTCGATCCGCGGGCGACCTCGATCGGGGCGTCGAAGTCGATCTCGGTCACAGCCGTGTCGTAGGGGACCAGCGCAGTCTCGTCGGCGACCTCCCAGCGTCCCGCCCGGGGCTCGAGGGTGCGTTGATTGGGAACATAGCCCGGTTTGGCGATGTCGAAGACGAGGCGGCCGCCCGAGTCGACGGCCATGTCCCACCAGCCGTCCGCCCGCGAATGGGTGACGCCGAGGTCGTCGCGGTCCCGCACCGAGACGCGTGCGCCCGCCAGCGGGTTGCCCGCCTGGTCGAGGACCCGGCCGCGGGCGATCGCGACCTCGGCCGGTTCCAGCGATTCGGCTTCCACGCCGGTCTGGACGGGCGTGTCGCCCGAATACAGGGATTGGGCGACGTCGGCGACGAGGGTGACGACACCCGCCTTTGGCGCCGGCGGCACGAGGACGGGCGGGGCGGCGACACTGATCTGCACAGACACCGACGTGGCGGCACCGGCGGGATCGCGGGCGGTCAGGACCGCTGTGTGGACACCCGGTGTCGTGTAGGTGTGCGACACGGACGCGGCTGGGGTCAGTGTCGGCGATCCGTCACCGGGGGTGAGCTCGAGGGTGACCGTGTCGCCGTCTGCGTCGGCTGCCGTCCCCTCGAAGAAGATGCTTGCGGGTGCGACGCCCTCGGATGTGTCCGTGTCGAGGGCGACGGTCGGCGCCTGGTTGCCCGCGAGCAATAGAAGCTGTGTAGTGGTGTCCGAGGCACCTTCGGTGTCGGTCACCGTGAGTGTCGGCAGGTAGACCCCGGCCGCCGTATACACATGCGTGGTGGCGGGCCCGTCCAGGGTATCGACGGTGCCGTCGCCCTCGAAGTCCCACGCATACGTGAGAGCGGTCCCGTCCTCGGGATCCGAGCTCGCCGACGCGTCGAAGGCGATCTCGATCGGGGCCGCCAGGCCCTCCGTCGGAGACGTCGCAAACGATGCGGTCGGCGCCTCGTTGGCGGCTACTGTGATCATCTGTGCCCTGGCCGCCGTGGCACCGAGGTTGTCGGCGACCACGAGCCGTGCGAGGTAGATCCCGGCCGTGTCGTACACATGGCTCGTCACCGCACCGGACGTGTCGTCGACGGTGCCGTCCCCGTCGAAGTCCCAGCGGTAGGACACGACGGAACCGTCCGTGTCCACAGACGCCGACGCGTCGAAGTCGGCGCGCAGCGGGGCCTGCATGCTCACCTTGTCGAAGGTGACCGAGAACGACGCTGCGGGTGGGGTGTTGCGGACCCGGATCTGGACGGACTTCCTCGCAGTCGACCCTTCGTCGTCTGTGACGGTCACCCGCGCCGAGAAGACTCCCGCCTGCGTGTAGGTGTGTGAGGCGGTGGCGTCGGGACCTTGGGCGTCGACTGTGCCGTTCCCGTCGAAGTCCCAGCGGTACGCCGTGATCGTCCCGCCGTCGGGATCGTACGATCCCGACGCGTCGAACTGCACGTCCAGGGGTGCCCTACCCGATGCAGGCCGGGCAGTCAGCCGTGCAACAGGCTCCCTCCCCTCACCCCCCCCGGGACCGGCAGCGGAGGGCTGCACACCCACGACCGGCAACAGTGCCGTGACGAGTAGCAGGACAACCATCGCGCGTCGCATGCCGACCTCCGTGTCTGAAGATGGCCACAGGCGTGACCAACGTCAGGGATGTGAGACAAGGAGGAATTCGCTAGACCAATGCCAATGTCCTATCAGGACGAAGAGAAAGTATCGCCGAGCGGGGCAGGCGGGGAGACCGGGTGTGCCCTGTTCAACCCACGGCGAAGGTTCGGACGACGTTCTCGGTCATGGCATATGCGAAGACGGCTCCACTCGTCGGGTCGTAGGCATACGTGGGGACGAGGCGCGTGGCTTCACCGACGGATACGGGTTCGCCGGATTCCCGACCGGAGAGGCTGCGGGCGGTGAGGGTCGGAACGCCGTCGTGTTCTCCGGCTGTGACCATGAGGCCGCGTTCGTGGTCCACCGCCACGACGCGGCTCACCCCGGAGAGGCTCTCTCCCGGATCGAGGTCGGTCGTCGTGTAGGCGTGCGGGCCGAGGTAGACCGTGCCTGCCTCGGAATCGACGTAGAGCGGATAGGGGACGAGGCCCTTGCCGTCGACCTCGACTTGGCCTGTCTGTCGGAAGTCGTCGTCTGCGGCGAAGGCCGTGAGGGTGCCGGTCGAATCCGAGTAGGCGAGCAGGGATCCCGACTCGGTGTCGACGGCGACATCGAGGGTACCGGGCCCGCTCAGCCCTTCGCGGCCCTCCGTGCGAACCGCGACTTCGACCTCGCTGCGTTTCGTGCCGGTGTCTGCGTCTACGACGACGATCCGGCCCAGTTCGGGCAGGACCGCGTAGAGCAGGCCGCGCTTCTCGTCGAGGACTAGGTCGCCTATCGCGTCCGTCGTGCCGCGCACACCGATATCCCATGTAGTCACGGGCGTGGCGTTCTCCTCGTCGATGACCGTGACGGTGCCGTCGAGCATGTCCCATGTGAAGACACGGCCACGACTGGGACTGTAGGCGGCTCCGACCGGCCAGCTTCCCGTGGGCACCTCGACCGTCGCACCTGTCGCGGGGTCGAGTCGCACGAGCGTCGATCCGCCGAGACGGTTCCCGATCCATGTGCGGCCTCCGGCCGCCACCAGTCCGTACTCGGCTGTGTCGCCGATGTCGACACGGCTGTCGACGGCGCCGGTGGCGAGGTCCTCGGCGACGACGACGTTGTCCTTGCCCGACTCGAACCAGCCTGTTCCCGTCCCGGGGTCGATGTCGACGTGCTTGAGACGCTCGTCCCGGTCGGTGGTCAGGGTGACGGTACGGTCGGGTACGTCGACGACGGCCATCCTGCTGCCGAAGACGACGGTCGGGTCGTAGTCGAGAGCGACGGCGAGGTCGCCCTCGAGCTCGAGCTCCTTGGGGACGAAGGGAAGCTCGAACGAGACCGGCGCCGATGCCTCGGTCGTCGTGTCGTAGACGTGGACCGTGGATCCCTCCACGACCCAGAGGTCGTCCCGGGCCGCGTCGTAGGCCGCGAGGGTGGCCTGACGGATCCCGCCCAGTTGCCACGACGCGCCGGGGGCGAGTGTCGCCCCGTCGTACTCGGTCGCGGTGGCGTCTTGGAGGCCGACGGAGACGATGTCTCCGTCGGAACGGAAGAAGACGTGTTGGCGGCCCTTGACGGGGAGCACACCGAGGGATGCCAGGGAGTCGCTGTCCAGGACCGTGAGGCCGCCTCCGACGACCGGATAGGCGACTCGGTGCGCGGACCGGTCGAAGATGAGCGAATCGGGGGGCATTACGTCCTTGCCAAGATCGACCTGACCGACAACTGCCTGTGTGGCCACGTCGATCTTGACGAGGGCCTTCTTCGCGCCGACGAACGCGCTGCCGTTGCCGCAAACGACGTTCTTGACGCCGCCCTCGATGCTGCGTGCGGCGGCGCCCGGCGTGTCGTCGGTGTCCATACGCACGTAGGCGAGGGTGTGCGTGGCGTCGAAGATCGCGGCGTAGGGGGTGAGGATCCCGACGGCGACACCACGGCCGATGGTCTCGTCCATGCAGGCATCGTGGAGCTTGACCGTGTTGCCCCCGCCCGGGAGGCCTGCGGCCTGGTTCAAGTCGAATGTCTGACCCGGCGCGATCGCGAGGGACACGTCGCCTCCGGCTGCGGACGTGTCGCTGCCGGAGGTGACGTCAGTCCCCCCCACGCAGCCTGCGAGGACACAGCACAGGAGGGCGCCCACGATCGCAGACCTGAGCCCGGCTCGGTGTCGGTACACGTTTCCCTCGACGTTCGTCTGCGCGCACATCACTCGTGGGCATCATCGACCGTCGGTCAGTGTGCGTTGAGTCGTTCGAGGTGAGCGGCGATCGTCCGGGCCTTGCGGGCGTCGACCGAGTCGGGCAGAAGCCATGTCGGCGGGATCGCGTCGAGGGCGGTCTCGACCCGGTACGAGTTGAGCATCACGATCGGGGCGGGTCCGGCGATGGCTGCGTTGACCATGGTGAGCGTGTGCTCCTGGTCGGCTTGGACGTGGTCGCGGGCGGACTGAACCCGGACGTAGGGGACCGCGATCTGGCCGATGAAGGTGCTCGCCTCACGCTCGGCCCAGTAGGCCTCGTCGGCGCAGTCCGGTCCGGCGTATCCGGCACAGCCGCCTGTGTCGAGACGGTTCGCGGGCCCCTCCCAGTCGACCAGGTAGCGGGCGGGGAGGTCGGGATGGCGGGCGAGGGCACCGGATGCCATCGTGACACCGTACGAGTAGGAGACGATGCCGACCCGGTCGGGATCGGCGCCGGGAAGGGACGCGGCGAGCCGGACGACGGCGGCGAGGCCGTCCTGGTGTGCGTATCCGTCGGCGTCCTCGACCCCCTCGGAGCGGCCCCGTCCGTCGGGGTCGAACACGACGACGAGGTTCCCGGCGTCGGCAATCGCCTGGCCGTCACCGGGTGGTTGCAGGAACTTGCTCGCGCCGTTTGCCCCCCCGGGCACCATCACGACGACGGGCAGGGGATCGGCGGTCGGTTCGACCGGAGCGAGCGTGCGGACCCAGAGCCACGCCCCGCTCGTCGGATTGCGGACCCACCAGCGGTCTTCGCCCACCTGGACGGCGTTCCGTTCCAGGTCGGCAGGCGGTGGTGTGTCGGGGTCGGCGGCAGGCGGGGGGTCGTCGACTGCAACACGCGGGAAGTGCGCGGCGATCTGCGGCAGTGTCTCCCATGTCGCCCGTCCGGCAGTGACTTCAGATTCGACGGCAGCAAAGAACGAATCCGCCGCCTCCGCAGGTGAGGGTACGCCGATGCTCCAACTGATGTTGAGGACGGTGGGAGTGGCGGGTGAGGCGACGTCCTCGTAGGCGCCGAGAAGTTCGAGGAACCTCGCGTTGTCGCTTGTGTCCAGCACGCAAGGTTCGACATCCGGTCCCTCCGCCAGGCACGGGAGGCTGGTGCCCGACTCGCCCGCGACGATGACGATGGGGCTGTCGGGCTCGTTGCGCAGCCACGCGTCAGATGTGCTCGTCCGCCATGGGTGGGCCCGCTGGAAGATGTCTTCGGGGGCGGGCACGTGGCACTCCGACGGCCTCGCGCAGGCGTCGATGTCCTCGTATCCGGGGGGACGGTGTTCCGCCGGGATCGACTTGACGCAGAACTCGGTGATCCCGGTCGCCGACTCGAAGCCGGCCCCGATCGCGGCTTCGACCCAGTCGCTCGCCGAGCAGATTCCGGACACGTGGGTGACTGTGACGCCCTGCGCCTCGATGGCGGCCTTGCGCTCGGCGAGCTGGTGGGTGAATGCGTCCAACGGTATCGGGGTTCCGCCGAGATCGGCGTGAACGCCGATCGCGTGGCCCCGCGATGCCATCAGCGTCGCGAAGTCGTCCCCCCAGCGTGCCATTGCCGCCGTGAACTCGGCGGACAGCTCGAATGAGAGGCGGGCTCCGTGTGCTTCGGCGGCGTCGGCCGTCTCGACGAGGGTCTGGCGGTGCCGCATGTACTTCTGGCGGTCACCGGCTTCGCCCTGGAAGCCCTCGACATGGACCGAGATGCCCAACAGGACGGGATCTGCGGCCCCGTCCGGAGCCGCGTCGTCACCTTCGTCCGGCACGTCACCCGCATCCAAGTCGCCGTTGCCGCCTCCGGCATCGGGGCCCGCCTGATCGACAGGATCGGTCGTGGTCGGAGCCTCGGGAGAGCCCTGCGAGGGGCGACACGCCGACAGCGCCAGGACTGCCAGAAGGACAACAGCGGTCAGGAGCCTTGCGACTCCCCGCCGACCTGCAGGAACGTTCGACCCTGGTTTCATCGCCATCTCCCTAACCGGTGATCACTGTACTCACATGAGATATCAGCAGAAGATATCCATCGTCCTAAAAGAAGAGAGTGAAGACAATGTCAGAAAAGGAGAAAGTTAGGTGTGGAGAACAGGAGGGACACATAGACGTAACGAACAGTTGAGATAATGAGTATCAGGAGGCATGTGATGAGTGGACGAAGGGGACTGAGGCAACGTGTGGGAAGGTGCGCGGCGGTCGGCGTTGCGGCGGCCCTCACAGTCGGCATGTCGGTGTCGGCGCCGAGACCGGCATCGGCCCAGCCGGAGTGTTCGATCACGGGCACATCGGGTTCGGACACGATCCACGGAACCCCGGGCGACGACGTGATCTGCGGATTGGAAGGCGACGACGAGATCTACGGCCACGGCGGAAACGACACGATCTTCGCAGGCGCCGGCAACGATGTGGTCTGGGGTGACAGGTCCAGCCCGGCCGGATCAGACGTGATCTTCGGCGAGGACGGCGACGACGAGATCTACGGAGACGGGCACGGGGATGCGTCGAGCGCAGCAGACGAGATCCACGGTGGCGCTGATGCCGACGCGATCTTCGGTGACGACCAGAGTAGCCTGATAGAGGCGGGGAGCGCGAGTGCCGGCGACGTCATCTTCGGTGACAGCGGCGACGACTACATCGTCGGAGACACCACGTATGGGACAGACGCCGGTTCAGACGACGTGATCGACGCCGGAACCGGTGACGACGAAGTGGGTGCGGATTCGCAATTCGCACCCATGCACGGCGGTGGGGACGACAAGGTCGTGACAGGTCCGGGCGACGACACCGTGTTTGCCGACGCCTCCAACGGCTATCCGTACGTGGACGACAGCGGCGGTGACGACACAGTCGTCCTCGGTGCCGGCAATGACGGCGCGTTCGGGGGCGGTGGCAACAACGAGTACAGCGGAGGATCGGGCAGCGACCTGCTCTTCGGAGGGAAGGGCGCCGACCGTCTCGCGGGTGATGACGGGAACGACACGATCCTGGCCGACGACGGCGCCGACATCATCGGCGGAGGGCGGGGCAGCGATACCCTCTCTGCGTGTGACTACGAGGTGGATGTCCCTGACCAGGTCAGCGGAGGTCCCGGAACGGACATGGCGTCGGTTACCGACCTCGACACCGCTGCGGGAGTCGAGGCATTCAGCTCCTGTCTCTGATTTGGTTCTGAGTCAGACACTCCGTCGCGAAGGGGATGGGGAGGCCTGCGGGCCTCCCCGCCCGCGCGATCGGAGACGTCGCGGGGACCGCCGGATCCGCCGGGTGGGTCCTGCACGGGACTGCGATCGCTGCGAGGTCTCGATCGAGGACATCGTGATCGGAGAGGACGGCCATCACCTCGGTATTCGAGGACGGAGGTCCCCACCCTTCCGAGGCGCAGACGTGCTGTGCCGCGTCGATGCATCCCTCGATGGTGACGACGAACAGGTACTTCACCGCGTCGAGCCAGCCCCGCGTTGAGCGGATGGCGCTTGGACCCTCCACCGAATAGGCCTGCAGGCGGTCGGTGCTGCCGACGCCCCCGTGCGGAAGTCCTCACGCGCCTGCGCCCGGCGCCACTCCTCGTCCAGCCAGACTCGGCGCGTGGTCGCTTCCCACCGAACGCGTATCGCTGGATCGTCCTCGAAGAGAAGGTGCCTTCCATGGCGACTCGGCCGCGAGCTCGAGGGGTGCGTCGTTGAGCACGGAGAGGTCACACGGAGCGGGGGAGGTCGGCTCGGACACCGAGCCAGTCCGACGGTGCCGTGCCCGGCCAGTAGGCGGCGATGTCGATGTCGGATCCGGCATGCGGCCTGCCCCGAACTCGACTGCCGAACGCGTAGGCGAAGACCGCGCCGTGACGTCGCAGGATGTCGACGATCTCGGCGGTCAGCTCGGAGAGGACAGGATCCGACACACGTCGATGTTACGGCAGCGGCCTGTGTCCAGACGTGACTCGTGTGGACGCCGTCCGTTGCCCAGACTGCCCGTCCTTCTTGCGCGCGGATCGCACCCTTGCGCGCGAACCGCGATCGAGGGAGCGCGATCCGCGCGCAGGAGCGCGGATCGCGCGCAAGTTGTGTGGCCGCGGCGGTGACGTCATGCTGCCTGTCGCTGTCGACAGGACCGTTACCCAGAGGCACACTACGAGGAATCTGGCCACTGAACGGATGCCGCGGGAACCTATCGGCTGACCCCTTTGTACTCACTGTGACACACTGGAGATTTCGACGTACGTATACCATAGTCCTTTGCAGATGATGCCAGCACGGGGTCTAAGTGTGCCAGTTGCCGGCTCAGCCCACGTCTGCGACGCCGTAGTCGACGACAGAGAGGACCTGGTAGGGCTCCTCGTCGTGGAAGACGGCACCATCCATGTAACAGACCTGGAAGACGTGGTACCGGCCTGGAGCCGCATACGTGTGGGTGAGGGACGCGGGGTCGCCGGGGGCCTGCTCGACGGCGGTGCCGTCACCCGGGTACCAGATGCACATACCCCCGCCGGGTGCAGGGAGGCCCCCACTCGCGCTCACGGACTGTGTCTCGTCGTCGACGTAGACGTGCTTGGTGGCACCGATCGTGCCGCCGTTGCCGGAGGCGTCGAGGCGCATCACCTGGGAACCCTTCGAGGTCCAGTCGGCCCCGTCGTGGAGGCTCTTGAGGTACGTCGACACCTTGAGAGCCCCCGCCGAGTCCTTGGAGATCGATCCCGAGACGTTCCACTGGGCACAGGAGAGGGCGTCGAAGGGATTCGTGTCGAAACCGGAGTCGACCTTGTCTGTCAACTGCCTGACGAAGCGGACGGAGCCGTCCGGGAAGTAGCCGACGAGATACACCTCCAGCCGTGTGGAGAAGGAACCGCCGAAGGGACTACCGGACAGATCGTGGCGCACGCTCATCTTCAGGTAGCTGCCGTCGGAGAGCCTCGCGAGGGTGGACGACACCATGCGGTCGGCGTCCCCGGCGCTACAGAGCGCGTCGGTCGAGAAGCCGAACGTGTTCGACGTCGGGACCGCCATGTTCGTCAGCGTGGGCAGGGTCCAGGTGCCGGCGGCGTCGGGGAGGACACGCAGCTTGTCGTTCATTGCGGTCCACAGCTCGTTCCAGAACGTCCCAGCAAATGGAAGGCCATCCGTGGACCACAGGTTCTCGGCTTCTTCGACGAGGAGGGGATCGATGATGACGTGAATCCACTCGCGATCGGCGTCGTCGTCGTGGCTGTACCAGCCCGACGCGTCGTCCAGGTCGGCCGGGTCCGACATCCAGTCGTCGACGGCCGCGTGCGTCTGGGGGATCGCGCCGGCGTTGTGGTCGGGTTGATCCGGGTCGATCAGCCCGGCCGTGACCCTCTGATCCAGGGCCCGTGTGAACACGTCGTAGTAGGTGGCGTTGAAGCGGGCGAGGATCTCGGCCGCCCACACGCCGTCCCTGCCGTACTCGCTCACGTCGACGGCGACGTCGGCGTCGTCCGCCTTGTTCAAAGTCACGGTTGCCATGAGGCTGTCGATACCCAGGGCGAGCTCACTTGCGTCTGACCACTGCAGGTCGAGGGGCACGTCGATGTCCACACAGGCCTGGACACCTGCGGTCCCGAGCAGGCCGAACAGGACTGGCTGCAACTCGTCCTGGACGACCTGGATCCCCGGGAGCATGGCGTGGACCCGCCCCGTGGTCTGCGCGTCCGCCCGGAACCAGATACGTTGCGACTTCGTGTAGGGCTGGTCGAAGTCGGTGCTCTGGTTCGTGCCGTCCGTGCGGCTGTCGACACCGATCTCGACTTCGTCGGCTCCGCCGAGTTCGAGTGAGGCGTCGATGTAGGTGGGACGCAGCTCCGCTTTGCTTCTCGGCCCGGCTGGTGTCCACGTCGAGGGGTCGTTCTCGCCGAGCGAGTCGTAGATGATGTTCGGGTCGTCCGACCAGCCAGTGCACGCCGCCTCGCCCGGCTGATATGCCGGTGGCGCCCAGCCGGTGGTGGGGGCGAGCAGTCCGCCCGTCACGTGCAGGCGGCTGTCCAGACCCGTGAGCGACACAGCGTAGTTGGGGATGCGGTTACGAGCCTCGGCGGCGTCGCCGTCGTACGCAGGCGTGTAGTCGTCCCAGTACCTGAAGTCGATGTCGCTGAGATCTGCACCCGAGGTGTCGGTCACCTCCAGGTCGACGTCCGTGGCGCCGTCACGGGATCGGGACGCCAGGTGGGCGGCGAGGTCGACCCCCGAAGGGATGTCGTCGACCTGGACCCAGGCCCGGCGGGTGAGCCCGTCCGCGAAGGTGTCCGGTTCGTCCGTGAGATACCACGCGTTCAGGAACCCGAGGTCGCCGCCGAGGCTGCGCATCCCGAGGCCGACGTCGGTCGTGTCCGTGCTGTCGTAGGTCGGTTCGGCATGACACGTGGCGGGGTCCTGGTTGCCGCCCGACCCGCACGTGTGCAGGCGCGGCTGGCGGATCTCGAGCCAGTCGGGCAGCCAGATGTCGATGCTGGCGTTCACACCCAGGTCGTCACCGTCGTAGAAGCCGGCGTCGATCCCAGTGAAGGTGCCGAGTGCGAACGGGGCGGTCAGGGACAGCACCTGCTTCACAGCGTCGCGCGTCCCGAAGCGCGCGGTGCCGGCGAGCACGGTCTGGGGGGCGCCGGTCTGCTCTGCCGTGTTCTCGTCCCTGCCCGGCGCGGGGTCGGCGACGTGGTCGTCGCCGAGATCCGGGCAACCCTCGCGCACGACCTCGACGAGCGGGAAGAGGGAGGGATACGCGGTCGCCAGGATCTCCTGGAGCGAGTTGAGCGCCCCTACCCGGCCCGGATCGCCCGGAATGCCGAGCTCGGCCTGGAGGTCGAGGGGCAAGGCGGAGCTGGCCGCGCCTCGTAGGGTCGAATCGACCCACGTGGCGGGAGTGCCGTCCCCGTTGTCGGCGTAGACACCCAACCCGAACTTCGTGCTACCCGACGTCGCCGACAGGCAGATGTCCGTCTTCTCGAAGAGGAACACCGTCGAGCGGTCGAACGCGGCCGCTTCGAGTTGGGCCAGCTTGACGTCGACACCCCAGGGTCCCGCAGTCGACGGTCCCGACTCGGGCTGGCCGGTGTTGTCCTCGGCCGGCGCTCGGCGGAAGACGGCGTGCGCATACTGGGCGGCGGCCGTGAAGTCCTCGCCCGTTTCGGTCTGGAACGGTGTGCCCTCGGGGATCCCTGGCATCGCCACTCCCGTGAGCGCCGAGTCGTCCGGGCTCCCCGCGTCGGAGACGGCACGGGCTTCGACGTTCGTCACGGCCGTGCAGTCCTCCACGACGGTGAGGAACCAGTGCGGGAACGGCAGCCCTCCCCCCGGACCGAGCACTTGCTCGACGACGAGGCCGCACGTGTCCAGCTCCACGCGCTCGACCGTGCCGCTGTGGGAGCGGATGAAGACGTCGAGGTCGTGGGGAACGGAAGCACCGGCGACGATACGCGTGCGCCTTCCCGCCGCCCGGTCGGCGTCATTGGTCAACGTCACGCCGGCCGTGACACGCATGTCCGACCCCGACCGCCAGTGCAGGTCGGTGTCGTCGCCGAGCGGGTCGAGGTCGAAGGAGGCGCTGTCGGGGATACCGTCGGCGCTGCCGTCGAGGCTGCCGATCCAGCCGGCCACATGGGCACGGGTACGTGACGTCGAAGTGTCGGACTCCCTCAGGTCGGCGGCGAACGCGGCCCCGGTGCGTTCCGAGACGTCCCAGTCGGCCGAGATCCCGTCACCGTCGCTCAGCGTCGAATCGACCGAGAGCCCGACGCTGTCGGGCACCTCGGCCAGGACGGTCCAGATGTGTGTCTTGTAGTCGTCTTCGGCGACACCCTCGAGCTGGGCGCCGAACTGGCCCATACTGCTTGTTGTCTCCACGGCCACGTCGGTCACACCTGTCGCCTCGAAGTCGGATCGGTCGATCCGGGCCGCCTCCAGCCCGGTGAGCTTCCCGCCGAGGTTCCACGTGGCCACGGCCGGGTCGCTGCGGTCTGTCGCGAAGCGCAGGAAATGCGGCGGGTCCGGCATGAAGTGGCCACTGGCCGTCGCTGTGATGTCTGAGGGGGCAGGTGTGAAGTCGGTCTCCAGTGGCAGGAGGAGGCCGCCGTCGTCCGGCCCCCCGACTGCGTACTCGGCCGCGATGTCGACGGCAGCGACGGGGCCGCCGCACTCCTCGGCACCGTCTCCCTCCGGATCCGCGCACGTGTCGACGTCGACCCATTCCAGGGCGCCATCAGGAGCGAGACTCCAGCGGGCCCGGACCGCGTCCGGGACGGCACCCGATGCATGAAGGAGGGTGCGCAGGCCGAGCTCCCGGTCGGCGGCCGTCGAGGACATCAGTCCCACATCAGCGAACGTCGCGTCCGACGTAGTCAGCTCCACGTCGTAGTCGGGAGTGCCGAAAGTCGCGCTGAGCGAGCCAGTCGCGGGCAAGCCGGCGTACCCGTCCCGCCAGCTGTCCCGGCCGAGCCAACCCGCGACTCGCGTGCGGCGCTCACTGCCTCCGGACGCCTGCATGTCCAGCACGACCGCTGCGAACGTCTCGGATGCCGAGGTCCAGCGCAGGTGGGTGGGGTCGCCGTCCACGTCCGTGTCCTTGAAGTCCAGATCGAGATCGAGGGTGTCGGGGAGCTCCTCGAGGACCGCCCAGAGGTCTGTCGAGCCGTTCGTGGATGTCTGCCGGGACTCGATCCCGAACGTGCCTTCACCGTCTGTCCTGGCGGAGAGGACGTTGTCTTCCCTGGTGTCGAGGCTTATCTCCGACAGGGTCGACGCGAAGCCCGACACCGTCCACGCACCGACGGTTGCGTCCGTCTGCATCAGCATGTACCTGTCGGTCTCGGGCGAGAAGTGGTCGTCCGTCGTGGCGGCGATGTCGGCGGGGACGTCTCCGAGCTCGTGGAACTGAGACGGGATCCGGCCGTCGACCTCGGCCGGGACGGAATTGGAGAGTGTGAGGCGTACGTCACCGGACGGCTGCGCCGGGGTCGCGCAGGCTGCGGCCTCCCATCCCCCCGACCAGTCGACGGGGCACATGCGCAGTCGCATGATGTCCATCGGCGTGGACGTCTTGTCCGAGACGCCGTCCCCGTCCGTGTCGACGGCTACGACCTTGCCGAGGTAGTCGAAGGTGACGTCGGGCGGCAGAGCGGCGGAATCGATCGCCATGTACATGTCGTTCAGAGCTGGGGAGGCGGACCGGGATCCGAGCACCCCGGTGAGGGCGGACGACGTGGCCGCATCCCTGCTCATCTCGACCCTGTTCCAGGGCAGGCCGTCGACGGTGCCGTCCCCGTCGAGATCGAGCGAGTCGTTCACGCCGTCGCCGTCGACGTCGGCGTCAGTGGCGCTCAGGCGCATCTTCAGGTGTGTGGGTGGGGGGGTGAAGGTGAGGTCGGTGAACAGCTTCGCCGGCTCGGCCGCGCCGGTCTCATCGACGTCGGCGAGGGCGAGCAGGAACGAGAGCGAGCCTGGCGCCACTCCCGGCGTCACGTCCGGGTCGTATGACGAGACGATGTCGTTCGCGGGGGCGGGCTCGCACGTGACGGTCGCCGCGACCGCGGCAGACCCCGGATGGCCCGTGGAGACGACGGTGCCGTCCGTGGTCGTGAGGGCACCTTCGAAGCCGATGGACGCCCGCAGGTCGAGCGGACTGTCACCCATCATGCGGACCTTCACCCCCACACCCAGGTTGGACGTGGGAACGACGGTGCCACTCGCGTCCCGGGCCTGTGTCCCGACGGCAAGCAGCTCGTGGAACTGGAAGTCGGCGAATGCGACCGTGTCGGTCTCGTACTGCCAAGGCGTCTCGGTTCCGGTGGCACCCTCCGTCGAGATCGTGACCTCGAACTCGTCATCCGTTCCGTCCGTGCGCGGCACGGTCACGTTCAGGGAGATGCTGCCTGCCGGCATGTCGACCGATCCCTCCGTGTCACGGTCGAAGGTCCTGATCCAGAGGGTCATCTGGCCGAAGTTGTCCGACAGCGTGGGGAAGGGAGGCCAGGTGTGCGACGTTATCGACGAGTGGGTCGCGTAGTCGATGCCGAGGGTCTCCAGGAGCATCTCGTCGATCGTCGAGTACCCCCGCATGTAATCGATCGCCAGGCTGCGGTAGTGGATACCGTCGCCGTCCATGTAGGAGTACGACCAGCCTGTCTCCGGGTAGATCTTCAGCGCCGCGTCAGAGATGCCGTCCTCGTTCCAGTCGATCTCGGGTGTGTTGGTGTTGAACGAGTCAGTGGCGACGTGGCCACCCATGTCTGTGGTGACGGTGCCGGAGATCCCCAGGACGTTGTATCCGGCGCCGAAGCCCGCACTCGCCTCACACCCGATCGGGAGGTCGGCATCGGCGGGGGCGGAGTTCCAGAGTGACATGAGAGCCACGGCAAGGATCCCACCCACCACACCGATGCGACTCACACAAGCCCCAGACATGCCCCACGCTCCAAGGTCCCTGCACGCTCTGATACGCGCTCGTGCAACCAGAGTTCGACGATCTAGCCCAATAGTCCTTTCACGACGGTGGGATACATCGTCATGTACAGAGCGTGAGTCTCGATGGTGTGTATGAAGCTCTTACATTCGCGATACAGATCGATCAGAAGTGGATGCGAGCCTCCGAGGATGAAGCGACTCCTCCTGCCCCTGTTCGCGATTGCCCTCCTCGCGCTCGGTGCCTGCCGCCACACGAAGCCGAGCCCATCGACCACTTCCTCGGACGACCCGAGCACGTCCACTCCCTCGACGACGCAGCCTGGCACGACCACGACACAGCCGGACATCGAGCTGTCGGACGTCGCGCTCGGGTTCAACAACGCCGAGCAGGGTGTCGTCGCCCCCGACGGCACGGCGCTCCTCGTCCTGAAGCGCCTCGACTCCGTCGAGGTGCTGCGGCGGGTGGACGGTGAAGTCGTGCGGGCGGGTGGCTCGGGCCGGATCTCGCTACCCGCTATCACAGCCGGCGAGACCCGCGTGGTGGTCGCGTGGGTGGAGGGCTCCGACGGTGGCGGAACCGTGGTCAAAGCCGCCGTGTCCGAGGACTCGGGCCGGTCCTTCGGGCCGGAACAGCTCGTGGGCGAGGGCGGTGGCCCCTCCCTCACCGCCTCGGGTGACGAGGTCCTGATGGTCTGGCACACAGGGAAAGAGGGCGAGCCGAACGGCGACATCGCCCTCGCCCGTCTTCCCGCTGGTGCTACGGCATGGGAGGCGGAAGGCTCGGTCGACGAATCAGCGGCGGCCCCCCTCTGGGCCTCGATCGACGCCCACGAATCCACCGTCGTCGTGACATGGCGGGACAACCGGACCGGGCCGTACACGGTCTGGACGCGAACCTCGAATGATCTCGGTGCCTCCTGGAATCCTGAAGTCCAGGTCCTCACCACGCATTCGGGCGATCCCGACGTCTGCATCGACACGGCGGGCACGACCTGGCTCGGCTACCACGCCCAGGGCGACGTTTACCTTGCCCGTATGAATGCAGGGGAGACCGCGTTCGGCGAGCCTGCCCGTGTCGGTGACGGCTGGTTCGCGCACGTCTCGTGCGACACCGACGTGGTCGGTGTCGCGTGGGAGGAGACGACATCTCCGTCCAAGGCGCCCGAGGCGGAGAAGGCTGCGGGTTGGGCGATCTACGACTCGGACCTCGGCCGGGTCGACGGTGGCAGCGAGGGCGCACCGGATGCCGCTGCGGCCACGATCGTGCCCGTCGCGGGCGGCGGACTCGAGCTCGTCTGGATCGATCCCGACGGCAGCCCCCTGACCGGCACCCTGAAGGCGATCCCCCTGCCGTAGGCCCACCGTTCTTGCGCGCGGATCGCGCTCTTGCGCGCGATCCGCGCTGCCCGAGGCGCGACTTGCGCGCAAGAACGCGGTTCGCGCGCAAATTCGGCGGGGGGTCGGGTGGCGCCGGGACGCAAGTCGGCAAGCGGGTGTCGGGATCGGCCGCACCCGGCTACCGTAACGGGGATGGACACACTCACCCGGGCCGAGATGAACGATCTCATGGCCATCCGGGGCGGCCCGTGCGTATCGATCATGATGCCCACGCACAGGGCGGGGGCGGACCGGGACCAGGACCCGATCAGGTTCCGGAATCTCCTCAAGACCGCCGACCATCAGCTACGCGAGACCGACGTGCGCGGGCCCGACGCAGAGGCGCTCCTCGCGTCCGCCCGCGAGCTGGGCGAGGACGACTTCTTCTGGGACCATCTCGCCGACTCACTCGTCGTCTTCGTCGATCCGGCGGGTACGACGGTCCTGCGTCTCACGGTGCCGCTCGAGGAGCTCGTCACCGTCGGGGATCGCCACACGCTCACACCGCTGATCCCCGCCATGGATCCCGGTACCCACTTCTACCTCCTCGCCCTCTCGGAGAACGACGTGCGCTTCCTCAAAGGCGGGCGATTCGGCATGGGCATCGTCGACCTCCCCGACGCCCCTGACAGCCTGAGCGACGCCTTCAAGTACACGCTGTTCGAGCACCCGGGCACGCGGGGAATCCGCAAGCGACGTCCCGGGATCTTCAAGGGCCACTCTGTGGGGGGCAAGGAGGTGGAGGACATGAAGCAGATCCGGGCCTACTTCAAGCAGGTGGACAACGCTCTCCAACATGTCCTCGCCGGCAAGACGGCGCCGCTCGTCCTCGCCGGTGTCGAGTACCTGATGGACGCCTACCGGAGCTCGACGGCTTACCGGTACGTCCTGCCCGAGGGGATCCACGGCAATCCGGATCGCACCCCCGTGCCCGATCTCCACAAGGCGGGCTGGGCCCTCGTCGAACCCGTTCTCGCCGAGTCGCGTCGTCGCGACCTCGCCCGCATCGAGGAGGCGCTGGGCCGAGGGCAGGGGTCGGCGTCCCTGAAGGAGATCCTGCCCGCCGCCGCGCAGGGCCGCGTCGAGCTGATCGCCGTCGCCGCGGGCGCGCACGAGTGGGGCCGGGTCGACGAGTCCGGCAACGTCACCCAGGACAGCCCGGAACAGCGTCCCGGGGACGAGGACCTCCTCGACCACGCCGCCCTCCGGGTCTGGACCACGGACGGCACCGTCTACGTCGTCCCCCGCGAAGAGGTGCCCGGTGGCGGCCCGGTCGCGGCACGACACCGCTACTGAGGCGGCCGCGGCGTCGACGAGAACGCACTCTCTGGGTACCTGAGCGGCGATATATCGCCGCTCTGGTACCCAGAGACCCCGCCTTCGTCGGATCGGGCGAGGCGTGTCTCGTGGCATGGCGGGTCGCCGGCAGGGCTGGGGTAAAGTCCCCCCGCCATGAAGATTGCCCTCATCCCCGGCGACGGCGTCGGAACCGAGGTCCTTGCCGAATCCGTCAAGGTCCTCGACGCGACCGGTGTCGCCGCCGAGACCCACACCTACGACCTCGGAGGAGAGCTTTACCTGCGCACGGGCGAGGTCCTGCCCGACTCGGTCCTCGCAGAACTGCGGGACTTCGACACGATCCTTCTCGGCGCCGTCGGCCATCCGGACGTGAAGCCCGGCATCCTCGAACGAGGGATCCTCCTCCGGCTGCGATTCGCCTTCGACCTTGCCGTCAACCTGCGGCCCGTCAAGCTCCTGCCCGGAGTCGACTCCGCTCTCGCCGCCCGCGGGCCTGCCGACATCGACTTCGTCGTGGTGCGTGAGAACACCGAAGGCCTCTACGCCGGGGCGGGCGGCACCCTGCGCGAGGGCTCAGCCCACGAGATCGCCACGCAGGAGTCCGTGAACACGCGACTCGCGGCGGAGCGCTGCATCCGCTTCGCCTTCGATCTCGCCGCCGATCGCCCCCGCAACGAGGTCATGCTCTGTCACAAGACGAACGTCCTCACGCACGCAGGTGGTCTCTGGCAGCGGACGTTCGACGACGTCAGTGCCGAGTACCCCGACGCTGCCACCTCGTACGGGCATGTGGACGCCGTGTGCCTGTGGATGGTCCTCGATCCGGGCCGCTTCGACGTCGTGGTCACCGAGAACCTCTTCGGCGACATCGTCACCGACCTCGGCGCCGCGATATCCGGTGGTCTCGGCTACGCCGCGAGTGGCAACCTCAACCTCGACGGCACGGCTCCGTCCATGTTCGAGCCCGTCCACGGGTCCGCCCCGGACATCGCAGGCCAGGGCAAGGCGAACCCGGTCGCGGCGATAATGTCGCTCTGGATGGCATTGCACCGGGCCGGCGAGCGGGACGCAGCAGACCGCGTTCTCGCCGCGATCGAGAAGGTCGTGGCGGACGTGGCCCCGAGGATCGGTACCGGACTGTCGACCGCCCAGGTGGGCGACGACGTAGCCGAGGCCGTTTGATCAGAGAACAGGAGAGCATGTGGACACCGTCGACTACATCTGGATGAACGGAGAGTTCGTCGAGTGGGAAGACGCCAAGGTGCACGTCCTCAGCCACGCCCTCCACTACGGCTACGGCGTCTTCGAGGGCATCCGCTGCTACGAGACCTCCGACGGCCGCCCCGCCGTCTTCCGCCTCACGGACCACATGCGGCGCCTCGAGCGCTCCGCCAAGATCCACCTCATGGACTTGCCGTACTCGGTGACGGAGCTCGTCGAGGCGACGAAGGAGACGATCTCGCGCAACGGCATCAAGGAGTGCTACGTGCGTCCCATCGCCTTCAGCGGGTACGGCAACATGGGCCTGAACCCGATCGGCTCGCCGATCGAGGTGGCGATCGCGATCTGGGGATGGGGCACGTACCTGGGTGAGGAGGGCATCGAGCACGGTGTCCGGGCCAAGATCTCGTCCTTCAAGCGTCTCGACGCCAACATCCTCCCCCCCGCCGCGAAGGCGTGCGGCAACTACGTGAACTCGATCCTCGCCAAGACAGAAGCCGTGAAGGCCGGCTACGACGAGGCGATCCTCCTCAACCACGCCGGGTTCGTGACGGACGGCTCGGGCGAGAACATCTTCGTCGTCGACGACGGAGTCGTCATCACGCCCCCCACGGCCGAAGGTCCCCTGGATGGCATCACCCGCGACTCGGTCGTGCGCATCGCCCGCGATCTCGGTTTCGAGGTGCGAGAGGAACGCCTCGTCCGTTCCGACCTCTACCTCGCGGACGAGGCCTTCTTCAGCGGGACGGCGGCCGAGGTCGTGCCCATCCGCGAGGTCGACGACCGCGTCATCGGTGAGCCGGGACCGGTCACGAAGAAGCTCCAGGAGACCTTCTTCGCGGCCCTCAGGGGAGACGTCGAGCAGTACCGCGGCTGGCTGGAGTACGTTGAATGATGGCGGGTGAACTCGTGTCCTCCGAGGAGACGCCATGACCGAACGAGCGCAAGTGACCCTCGGTGCCGGCGAGCACCTGCCGAGCCACGTCGACATCTACGACACGACGCTGCGTGACGGTTCCCAACGCGAGGGACTGTCGCTCACCGTCGACGACAAGCTGCGCATCGCCCATCAGCTCGACGAGCTCGGCATCCGCTACGTCGAAGGCGGCTGGCCCGGCGCGAACCCCAAGGACGACGAGTTCTTCCGGCGTGCCCCTATGGAGCTCACCCTCGAGAACGCCACACTCGTCGCGTTCGGCGCGACGCGCCGCGCGCACCGCGACGCCGACGGCGACGAGACGCTCTCCGCCCTCGTCAAGGCGGGCACGGACCACGTCTGCATCGTCGGCAAGGCCTGGGACTACCACGTCACAGAAGCCCTCCGCACCGAGCTCGACGAGGGCATCGCCATGGTCGCCGACTCCGTGGCCTGGCTAAAGGCGCAGGGACTCACGGTGTTCTTCGATGCCGAACACTTCTTCGACGGCTGGAAGCGCAATCGCGAGTTCAGCCTCGACGTCCTGCGGGCGGCAGAGGGCGCGGGTTGTGACTGCCTCGTCCTCTGTGACACGAACGGAGGGACGCTGCCCTACGAGGTCGCCCGCATCGTCGACGACGTGAGAGTCGAGACCACGGCGCCCATCGGCGTCCACTTCCACAACGACAGTGAGTGCGCGGTCGCGAACGCCGTCGTCGCCGTACGCCACGGCGCCGTCCAGGTGCAGGGGACGATCAACGGACTCGGTGAGAGAACGGGCAACGCCAACCTCTCTTCGATCATCCCCAACCTCGTGCTCAAGCTCGGCGTCGACTGTATCGAGCGTGACCGGCTCACACGCCTCTCGTCGGTGAGCCATGCGATCGCCGAGATCGCGAACGTGACACTCGACCCGCAACAGCCCTACGTGGGCGGCTCGTCCTTCGCGCACAAGGCCGGACTCCACGTATCGGCGCTCGCCCGCCGCCCCGACGCCTACGAGCACGTCGACCCCGAGGACGTGGGCAACAACACACGGCTCGTCGTGAGCGAGCTCGCGGGCCGGGCCACGGTCGTCATGAAGGCCGACGAGCTCGGTATCGACCTCCAGAACGACCCCGACACCGTCACAGCGATCCTCGAGGAGATCAAGAGCCTCGAGCACGTCGGATATCACTTCGAGGCGGCCGACGGCAGCTTCGAGCTCCTCATCCGGCGTGCGCGGGGTTGGGAGCAGGACTTCTTCCGCCTCGAGTCCTTCCGGGTCATCATGGAGAAGCGCGAGGGCGGAGAAGTCGTGACGGAAGCCACGATCAAGCTCTGGGCGAGCGGGAAGCGGTACATCGCGACCGCCGAGGGCAACGGCCCCGTCAACGCGTTGGACGAGGCGCTGCGCCAGTGCATCGACCAGTGGTACCCCCACCTCGGCGAGGTGAAGCTCACGGACTACAAGGTCCGCGTGCTCGACACCGCGAAGGGGACAGGAGCCGTCACGCGGGTCCTCATCGACACGACCGACGGCAGGCACAACTGGGGCACGATCGGCGTCTCCGAGAACATCATCGAGGCGTCATGGCAGGCGCTCACCGACTCGATCGTCGTGGGCATCATGCGTACACAGGCCGACGTGCCGGACTGAGACAGCGGCGCGGTTCCGGTGGCATCCTCAGCCCCCCGCCTCCACGAAGTCGGCGATAGCGCGTTGCACGCGATCCGGGTCCTGCATCGGCGCGAAGTGGCCGAGGCCCGTCAGGACGTCGAAGCTGCCCTTCGGGATGCGTTCGCTCAGTTGCTGCCAGTAGGAGGGCGGCATGGGTGAGTCGGGACCGTCGCCCGCGAGCACCAGGGTCTCGGACTCGAGCTCGCACAGGGCGTCGTAACCGCGGTGGTGGACGCTGTGCTCGTACATGAAGGCCTCGATCTCACCCGGGCACTTGAGCTCCCTGCGGCCGTCGTCCCGGTCGAAGCTGCCGTAGGTGACGTAGTCGTCGAGCACGTCCCGATCCCACCCGTCCAGCGGCGGTTTCGACCCGAGACGCGTGCACATGTCCTCGGCCGAGTCGAAGACCATACGGCGCCTGCGGGCGCCTTCCGCCAGAGGATTGGACGATGTGGGATCGAGCGGGGGAGGCAGGGGGGGGAAGATGATCGGCTCGACGAGGACAAGCCGCCCGAACCGCTCCGGTGCTTGGGCTGCGGCGAGGGCGAGTGTGGCCGCGCCCGAGGAGTGACCGGCCGCATCGACGCGGTCGAGGCCGAGGGCATCGAGCACGGCGAGGCAGTCACGGGCGTACTCCTCCCACGCGTAGGCCTCGGCCGCGACAGGCTTCGAAGAGTCGCCGTGGCCGCGTTGGTCGTAGGCGAAGACGTCGTGCCGGGCCGACAGCGGCGTGGCGAGCCTGTTCCAGATCGCGGCACAGAAGCCCGTGGCATGCGCGAGGAGTAGAGGAGGGCCGTTCCCGCGCCAGTGGACTGTTGCGATCTGTAGATCTGCGGACGCGGCGGTCGGACCTGTGGACATGGACATGGGGCCATTCTGGGCAGGGGAGAGACGCCTCTTCAAACCGGACCTTCGGTTGTAGAGTCCGCGATGGCCATGCCGATCTGCACCGAGGAGCCGCTGTGACCTACGTGGTCGAGCAATTCACCGAGGAGGAGGCGAAACGCCTCGCGCCTTACGTCACGAACCTCGACAAGCCCGTGTTCGCCCTCCGCAACCTGCCGGAGGTGACCAAGGGTGCCCTCTTCGCTCGCTACTCGCGATCGGACCGCTCGTTGCGGCGTCTTCTCCTCGACGAGTTCCTCGACGACGCGGGAGGTGTGGTCCCCGAGGCCGCCGTCGGTCTCGAACGTGCGGACGGCCTGTATTCGCGAGTGCTGTCCGACTACGGCGACGACTCGGTCGCACAACTCGGCTTCGCCCATGTCGCGTGCGAGCAGGTCTCCAACATCCTCACGAAGGTGATCGAGCGCGGCCGCCTCGCCGCGTACCTCGAGCAATCCACGCGGTACATCACCTACGACTCGAAGCCGGGCGGGCGGTGGCGCTACGCGCTCGAGCCCGACATCGCCACGTCCGACCTCGCCGGTGTCTACACCGAGACCCTCGACGCGATGTTCGAGACGTACACGCACGTGCAAGGACACCTCGAAGCGTGGCTCGAGAGCCGCCACCCGCGCTCACCCGAGGATCCCGAAGCAGTGTGGCGCCGCGCACTGCGCGCGAAGGCGTGCGACGCCACCCGTGGCCTGCTCCCGGCCGCGACCGTGTCCAACGTAGGCATGGCAGCCTCGGGTCAGGCCTTCGAATCCCTCCTCCTCCACCTCCTCGCACACCCTCTCGCGGAGGCGCGACGCTACGGCGAGATGCTGCACGAGGAGCTCGAGAAGGTGATCCCGTCTTTCATCAGGCGCGTCCGCGGTCCCGAGCGGGGCGAGGCATGGAGCGAGGACCTCGCGGACCGTCGTACCGCCCTTGCCGCCGTCGCGGATGTCCACGGGCTCACCGGCGATGCACCCACGCCCGGTGAGCCGGGCGGTGAGGCGGTGCGCCTCGTCGACTGGGATCCCGACGGTGAGACCAAGGTCGCGGCCGCCTGCATCTATCCGCACTCGCACCTCTCCGACGCCGACCTCTTGAGGCGCGTACGGGACCTGCCCGCAGACGCGCGGGCGGCGATCCTGGCCGCGGCCGCGGGGGAGCGGGCGAACAGACGCCACAAGCCGGGCCGCGGCTTCGAACGCACGGAGTACAGGTTCGACATCGTCGCCGACTACGGCGCGTTCCGCGACTTGCAGCGCCACCGGCTCCTCACGGTCGAGTGGCAGGAGCTCACACCTGAACTCGGTTTCGACGTGCCCGAGCTGGTCCGCGAGGCCGGCCTCGAGGAGCCCTACGTGACCTCTCTGCAGAGGTCGGCCGACTTGCACGCGCGCCTCACACAGGCCGGGTTCACCCGCGAGGCCGCCTACGCCGTCGCCCTCGCCTACAGGATCCGGTTCGTCCTCCAGCTCAACGCCCGCGAGGCGTTCCACGTGATCGAGCTGCGCTCTTCGGCGCAGGGACATGCCTCGTACCGACGTGTCGCGCACGAGATGCACCGGCTCGTCGGTGAGGTGCACCCCGCGATCGCGGGGGCGATGACACACGTCGACACCTCCGAGGTGGATCTCGAGCGTCTCGAGGCGGAACGCCGGTCCGAGCGCAGAAGAGCAGCGGCGGAGACGGCTCCGTAGACTCGCCCACCATGGATCGAACACGTGACCCGAACCTCGAACAACTCATGCAGACGGCCCTCACGCAGCTCGTTCCCCTCGGTGCCCACATGGGGATGCAGGTCGAGGGCGCCGGGCCACGCTGGGTTCGTGTCACGATGCCATTCAGCCGTGAGATCTGCAACCACGTCGGCAACGTCTACGCGGGGGCTTCCTACTCCTTCCTCGAGCTGTGCGGGGGAGCGATCATGGGTGTCTCGCTGCCGATGCGCTGGATCCCGGTGATCATCGGCGGGCGGGTCGAGTACCCGAAGGCGGCCAAGACCGGACTCGTCTTCGACCACGAGATGGCCGAGGCCGATGTCACGCGGATCGTCACGGGTCTCGAGGCGAACCCTCGATTCGCGCCCGAGTACGAGATCGAGGCGACCGACGAGGCTGGTGTCGTCGTCGTCCGCGCGGCTTTCACGTACCGGTACCTCGAGATGGGCGGGAGCTGAGATGGCGGTCCGTTTCGGTGTGTTCGCCCCCCAGGGCTGGAAGTCGGAACTGGGCGGCCTCGGCTCACCTGCCCTGCAGTGGGAGCGCTGCCTCACCACGGCGCTCAGCGCCGAGGCGGCCGGCTACGACTCGATCTGGCTGTACGACCACGTGCATCCGATACCCGATCCGACGTCGGACGACCCCGTGTTCGAGTGCTGGACCACGACAGCGGCGATCGCACAGGCGACCTCGGCGATCCGCGTCGGCCAGATGGTGGGATGCGTCGCCTACCGCGAGCCCGCTCTGCTCGCGAAGATGGCCTCCTCTGTCGACGTCCTCTCGGCCGGTCGCCTCGACTTCGGAATCGGGGCCGGCTGGTACTGGCACGAGTTCGAGGCCTACGGATTCGACTGGGGGACACCGCGGGAGCGCATCGGTCGCCTCGAGGAAGGCGTGCAGATCATCGAGTCGATGTGGACCGAGGCACGCACCGACTTCGAGGGTGACTGGTACCGGTGTGTCGACGCGCGCTGCTTGCCCAAACCGCTCCAGGTGCCGCGTCCCCCCATCTGGATCGGGGGTTCGGGCGAGCAGCTCACGCTGCGCGTCGTCGCCCGGTACGCCGACTACAGCAACTTCGGCGGCAAACCCGACGAGTTCGCCCACAAGTGCGACGTGCTGAGGCGGCACTGCGAGGCCGCCGGCCGCGACTACGACACGATCGTGAAGAGCATCCACCAGGACTGCATCGTCGGCAGGACCGAGTCCGAGGTGCGTGAGAAGCTCGATGCCCGCATGGCGAAATGGGGGGCGGTGACAGGCGAATCGGCGGACTCGTACCGCCGCGGGCACCTCGTCGGCACACCCACCGAGGTCGTCGCCCGCATCGAGGAGTACGTCGCCCGCGGCGCCACCTACTTCGTGATGTGGTTCCCGGACTACCCGTCCCACAGCGGTCTCGAGCTCTTCGCGACCGAGGTGTTGCCGCACTTCGCGGACCGCTGACCGGGTCACCTGTCGAGTCAGACCTCGTCGCGGGCCACGCAGAGCGAGGCCATGGCACCCACGGTGCCGTGAGGCTGATTCAACTGCACGACACACACCGAATTCCTCGAAAAAAAGCGAGAAATTGCCCTCACGGGTTTGCCATTTCCATGTGAGCCGCTATGGTGTTGGTACCCACCCATACTCGGTGTGTGCGATCTCCCACCCACGTGCACACCACCTCGCAGGCCCCGAACCCACCCCTCGGGGCCTGCATCTTTTCCGGACTGCTTCGTGGGGGGGAGGCCGCCAAGAGCCACCCCCCCACCAAGCTCCCCGACCCGCCGCTCGTCGCTGACTGCCCTCACCAGTCAAAGGACTTGATGACGTTCCAACTGTCGTCCCGTGTGTACTCCCACGCCCAGAAGGAGATCCCGACCGCGCCCGCCTCCTTCGAGGCCCGCATCTGCGCCTCGAACTGCTCCGTCGTCGGATACGTGCGGTCACCCTCGATCGGATACGCCTGTCCGATGATCGACACGGGCAGGCCGAACTGGGCGAGGAGCTCCATCGAACGCCGCATGAAGGCGGCGCTGTCCTTCGTGACACCCGACCAGTAGTTCATGGGGGAGAGGACGTCCACGAAGGCCGCGATCTCGGCAAAGGGATAGCTGTTGAGGTGGTAGTTGGCATTCATCACGATCCCGATGAGCGGGACGTCGGGGAGAGCGGCCCGCAACGCGCTCCCGTACTCGGCGGCGAGCGGACCACTCAGGTTCAGGGCGCGGTTCCGCTCGATGTCGAGACCGAGCGCGTCGATCCGATCGCCGCTGGACGTCGTGTAGGTGGCGATCGCGGTCGCCCGTGCCACGTCACCGGCGATGTCCTCCATGGCCGGTCCGTCATAGGCGACGACCTTGATGCCTGCCGCGTGGGCGAGCGGCAGGAGCTGCTCGAGTGTGTCCCGCACGTAGAAGCCGTCCACCGGATTCCCCGCCCTGATGATGAGGTGGCGCAGGCCGTGCGACTTCGCCGTCTCCACGATCTGGGCAGGGGTGCCGGTGTTCTCCATGCGGTAGATGTACTGGCCCTTGCCGGAAACGGCGGCCACGGCCCGCTCTCCTCGCGTTGCCGGTTCGGTCACGGCGGAACCGGCCGGTACCGCGGCGTCGGTACCGAGACCCGGCCGCGCCGATCCCGAATCCGGGACCTGCGTGACCGACCCGGTCTTGTCGCGTTCGTCGTCGGATGGCTTGTCGAGGTCGGACAGCTCACGTTCGATCCGAGCAACCTGCTCCTGTCCACGTCGTGTTATGCCACACGCCGAGAGGACCGTGAGGCCGAGGAGCAACGTGACGAGGAGTGTGAGTCGGGGCTTGCGTGTCATAGGGCACCCGTTCGGAACGGGCCTGGTGCCGGTAGGAGGGGGGATCGCCGCAGGCGACAGGCACCCCAGACTCTATTCGACACGCGGAGGCCGAATTCCCGAATCAGCTCTGGTTATCGGTGGCGAGCTCACGTGCGAAGGACGCGAGCCTCTCGTGCACCTCGATTCCCTCCGACCACAGTGAGACACTGCGAGCGGGCAGGAAGCCCTCTTCGGAGACCCAGCCCTCGACATGGCGCCACGGGACTGTCTCGAATCTGGCACGGGCAGGGTCCGTGTCCATGCCGGCGGCGATCGCCGTCGCGAGGTCGCGAGGTACGAGCTTGGTGGTGTCGGCAGTCACTATCGCGCGGCGACCCGACGATTCGGCGACGAGGGCGAGAGGAAGCGAACCGACCTTGTTCACACACCAGTCCGGGCCGGCCGCGTCTGCACCGATCACGATGAGGTCGGCGACACGGGCGGCAAGGCCGACAGCGGCGTCGTCGACTCGCTCCGCGGGCACGCGTCGAGCCCGCAGCCTCTCTGCCAGAGCAGCACCCTCGGCGCCGGGATCCGCTCTGCAGATCATGAGGCGTCGGACGCGGCCCGCCTCGGCCAGAGCGACGAAAGCCGCTTCCAGCGTCGAGCTTGCCGAGGTCGTGAGAACGACCGTGTGCGCCGGTACGAGTTGGGCGAGCTCGTGCACGATGCGGGAGCGGGCGCGACGCGCTCGGGCCGCGAAGGAGCGGGCGGCCTCGGTGACGGCATCGGACGCCAGCTCGGGACCCGGGGCAGCATCGGCTGCGAGGAGGCAGTCGTTCACGAGCCGCCAGATGGGGGCCATCGTGCGTTGGCGCAGAAGGAGCGTCCGTGCTGCCTCCAGGAATGCGCGGGCGAACTGGTCCGGTTCGGGTTGCTCGCGCGCGAGCGCGGCGAGCCCTTCGGCCGCGTCCAGCGCGACGTGTGTCGCGCCGTGCTCGGAATCAGCCGCGGCAGCGGAAAGCGTGGAGTGCGCATCCACGCGTGGCAAGCTACCCCCGGGCGAGGGTGCGGTCAGGGACCAAGCGTCAAGGGCAGTACTTCTGGGTGTAGGGCTCTGTCTTCGTGGACCCGTTCGCGTACGTGACGGTGCGTGTGACCTTCACGATCTCGCACTCACCCTCGGCACGCACTTCCGGCTCGCTTGCCGTTGCCTTGCGGCCGTCGGGTGTCCCCCAGATGCTCACCGTGATCGACGTGTCGTTGTAGGAGGTCCAGATGAGGATCGCGCTCGGCATGTCGTTGGTGAACACGAGGTCCGGAGACGGATAGCCCAGCGTCGCCTCGCGTCCCAACGGATACCTGTCGATGTACTTCGTGTGCGGCTTGTGCTCGTCGATCTGGATGCCGGCGAAGTAGACGGCGTTGTACAGCGTCGTCGCGAACTGGCTGATCCCTCCCCCCGGCGTCTGCGACATCTCACCCTCGACGATCGTGGGTGCGTTCACCCACCCCTTCTCCTCGGTACGGCTCCCGATCGTGCGGTTGACCGAGTACTGCTCTCCCGGCATCACGACGGTTGCCTGCACCATGTCCGCGATCATGTGGATGTTGTGGACACGGGGCTGGCCTGCGGCGTGCATGGTCGTGAACTCGGCGAGCTTCGACGTCACGTGCAACGCCTCGAGGTCGTCCGATGTGATGTCGGGTGGGACCTCGCCCTTGGGCAGGGTCGCGACACGCGCAGCCGGGTCGGACTGCTCCATCGCATCCAGGAGGAGTGTCTCGGTGTCAGGCCCACAGCAGCCGACGCCCAGACGGCCCTTCACGATCTCGACGCTGGTCCCCCCGTTCACGACGAACTTGGCGTCGACGGGAGGCGTCCCGACATCCGCGAAGCGGGGTCGAAGGAGGGCGAGAGCCGCGTCGCGTGAGACGACGAAGCGGTAGGCGTCCGCGTCCGGCGTCGACCGCAGGAGCGGTCCGAGCTCGGCCGGTTCGACCGTCGTCCGTGACGTGTCGAGAACCACTTCCAGCGGTGCGGAGAGCAGTGTGCTCCCGGCCGCGGCAGCGACATCCGACGCCTCGATGTCGGTGTAGCGAGGTGGCACCTCGATCGTGCGCAGGTGCACCGCCCCGGGGTCGGCGTCGACGGAGGCGTGCCGGAGGCGTGACTCCGCCAGTTCGGCGTCGATCGACGTGCCCGGAACCCCCTGTGTGAGCACGGGTTTGGTTCCCTCGAACTCCACGACGGGTTCGACGGGTGCCGCCTTCGCGGGAAAGGCCACGGAGCCGAGCCATGTTGCGAACGCCTCAGGGTCGACCTCGGTCTCGACGGGCACGGCGATCCCCGTCGTGCGGGCTCGGGCCCATTCGACGAAGCGCCGCAGCGGATTCCCCGTGCGTCCCACGCCGAGCGCCGCAGCGGCTGTTGCCTCCGTGTCGAGAGTGACACCCATGGTCTCCGGTGTCACCTCGCCCGTCGTGTCGTCGACCCGGAACGTGACCGGCCTCGCCTCACGCTCCGCGGCCACGGTCGAGAGCGTGGCGCGGGCGTCACCGGGTGAGTCGCCGGAGATCTCGACGTCTCCGGCACTCACGCCGGTGAGGATCTCACCGTTGTGCACGGTGCTGTCGACGAGCCACAGGAGGCCGACGACGACCAGGGCCACGCCGGCCGCGAACAGGGGGATTCGCACCCGCGGGTTGCGGCGATTGCGGCGTTTCGCGGGCGGCGTCGGAGTGCGAGGACGGGAGGGAGCGGTGGACGTCACAGACTGAACTCGGAACGGTCGTCGCGTCCGGCACGGCCTGGACCGACGTCTCATGTTACGAGGAGGAGGAGCCGGATTACACGCATGCTGACGGTCGGGCCGTAGCATCCAGCGCATGGACTTCACGGAGTCAGAGCACGAAGCCGCGTTCCGGGCCGAAGTGAGGGCGTGGCTCGCGACCGTATCGGAGCCGAGGCAGCCACGGGCCGTCCCCACGAATGCGATCGTTGCCGAATGGGGCCCGGACGAGGAGCGCGAGAAGATCGAGGCCGCGCGACGCTGGCAGGCCGCGAAGTTCGATGCCGGTTGGGCCGGGATCACCTGGCCCCGGGACATCGGTGGGCGGGGCGGTACGCGGACGGAAGGGATCGTCTTCTCCCAGGAGGAGTCCAAGCGCGAAGTGCCCCGCGGTGAGCTCGCCGTGGGCCTCGGTTGGCTCGGGCCCATGATCGACGCACTCGGCACGGATGAGCAGCGCGCGCGGCTCCTGCCTCCTCTGCTGCGGGGGGACGAGGTGTGGTGCCAGCTCTTCTCGGAACCGGGAGCGGGCTCCGATCTTGCCGCGCTCGCGACGGCGGCCGAACGCGACGGTTCGGAATGGCGGATCACGGGCCAGAAGGTGTGGACGACGTTTGCGCACATGTCGGACTGGGCTGTCTGTCTTGCCCGCACGGACCCCACGGTCCCCAAACACCGGGGGATCACGGCCTTCGTGCTCGACATGCATCAGAGTGCGGTCGAGTGTCGACCACTCCGCCAGATGACGGGTTCGGCCAACTTCAACGAGGTCTTCCTCGACGGCGCGGTGGCCCGCGACGAGGATCGCATCGGAGAGGTCGGAGACGGCTGGCGGGCGGCGATGGTCACGTTCATGCACGAGCGCACGAGCGGATCCGGGGCGGAGCTCGGTGTCAGCCAGCTCGTCGACCTCGCCCGCGGGTCCGGCCACGGCACCGATCCCGTCGTGAGGCAGCGTGTGGCCCGGATCTACAGCCAGGCACGCGTTCTGGAGTTCAGCGGTTACCGCATGCTCACCAAGCTCCTTCAAGGCGGTATGCCCGGTCCCGAGAGCTCGACGGCGAAGCTCGCCTTCACGCGGATGTCGACTGACATGAACGACCTCGCCCTCACCCTGCAGGGCCCTGCCGGTGTGCTCGACGGAGGCGACGCCCCCCTCGAGGGCGGCTGGCAGGCGTACTTCCTGGGCATGCCCGGCATAAGGATCGGTGGGGGCACGGACGAGATCCAGCGCAACATCATCGGCGAGCGAGTCCTCGGGCTGCCCGGCGAGCCGCGTGTGGACAAGGAGATCCCCTTCGAGGAGGTGCCGCGATGACCGAGATCCCGAGTGCAGTCCTACGCAAGATCCGCGCTGATCTGATCACGGTCGGCCACAGTCTCACGGCGGGGGACTGGGAGAAGCCGAGCGCGTGCCCCGGCTGGACCGTGAAAGACGTCTACGCGCACGTCGCAACCGAGCTCACGCCTCGCTGGATGGCCGAATCGCTCCGAGCCGACAGTATCGAGGCACACAACGACAGAGCGGTGGAACGCTGGCGTGGACGCAGCGGGCCGCAGGTCCTGCAGGCTTACGAGCGCCTGAGCGGTGTCGCCCTCGGAGCCCTCCCACTCCTTCTCGGGTCCCCACTCGGCCGGATGCGGGCCCCCCTCGGGGAGCTCGGCCGGTACCCGCTTGCGATGCTTGCCAACGCCGTCGTGTTCGACTGGTGGGTCCATCTCCATCTCGACATCCTCGCCCCGTCCGGCCCGATCGAGGCCGAGGTCGGTCCCGTGGACGGAGACGAGATCGCGGCGATGCTCGTCTGGATGTTCGCCGGTGTGGGGGCCGCACAGGGCGACGAGCTCGGCTGGCTGCCAGGGCCGGTCGCGTTCGATCTCGAGGGTCCCGGGGGTGGCGTCTGGGTCCTCGCCGTCGACCCCGAGATGCGCCGCGCGAAGGCGCGACGCCGTCCCGAGATCCCGCCCGGCTGTGCCGCGGTCGTGCGGGCAGCCGTCGCGGGGTTCCCGAGCTGGGCGACGCAGAGGACCCCATGGCGGGATGCGAGCGTGAAGGTGGAGGGGGACACGGCTCTCGCCACCCACGTGTTGGACACGATCCGGGTCGTGTAGCCCGGCCGCCCCCTACTCGAACCAGACCTTCACGTAGTCCCGTGTCATCGGGTGCAGCATCCCCGCGACCCAGGCGCCGACGAAGATCGCCTGGAAGACGACGTTGAACAGCGACGGCCGCGGGAAGAACAGCTCCACAACCCCGAGCGAGTTGAGGAAGAGGATCACGAGACCGGCGGCCGCGAGGATCCCGAGGACCGCTCCCCCCTGCCACGCGATCTTCTTGTCGTTGGCCATGCCGAGCGCGACGCCGGCCATGCCCGCCGCGGCTGCGACGTTGAGGAGCATCACGATCCCTTCGGATGCCAGCCCCAGCTTGTTGAGGACGAAGATGACGGGAGTGGCGACGGCGAAACCACCGCCACCGAGGCCGAGGAGGGAAAGGATGCCGAGCCAGTAGCCGAGTCCGACAGCGATCTTCACCGTCTGGGGGTGGCTCGGGTTCCAGAGCCGGATTCTTCCTTCCACGATCCTCCACCGGGTCGAGCCGACCAGTCCCGGAGCAAGCCACCCTACCGGGTGCGATGCTCGAGTCCATGCCGCGCGCGGAGCTGGCCGCAGGCCGCGTCGATGCCGGCACCGCGGTTCTGGCGCAGCGTCGCGTTCGCTCCCGCCTCGCGGAGCGCGGACACGAACGCCCTGATCCGGCCGTGTGGGGAAGGCCGGTATGCGGTCCCGCCCGTCGGATTGAGCGGGATGCAGTTCACGTGGGCTTCGAGGTCGCGTGCGATCGAGGCGACACGGAGCGCAAGCTCGGGCATGTCGTTGATCCCGTCGATGAGCGCGTATTCGATCGTGATGCGACGACCGCCTGCACTCCGCCAGTCGTGCAGGGCACTGCGCACGTCGGCGACGGGCCAGCGGCGATTCGGTGGCACGAGCCTGTCCCGCAGGTCGTCGTGGGGAGCATGCAGACTCCACGCGAGTGTGACGGGCGGGGCATCGTTTGCGAGGGTGCGAATCCGATCCGGGATCCCGATGGTGGAGACCGTGATGTGACGGGCGCCGATACCGCAGTCCGATCTCAGCCTCTGCACCGCCCCGACCACCGCCGTGTAGTTGGCGAGCGGCTCGCCCATGCCCATGAAGACGACGTTGCCGATGCGGGTCGGGGAGCGGGGAGCGTCCCCGTCCTCACCTCCCGCTTCGTCACGGAGCCAGCGGGCGGCGACGAGCACCTGCTCGATGATCTCGCCCGCGGCGAGCTGACGCGCGAAGCCCCCCTGCCCCGTCGCGCAGAACGGGCAACGCATCGCACAGCCGGCCTGTGACGAGACGCACACCGTGGTCCGTCTCGGATAGCGCATGAGGACGGTCTCTATCTCGGCTCCGGCCGAGGTGTGCAGCCACTTCACGGTCATGCCACCGTCACCGAGGCGTTTCTCGGCCGTCTCCAAGGCGGACACGCCGATCGTGGAGAGATGCTCGCGCAAGGTCGTGGGCAGATCTGTCATGGCCCGCGGGTCCGTCTCTGCAACCTCATAGAGCCACCGCTTCACCTGCCGCACGCGGAAGGCGGGGGGGCCGACGACACCTGCGAGCTCCGTGTCGTCGAGAAGCAGAAGGGGGGTGGACATCCCTACTTGGGTGAGTCGAGACCGACCTCGAGCTCGACGTTCTCGTCGAGCTCCTCGGCGACGTGTGCGACCTCGGTCGCGACGTCGACCGGGGGTCGCTCGAGGTGCGACTTGAAGATGAAGCGGCGGGCGATGAAGAAGCGCAGGGCCCAGGACGCGAGGACGGCCAAGGCCGGGACGACGTTGGCGCCGAGGTTCTCGAGGGGCCGGCCGATCGCCAACTCGACGAGGCCGAGGGCGAAGTAGCCGATCGCGACGCCGCACGCGTTCAAGGCGAAGAACATGACGACCTCGGTTCGGCGGGTCTTGCCGCTGTGGTTGCTGAACACGAAGTGGGCAGAGATGACGTAGGCGGCGAGGATGGCAGGCACGTTCGCGACGAGGAACGACCGCGTGTTCGACATGCCCAGACCGATCCGGAGGAGGTTGTACGTCGTGTAGAAGACGACGGTGGCGCCGACTCCGGCGAACGTGAACTTCACCATCTCGTTGATCACGCGGCGCCGGCTCTGCAGCCCGCGCCGGAGGCGGGAGGGCATCGGGACGTGGTCGATGAGCCACGTGAGGAGGGACGCGACGAGCCGTTCCACGCGGTCGAGAAGGTTGTCCGGCATGTGGCTCCAAAGATAGGTCGAGCGGTGTGGCACACGGGCTGGGCCGGCGGTGCACCTTCGAGCCCCGTGCTGTATTCGCCGGATCGGGCGGCGCGCCCTGCACCGGATAACCTGCGGCGCATGGGCCGTCCCCGAACTCCCAAGGGCCGCGCGCGTGAGGCGGCCGCGCGCCTCACTGTCGAGTATCCCGAGGCCGAGTGCGCGCTGCACTTCGAGGACGCATGGGAGCTGCTCGTCGCCACGATCCTCTCCGCCCAGTGCACGGACGAGCGCGTGAACCAGGTCACCCCGGACCTCTTCGCCCGCTACCCGGACGTCGAGGCATTCCTCGATGCGGACCCGGAGGCCGTGGAGAAGATCGTCTACCCGACCGGCTTCTACAAGAACAAGACGAAGTCGATCCTCGGCGCGGCGCACACCGTCGTCGAGGAGTTCGGCGGCGCCGTGCCGCGGCGCATGCAGGACCTCGTGGCCGTGCCCGGCGTCGGCCGCAAGACCGCGAACGTGATCCTCTGGGTGGCGTTCGGAGAGCCGGGCATCGCGGTCGACACGCACGTGATGCGCCTCACGCGGCGCCTCGGACTCACCGAGAACACGGATCCGGTGAAGATCGAGTTCGACATCTATGCGCTGCTCCCCAGACGCGATGTCGGTTCGTTCGGGATGCGACTCATCCTCCACGGGCGGCGAATCTGCACAGCGCGCCGTCCCCGTTGTGAGGACTGTGTCCTCAACGACTTCTGCCCTGCGGCCTTCGTGGTCTGAGACTCAGGTCGGAACCCGGTGCGGAGCCGTGCCGGGGACGAGGGTGGAGTGGGCGAAGTCCGCGACGAGCCCGTTCACGTCCCCCGGGCTGTCTATGGGCAGCGTATGGGTTCCGGTGGGGAGGACCTCGAGGCGCACATCGGCAAGCTGCATGGCCATCGCCCGGGCGAGGCGAGGTGGTGTGAGGACGTCACGCGCGCCCGCGAGGATCAGGACGGGGACCTCGATATCGGGCAGGAGGTCACGTGCGGTGTGGAGCTGGAGACCGCGGAACATGCGCAGGAGGAGCAGGGGGTCGATCGCCGCCACGTTGCGGAAGTACTCGCGCATGAGATCGCTGTCGGCGTCAGGTCCGATCATGCGGGCGAGGCGACCCGCCACGAGTGGAGCCGTCGTGTTCGCTCCGACCACCCGCCACGCGATCCGTGTCAACCACGGGATCGGTTCAGCGGCGAGCTCGAGTGCGGCGAGGAGCCACGTGCCGGCAGCAGTCGAATACAGGGTGTTGAGGGGATGCTGGTACGTGCCCGCGATCGCCACGATGCCGGAGACGCGGTCGGGGGCGTGCCGGTAGGCCTCGAGTGCCGTCTCCACGCCCATCGAATGACCGACCACGAGTCCGTTCTTCACGCCCGCGGCATCGGCAACCGCCCACAGGTCCCGCGCGTGCGCCGTCACGAGGATCTCGTTCGGGTTGGCGGGGGGGCCGGATCGCCCGTGGCCCCTGTAGTCGAAGACCAGGACCTCGAAACCGGAGCGCACGAGGTCGGGCACGAGGTATGTCCAGTACGTGTCGCTGCAGGCAATTCCGTTCGCGAGGATCACGGTGGGGCCGTGACCCCAGGATGCCCAGGCGATCCTGGTGCCGTCGAAGGACTCGGTTTCGTGGAAGGTTCCCGAAAGACCCATGGCTCCGTGCATCGACGTGGGGGTGGCCGGAAAGGATCCGGCACCTGTATACGGGTTGCCCTACGCTACCTGCTGCCCTACACGCCGTCACGGGTGCGGGCAGGCACACCTGCGCACCCGGGCGCCGGCTGACAGGACCCCAGTGCTCGCAACCATCGATCTGCGCCTCGAACCGGATCGCCTCGACGAGGCGGTGTCGCGCCCCGCCGCGGTTCTCGCCGATGCCCGTGCTGCAGCCCTTCGCATCATCGCCGAGGTGCGAGAGGGGGGCGACACGGCCCTCTGTGAGCTCACACGACGCTACGACCACGCCGACGTCCCCCCCGGCGCCCTGCGAGTGCCGGGTGAGGATCTCGCCTCGGCGTGGGAGGAAGCGGGAGCGGACGTACAGGATGCCTTGAGGGCGGCGGGTGAGCGGATCCGTCGCTGGAACGACGTGCCCGTGCCGGATCACAGGTGGTCCGAGGACGGACTCGAGGTCGTCGAGCGAACCGTCGCGGTGCGGAGGGCCGGGGTGTACGTGCCGGGGGGCCGCGCTGCCTATCCGTCGACGGTGCTCATGACCGTGATCCCGGCGCAGTGCGCCGGAGTGCCCGAGATCGCGCTCTGTGTGCCGCCGGGGTCGGACGGCAGGCTTCCCGTGCCCACCGCCGCTGCTGCCCACATGCTCGGCCTCGACGAGGTCTACCGCGTGGGTGGCGCGCAGGCGATTGCCGCCCTCGCCTTCGGGACGGAGACGATCCCACCCGTCGACGTCGTGGTCGGTCCGGGCAATGCGTTCGTGGCCATGGCAAAACGCGAGGTTGCAGGCGTCGTCGGCGTCGAGTCGCTCGCGGGACCGAGTGAGTGCGTCGTCATCGCGGACGAGACCGCAGACCCCGTCATCGTTGCCGTGGATCTCCTCACGCAGGCGGAGCACGGACCGGGAGGGTTCACTGTCCTCGTCACATGGGTGGATGACCTCGCCACCCGGGTCGTCGCCGCGGTCGAACGCCTCGTGGCCGAGTCGGACCGGGCGGCCGAGATCCGCGCGACCTTGGCAGACGGCGGACGCATCGTGCTCTGCGCCGATGCCGCGGCTGCCATCGAGGTTGCCAACCGGGCGGCACCCGAGCACCTGCAGCTCGTCGTGGCGGAGCCCGAACCGCTCCTCGTGGATGTGAGGAACGCAGGTGCCGTGTTCGTGGGGGTCGACACACCCGTCGCACTCGGCGACTACGTAGCCGGGCCGTCGCACGTCCTTCCCACCGGTGGGACCGCCCGGTTCGCGTCCGCCCTCCGTCCGGCGGACTTCCGCAAGTCCGTGCACGTCGTGACGGCGTCGCGCCGTGCCCTCGAGACGGTGGGGCGTGTGGCCGTGACCCTCGCCGCGGCCGAGGGCCTGTCGATGCACGCGCGGTCGGTGGCCGTGAGGCTCGGCGATGACGACGAGGGGAAGGGAACATGACCCCCTCACTGCGCCCGGGCCTAGACGCCCTCGAGGGGTACCACTCACCCCAGGTGGACGTCCGGGTCCGCCTCAACAACAACGAGAGCCCCTATCCACCTCCGCCATCCTTCGTGGAGGAGCTCACCCGCGTGGTCTCGAGGATTCCCTTCAACCGCTACCCGGACCGCCGCAACAGGGCTCTGCGCCGCGCCGTGGCCGACTTCGCGGGAGTGGACGAGGGGCACGTATTCGCGGCCAACGGGTCCAACGAAGTCCTGCAGACGCTGCTCCTCGCGTACGGTGGCCCCACCCGTAGCGCCCTGGCCTTCACCCCGACCTACACCCTCCATGGCCAGATCGCGAGGGTGACGGGAACACCGCTCGTCACCGTGGCGCGCACGCCGGATTTCGCCGTCACGGCCGAGACTGTCGCCACTGCTGTCGCCGAACACGAACCGCACCTCGTCTTCTTCTGCAACCCGAACAATCCGACAGGCCTGCCCGAGGACACCGCTGCGGTGGAGGTCGCGGCGGACGATCCTGACCGCCTCGTCGTCGTCGACGAGGCCTACGCGGAGTTCGCGCCCACGTCGATGCTCGATCTGGCCGGGCAGAGAGACAACGTGGTGATCGTGCGGACCCTGTCGAAGGCGTGGGCGATCCCCGCCTGCCGAGTCGGCTACCTGATCGCCTCCTCCGAGCTCGTCATGTCGCTCGAAGCCGCCGAGCTGCCCTATCACGTGAGTGCCCTCACGCAGGAAGCGGGCCGGCTCGCCCTCGCCTACGAGCCGGACATGCGGGAACGCGTTTCCGCTGTGGTCCGGGAACGTGAACGGGTCCTCGCCGCCGTCAGCGCCCTTGCCGGCGTGGACGTGTGGCCGTCGGTGGCGAACTTCCTCCTCATCCGCCCCCACGGCGACACCGAGAGTGTGTGGCAGGGCCTTCTCGAACGCGGTGTGCTCGTGCGCAACTTCGCCGCGCGCGCAGATCTGCCCGGTTGCCTGCGCGTGACGGTGGGAAACGAAGAGGAGAACAACGCGTTCCTCGCCGCACTCGGCGCCGCCCTCGCGAGTGGAGGCGAGGCGCCCGCCTCCGGTCCGGGGCAGGTACCCTCAGGTCCACCGAGGTCATGATGGACGAAACCCAGAACCGGGCGGGGCGGCGCACGGCCCAGCGCAGTCGCAAGACGGCCGAGACCCGTGTCGAGGTCGACCTCGACCTCGACGGGGGGCGTGTCGACATCAACACGCGTGTGCCCTTCCTCGACCACATGCTTGATCAGCTTGCCCGTCACGGCTGCCTCGGCCTCGTGCTCGACGCCGAGGGCGACCTCGAGATCGATGCCCACCACACGGTCGAAGACGTCGGCATAACCCTCGGTGGGGCCTTCCGTGAGGCGGTCGGGGACCGCGCGGGACTGCGCCGCTTCGGCTGGGCGACAGCGGTGCTCGACGAGGCCCGCGTCGAGGTTGCGCTCGATCTCTCCGGCCGGCCCTTCCTGGTCTGGGAGATGGAAGCAGGTGAGGGACGCATCGGCGACTTCGACACGCAACTCCTCGAGGAGTTCACACGCGCGTTCGTCGTCGACGCGGGCCTCACTCTGCACGTCGTGTGCGTTGCGGGCCGCAACGTCCACCATGTGACCGAGGCTGCCTTCAAGGGCATGGGGCGTGCCCTCTCCGACGCATTGACGCGAGATCCGCGACGTGGCGGCGACGTGCCGTCCACGAAGGGCATGCTCGCGTGAGCGCACGCCCGCGGCTTGCAGTCCTCGACTACGGGATGGGCAACATCCGCTCGGTCTCTCGTGCGGCAGAACGTGCTGGCGCGGCTGTGGATGTGGTGGAGTCCCCGGCGGCATTCGAGGCGAGTGCCTGGGACGGGATCGTCCTCCCCGGCCAGGGGCACTTCGGCCGCTGCGTCGACAACCTGCGGGCAACCGGCCTCGACCGTGTGGTCAACGACTGGTGCCAGCGCGGGAGGCCGTTCCTCGGGATATGTGTGGGCATGCAGATCCTCGTCGAGGGTTCCGACGAAGGCGGTTCGATCGGTCTCGGCATCCTGCCCGGCCACTGCGTGAAGGTCGGCAGCGAAGGCCTTTCCGTTCCCCACATGGGCTGGGACCTGCAGACGTGGCCGTCCACGAGCCTGCTCTTCGCGGGAATCCACCCCGCGACCCGCTTCTACTACTGCCATTCCTTCGGAGTGCATCCGGGAACGGGGGCGACGGAGACCGTTGCCGAGTACGGCGTGGAGTTCGTTGCCGCGTTGGAGCGGGACAACCTGTGGGCGGTGCAGTTCCACCCCGAGAAGTCGTCACAGGACGGGCTCGCGATCTGGGGCAACTTCGTGCGGTCCTGTGCCCGTCCGGCCGCCGGCGGATCCGCCTGATGGACCTCTATCCCGCGATCGACCTGCTCGGGGGACGCTGTGTACGGCTGCGACAGGGCCGTCTGGACGACGTGACCGTCTACGACGACGATCCGGTCGCACGGGCGAGCGCGTTCGAGTCCGCCGGATCGCGTTGGCTGCACGTCGTTGATCTCGATCGCGCCCTGGACACCGGTCACGACAATGTGGAGACGGTCGAGGCGCTGTGCGACGCGACGGGTTTGGCCGTGCAGGTGGGTGGGGGTCTGCGCTCCGCAGACGCGTGCGAGGCCATGCTCGATTCCGGGGCGGCACGTATCGTCCTCGGGACCGCCGCGATCGAAGACCCGGATCTCGTCACTCGCCTCTCAGGGCGCCATCCGGGACGGATCGCGGCAGCAGTCGACGCCCTCGACGGAGAGGTTGCCGTGCGGGGTTGGCAGGAAGGCGGCGGCATCCGGGCCGAGACCCTCGCCCGCCGGCTGGAGGAGAGCGGTGTCGCCGCGATCCTGGCCACGGAGGTTTCGCGGGACGGGATGCTCACCGGGCCCGACGTCGACGGCCTCGTGCGACTCCTCGTCGCTGTGGGGGTACCCGTGCTCGCGTCGGGCGGTGTTCGCGAGATCAGCGATCTCATCGTGCTCTCCGGGCTCGAGAGAGGCGGGCGGCGTCTTGCCGGGGCCGTCGTGGGAAAGGCCATCTACGAGGGGCACGTGGACGTGGGTGAGGCGATTGTCGCCCTCCGAAGCGGGGCGGAATGAAGCACAACACGCTCGCCGTGCGAGTGATCCCGTGCCTCGACGTCGACTGTGGGCGAGTCGTGAAGGGGACCAGGTTCGTCGACATCCGCGATGCCGGGGATCCGGTCGCGCTCGCCGCCCGCTACGACGCCGAGCACGCGGACGAGCTCGTCTTCCTCGACATCACGGCCTCGGCCGAGTCGCGGGACACGATCTACGACGTCGTCGAGCGCACCGCAGACGAGGTGTTCATGCCCCTCACGGTCGGCGGAGGAGTGCGCAGCGTCGAAGACGTTAGACGTCTTCTCCATGCCGGTGCCGACAAGGTCTCCCTGAACACGGCCGCGGTCGAGAACCCCGGTCTCGTCGCCGAGTCCTCGGACCGCTACGGCGCACAGTGCATGGTCGTCGCGATCGACGCGAGACGCACCGGTGACGCGTGGATGGTCTGGACGCACGGCGGCCGCACACCCACGGGGCTCGACGTGCTCGTCTGGGCGGAGAACTGCCAGGAGCTGGGGGCGGGCGAGATCCTTCTCACGTCGATGGACAGAGACGGCACGAAGGAGGGTTACGACCTCGAGCTCCTGCGGCGGGTGCGTGACGCCGTCGACATTCCGATCGTCGCATCCGGGGGTGTGGGCACGCTGCGCCACATCGTGGAGGGTGTCGTCGAGGGTCATGCCGATGCCGTGCTCGCGGCATCGGTCTTCCACTTCGGTGAGTACACGATCGCACAGGCGAAGGCCGCCCTCGCCGACGCGGGTGTGACCGTGCGCCGTCCCCGCTGAGGTATGCACCGTGTGTCGCCGTGAATCGTGGTGGCTGTCCCGACTCGTCGTCCTACCATGACGTCTGCATGACGACACAACTGCTCCCCGAAGAGCTCGCCGCGGTCCGCTTCGGAGCGGACGGACTCGTGGCGGCGGTGGTCCAGGATGCCGACAGCCTCGACGTGCTCATGGTCGCGTACATGGATGAGGAGGCGTTGCGGCGCACGCTGACGAGCGGTGCAACCTGCTTCTGGAGCCGCAGCCGCGGCGAGTACTGGGTGAAGGGCGCGACGTCGGGCAACACGCAGGCGGTCGTGGACGTCCGCTACGACTGCGACGGGGACTGCCTGCTCGTCCTCGTGCGCCAGGAAGGCGTCGCCTGCCACACGGGTGAGCGTTCCTGCTTCTACCGGAGTTTCGGGCGGGGGACGGCCCAGGCGCCCTCCGATCCGCCTGCACGCAGCGGGATCTGAACGTGCCTGCGCCCACCCTGTCCGACTCGGGACTGGTCGTCGCCCCCGATCCGGACACCTTCCACGCCCTTGCGCGTGAGTACTCGGTCGTCCCCGTGTTCAGCGAGTTGCTCGGCGACCTCGAGACACCCGTGTCCGCATTCATGAAGCTGCGGGACCCGCGCAGCTTCCTCCTGGAGTCCGTCGTGCACGGGGAGCGCTGGGGGCGGTTCTCCTTCATCGGGCGTGATCCCCTCTTCGTCCTCAAGTCACGTGCGGGTGGACCCGGGGGCGGCCTGTCCCGGATCGAGGTCGAAGGCGACGCGCCGGCCGCCCTGGCCGCACTGACCGATCCGCTGGCCGCCGTCGAGGAGATCCTGCGCACGCACAGCACGCCCACCCTGCCCGGCCTGCCCCCCCTGCATGCGGGTCTTGTCGGATACTGGGGGTACGAGACGGTGCGGTTCATGGAACGCGTACCGATCTCGAACCCCGACGAGCTCGGCGTACCAGAGCTCCTCCTGTTCGCGACCGGCACACTCGTGGCCTTCGACCACTTCCGGCAGCGGCTCGTCGCAGTGCGCAACGTGTGGGTCGGGGACGGCCCCGACGCCACGGCCCTCGACCACCGCTACCGGGCGGCGGTCGACGTCCTCCACGCCGTGGCCGCCGACCTCGCGTCCCCCCTGTCCGTACCCGCCCACACCCCGCAGATCCCCGAAGAGCCCGGCGACGTCGAGTCGAGCACGCCTGCGGCCGACTACATGTCGATGGTCGAACGTGCCCGCGAGTACATCCTCGCGGGAGACATCTTCCAGGTCGTCCTGAGCCAGCGGTTCCACCGGCCTTTCAGCGGCGACCCCTTCGACGTGCATCGGGCGTTGCGTATCGTGAATCCCTCGCCCTACATGACGTTCCTCGAACACCCCGAGGTCACGATCGTGTGCGCATCGCCGGAGGAACTGGTCCGGCTCAACGGCGCCGCTGCCCTCACGCGTCCGATCGCGGGGACACGCTGGCGAGGAGCCGACGAGGACGAGGACGAGCAGCTCGCCGCAGGGCTCCTCGCCGACCCCAAGGAACGAGCCGAACACGTCATGCTCGTCGACCTCGCCCGCAACGACCTCGGTCGATTCGGCGAGTACGGGACAGTACGAGTGCCCGAGTTCATGGCAGTGGAGCGGTACAGCCACGTGATGCACATCGTCTCCACCGTGACGGCCCGCACACGCCCGGCGACCGGCCCCATGGACGTGTTGCGGGCGACGTTCCCGGCAGGTACGGTGTCCGGCGCCCCGAAGGTGCGGGCGATGGAGATCATCGACGAGCTCGAATCGACCCAACGCGGACCCTATGCGGGTGTGGTCGGCTACGTCGACTTCTCGGGAAACCTCGACACAGCGCTCGCCCTGCGCACGGCGGTTCTCGTAGGTGGGAACGCCTACGTACAGGCGGGTTCGGGCATCGTGGCCGACAGCGATCCGGCGTACGAGGACCGAGAGTGCCGCAACAAGGCACGGGGCGTCCTCGTCGCCATCGAAGCCGCCGATCTGCTGCGGACGAGCGAGGCGAGGTGAGGGCGGCGGCCGCTCGGAAGGAGATCCCCGACACCTACGGGGACTTCGACGCCGAGTACACGGCACTCACGCAGGGCTGTGCCCAGGTCGACCTCGCAGGCGGCATGGTCGACATCGTCGGCGAGGACGCGGCTGCATTCCTGCACGGGCAGCTCTCGGCGGACGTAGCCGCCTTGCAGGCGGGACACGCTGTCGAGACCCTCGTTCTCTCTCCGCGGGGTCGCCTCGTGGGGGTAGGGCACCTCCTGTGCTTCGCCCCCGACGATTTCCGGCTCGTCCTCGGCCGCGACGAGGTCGACGCCGTCGTCGAGGCGTTGAACCGTTTTCGGATCCGCGTGCAGGTCGAGATCACGAGGCGGGAGGGTGGGGGAGTGTGGCAGCTCGCCGGGCCGGGTGCGGCGGCCACCCCGCTCGTGGCGGAGACGCACATCCCCGACGAGGGCTGTGCCTTTGTCGTCCACGGCGAGCAACTCGTACTCCGTACGGGGGGCCCTGCCCTCGGCGCGTACGTGGTCGTGTCCGATGCCGGCGAGCTCACGATCGGCGGGGCGACGCCGGCCGGTCGGCTTGCGGTCGACTCACGCCGCGTGGAGCTCTGCATCCCCGTGTTCGGCGTCGACTACGACACCGGCACGATCCCGCACGATGCCGGCCTCGTGCCGAGGGCGGTGAGCCTCGACAAGGGTTGCTACACAGGTCAGGAACTGATCGAGCGCATCCACTCGCGGGGGCACGCGAACCACTGCCCCCGCAGCATCCGCCTCGAGACGGACAAGGTTCCCGAACCGGGAGCAGAAGTGGTGGTCGACGACAAGACGGTCGGTGTCCTGACCACGACTGCTCGGTGTCCCGCCTGGGAATCCGCCGCCGGTCTCGGACTCGTGCGAGTCGAGGTCGAACCGGGAGCGACGGTGCAGGTGGCCGGTGTCAGCGGCACCGTCATGTCCTGAAGCCGTCATGTCCTGACGTGAATGGGACGCCGCACGCACCCTCGGGAACCGGAGGTGCGTGCGGCGTCCGTTGGCCCTACCACAGGCCTCGCCCCGGAGGGGCGGGCGGTTCCCCGATTCGCTGCCCCGACTGGGGAACCGCTCCCAGGCCCCTGTGGTCGTCCCCATTCAGGCCAAGGGACTTCCGGAACCGGCGATGGCTGGACCGCCCACCCGAAGGTGACGATCTCGCCGGTTCCGGCGCCTGCGCCGAGGGGCACCATCCTCTTGGCGCAGTCTGTTCTCGACGGGAGCACACTTCCGCGGCGGGCATTTCGTTCCCTGCGGCCTTCGCGAAGTGTCCCGTTTTCTGAGACAACCTTGTGAGAGGCCTCCTGCCGGTTCAATGCAAATCCGCTGCCCACGAGGTCAGGTCCGTCTGCGGGCACAGATGCTGCGCGAGAATCGGGACACACGCGAACCGATCGCGGGGATGACGAGGAGAGCGCATGCCAGGACTTCGGGTAGCAGTGGTCGGTGCCGGTTCCTGGGGAACGACGGTGGCGAGCCTCGCATCGCGCAACGTCCCGTCGACGATCGTCTGGGCACGCCGCCCGGATCTCGCGGAGGAGATCCGGGTGGAGCGCACCAACAGCCGGTACCTGCCCGGTTTCCGCCTGTCCCCGAAGCTCGAGGCGACGGCGGACCTGGAGGAGGCATGCCGCGACGCCGACGCAGTCGTGATGGGGGTCCCGTCACACGGTTTCCGTGAGGTGCTCACGGCCGCCGCCCCCCACATCCGTCCCTCGGTGCCCGTCGTCAGCCTCACGAAGGGGTTCGAGCAGGGGAGCCTCGACCGCATGTCAGAGGTCATAGCGGAGGTCCTGCCCGGCCACCCCGTCGCTGTTCTCACCGGTCCCAACCTCGCCCGCGAGATCATCGCCGGCTACGCGGCGGGTGCCCTGGTCGCAGCCGCGGACGAGCGCATCGCCGGTGAGCTGCAGAAGGTCTTCAACTCGGGCCTCTTCCGCGTTTACACCGGGTCCGACGTCTGCGGGGCCGAGGTGGCGGGGGCCCTCAAGAACGTCATCGCGATCGCGTCCGGTATGGCGGACGGGGTGGGTGTGGGAGACAACACGCGTGCCCTCGTGATCACACGCGGCCTCGCCGAGCTCAGCCGTCTCGGCACGGCGATGGGGGGGAGGCCGGAGACGTTCGCCGGCCTCGCCGGTATGGGGGACCTGATGGCGACGTGCATCAGCCCGCAGAGCCGCAACCGCCACGTGGGCGAGGAGCTCGGCCGTGGGCGTGCCATCGGTGAGATCACGGCGGAGATGAACATGGTCGCCGAGGGGGTGAAGACGTGCAAGGTGGTCATGGAGCTCGCCACACGTCACGGTGTCGAGATGCCCATCGCGCGCGAGGTCTACAAGGTCGTGTACGAGGGTTCGTCGGCGATGGCCGCCTACCGGGGGCTGATCAGGCATGCCGCCGGGACAGAGGCCGACATTGCCTGAAGTCGAGGCTGCCCCGAGGTCATCACGGCTTCACACTCTTCAAACAGATGTTTGCCTGGCGGAGAACACGTGCCGATCATCATGATGCGCGGACGAAGCGACCCCGAGCCATCTCAGAGGGCAGAGCCGTGACGAGCAAGGGAACGATCCTCGTGTGCGAGGACGAGGACCACATCGCAGATCTCATCTCCATGTACCTGTCCGAGGAGGGCTTCCGGGTCGTGCGCACGATCACAGGGGAGGAGGCCCTCGTCGAAGCAGACCGGGCCGCTCCCCGTCTCGCTGTCGTCGACGTGAACCTGCCGGGCATCGACGGCTTCGAAGTCTGCCGTGAGCTGCGTTCGAGGGGCCGCAGCCTCCCCCTCGTCTTCCTCACGGCGCGGGACTCCGAGATCGACAAGGTGCTGGGCCTCGAGATGGGCGGGGACGACTACGTGACGAAGCCGTTCTCTCCCCGCGAGCTCGTCGCCCGTGTGAAGGCCGTGTTGAGACGCCAGGACCCAGGACCACGGCCTGAGGCGATCGAGATCGGAGGTACCGTCATCGATTCAGGGCGGCGCGAGGTGAGGTGTGTCTCCCAGGCCGTACCGTCGTTCACCGCCAAGGAGTTCGACCTCCTCTGGTTCCTGGCCGAGAACAGGGGGCTTGTCATGAGCCGGGATCAGATCCTGCACCAGGTCTGGGGATACGAGTGGGTTGGGGAGACCCGCACGGTCGATGTCCACATCCGCCAGCTCCGCAAGAAGCTCGGCTCCACCCTCGAGATCCGCACTGTCTGGGGGGTCGGCTACCAGTTGCTCGACGAGCAGTGACAGAGGTCCGCTCGCGGTTCTCCCTCCGGGACAAGCTCCTCCTCGTCATGACGGGTGTGACGGGTGCCGCACTCGTCCTCGCCGGGTTCGTGTCCGTCTGGCTCGTCCGCCGATCGGTCGTCGAGTCGACGCGCGACGAGCTCGTACGGCAGGCCGATGCCCTGGTCGACTTCATCGCCGACCCGGAGCTCGGGCTGCCCCCGTCTCGGGACGGACAGACTCCAGAGGAGCGACAGGTGGCGCGGGCGGCCACGTTCGGGGCGTTCACGGCAGTTCTCCGTCTCGTGAGCCAGGTCGAGTCGGCGGAGATCTTCCGGGTCACGCCGGAGGGGACCCTGCGGCAACCGGAGCGGATCAACGTCGAGACGGACCTTCTCGCTGACTTCGACCAGGCCGGCCTCGACGTGGAAGCTCTCCTTGCCGGCGAGACGCAGACGGGGGTGATCCGTTCACGGGAGGGTGCGGTCGTCTGGGTGGCGGCAGGGGCGGGGACGCGGGCGGAGAGACTCGTGTTCGTCCTCTCCGCCGCGCCGGAGACGGACCGTTCCATTTGGCGGTCACCCATGCTCGCCGCCGGTCTGAGCGCGCTTGCGCTCGCGGTCGGCATGTCCGTCTGGTTCGCGAACAGGCTCACACGTCCCCTTCGCCGGCTTCAGGCCGCGGCCGGAGCCATCGCCAACGGTGACCTCACGGCCCGTGTCGAACCCACGAGTGGGGACGAGGTCGGAGTGCTCGGTGAGACCTTCAACACGATGGCCGACGAGCTCGGTCGCGCGCGCCAGACCGAACGTTCCTTCGTCATGTCCGTGTCACACGATCTGCGCACACCCTTGACGTCCATCAAGGGATATGCGGAGGCGATCGCCGACGGAGCTGTCACGGGGGACGCGGCCGTGGCGGCGGGCCAGGTCATCGAGGCCGAGGCAGGCCGCCTCGAACGCCTCGTGCACGACCTGCTCGACTTGGCCCGCCTCGACGCGAGCGAGTTCCGCCTCCACGTGCAGTCTGTCGACCTCGACGCGGACCTGCGCGAGCTCGCCGCGTCATTCGCGCGGCGGGCCGACGAGGCGGGCCTCGAGTTCTCCGTGGCGGGGAGCCCGCTGCCCGAGATCCGCACGGATCCGGACCGTGTTGCCCAGGTGGTCGCGAACCTCCTCGAGAACTCCCTGCGCTACACGCAGGAGGGCCGGGCGATATCCCTCACATGGACGGCAGCATCACCCCAACCCGACGCGTGGCCGCGAGGAGCGGTACGGATCGACGTGTCCGACACGGGGGACGGGATCCCACCCGAGCACCTTCCCCACGTGTTCGAGCGGCTCTACGTCGCCGGGCACCTGCCGGGCGCACGTCAGGTCGGGACAGGCCTCGGTCTGGCGATCGTGGCGGAGTTGACGCTGGCCCTCGGCGGCCGGGCCACGGTCGACAGCACACCCGGTGCGGGCACGACGTTCAGCGTCTGGCTCCCGATCTGACGCAGCGGGAGGTACAGGTTGGAAGATCGATGGTGGAAACCGACAGGGGCCGCGACGGAGGGGCCGCGTACCATCGGCCCATGTCCCGACGCGACGTCTTGGCCGAGATCTGCGCGGCGACGCGCCGGGAGGTCTCGGTGCGCAAGGAGGAGAACCCCGAGATCGACATCTCGGGCGCACCCCCCGTTCGCCACCTGAACCTCGACAGCTTCGGGATCATCGCCGAGGTCAAACGATCGTCACCGTCGGCGGGTGCGATCGCGGGCGAGGTCGACCCGGCTGTGCAGGCAGGCAGATATGCCGCGGCCGGTGCTGCTGCCGTCTCTGTCCTGACCGAACGCAACTGGTTCGGCGGTGACCTGGCCGACCTCACGGCCGTGCGGACCGCAGTCGACGTCCCCGTCCTGCGCAAGGACTTCGTGCTCGATCCGTGGCAGGTCGCCGAGTCTCGCCGCGCCGGCGCGGATCTCGTCCTCGTCGTCGTCGCGGCCCTCTCGGCGGGAGAGGCAGTCGAACTCGCCGCCGAGGTCCGCCGCCTCGGGATGACACCCCTCGTCGAAGTGCACGGGCGAGACGAGGTGAGCGCCGCCCTCGAAGCGGTGGCGGCGGGCGGGATCCTCGGCGTGAATGCCCGTGACCTGAGCAGCCTCGACATCGACCTCTCCGTATGGGAATCGGTCGCGTGCGAGATCCCGGCCGACGTGACGGCCGTCGCCGAAAGCGGTGTCAAGAAGCCTGCCGACGTAGCCCGTGCCGCGGCGGCCGGTTACGCCGGTGTGCTCTGCGGCGAAACCCTCATGCGCGCGTCCGATCCCGGCGTCCTGCTCACCGAGATGCTGGCCGCGGCCGGGGTGTGACGTGTTTCCCGCATCTGTTCCGGGACGCGTCCAGGTCAAGATCTGCGGCCTGCGCGACCCGGACCACGCGCGGCTCGCCACCCGCCTCGGTGTCGACGCGATCGGCTTCGTACGCCACCCGGCCAGCCCACGTCACGTCGATCTCGGCACGGCACGCGAGCTGACGCGCGTGCGAGGCCCCGACGTGTGCGCCGTCGCCGTCACCGTGTCGCCCGAGGACGGAGACGTCGAGGTTCTCGTAACCGACGTGGGTGTGGACGTCGTACAGGTGCACGGGTCCGTGGCCACTCCAAGCTTCGCACGATGGCGCCGGGCGCATCCGGAAACCGTATTCGTGAGGGCGCTCCGCTTCGCGCCGCAGGCACGCTGGCCTCGTCTCGACCCGGCCGGGGCACACGCGGTCCTCGTCGACACGGCTGTCGAGGGCAGCATGGGAGGAACGGGTGTGCATCTCGCCTGGCAACGTGCCAGGTCCGATGTGCCGGTGATCCTCGCCGGTGGCCTCACCCCCGCCAACGTGGGCGGAGCGATCGAGGCCGTACGCCCGCAGGCAGTGGACGTCTCGTCCGGTGTGGAATCGAGCCCCGGCGAGAAGGACCCGGTCTTGATGGAGGCCTTCGTCGAAGCAGTGCACCGCACAGCGAGGACGCAAGCATGACACACGAACTGCTGGGCGACGGTCGGTACGCGGACTTCGGCGGCATGTACGTCCCCGAGACACTCGTGCCCGCGTTGCGCGAGGTCGAGGACGCCTTCACGCGTGCGTGGCAGGACGCAGCCTTCCGGGAGTGCCTGGACGGACTCCTGCGCGACTACGTGGGCCGCCCCACAGCCGTGACGGAGGCGAAGAACCTGTCCGATCGTCTCGGTGTGCGGGTGCTGCTCAAACGTGAGGACCTGAACCACACGGGCTCGCACAAGATCAACAACACGATCGGCCAGGCCCTCCTCTGCGAGCGTATGGGCAAGGAGAGGGTCATCGCCGAGACCGGCGCCGGCCAGCACGGCGTCGCGACCGCGACTGCAGCCGCTCTGTTCGGCCTCGACTGCACCGTGTTCATGGGCGAGGAGGACGTGGCCCGCCAGGCTCTGAACGTCGTGCGCATGCGCCTCCTCGGTGCGGAGGTGGTGCCGGTGACGTCGGGCAGCCGGACCCTGAAGGACGCCACGAACGAGGCTCTGCGCGACTGGGTCGCCACAGTCGAGTCGACGCACTACATCATCGGATCCGTCGTGGGGCCGCACCCCTATCCGGCGATGGTCCGTGAGCTGCAGCGCGTGATCTCGGTCGAGGCGCGAGCGCAGTGCGAGGCACTCGGCTGTCTCCCCGACGTGGTGATCGCATGCGTCGGCGGCGGCTCGAACGCGATCGGCGTGTTCGCCGAGTTCCTCGGGACGGGTGCTCGCCTCGTGGGGTGTGAGGCAGGCGGCCTCGGCCTCGAATCGGGCCGCCACGGTGCCTCGATCTCACGTGGGGTGCCGGGCATCCTGCACGGGGCTCGCACGATGCTCCTCCAGGACGAGAACGGCCAGGTGCTCGAGGCACATTCGATCTCGGCCGGTCTCGACTACCCGGGGGTCGGGCCGCAGCATGCCGCACTCGCCCGCAGCGGGGCGGCCGAGTATGTGACGGTGACCGACAGCGAGGCGATCGACGGCTTTCGGCTCCTCGCCGAGACCGAGGGGATCATCCCCGCCCTCGAGACGGCGCATGCCGTGGCCGCCCTCGCCGCCCTCGCACCCACGCTCGACCCGGGGACGACCGTGCTCCTGTGTGTCTCGGGGCGGGGTGACAAGGACGTCGACACGCTCGCGCGTGCGCTCGGGCTGGACACTGCGGGTTCGGGTTCGCCGGAGGACTACTGATGGGCAGGCTGCACGAGGTGCTCGGTGCCCGCAAGGCAGCGGGGGAGAAGTCCCTCGTCGTCTACCTGACGGGCGGCCTGCCCGACGTCCCCACGACCACGCGGCTCATCGAGGCAGTCGCGGCCGCAGGCGCCGATGCGGTCGAGCTCGGCATCCCCTTCAGCGATCCCATCATGGACGGGCCGGTCATCCAGGCGGCCTCACAGCGTGCTCTGGACGCGGGGGTGACACCGGCCGGAGTCCTGCAGGCGGTGATGCCGGTGTCGGACGTCCTGCCGGTCGGTTTCATGACGTACGCGAACCTCGTCCACCACGCAGGATGGGAGCGGTTCGCCCACGAGGCCGCAGCCGCCGGCCTCTGCGCGGCGATCGTCCCCGACCTCCCCCTCGAGGAGGCGACACCATGGCTCGATGCCGCACGTACGGCGGGTCTCGACACGGTCCTCCTCGTCGCGCCGACGACACCACCGGAGCGGATCAGGCGCATCGCCGCCGAGACGAGCGGCTTCCTCTACGCAGTGGGCGTGCTCGGTGTCACGGGCGTCAGAGAGCAACTCGCCCGGACCGCCGTCGAGCTCGCCGCGCGCGCGTGTGAGCTGACGGAGGTTCCTGTGCTCGTCGGCGTCGGTGTCGGGACACCCGAGCAGGCTGCCGAGGTGTGTCGTGTCGCCGACGGTGTGGTGATCGGCTCGGCGGTCGTGCGGCGAGTCCTCGATGCAGAGACACCGGACGCCGCCGTCGAGTCCGTTGCGGGCTTCGTGCGTGCCGTGCGTGCAGCCATGGACGAACCGGCATGATCGAAGCCTGAGCGGAGGGCAGATGGAGTTCAGCAAGGACAGCACGTGCGATCTGTGCGAGGCGGCACGACTCACGGCCTGGTACCACGAGGACGATGTCTGCTGGATCGCAGAGTGCGAGATCTGCGCGGTCCCGATGGCGGTGTGGCGTTGGCACGGGACCGACCCGCCCGCCGAACACGTCGAGCACATGCACACACAGCTCGGCCGGGTCGCGGCAGAGCAGATCGGTGAGCACTACTTCGACGGGCACATGCGCAACATCCCGGACCACTGGCACACGCACGCCCGACCGAAGGGCGGCTTCTTCGGCTCACCCCGCCCGCGCGGGTAGAACGTGGGGGGACAGGGCAGGAGCACACAGAGGAGGGGAACGTGAGCGAGAGGCTCGAACCGGGGGACAAGGCGCCCGCATTCACGCTCGCGGACCAGAACGGCGAGAAGGTGCGGCTCACCGACTTCAAGGGACGCAAGCTGCTCGTCTACTGGTACCCGAAGGCGCTGACGCCTGGCTGCACCACGCAGTCCTGCGAAGTGCGCGACGCCCGCGAGGACCTCTCGAGCCTCGGTGTCGACGTGGTCGGCATCAGCCCGGACGCGCCGGCGGCGAACGAGAAGTTCGACGCCAAACACGGCCTGGGGTTCCCGCTCCTGTCCGACGAAGACCACGCCGTCGCCGAGAAGTACGGCGTGTGGGGGGAGAAGAAGCTTTACGGGAAGGCGTACATGGGGATCATCCGCTCCGCCTTCCTCGTCGACGAGAAGGGGCGTATCGAGCAGGCCTGGTACAAGGTCTCCCCCAAGAACACCGTGCCGAACGCCCGCAAGGCGCTCGGCGTCTGACGTCTCCCACGTGGATGTGGGTTACTAGAGTCGAGGGTCATGGCGAGCAACGCGAACAAGTCCTCCAAGTCCTCCACGTCCTCCGAGGCGACGTCGGCGCAGGCCAAGCGCATCGCGCAGCAGGCCCGCAAGGGTCAGAAGAAGCCCCAGTCGGGCAAGGTCTCGGCGGCCAAGGCGAAGGGCGGTTCCCGGCTCGGCTGGATCGCCCTCTACGTCGTCGTCGGGATCGGCGCCCTCGTCCTCCTTGTCGTCGCGTTCCAGGGCAAGGACGAGCGGCATGCCGCCGAGTCGGAGGGGCAGTTCGGCACACCGGAGATCAGCGGTGAATCCCTCCCCCCCCAGCCCGCGCAGGGTGGAGCCGATCCCGCCCTCGGTGAGACCGCCCCGTCCGTGCAGGGCGCGAACTTCCAGGGGGATGCCGTTTCGATCGAGCCCGACGGCAAGGGGAAGGTGCTCTTCTTCCTCGCGCACTGGTGTCCGCACTGCCAGAAGGAGGTCCCCGTCATCCAGCAACTCGTCGACAGCCGCGGCGAGGAGTTGGGTGTGGGCACGGATATCGAGATGTACGCGATCGCGACGAGCTCGAGCCCGGACAGGGACAACTGGCCGCCGGAGAAGTGGCTTGCCGCCGAAGGGTGGGAGGAGCCGATCATCGTCGACAACGAGGAGAGCGGCATCCTCGGCGCGTTCGGCATCAACGGCTTTCCCGGTTTCGTCGTCCTCGACGGTGAGAACAAGGTCCTCTACCGCGGCAACGGCGAGCTCGCCGAGGATCAGCTCGTGAAGCTCTTCGAGATGGCCAAGAGCGGCGAGTCCTCGACCGTCGGTGACAACCAGGAAGAGAGCTCCCCGACGGGATGAGCCCGGGCCGCTACGCGGTCAGCCGACAGCACCCGTGCCTCGCCTAATCCCTCTCGGTAGACCGCCGGAGGCGGTCCACCTCCTCCTCGAGGTCTTCGATGCGGTCGAGGAGCTCCATCACGACGCCCACGGCAACCCAGTTCAGGGAGAGGCCGTCGTGCAGGCGCTGCGCGCGGGCGACGACGGAGAGCTGTTCGCGGGTGAACCAGAGCTCGTCCCCCTCCTCGGCGGCGGGGTCGACGAGCCCGAGGTCCACGAGCCGTCGCAGGAGATCCGGATGGAGGTCGCACTGCGAAGAGAACACGGACAGCGAGAGGCGTTCGGCCAGAACCAGGCCGGGGGCGGCGAGTCGGGCATCCTCCTGTGTCATGCGGCACTCCTCGGGTCGAAGTCCTGTGAGGCCTCGGCGAGCTGTTCGAAGAGGCTGCGCTGCGCGTCGTCGAGCTCCACCGGGACCGTGATCTCGAGGGCGGCGTAGAGGTCGCCCGCCTTCCCGCCCGTTCGTGGAATCCCCCGCCCGGCGAGTTTGAGGCGTCTGCCGGTGCTGGATCCGGGCGGCACCTTGACCTTGGTGCTTCCCGTGGGTGTGGGAACCGTGATCGTGGCCCCGAGAGCCGCTTCCCAGGGTGAGATGCGCACGGACGTCTCGACATCGCGGCCGTGCACGCGGAATCCCTTCCCCGGTTCCACGTGGACTCGGAGGAGGAGGTCGCCGGGGGGGCCACCCGCGAGGCCGCCCCCGCCCTTCCCGGCGAGGCGGATCGTCTGGCCGTCGGTCACCCCTTTCGGGATCTTCGCCGTGAACGTGCGCTCTCCGCCAGGGCCGGCCAGGCTGATCTGGCGTGACGTCCCCTCGTAGGCCTCGCCGAGACCGATCTCGATCTCGGCGCGTTGGTCGGCGCCTCGCACCGGCCCCCGTGCACGGCCCCGCCGGCCGAACATGCCGCCGAGGAGATCGTCGAGATCGGCGTCGCCGAACATGTCGCGGAAGCCCTCGGCGTCCCCGACGTTCACGTACGCGCCTCCCGAGAACGGATCGCCCCCCGGTGTCCCCGCGTAGGTGAAGGACGAGGGATCGAAGTCGTCGGGGACCTTGTCCCAGTCCTCGCCGAGGGTGGGGAAGAGGCGGTCGTACTTGGCGCGGCGGTCCGGGTCGGAGAGGACCTCGTTCGCCTCGTTCACCTGCTTGAAGCGTGCCTCGGCGTCCGGCTCCTTGTTCATGTCGGGATGGAGTTTGCGGGCGAGCTTCCGGTAGGCCTTCTGGATCGCCTTCGCGTCCGCGTCGCGTGGAACCCCCAGGGTCTCGTAGTAGTCAGGCGCTGCCATGGGTCGCCTCCTGGGCCACGGTGACGCTGGCGGGTCGTAGCGGATGGTCAGGAGTGCCGTAGCCGGGCCGGATCACGTCGACGACGGTGCCGCCGGGAAGATCAGGGTCGGGTACGACCGCGACGACGTCGTGTCGGGTCGGGTCGAACGGTATGCCCGTCGCCGCGTCCCGCGGATAACCGAGGTTCTCGAGGACGTCGAGAGCCTGGCGGTGCGTGGCTTCCACACCACTGATCACGGACTCGGGATCGCGCTGCGAGTGGCCGGGGACCTGGCGGAGAGCGAGCTCGAGGCTGTCCACGACGGGAAGCCAGAGCTCCGCCGCCCGTCTCCTCTCCATCTCGCGTTCCCGCTCGAAGTCCTGTCTGTAGCGCCGTTTCACGTTCTGGAGATCGGCCGCCGTGTGGCGCCAGCGTCGTTCCATCTCTTCGAGTTGCTGTTCACAGCCAACCGCCCCGTCCACTTCCTCGGTGCGGGCAATCGGCTCGGGAACCCCTGTCATCGGTCGCTGTCCTCCCTCGATACCTGCACGTCCACGAACCCGTCCGTATCGACGTCGACACGTACGTGGCCGCGACCCGGCCCCGTCGGCAGCACGACCTCGACGAGACGGCGCACCTGCGGCTTCTCGCCCCGGACCGGACGTACGGCCTGGAGCGTCGCCCGCCCCTCTGCCGGCCCGAGCGCCACCTTCACGACACGCCGGGCGGGGAGGGGAGAGCCGTAGGGAAGGACCGGTTGCGTGGACCCGGCGTGGACGAGGCAGATGGCCATGCCCAGGGTCTCGAACACGGTGGGTTCGGGCCGGTGACCGGCGAGGGCTTCGGCGAGCACGGCGGCGCCGGCGGCAGGCAGTTCTGGACCGGCGAGCGTGAGGGCATCGTGGCGGTCCACGTGGCGTCGGAGCATCGCCCTGATTCCGGGCATGCGACCCGCGGCGCCGACGACGAGCACCTCGTCGATCTCGGCGGGTCCGGTCCCGGCTTCGAGCATGACCTGTGTGACGAGCCGGTCCCACCGGTCGAGCAGGTCGCCTGCCAGCGCCTCGATCTCCGACCGGGAGACGTCGATGTCCAGCAGATCCACCTGCCTGTCCTGCACGACCGGGAGGTGGATCCGGGTCTCGGTCATGTGTGAGAGATCGACCTTGGCCACGGCAGCGAGGCGTCTTGCGAGGGACGCACCCGCCTCGGACGCGCCGAGGTCGACACCGGTCGCGGCTGCGGCCTGCGCGGCGACATGCGTTGCCAGCGCCGCGTCGACCCCGGTACCACCGAGATCGGGGTCACCCGTGCTCGCCCGCACCTCGACGGTGTCGCGATCGGCGTCGACGACGGCGACATCGGTCGAGCCGCTGCCGATGTCGACGACGAGGAGACGTTGCGGTTCGGTGCGGGTGACCGCATGGGCGATGACGCTCGCCGCCGCATGTCCGAGAGCGCGCCGCATGACGGCTCCGGCCGCCTCGATCTCGGAGCGGAGGGCAGCACGGGCGGCGGGGTCGAGCGAGCCCGGCACCGTGACGACGACCTCGGGGCCGCTCTCGGCCTTTGGGCCGAGGTCCCGGGCCGCACGCAGCGCCCGCGTGAGGTGGGCACGTACGTCCGTCCCCCGTGGTTCGATCGCGAGGAAGACCGTCCTCGTGCCGAACTGGACCGCAGAGCGGACCGACGCGGCCCCGAGATCGACGGCGACAGGTCGGGACATCTTGACGGACTGCCTCCGGTCTCCCCTCACGGCCACGCGGGCGGTCGGCGTGACGATAGCGTCAGATCTCGTCGAGGCGGGGGAGGAGCTCGGCGAAGTTGCAGGGACGTGTGCGGATGTCGAGCTGGTGGACGAGGATCTCGGTCCAGGCGTCGCGGCACGCCCCCGTCGATCCGGGCAGAGCGAAGATGTACTTGCCGCGGGCGGTGACACCGAGGGCGCGGGACTGGATGGTGGCAGTGCCGATGTTCTGCATGCTCACCCACCGGAACATCTCACCGAAGCCGGGCAGTTGCTTGTCGGCGACGTCGAGGACGGCCTCGGGGGTGACGTCGCGTCCTGTCACGCCTGTCCCGCCCGTGGTGAGGACGACCTCCACGTCACGCCGCGCGAGCCAGCCTTCGAGGGCGGCTCTGATCTCGGATCTGTCGTCCCGCACGAGCTTGCGGTCGACGATCTCGTGTCCGGCCGACGCCGCGAGCTCGACGAGTGTCGCGCCGCTCGTGTCGTCCTCGAACGTCCGGGTGTCCGACACCGTGAGCACGGCGATGCGAACGGGCCGGAACGCAATGGTCTCGTCGATGCCGGGCAACCCCGTCTCCCTGTTCTGTGCGCCATGACCTGTCGAGTCGTGGCACGGCGGGCCGGTAGGGAGGCGCAGGCTACCGCAACCACACCTCGTCGTTGGACTTGCACGCGAAGTCGAGACCTTCGCCACCTGCAGGTACGAAGAACGTGAACCACGTCGCAACAGAGGCAGTGGCGACAAGCAGAAGCACTGCGAGCGCGACGGTCCGGCACCGTTTCATGGAAGGCCCTCTCCCCTGTTCCGATCACTGTGGTGCTGATCATCACATGTGTCAATGTCCTCGCCCTGTCCGGGCGATGTCCTTGCCGCCGCGGACTGTCCGGGTTCAAGGTCTCCAGCGCTCCCGATCCGGTAATCCTCGGGACAGTTTGCGGATACCGGGGCTCCCTAGACATTCACGGAGTGAGTGCTCCGAATTCGCGACAACAGGAGGATCCTCATGCGTACGAGACTGCTCACACTGGCCGCTGCCGTCCTCACCTGTACGGTGTTCATGCCGCCGGTCGGGGCGTATGCCGAGGAAGCTCGCGATGTCGAAGTTCGCGATGTCGAGGTGAACGTCTTCGCCGAAGGCCACGATCTGTTTGTCACCGTTGACGGCGAGGTGCCTTTCGACACGATGCTCGAGATCACCGAGGCCGTGCAGCAGGGTAAGAAGCGTGGCGACTGCTTCGGGCACGGGATCAAGTACTTCTTCAAGTGCGTGGCCAACAAGCTCAAGTCGATCCCCTGCCGCCCCACGGGTCCGACACCGATCACCCCGAACGACCCCTACGGCATCTCGTGCAGCTGGCAGTACTGACGGACCGGCGCCAGCCCGTCCGACGGCATCTGCCGGTTGTGTGCCCGGCTGGAAGGCACCGAGCCTGCTGCCTCTCGTGTCGACAAGATCCTTACGGCGGCCGCCGGTTATGAACCACAGGCTGGGCCGGTGATGAACAGCGCCGGTGAGGTCTACTACGTGGTGTATCGCGCGTCGGGTGGCAACGCGGCACGGCTCAAAGCGGCGCTTCGGATCTGAGCGGGGCGCGGTAGGCGGGTAGGGGGTCCGCGGGCGCGGTTCAGGGGCTCAACAGAATCGGTGGTGTCTATGCCGTCGATCCTGCGGAGCCCCTGTGGAGTGTGACCCCAATGGGGATCCACGCCCGTGTCGGTGACGGCCGATGTGGCTGTGACCGGTGTCGACGACGTGGCAGGAGCGCCGATCCGTGTCCATGTCGAGTCCCGCCAGGATCAGGGCTGGTGCCGCCACTGCGGTTGCGCGCAGCCGTGAAGGACCGCAGACGCGTGGCGCTAGAGCTAGAGATGCATGCCAAACCTCTACGTCTACGATCCTGACGCCGACCGAGTCGTCGTGGTCGGCATCGAGGACGGGCCGTTCTCGTCCACGGTCACGAACCGACGAGATGACGCGACAGCGAGAGTGCCCGGGGAGGGACTCGAACCCTCACACCCTTGCGGGCAACGGATTTTGAGTCCGTCGCGTCTGCCAATTCCGCCACCCGGGCCTGTTGCCGTGAGAGCGTACCCGCCGCGACTCCGGCCGCGTTCTCGGAGTCCCCGCTCGCTCCCTACACTCGACGGTCGTGAAACGACGCGCAGAGCGCCGCCTCAGGTCCGTCTCGGATAAGATCAGGCGCACCGAGGACGAGCTTGCCACCCTGCAGGCCCAACTCGGAGCACTCGATCACGAGGTCGATGCTGCCCGCATCGACAGCCTCGTGACCGAGTCGCCTCTGGCTCGCGTCGAGCACGACGATGCAGTACGCATGTACGAGGCGATGGTGCGAGAGCGTGACCGCGTCACCCGCCGGCTCGACACCTTGCGTGCACAACGTGACGCCTACCTGGACGACTTGACATAACGGCTGCCCAATGACCGCTGAACCACAAGACACCCGCGTGCTCATCGCCGAGGACGAGGCGATCATCCGCCTCGATCTGCGTGAGATGCTCGAAGAGGAGGGCTACCTCGTCGTCGCCGAGGCAGACAACGGGGACGATGCCGTGCGTCTCGCCGACGAGCTCCGGCCTGACCTCACGATCCTCGACATCAAGATGCCGGGGACGGACGGACTCACCGCTGCCCGCGAGATCGTCTCGCACCGCTGGTCGGCGGTCCTCATTCTCACGGCGTTCAGCCAGCGCGAGCTCGTCAAGACCGCGCGGGAAGCCGGAGCGTACGCATACGTTGTCAAACCCTTCCAGAAGGGAGACCTCGTGCCCGCGATCGAGGTGGCGCTGGGTCGTTTCACCGAAGTGCAGTCCCTCGAGTCGGAGATCCAAGACCTCAACGAACGCCTCGAGTCCCGCAAGGTCATCGACCGCGCGAAGGGCAAGATCATGGACACCGAGGGTGTCTCCGAGACGGAGGCGTTCAGTCGTATCCAGCGGGAGGCGATGCGGTCCCGGCTCACCATGCGCAAGGTCGCGGAGCGCATCATCTCGGAGTGACACGCCGTTGCGCCGGACGTCTCAGGCGAGCTCGGCCTGCCAGTCGCGGGTTTCGACGGTCTCCTTGACGTGCCGGAGGAATGCGGCGGCGTAGGCCCCGTCGAAGGCCCGGTGGTCCCAGACGAGGCAGAGGTTCGCCATGTGGTGGATGCCGATCGAGTCCCCGTGGGGGGCTTCGATCACGACAGGCCGCTTCTTCACCCCGTCGGTCGAGAGGATGGCCACCTGCGGCTGGTTGATGATGGGGCCGGTGAGGAAGGTTCCGTAGGGACCGGCGTTCGTGAGGGTGAACGTTCCTCCGATCAGATCGTCGGGGGAGAGCCGCTTCGAGCGTGCCCGCTCGGCGAGGTCACGGATCTCACGCGCTATCTGGCGGAGGCGCTTCGTCCCGGCGTCGCGCACGACCGGGACGACGAGGCCTTGGAAGTCGAGATCGACGGCGATCCCGAGGTTGCACGCGCCGTGGACGACGAGGTTGTCGCCGTCGACCGATGCGTTCACGATTGGAAAGTCCCGCGTCGCGTCACACACAGCCCGCGCTATGAACGGCAGGTAGGTGAGGCCGAAGCCCTCCGTGCGGCGCCACTCCTCACGTGCGGCCGCCCGTGCCGTCTCCACCCCCTCGAAGTCGATCTCGAAGGCCATGAGGGCATGCGCACTCGTCGCCTTCGACCGCACCATGTGCTCGGCCGTGCGTCGCCGGATGTTGGAGAACGGGATGACCTGGTCCCCCGGGCTCGGAGCGGCGGCCGGTGGCGGGGCGGGTGCGGGTGCGGGGGCTGGTGCCGGGCCGGGAGGGGCGGTGGCGGCGGGCTCGTGCCCGATGAAAGCGAGGACGTCGTTTCGTGTGATGCGTCCCCCCTCGCCGGTTCCCGGTATCGCGTCGGCGTCGAGCCCGTGCTCACTTATGAGGCGGCGCACGACGGGAGAGAGGACTTGGCCTTGCATCGCGGGTCGGGCGGGAGACGACACAGGTGAGGCGACGGGTTGAGGCTGCGGTGGGGGTTGGGTCACCACGGCGGGGGGAGGGACCTCCGGCACCGGAGGGGGTGGCGCTGCCGGAGGGGGTGGCGCTGCCGGCGGAGGTGGCTCCGGTGGGGCTGCGTCGCCGGGCTCGGTGGCGGGAGTTGCGGCGACGGGTTCGGCGGGGCTGTCGCCAACGACGCACAAGGGTCTACCGACGTCGACTGTCTCACCTTCAGGCACGAGGATCTCGACGAGGTACCCCGAGGCGGGCGACGGTACTTCCGAGTCGACTTTGTCGGTGGACACTTCGAATAGGAGCTCGTCCTCGGCCACGGGGTCGCCGATCTGCTTGAGCCAGCGCGTCACCGTGCCCTCGGTGACCGACTCGCCCAACTGGGGCATGGTGATCTCGTGTCGAGCCACTGCTCTCCTTTCGTGCGCCCCCCACGGGCGGCATGTCGGTGTGCCGCAAAGGTATCGGATCAGTTCGGGCTCTGCGCCCAGGCCATCGCCCACCACCCCCTGCCTGTGGGTAAGATGGCGTGGGTAAGAACTCGAGGTGTTTGAGGCCGCCCGATCGATGCGGGTGGAGGTGGGACTCCGGTTGCGCCGCGAGATGGAGAGCCGTCTCTGCCTGCGCAGATACCTGGAGAAAAGACGTACCCCGAACTGACCTTCCGCTGTTCGGAGATCCGTCCGACTGCTCGCCCGGACCTCGACGAACTGCTTCATGCCCGTTCGGGGTACTTATCCACTCTATCGCGGGGTGCGCGGCTTGGCAAGAAGAACATATGTGTAATTCGAGGCCGTGCGGATGGACTCCCCCTCAGCCGCCGTCGAGGCCGGATCCGAAGCGGGGTTCGAGACGGTAGAGATCCGGGGCGGCGCCGAGGAGGCCGCCGATCGCGCCGAGGAACGCCTGCATGGCCTCACTCGTGCTGTGTGCCATGAAGGCCGCGTCGTCGGTGTAGAGCTCGTAGAACCAGACGGCGTTCTCGTCGTCGAGTCCCGCATGGGCCGTGTACACCTCGGTGCCCGGCTCGCTCGTGTTGGCGTACGTGACGAGGTCCGCCGCGGCTGCGAGGAGCTCGTCACGCTTGCCCGGCTGTGCGGTCAGCTTCGCGATGACTGCGATCTTGCTCATTCGTCTCCCTCTCCTTGTCTGGGCTCTGGGGTCTCGAACTGGAGAGCCGCCCGCTGTTCGAGGATGGGTTTGATCACGTCCTCGAGGACAGCACGGTGGCTCGGGTGATCCCGATACGAGAGGAAACCGTCGACCGAGGCGAACTCTGCGATGACGGCGAAGTCGTGGTTGGTGTCACTGAGGCCGGCGTCGCGGCCGAAGGTGTAGACGAGGAGGTCCGGGATCACGTCTGGGAGAGCGGCGAGGCGTTCCTCGACAGCGCGCACCTCGTCAGCGGTCGTGCCCTCGGCCCAGCGGAACAGCGCGACGTGTCTGAACATGAGGTCCAACTGCAGTCCCGGTATCCCGGGCGAGTCAATTCGGGCGGGTTCTCAGATCAACCCCGGGTACGAGCCGCCGTCGACCTGCAATGCCGCCCCGTTCACGAAATCGGCTCGGGTCGAACAGAGAAACGCGACGATCGCGCCGAAGTCGGACGGGTCGCCGAGGCGGCGTGGCGGCAGCGCCGCGGCCGCCTGTGCCGTGTTGTCGCCGAAGATCTCACGGAGGCGTTCCGTGTCGTGCAGTCCGGGCTGCACGGAGTTGACCGTGATCCCGTCCGGGGCGAGCGTCGTGGCGAGGGTCTTGAGATAGGCGGTGAGGCCGGCCCGGGCGACGTTGGACAGGATGAGGTGGGGGGCCGGTTGGCGCACTCCGAGCGTCGTGATCGCGACGATGCGACCCCAGCCCCGACTCCGCATGGCCGGCACGGCGACCTGTGTCATTGCGATCGCCGCGCGGGCGTTGGCCTCGAACGCACCCGCATAGGCGTCGATCTCGACGTCGACGAAACCGCCCGGCGGTGGTCCGCCCGAGTTCGTGACGAGGATGTCGACGCCACCCAGCGCGGTCTCTGCCTCGAGTACGAAGGCCGCGGCTCCGTCCACGTGTGAGACGTCGTGCACGAGGGGGACGGCATCGTGGCCGATGCTCCGGGCGGCATGCTCGATCCGCTCTCGGTCCCTGCTGCAGAGCGCGACAGTCGCGCCCTCGGCTGCGAGCGCGGAGGCGGTGGCGTAGCCGAGCCCGCGTGACGCTGCCGCCACAGCCGCCCGCTTGCCTGTCAGCCCGAGATCCATGCGCTCGCAAGCTAGTGCGGGTGTGCCATGCTGGGGCCGACGCACGTACGCCCGGGAGGGTTCCGATGGCGATGGAGCTGACCTCAGCCGCATTCGAGAACGGGGCGGAGATCCCAGCCCGGCACTCGTGTGAGGGCGCGGACACGGCGCCACCCCTCGCATGGGCAGGGGTACCCGACGGCACGCGCAGCCTCGTACTCCTGGTGGACGACCCCGATGCGCCCGACCCCCGGGCACCGAAGGTGACATGGGTGCACTGGGTGCTGTACGACATCCCGCCCGACGTCACCGCCTTGCCGGAGGCGGTCACGCCGGCCGGCCTGCCGGCAGGGGTGCGGGAGGGCCTGAACGGCTGGGGGAGCACGGGTTACCGAGGGCCGTGCCCCCCGATCGGCAGGCACAGGTACTTCTTCAAGCTGTATGCCCTCGACACGGTGCTCGGGGACCTCGGTCCCACGACGAAGGATGCGGTCCTGCGCGAGATGGACGGCCACCTCCTCGATCGCACCGAGCTCGTCGGGACCTACGAGAAGGCGTGACGTCAGAGGCACGCGCCCGTGTCGACGCTGTCCGTCGTGGTCGTGGCAGAGGAGAGGACGTCGGCGACTTCTGCACCCGAGAGGGCGTAGCCGATGTCCGGGTTCGTGCTCGACGCCGCGAACACGACGCCGTAGACGGTGCCGGCAGGAGACACGAGCGGTCCCCCGCTGTTCCCGGGCCGGATGCGGGTCGAGACCTCGTAGATCGACCGCTCGATGATCTGCTCGTCGTAGATGTCCCTGCCCCGTGCCGTGAGCTCACCCCGGATCCGACCGGGTGTGACCGTGAAGGGCCCGTTCTCCGGATAGCCGAGAGCCGCGACGGACAGGTCCTCTACGGCCGTCTCCGTCGTCCAGGCAAGGGGGGTCAAGGGGAGGCCGGACACGGCGATGACAGCGATGTCGCTCTCGGAGTCGAACGCGACCACCCGCCCTCTGAAGGTGTCTCCGTCGCGTGTCTGGACTTCGATGGGCCGGTTCGATCCGGCGACGACATGTGCGTTGGTGGCGATGCGGCCGGGCGCGTAGACCCAGCCGCTTCCCTCCGACCCGCTACCGCAGGCCTCGGCGAGGAGCTTCACGGTGGACTCGCCTGCCGCGGCCACGCCGGGGTTCTGGGCGACGGCAGGGTCAGGCGGCGACGAAGTTCCCCCGATCGTCTCCGGAAGCGACTCGAACACCACGGGGAAACCCGTCTCGCGGAGGGCCTGGCGGAAGCTCGCGAGCACACCGGGAGGCGGCGGTGACGACCGCACGATCCGCATGAGCATGGATTCCCGGAGGCCGTCGGCGAGTCGCGTGAAGGGGGATTCGGCGAGAGGGATCGCGAAGAGCCAAGCCGCGAGGACGACACCGACCATCGCCGCTGCCGTTCCCGCACCCGTGTCGAGGGCACGCGCCCAGCCGCTCTTCACCTGGCGGCGCAGGTGCGTGCCGATGGCTGCGCCACCCACGTAGCAGGCGCCGAGTACGACTATGAGCGCGGTCAGCGAGACCACGGCCCGCGTGTCGGGTGCGTCGAAGAATCCCGCGAGCCAGACGGCGAGGGCCGTGCCCGCCAGGAGTCCGCACACGATACCGACGAGGATGACGGCCTGGGCGAGGAGGCCCGTCGACGCCCCCCAAACCGCCGCGCCGATGAGGCCGACGAGTATGACGAGGTCAACCCAGTTCACGGTGTTCTCTCGGCAGGTGGTGCACTCGGCCACACTCTATTGAGCCCGGGCACCCGAAGCGGTATCTGCGGTGGGGCCGGCGGCTTTCCGCGACCGGCCCCGCCGCGGGTATCTTGTTGACACCAGAGTCAACAAGATCCGAGCCGAGACCCGGGGGAGAGATGACCGATCCGACAGCGGCTGCACACCCGGTACGCACCGAGCAACGTGGCAACGTCCTCCTGATCACCCTCGACCGCCCCGAAGCACGCAACGCGGTCAACGCCGAGGTCGCCCAGGGCCTCGAGGCTGCCGTCGACTTGCTCGAGGACACCGACGACCTCTGGGCGGGCGTGCTCACCGGCACAGGCCCGGTCTTCTGCGCGGGTGCCGATCTCAAGGCGATCTCCGCCGGCGGTGCTGCTGCCCTCACGACACAGCGGGGGAACTTCGCCGGCTTCGTGAGACGGCAGCGCACGAAACCCGTGATCGCCGCTCTCCAGGGCGACGCCCTCGCCGGCGGATGCGAGATCGCCATCGCGAGCGACCTCATCGTCGCCGAAGAGCACGTTCACCTCGGCATCCCCGAGGTGAAGCGCTCGCTCCTCGCAGTTGCCGGGGCCCTAGCCAACCTTCCCCGCCTCGCCGGTGAGAAGGTCGCCCTCGAGATGGCCCTGACGGGAGAGAAGCTCCCCGCCCGGCGCCTCTACGAGATAGGGCTCGTGAACCGGATCGTCCCCACGGGTCAGGCCGTCACCGAGGCCGTCGCCCTCGCAGAAGTGATCTGCCGACATGCCCCGCTCGCCGTGCGGGCCTCACGCAAGATCATCCTCGAGGGACGCGCCATGACGGAGGACGAGCGGTGGAACCTCGGCTATGCCGAGATGGCCCGCCTCGCCCAGACAGACGACTTCAGGGAAGGCCCCCTCGCGTTCGTCGAGAAGCGGGCCCCGAACTGGAAGGGACGATGACCGTGGCACTGACACAGGCGCAGCTCGACACGCAGCCGGTCATCATCGGAACCGGCCAGGTCTCGGCGCCGCACGACGCGTGGCCGGACATACGCAGCCCTCTCGACCTCATGGCCGAGGCGGCACAGGAGGCTCTCGCCGACGCGGGCGGAGGAATCGCAGCCGCTCTCGACTCGATCACGGTTGTGCGCGTCTTCAGTTGGGACCACGGCAACGCGCCGCGAATGCTCGCCGCCCGGCTCGGATCCGGGGCTCACGATCTCACGTACATGCCGACGGGCGGGAACACACCCCAGATGGCTGTCAACGACGCCGCCCGCCGTCTCGTCACGGGCGAGATCGAGTGTGCCCTCGTCGCCGGAGCCGAGGCCCTGGCAGGGAAGCGTGAAGCGAAGAAGGCCGGGCATCGCGTGGACTGGGAGGTGGACGAAGCCCACCGCATCCCTGCCGAGGACTCGCGTGATCCCTGTCATGCGTCGGAGATGACGCACCGCATGATGCTGCCGATCCTCGTCTACCCGCTCTTCGAGCCGGCGCTGCGGGTCGCGGCCGGGCGAGGACCGGACGAGCATGTGGCGTTCCTCGGCCGCCTCATGTCACCGTTCACGGACGTGGCGGCGAAGAACCCACTCGCCTGGTTCCCGACGCAGCGCTCCCCGGCGGAGCTCGTGGCCGTCACGGCCGAGAACCGCATGGTCTCGACGCCGTACACGAAGTACCTCAACTCGGTTCTCGAGGTGAACCAAGGTGCCGCATTGATCATGACCACAGCACGTCGTGCCCGCGAGCTCGGCGTCCCCGAGGACCGCTGGGTGTGGTTCTGGGGAGGCGCGGACTGCAACGACATCTGGTACGTGACCGAGCGCGTGTCGTACGACGCGTCTCCCGGTATGGAGCGCTGCTACGCCGCGGCGCTCGAAACGGCGGGCGTCGGCTGCGACGAGATCTCCGCGTTCGACCTCTATTCGTGCTTCCCGTCGGCCGTGCAGCTCGGCATGGGGGCGCTCGGTCTGGGTGAGGACGACTCGCGGCCGCGCACGGTCACTGGTGGCCTGCCCTACTTCGGCGGTCCCGGCAACAACTACGTGACGCACGCCGTCGCCGAGATGACCCGCCGCCTCCGCGAGGAGGACGACGGGGTCGGGCTCGTGACGGGGAACGGCTGGTTCGTGACCAAGCACTCGGCCGGTGTCTACGGCTCACGGCCACCTGCCGTCCCGTTCACACCCGTCGACGCCACGCGCCTGCAGGCAGATGTCGACGCCCTGGACCATCCGCTGATCGAGACGCAGCCGGGCGGTGAGGGGACGATCGACGCCTACTCCGTCTCCTACGGCAAGGACGGCGACCCCGACGCCGCTCTAGCCCTCGTGCGCCTCGACCCGGGCAGACGGGCCGTGGCCATCTCGCGCGAAGAGGCTGTGGTCTCGGCGCTCGTGACCGAGGAGCACTACGGGGCTGCCGCGCAGGTCGCCGTGGCGAAGAACGGTATGGGCAACACGTTCACCATCTGAGGACCGACCGCCTGCGCGCGCCGGGCGGGAGGTACCTTCGCCGCATGAAGCGTCTCGCCCTCGACGGGAACTCGCTCGCCTACCGCGCGTTCTTCGCGTTGCCGGAGGAATCCCTCACGACGTCCGACGGACAGCCCACGAACGCCGTCTACGGCTTCACGAACATGCTCCTGCGCATGCTGCGTGAACGCGAACCCGACTACGTCGTCGTGACCTTCGACGCCCCCACACCGCAGTTCCGGCTCGACATCGAACCACAGTACAAGGCGCAGCGCGAGGCGAGACCGCCCAGCCTCTCGAGTCAGATGGCGATCCTCAGTGAGCTTCTCGAGGTGCTGCGTGTCCCGATCCTGCGGGTCGAGGGAGCGGAGGCGGACGACGTCCTCGCCACCCTGGCCCGCGAGGCGAAGGGGGCGGGCATCGACGTCGAGATCGTCACCGGTGACCGCGACGCCTTCCAGGTCGTGGACGACGCTGCCCGTGTGACCGTCCTCTACACGCGGCGTGGGATCAGCGAGGTCGACGAGATGGACGAGGCCGCCGTACGCGCCCGCTTCGGTGTCGGCCCCGACCACTACGTCGAGCTCGCCGCCCTCCGTGGCGACACGAGCGACAACCTCCCCGGGGTGCCCGGGATCGGTGACAAGACGGCGGCGAAGCTGCTCGAGCGGTACGGGGGTCTCGACGGGATCATCGCCCACGTCGGGGAGCTCACACCGAAGCAGTCCGAGAACGTCGCCGCCCACTGGGGCCAGGTCGAGAAGAACGTGCAGGTGATCCGACTCGTGGAGGACGTCGACCTCGGCGTCGGGATCGAGGACCTGCGTATCGGGGAGTGGGATGTCGACGCGATCGTGAAGGTGTACAAGACGCTCGAGTTCGGCACGATCCTCAACCGGACGCTCGAGCTCGCGGAGAGATATGCGCCGGCAGGTCACGTCACGGCGGCCGAACCGGTCGGTGTCGAGGTGACGCACGAGACGGTCCGCTCAGCCGAGGAGCTTCGCGGTGCCGTGGCCGCTCTCGCCCGCCCGCTCGGAGTGTCAGCCGAGATCCCGGCCCGCGCCGGGGATCGGCCCACGGCGTGGGCGGTGGCGGACGGGACGGGACATGCGGTCGTTGCCTCAGCCGACGTCGCCGATCCCGACGTCCTTGCCGAGATCATGGCGGGGCCGGGGCCGAGCTTCGACGGGTACGCCACGAAGGACCTCATCGCCGCGCTCGCGCGTGAAGGGGTCGACGTGCGCGGTCTCGACGTCGACACCGAGATCGCCGCCTGGATGCTCGATCCCGCACCCGGCAACTACCCGCTCGAAGGTCTCGCCGCCCGGTACCTCGGGACCGAGATCGAGAGTCCGGACGCAGGCGGGCAGGGCACGCTCGCGCTCGGCGGGACCGCCGAAGCCGACGCCCGCCTCGCGACACGGGCCTGGGCCGCGGTCGCCCTCGCCGAGAACTTCAGGCGCCGCCTCGAGACGAACGAGATGTGGAGCCTGTACGAGGACGTCGAGCGTCCCGTCACGCGCATCCTCGCCAAGATGGAGGCAGCCGGGATCAAAGTCGACGTCGACTACCTCGAGACGCTGTCAGCCGACCTCACGCAGCGCATCGACGCCCTCGCCCGCCAGATCTGGGATCACGCCGGACGCGAGTTCACGATCAACTCGACGAAGCAGCTGCGCGAGGTGCTCTTCGAGGAGCTCGGCCTCACACCCCAGAAGAAGACCAAGACGGGCTTCTCCACCGATGCCGCCACCCTCGAATCGCTGCGCCACGACCACCCGATCGTTGAGTGCCTGCTCGAATACCGGAACCTCGAGAAGCTGCGCAGCACCTACACCGACGCCCTGCCCCCCCTCGTCGACCGTGCCGACGGTCGCATCCACACCCGCTTCAAGCAGACGGGAGCGGCGACCGGACGGCTCTCCTCGGAGAATCCGAACCTCATGAACATCCCGATCCGCACAGAAGAAGGCCGCCGCATCCGCCGTGCCTTCGTGCCCGAAGCCGGATCTGTCCTCTGCTCCGCCGACTACTCGCAGATCGAGCTGCGGGTGATGGCACACCTGTCGGGGGACGAGCACCTCATCGACGCTTTCCGCGCCGGCCAGGACATCCACGCCGCGACCGCCGCCCGTGTATTCGGGGTCGGAATCGACGCCGTCACGGGCGCGCACCGCAACCGCGCCAAGGTCGTCAACTACGGCCTCCTCTACGGCATGCAGGCATGGGGGATGGCCACACGCATGGGGATCGACAAGGCCGAGGCGCAGGAGTTCATCGACGCCTACTTCGAGCAGTTCCCGACCCTCAAGGCCTTCATGGACCGCACCGTCGAACAGGCGAAGGCAGACGGGTTCACGACGACGATCCTCGGCCGGCGCCGCTGGTTCGACGAGCTCCGCTCGCGCAACCCGCGCTTCCGCCAGATGGGGGAGCGGCAGGCGTTGAACGCCCCGATCCAGGGATCGGCCGCCGACATCATGAAGGTTGCGATGATCGACCTCGACACGGCCCTGGCCGAGCGGGGCATGCGGTCACGCCTGCTCCTCCAGGTGCACGACGAGCTCGTCCTCGAAGTGCCGGCAGGGGAGGAGGAGGAGACGGCAGCCGTGGTTCGGGACGTCATGGAGAACGCCGTTCCGCTCGCCGTCCCGCTCGTTGCCGAGATCCATCTCGGCGCGACGTGGGACGAGTGCAAGGGCTGACCCGACGCGGCCCTCACCCACCGGCCGCGGTCTGGCCCACTTCGCGCGATTCGCTGCCCGCGGCAAGGTCGATTCCCGCCCGCTCTGCCCAGATGCCCTTGATCTCCTCGAGGGGTCGACCCTTCGTCTCGGGTACGCGGAAGAGGACGTACACGAAGGCGACTCCCATGAGCACGAGGCCGGCGAGGAAGTAGACAGCGGGGTGCCACCCGATCAGGGCCGGGGTCACGAGCGCGACGAGCCATGCGAAGAACCAGTTGACCGAGGTGCAGAGGCCGATTCCCTTCGAGCGCTCGCGGGTGGGGAAGATCTCGCTGATCATGACCCACGTGACGGGACCCCACGACGCCGCGACGCAGACGATGAAGAACGACACGCTCAGGACGAGCATCCAGCCGGCGGATCCGACCTCGATGCCTGCCGCCTTGCGGGAAGAGATCTCGGCGCTAGCCACGACCGCACCGACGAACGCGATGCAGATCCCGGCCGTGCCGGCGAGGAGCAGGGGGCGCCGTCCGACGCGGTCGACGAGGGGGAGTGCGATGAAAGTGGCGAGCATGTTCACGAGATAGATGGCGATGAGGCTCGCCACCTCGGATCCGCGGGCCGTGTCGAACCCGAGGTCGTGGAAGATCGCGGTCCCGTAGTAGATGATCCCGTTGATGAGGGTGAGCTGCTGCAGAGCAGCGAGCGCGATCCCGACTCCGAGGGCGGGGCGAAGCAGGGGACGGAGCAGGTCTCCCCACTTCACGTCGTCGACGTCCGCGAGCTCGGCGTTGATGGCCTGCAGCGTCTCTCCTGCCTGCGGCTCGCCTTCCGTGCGCCGGAGGATCTGCCGTGCCTCCTGCGGGCGACCCTGGGCGACGAGCCAGCGGGGTGTGTTCGGCATGAAGAGCATGGCGAGGCCGAAGATGACGGCCGGCACGACGATGACGCCGAGGATCACGCGCCACCCGTTCTCGGGGTCGCCGAGCTCGAAGATGCCGATGAGGCCGGAAGTGAAGATGCCCATCGTGATCGCGAGCTGGTACATCGCCACCATCCGCCCCCTGAACCGGGCGGGCGCCATCTCACTGATGTACTGCGGGACGGCGGCGGCGACGAGGCCGACGCTGAAGCCGATGAGGGCACGGGCGACGATCAGGACACCTGCGTTCGGGGCGAGAGCCATGCCGAGCCCACCTACGACGCTGAGCGCGGCGGCGAGAAGGCTCGCCGCCCGCCTCCCCTTGGCATCGCTGAGGGGTGAGGCGGCGAGGGAACCGCCGATCGCGAGGAGCGCGACCATTCCCGTGACGACACCGACCTCGAACGAATCGAGCCGGAACGCGGCGGTGAAGCCTGCCTGCGAGTCACCCACCGATCCCTGGTCGTAGCCGAAGATCATGCCGCCGAGGCCGGCGAGACCGGCGATTCCCACGAGGAGGGCGGGCTTCGCAGAGCGTGCCGGCGTCGCCTCCTCGCCGTTCTCAGGACCGCCGTCGGGCGGAGGTGTGGCAGGGGTGGGATCCGCCACGAGGGCGGTGGCGGCTGCTTCCGTTGCGGAGTCGAGATCCCTGTCGTCCGTCCCCTCGGCGGGGGTGTCGCCTGCATCCGAGGTCACCATCGCTGCACTCCTGTCGTCGCCCCGCCCCCTGCGACGGTGTGCGAGGCCCAACTCGTCTCCTCCATGAGATATCGGCCTCTCACAAGCCGGCTGGAGGTGCATGACGACAGGCGGGTCCACCCTTGTACGCTGCAGGGGTGTCGCCCCCGCCCCGCACACGCGTCGAAGTCGCCGGCCGCCACCTGTCCGTCTCCAACCTCGACAAGGTCCTCTACCCGGCGCGGGGCACCACGAAGGCCGCGGTCATCGACTATGCCGTGCGCATCGCGCCGGTCATGCTCCCCTATCTGCGACGCCGTCCGGTCACCTTCGTGCGCTGGCCGGACGGCGTCGAGTCCCATTCCTTCTTCGAGAAGAACTGTCCCGGCCACCGGCCCGACTGGGTGGAGGTGGCGCGGATCCCCACCGGGTCACAGGACGCCCCGATCCCCTTCTGCCTGATCGAGGAGCCGGCAGCTCTCGCCTGGGCCGCGAACCTCGCCGCGCTCGAGCTGCACGTCCCCATGGCGACCGTGGACGACTGGCTGCACCCGACCGGCGTCGTGTTCGACCTCGATCCCGGCGCGCCGGCCGGGATCGCCGACTGCGCCCGCGTGGCCCTGCGCATCCGGGACCTCCTCGCCCGCCTCGATCTCACGGCTGTCGCCAAGACGTCGGGCTCGAAGGGCCTGCACGTGTTCGTACCGCTCAACTCCGCTATCGCGACGAGTGACGACACCCGCGATTTCGCGCTCGCCCTCGCCGGCTTCCTCGAATCGCGGGAGCCTGACACGGTTACAGCGAACATGCGCAAGGAGCTGCGCACGGGTCGCGTGTTCGTCGACTGGTCCCAGAACACCGGCCACAAGACGACCGTGTGCGCCTACTCACTCCGGGGGCGGCCACGTCCGACAGTGTCGACCCCGGTGACATGGGACGAGGTCTCGGATGCGGCCGACTCCGGAGACGTTGCCGGTCTCGACTTCGAGTACCCGACCGTCCTCGAACGCGTGGACGCAGGCGACCACTTCCACGCCTGGCTCGATGTAAGTCAGGAGCTGCCGGTCTTCACGTGACGGCTTCCCGTCCCGTGTGGGCGGATGCGGCTCAGCCGAGCAGTCTCGCCTTCTGTGTGGCGAACTCGTCGTCGGTGAGCTTGCCGGCGTCGTGGAGGTCGGAGAGCTTCTGGAGCTGGTCGGCCGTGGACTCGCCCGGGGTGCCGGCTGCCTGGCGTACGTACTGGTCGAACTGCTGCTGCGCCTCGGCGGCGGCCTTCATGTTGCGTTCCGCCATGCCCTTGCCACGCGCGATGACGTAGACGAGGATGCCGAGGAACGGGAGGATGATGATGAAGATCACCCACGCCGCCTTCGCCCACCCCGACTCCTCGTGGTCGCGGAAGAGATCCGAGAAGATCGTGATGAGGAGCCAGAAGAAGATCACGAAGCCGAAGATCCAGAGGACCGTGAGAAGGGCATCTCCGAGTGAGTAGTCGACCTCTCCTAGCAACATGAGCATCTCCTTGTGTGCGGGGCAGGCAAGTTCTAGTCGTTTCGCCGCTCTGCGCCAAGCGAAGCGAGTGTCACGTTGGCGGCGTCCACGTCGGGACGCAGCCCTCGCCACGACGCAGCGCGGACGACACCTGCGCGTGTGAGCTCGGCGAAGCAGACCGACGCGACGAGGTGGGGCTCGACCCAGTGGACGGCGGAGTCGACGTCCTCGGCGAGGGGTGACGCGGGACTCGCGGCGGGGCCGAGCATACGGCCGAGGTCGGCGAGCTCGGCATCGGTCAAGCCGGATCCCACCTTGCCCGCGTACCGGAGCCGGCCCTCCGAGTCGTGGGCGGCGAGGACGAGGGCGCCGATCCGTCCCGCCCGCCCGCCTTCACCCTCCACCCATCCCGCCACGACGAAGTCCCCCGTCTCGAAGTGCTTGAGCTTCACCCAGTTGGGTGAGCGCACGCCGGGCTCGTATGGCGAGTCGAGCTTCTTGGCGACGACGCCTTCCAGTCCCTGACCGCGGGTTGCCTCGAGGATCGGACCCGCCTCCTCGTAGTTCGGGGGTGTCTGCCACGCCGGCCCGTTCAGGTCGAGCTGCTCGAGGAGCCTGCGCCGCTCGCGAAAGGGGAGCGGTGTCGTGTCGTGCCCGTCCAGCCAGAGGATGTCGAAGAGGACGAGTACGACCGGCACGTCATGCACGAGCTGCGGGCCGGTGTGCCTCCCGTCGAGGTTCATGCGGCGTTGGAGGCGCTCGAAGCTCGGCTTGCCGTCGACGAAGGTGATGACCTCACCGTCGAGCACGACGGGCAGGGAGCCGAGCACCGGCCCCAACTCCCGCAGCTCCGGGTAGGTGTCCGTGACATCGCGCCCGCGGCGCGACCGGAGATGCACGCGACCTCCTTCGACGAAGGTGACGGCGCGGATGCCGTCCCACTTCACCTCGAACGCCCAGCCGTCGTCGGGGGGAGGCGAGGCGGCTGGAGTGGCGAGCATGGGGGGGATCCAGTCCGGTATCGGCTCCCGCGTCGGGTCGGCAGGCGGGTCGATGCGGTGGATCATCCAGTTCCTGCCGCTGTCCGCGGACGCCGTGCGGAAGATCGCGTACCTGCCTGTCACACGCCTGCCTTCGAGGACGACGATCACCTCGTCGTCGCGCCACTTCTCCGCCTCGTACGTCCCGGTGTCCCAGATCGACATGCGACCTGCGCCGTACTGCCCGCGGGGGATGTCGCCCTCGAACTCGAGGTACTCGAGCGGATGGTCTTCGGTGCGCACGGCGAGGCGGTCTTCTCCGGGGTGCATCGGTACGCCCTTCGGGATCGCCCAGCTCGCGAGCGTGCCGTCGTGCTCGAGGCGCAGGTCCCAATGCAGGCTGCGGGCGTGGTGCTCCTGCACGACGAAGTGGCGGCCCGGGCGAGAGGGCGTGCGGGGTGCGTCAGCTCCGGCGGGTTCGGGCGAGGACGCGAAGTCCCGCTTCGCCCGGTAGGCCTCGAGCCCCTTCCCCGGCAGGTCCTGTGGCGGCGTCACGCATCCACGGTACCGGGATCACATACGTGTAATTTGTCGGGGTGATGATCGCATCCACGCTCGAACCGTGCCTCCACTTCGTGCCGAGCAGCGGCGACGACGCGGTCTGTGCATGCGGCTGGCTCGAGGCGGAGCACGGCGCCGTCGACCTCAGAGCAGACGAGCGGGTCGATCCCGGTGTTCAGCTCCCCGTCGCGGTCGGCTCCTCCTTGGCGTCCCGCATCTTCCGGGACGCCTCGATGCTCGCCTCGAGCGCGGCCATCAGGTCCACGACCTTCTCCGCAGATGCGGGAGCGGGCGACGCGACCACCTCGAGGCCGGCCGCCTTGCGCTCGATGAGGTCCGCCACCTCGTCGTGATAGGTGTCCGCGAACTTGGTGGGGTCCCACTTCGCGGTCAGGCCCTCCACGAGCTGGGCTGCCATCGCGACCTCGCGGGCGGACACCTCGGCGCCGGCTGCCTCGACGTCGTCGAGCATCTCCTCGGGCTTGACGACCTCGTCGTCGAAACGCAGCGTCTCCATGCAGAGCACACCGTCGAGCGGTCTGATCGCCACGAGGTACTCCTTCGAGCGCATGATGACGCGTCCGATCGCGGCTCTGCCCTCCTGCTCCATGGTCTCGACGAGGAGCCTGTACGCCTTCCCCGCCCCCTTGTCGGGCACCAGGTAGTAGGGCTGGTCGAAGAAGAGGGGGTCGATGTCGGCGAGGTCCACGAACTCCTCGATGTCGATCATGCGCGACGCCTTCGGGTTGAGGGCGGCGAGCTCGTCGGAGTCGATCGTCACGTACTGACCGGGTGAGAGCTCGAAGCCCTTCACGATCTGCTCGGTGGGGACCTCCTCGCCGGTGGCCTCGGCCACCTTGCGGTAGCGGATGCGAGATCCCGACTCGCGGTCGATCTGGTTGAAACGGATGCCGTGGGACTTCGTGGCGGTGTACACCCGGATCGGCACATTGACCAAGCCGAAGCTCACCGACCCGGACCAGATCGCTCGGCCCCTCGGTGCCATGGGCTACCCCCCTTGTGGACGCGTCAGGTGTGTTCGGGGAGGCGCACGGCGGGGCGCGCCTCGAACTCACGCACGAGGATCCCGAGGATCCTGTCGTTCTGGCGGTAGATGGTCTCGTTCTGGCCGAGGATCCGGTTGTTCTGCGTGCGGATCACGCGCAGCTCCTCGAGCACGGGGAGATTCGAGAAGTGCCTGAGCATCCGCCGCGCCCACCGGCGTACAAGTGCCGCTGCCCACCGCAGACGTTGCTCGCGGGGGATGCGGCCGACCTTGTATCCGGCTGCGAACGACAGCGAGAGGAGGGTGAGGACGAACGCTCGTTTGAACCACTTGGTCAACATGCCGGGACGATACCAGGTCGTTTCCGGGCGTGGGCCGGGTGGGCATCAGGCGGCATGCGATGCCGCCCAGGCGAGAAGGGAGTCGGTGTCCCACGTGTTGACGATGCGGTCGAGGGGCAGGCCCGCATCCGCGGCGAGGTCACAACCCAGCACCTGCCAGTCGAGCTGGAACCAGGCGTGCGCATCGGCATCGATCGCGACCTTCGCGCCCGCGTCGCGCACGAGACGGAGGAGGTCCACGGGCGGGTCGAGGCGCTCGGGCCGGGCGTTGATCTCCACCGCCTTGTCGAGATGTGCGGCGGCCGCGAACACGACGTCGTGGTCGAAGTCGTAGGGAGGCCGCTCGTAGGAGCCACGGGTCATGCGCCCCGTCGGATGGCCGAGCACGTCCACGTGCGGGTTCATGAGGGCACTGACGAGGCGCCGCGTCATCGTGGCACGATCCTGGCGGAAGCGTGAATGCACACTGGCCACGACGACGTCGAGGCGGGCGAGGACCTCGTCGGGGTGGTCGAGGCTGCCATCCTCGAGGATGTCGACCTCGCACCCCGTGAGCACGCGGAAGGGGGCGAGGCGTGCGGTCACGTCCCGGACCTCCTCGATCTGCGTCTCGAGCCGCTCCACGCCGAGGCCGTTCGCGATCTCGAGCCCGCCCGAGTGGTCGGTGATCGCGAGCCAGGTCTGGCCGCGCCGTGCCGCGGCCCGCGCCATGTCCTCCACGCTGCCGGACCCGTCGGAGGCGCCCGTGTGGCAGTGACAGTCACCCTGCAGGGCGGCAAGGATCGCAGCCGACTCCGCGGACCTGGGCTTCAGGGCGGGCTGGGCGAGCTTCGCGAGGTAATCGGGCACCTCGGAGGCGAGCGCCTGCTCGATGACCCGTGCGGTCTTCTCGCCGATCCCCGGCAGATCCGTGAGGGAGTGGCGGGCTGCCCGCTGCCGCAACTCCTCCACGCCCACCTCGCGGGCGACCTGGGCCGCGTTGCGGAACGCCCGCACGCGATGGCCCGGTGAGAGGTCGCGCTCGAGCAGATCGGCGATGAGGTCGAGGGCGCCGTCCGGTTCGAGCGTCACGGTGCCGGGGCTCGGGTCCATGTGACTCCCAGCGTAGGAGCCGCGAGCGGGCCCCCGTCACAGGAGCTCGGCGAACTCCTTCTCGGCACGGCTCACCGCCTCGGGTGTACCGAGATCCGCCCAGGGTCCCGTGTACCGCTCCACGCCGACCTTTCGTCCCTCGCCGAGGAGACGGGTGATGCCTGTGGCGATCTCGCGTTCACCGCGGGCGGACGGCTCGACTTGCGCCATGACATCCCGCGCGTAGGGCGAGAGGATGCTCACGCCCCCGTCCGCCCAGCCACGCGTGATTCCCGGCGGCTTCTCGACGAACGCCGTCATCGCGAGGTCGGCGTCGAACGTGACGCCTGCCCCGCGGGAAGGGTCACCCTCGATGACGGTGGTGAGCATGTCGAGACCGCTGCGCGCACCCCACGCCGTGGCCAGCATGGTGTACCACGCGGGGGCGACGAAGATGTCGCACCACGTGAGGAGCACGTCCGCCGTGCGATCGATCGTCGCGGACGCGCACGCGAGAGCCGCGGCTGTGCCGTCGAGGCTCTCCTGCACGACGTAGGTGATCTCCGAACCCGCATGAGTCGTGCCGACGTGATCCCTGATCATCCCGCCGAGATGCCCGATCACGAGCGCGACTCGTGCGAAGCCGGCAGCGGCGAGGCCGTCGAGCACATGGTCGAGCATGGGGCGGCCGGCGACAGGCACGAGGGGCTTGGGGAGATCGGTGCGCCGCATGCGCGTGCCCCTGCCCGCGGCAAGGACGACGGCGGTCGTGGGCCGCATAGGGCCGCAGTGTAACGTGTCGCGCACGCCCGTATCCGAGTCCAGGCGCAGGGCTGCGAGCCCTCGTCAGGAGGCGGTGGTGACTGAGCAGGCCCACTGGTACGAACCCGTCGCGGCTTTCCTCGGTCGCGCCTACCTGCGCAACGCGTTCACGCTCGGGACCGTGCAGGAGGTGGACTGGCTCCTGCCTCGCCTCCGCCTCGATCCAACGTCCTCCCCGGCGCCGCGTCTCCTCGACGCCGGCTGCGGACCGGGCCGCCATACGTTGGAGTTCGCGCGGCGCGGGGTGTCGGTGACGGGAATCGACATCGCGCCCGCGTTCATCGAGATCGCCCGCGCCGATGCCGCCGCAGCCGGTCTGGATGTCGACCTGCGCGTCGGCGACCTGCGCAGCCTCGAGACCGACGGTAGCTACGACGCCGTCGTCTGCCTGTGCGAGGGAGGTTTCGGGCTCGCCGGTGGTGGCGTGGACGCCGACCTCGGCATCCTCACACGGCTGACCGCGGCCCTGCGCCCCGGCGGTCACCTCGCCCTGTCGGCGTTCTCCGCCTTCTTCGCCGTGCTCCGTCTCGAGGAGGGGGACCATGGGTTCGATCCGGCATCCGGTCTCTTCCACGAGGTCGCCGAGCTCCGCAACGAGGCAGGGGAGACGCAGCGCGTCGAGATGCACACACGCTGTTACACACCCCAGGAGCTCGAGCTCATGGCGCGGATCGCCGGCCTCGAGGCCGAAGGCATCTACGGTGTGGATCCGGGGTCCTTCACGGACGCGGGGCCGACCACGCGCGCAGCGGAGTTCCTCCTCCTCGCCCGACGTGCGCGAGACCACCAGGACGGGAGGTGAGTGGGGCCTCGATGCGGTCAGGAGGCGAGGAGGGACCTCAACCCGCCTGTCGGCTTCCCCCGCACGGCGTTGAACACGAAGCGGGCCAGCCTGCGCTGCGTGAGGAGGACGAACGGCACGTAGATCGTCCACCCGATGACGGCTCCGAGGATTCCGAACGTGACCTCCCCGCCCAGGCCGAAGAGTGACCAGGACGACATGTCGAGGGCAGAGGCGACGAGCCACGCTGCCCCGAAGACGAGCCCGGCTGTGACGAGTTGCTGCCAGACCGCGATGAGCACCGAGACGCGGCCGAGGAGCTTCTGGGCGAAGTGCGAGCGTGCGATGTAGAGGTAGATGCTCACGAGGGCGATCGCCACCCAGATCCCGGCCTCGCCGAGGAGGAGGACGGCGCCGAGGAAGACGGGCAGGAACGCGACGAGGAGGAGGTAGACGATGAACATCGGTCGCGTGTTCCCCTTCGCCCTGTAGTAGTTCTCCCAGTCGATGGCGAGCGAGCCGAACACGAAGAAGGTCGCTGTGACCTGTACGTACGGTCCGAAGTCGGCCCACTCCGGGCCCCACACGGTCGCGAGGGCGGCGCCGAAGAAGGCGAGCGTGAACGCGATCGGGGTCATCATCGTCATGATGAGCCTGTTGACCACGACGTACACGCGGCGCAGCGTCTCGGCCTGGAGGCCGACTCTCACCACGGCGGGGTAGAGGGCGGATGCCATCTGCATCGTGACGAGCCACGACGCGCCGATGAGGGTCCACACACGCTGGTAGTAGCCGACCACCTGGGCGTCGAAGAGCATGGCGAGCGCGTTCACGACGACGAAGTTGAAGAACCCGAGTGTGAGGCTCGCCGCCCAGAGGGGCCAACCGAAGTCCAGGTACTGCCGGAACGCCTGCCTGTCCCACTTGAATCCGGGCCGGATGCGGGCGATGGGCCAGAGGAGGACGAGGAGCATGACCTGGCTCACGTAGATGCTCACGACGATCGACCACACACCCCAGCCGGAGATGGCCGCCCAGAGCGTGCATGCGATCGAGATCATGGTCGAGAGGGCGAGGGCGATCCCCCTCGCAGCGAAGCGCATGTCGCGCATCAACATCCACTGCGGAAGGGCGATCGTGCCGCCGAAGGCGGAGGGCGCGAGCGCGAGGACGAGGACGGTCAGCGTGGTGCTCCCGTGCACGAGGCCGAGGATCGGGGCGAAAGCGGCGATGACCAGGGCACCACCCGCGCCGAGCATGCTCTCGAGCGTGAACGCGACACGGAACGCATCCTCACGCGAACGGTCCTTGTCCTGCACGACCTTCATGCCGAGCGAGAGGTCCCGCATCTGGATTCCGATGAACGCGACGACATACGCCAGGGCCCACAGGGCGTAGTCCGCGGGGGACAGGAAGAAGGGGAGGACGAATGCCTGTACGACAAAGGAGCTCTGCACGACGATGCTCGACATGAGTGACCAGCCCGCACCACGTGAGGTGCGTTTGGCCAGGTCCCCCTTGTCCTCGAGCCGGAGGTCCTCGGCGACGATGCGCTCAGCGACGTCCTCCGCCCCCATGGCATCGATGCCCGCGCCGATCACGATCGCCTCCTCGGCGGGGGAGTGGGCCGGCGCGTCTGCACCGTCGCCGTCCGTCTCGGGTACGGGTTCGTGCTTCTCGTTCGTGGGGGGTTTGGGAGATGTCGGTGCCGGCACTGTCACACTCGGTAGGGCAGGCGATGTCGGACACACCCGCAGGTCTCGTGTCTCCGTGAGGTTCTGTGCGCCGCGGCTGCGATCCTGCCCTGCGGGCCACACCGGAGGCTGCCCTCGAAGCGGCGTGGTGCTACGCTCGCGGTTCGGCCCGAACCGGGCCCGACTGCTCGCGTACCCGCTGTGAACTGCCTCTTGGCTCTCGAGTCGAAGGTCGCACACCAGACCCAAGCGGGAGGTGAGCCCCGACTTGCGACCGAGAGCCGACCGAGAAGACATATGACAGACGAGACAACCGAAGAGACCACCGGCCAGACGGCACAGGCGACGATCGAGCCGTCCGAACGGGCAACCCGTCCGATCATCGAGTACGACATCCCCCTCGAGCTGCTCGATGCCGCAGTCGAGGAGTCGCTGGTCGCTGTCGAGGACGGCACCCTCGTCGAGGGCCAGGTCGTGCGGATCGACAAGGACGAGATCCTCCTCGACATCGGTTACAAGTCCGAGGGATACATCCCGGCGAGCGAGCTCTCGATCCGCAACGACGTGAACCCCGAGGAAGAGGTGGAGCTCGGCGAGTGGATCGAGGCCCTCGTCCAGGAGAAGGAGGACAAGGACGGCCGCCTCCGCCTCTCCAAGAAGCGGGCACAGTACGAGCGAGCGTGGGGCAGGATCGAGGAGGTCAAGGAAGGCGACGGGATCGTCTCCGGACCGGTGATCGAGGTCGTGAAGGGCGGCCTCATCCTCGACGTCGGCCTGCGTGGCTTCCTCCCCGCATCTCTCGTCGACCTGCGTCGCGTACGCGACCTCCAACCCTTCGTCGGCCAGGAGCTCGAGTGCAAGATCATCGAGCTCGACAAGAACCGCAACAACGTCGTGCTCTCGCGTCGCGCCTTCCTCGAGGAGACGCAGGCCGAGCAGCGCCACGAGTTCCTCGACAACCTCGCCGTAGGTGAAGATCGCGACGGCGTTGTGTCGAGTGTCGTGAACTTCGGGGCGTTCGTCGATCTCGGCGGCATGGACGGCCTCGTTCACGTGTCCGAGCTGTCGTGGAAGCACGTCGACCACCCCGGCTCCGTCGTGAGTGTCGGCGACCAGGTCCGCGTCCGGGTCCTCGACGTCGACCTCGAACGCGAGCGCATCAGCCTCTCCCTCAAGGCATGCCAGGAGGATCCGTGGGAGGCCTTCGCCCGCGAGCACGCCGTCAACGACGTCGTGAAGGGCAAGGTCACGAAGCTCGTTCCGTTCGGCGCTTTCGTCTCGGTCTCAGAGGGCATCGAGGGCCTCGTCCACATCTCGGAGATGAGCGAGGAGCATGTCGAGTTGCCCGACCAGGTCGTCCACGTCGGCGAGGAGGTCGACGTGAAGATCATCGACGTCGACCTCGCCCGGCGCCGCATCTCGCTCTCGATCAAGCAGGCCGGCGGCAAGACGTCCGGCGGTTTCGACGAGAGCGTCTACAAGTCGGCCGAGCCCCGCGAGAAGGAGCAGCGGCCCGAGCGCCGGCCCACGTACACGGGGGACACCGGTTACCGCATCGGCGAGGAGCACTCCGAGACCCTCGGTGAGCTGCGCGACCAACTCGTCGAACAGCAGAACGGCGACGACTGAGGCAACCCACTCAGTCGATGCGGATGATGCCGAGCTTCACGCCCTGCACGACCGCCTGCGTGCGGTCGGACGCGTCGAGTTTGTCGTAGATGCTGGCGAGGTGGTTCTTCACCGTCTTGATCGAGATGTAGAGGCGTTCGGCCACCTCCTGCGTGGAGAGGCCGTCGGCGACGAGCTGGAGGACCTCCTCCTCGCGTTTGGTGAGTACCGGGCCTGCCTCCCGCTGGTCGCCACTGGCGAGGCGGCGGAACTCGTGGAGCATGGATGTCGCGAGCTCGGGTGTGAGGGCCGTGTCTCCGCGTGCGGCTGTGCGGATCGCGTCGGCGACCTCCTCGATACGGGCGTCCTTGAGGAGATAGCCGTTCGCACCCGCCCGGATCGCCGATGTGAGCGTTGCCGAGTCGCCGTGCATCGTGAGCATCACCACCGGCAGATCGGGCCGATTGCGACGCAGGCGCTTCGTTGCCTCTACGCCGTCGCACACCGGCATCGAGACGTCCATGAGGACGACATCGGGAGCGCACGTGTCCACGGCCGCGATCGCGGCCTCGCCGTCCCCGGCTTCGCCGACTATCTCGAGATCGTCCTCGGTGGAGAGCCCACGGCGAAGGCCGTCCCGCACCAGGGCATGATCGTCCACGAGCAGTACTCGTATCATGTCTCCTCCGTCATGTCCTTCTCCGGAGAGTGACGTAGACCTCTGTCCCTTGTCCCTGCACGCTCTCCAGGCTGAACTCGGCCCCTATCGCCTCCGCCCGCTCCGACATTCCCGTGAGACCGAAATGCCCGGGCTTGGAGATGCGGGGGTCGAATCCACAGCCGGTGTCTTCGATACGGAGATCGGCTGTTTCGCGGGTCACATGAAACGCGACTTTGAACGTCTCGGTGTCGGAGTGCTTGACGATGTTGCCGATGGCCTCCTGGCAGATGCGCCACAGCTCCCGTTCCTGCGGCAGGGGCAGGCGGACTCCGTCCGGGGGAAGCGCGAGCTCGACCTGCATACGGGCCTTCGCCGCCACGGCGGGGGCGTGCTCACGCAGGAGCTCTATGAGACCCCGCTGTTCCGTTACGTCGGTACGGAGGTCGCCGATCGTGATCCGCAGGTCCTCGATGGCCCTCCGGATCTCCTTCGAGAGGGTGTCGATCTCGGACACGAGGTCGGTGTCGGTTCCGGATTCCGGCGGTGAGGGTGCCTGCGTCGTCGCGGCAAGCTCGGCTGCGGCGGCATCAGAGTCGAGCGAGCCAGCCTCCAGCCGCGAGGCCGTGCGGGTCGCTGCCTTCGACGCACGGCGGGCGAGGACGTCGAGCTCGAATGCGATCGCGGCGAGGTGCTGTGCCGTACGGTCGTGGAGCTCCCTCGCGATCCGAGATCGCTCCTCGGACGTGGCCAGGGCGCGCAGGCGCGAGAAGAGGCGGGCATTCTCGAGTGACACGGCGACGGGCCCGGCAAAGCCTGACAGGAGCGCGATGTCGTCCGTGCCGAATCGCTCGGGGTCGTCGTCCTCGAGCGCGAGAACCCCGATCGTCGTGCCCTCACTCCGCAGCGGCACGTAGAGGAGGGATCCGGCTGCGGGATCCAAGGTCGCGCCTGCCTCCACGTGCACGGCAGTGACGGGGCGCTCGGTTGCGATGCGGAGGGGTGGCGGTGCTTCCGATCGTGGTATGGGCACGATCGGCAGGGCCGCACCTCGCGCACCCAGGATCCGAAAGCGCGTGTCGTCGACGGCGATCACGGCCGCGGTCTTCGAGGGGAAGATCTCCTGCACGCGGTCGAGGGTCGCCTCGACGAGTCCTTCCGAGTCGAGAGTCGCCGGCAGCGTCATGGCGAGCTCGTGCAGCTCCGCGAGGAGGAGGTTGGCGTCCTCGATGCTCGCGAGGCGCAGCGCCGACTCGCGACGTTCCGTGTCGAGGAGCCGCTGCCATGTGGCAAGAGCGGAGGCCTGACTGCGGGCGTACGAGGCGACAGCGCCGGCGACGAGCCAGCAGAAGGTCCACACGGCCGCCGCCTGCCAGTCCGAGGTGGAGACCGGAGGGGTCGTGGCGACGGTGAGGGCCGGGATGGCTCCGGCGAGGGCAGCGGTCGCGATGGCAGTCCGCAGGCCGAGGAGGAACCCGGCGTCGAGGACCGGTACGAAGGCGAAGAGCAGGAACGGGCTCGACCAGGTTCCGGTCATGACGACGACGGCCGACACGACCACGACCTCGGCGAGGACGACGCCGGCGGCGATCCCGCGGCGCTGCATGACCCGCCGTTCCATCAGCGGCTGCGCGGCGACGAGGGCGAGACCGCACACGGCGGCCCCGGCCGTTGCGAGGGGGGAGACATCGGGGTCGAACACGGCCAGGAGGACAGCGAGAGCGAGGGACCCCCATCTGAAGAGGGCCGCGGCGGGGGGGAGGGGTCTCATACCGCCGGACCTGCGGGGAGAGGCTGCGTCTCCGCCGTTCGGGGCACGCGCCGGCACCGGTCTCTCCGGATCCGCGGTGGCGATGCTGCCGTCGGGCATGCGGTCCAACCCCCCTCTCCACTTCGATCTCGTACGGGTTCGCTGCCAACATCTCCATCGGCTTCCCATCCCCCGGGATTCAGGGAGATGGGCGGTTCCATCGACGCGGAGGTCTGGTCCGTCTTGTACCAAGTGGGACTCACCGGGGGTATCGCCTCGGGCAAGAGCACGGTGTCACAGCTTCTCGCTGCCAAGGGCGCCGTCCTCATCGATGCCGACAAGATCGCCCGTGAGGTGGTCGAGCCGGGAACACCCGGGCTCGCCGCCATCGTCGCCGACTTCGGCGAGGGGGTCCTCACGCCCGCGGGTGAGCTCGATCGTGAGGCCCTCGGCCGCATCGTCTTCGAGGACGCGGACGCGAACGCGCGGCTGCGCGCGATCCTCTACCCCGACATCGGACGCACGATCGTCGAGCGCATCGAGGCGCAGCGGGACACCGACAACATCGTCGTCGTCGATGCCGCCCTGCTCGTCGAGTCCGGATGGGAGGGCCTCGGCACGCTCATCGTCGTCGCGGCGGACGCAGAGCGCCAAGTCGAACGCATGGTGGGGGACAGGGGCATGTCAGAGGAGGATGCATTGGCCCGTATGGCGGCACAGGCCCCCGTCGAGGAGAAGATCGCGAAGGCCGATATCGTCATCTGGAACAACGGGAGCAGGCTGGACCTCACGAGGCGGGTGGACGAGGTGTGGGACGAGCTCGTCGCCCTGCGGAATGCCGACCGTGCGGCGGATCCGGCCGAGTCTGATCCGTGACCGTCAGGCTCGTCCTCTTCGATGCCGGGGAGACGTTGATCGCGCCGTGTCCCTCCTGGGGCCACCACTTCGCCGACGTCTGCTCCTCCGCCGGCTTGGTCGTGAGTGCCGACGAGGCGAGCGCACTCTTCGCGCGCGAGATGGCTCGTTTCGGGCGGCGCGTGGCCGCCTCCGACGCGCGGGCGTTCTCTCTCGACGAGTCACTCTCACGCCGGTTCTGGCACGGGCTGTATCGTGAGCTCCTCGTCGAGCTCGGTCTCGACGCTCCGCCGGGGTTGCCTGCCCTCGTCTACGACAGGTTCACGCAGCTCGACACGTACGGCCTCCTCGACGGCGCCGAGGAGGCGGTGCACGAGGTCGTCGAGGCGGGCTGCCGTGCAGGGGTGGTCTCCAACTGGGAGGCATGGCTGCCCGAGCTCCTCGGTCACCTCGGCCTCGCCCCCGTCATGTCACCGGTCACGGTCTCGGGTCGCGTCGGAATCGAGAAGCCCGATCCCCGCATCTACCGGATCGCGTTGGAGGAGGCGGGCATCGAGCCGCACGAGGCGGTCATGGTGGGGGATTCGCTCGAGTCGGACGTGAACGGACCGGCGGCGGTCGGCATCCGCGGTGTCCTCCTCGACCGCTACGACCGTCACCCGGACTTCGAGGGGCTCCGGATCAGGTCCCTGCGGGACCTCACCCCCCTCCTCGACCTGTAACTGGGGACCTGAGCGGCGATATATCGCCGCTCAGGTACCCAGATACACTCGAACGCGTGAAGGAGTTCGCTCTCACCTCGGAGTTCAAGCCGGCGGGTGACCAACCGAAGGCGATCGCCGCCCTCACGCAGGGTTTCGAGGACGGCCTCAGGTTCCAGACCCTGCTCGGTGTCACGGGAACGGGCAAGACGTACACGGCGGCACACGTGATCGCGGCGTTGAACCGGCCTGCCCTCGTCCTCGCGCCGAACAAGGCGCTTGCCGCGCAGCTCGCGAACGAGTTCCGCGAGCTGTTCCCGGAGAACCGCGTCGAGTACTTCGTGAGCTACTACGACTACTACCAGCCCGAGGCATACGTCCCGCAGACGGACACCTACATCGAGAAGGACGCCTCGATCAACGACGAGATCGACCGCCTCCGGCACGCCGCGACCTCTGCCGTCCTGCATCGCCGCGACGTCATCTGCGTCGCCTCGGTGTCCGCCATCTACGGACTGGGCTCCCCCGAGGAATACGAATCGAACCTCGTGTACCTGCGTGCGGGTGACGTACACGACCGCGACGAGATGCTCGCCCGCCTCGTGGGCATCCAGTACGAACGGAACGACCTCAACTTCACCCGCGGCAAGTTCCGTGTCCGCGGCGACACGCTCGAGGTGTTCCCCGCATACGACGAGCTCGGTATCCGCGTCGAGATGTTCGGCGACGAGGTGGACCGCATCACCCGGGTCAATCCGCTCACGGGCGAGATCGTGGGGGAGCTCGACGAGATCGCCATCTATCCGGCGACGCACTACACCACGACACGCGAGACGCTCGAGCGGGCGATCGGCGCCATCGAGACAGAGCTCGCCGAGCGCCTCGCAGTCCTCGACAGGGAGGGGAAGCTGTTGGAGGCGCAGCGCCTTCGCATGCGCACCAACTACGACCTGGAGATGCTCCGTGAGGTCGGATACTGCAACGGCATCGAGAACTACTCGCGCCACCTCGACGGGCGCGAGCCGGGCGAGACGCCTTACTGTCTCCTCGACTACTTCCCCGACGACTTCCTTGTCGTGATCGACGAGAGCCACGTCACGGTGCCCCAGTTGCACGGGCAGTACGAGGGGGACAGATCCCGCAAGGAGATCCTCGTCGAGCACGGCTTCCGGCTCCCGTGCGCCCTCGACAACCGCCCCCTCCGCTTCGACGAGATCATGTCCCGTATCGGTCAGTGCCTGTTCCTCTCCGCGACGCCCAGTGCCTACGAGCTGGCCGAGAGCGACCAGGTCGTCGAGCAGATCGTGCGCCCGACGGGTCTGCTCGATCCCGAAGTGGTGGTGAAGCCGACCGAGGGACAGATCGACGACCTCATCGGCCTCATCAAGGCACGGGCCTCTCGGAACGACCGTGTCCTCGTGACGACGCTGACGAAGAAGATGGCCGAGGATCTCACCGACTACCTGCTCGAGATGGGGATCCGCGTCCGGTACCTCCACAGCGAGGTCGACACCCTGCAGCGCGTGGAGATCCTGCGGGATCTCAGGCTCGGCGAGTTCGACGTCCTCGTGGGGATCAACCTCCTGCGGGAGGGGCTCGACCTGCCCGAGGTCTCCCTCGTCGCGATCCTCGATGCCGACAAGGAGGGCTTCCTGCGCTCGCAGACGTCGCTCATCCAGACGATCGGCCGCGCGGCCCGGAACGTGGACGGCTCGGTCGTCATGTACGCCGACAACGTGACGGACTCGATGCGCTCGGCGCTGAGCGAGACGAATCGGCGCCGTGCCTTGCAGAGCGCATACAACACCGAGCACGGCATCGATCCGCAGACGATCCGCAAGCGGATCAGCGACATCCTCTCGATCGTGCGAGATGACGGGCTCGCACCCCTGCCCACGGCGGAAGAGCGGCGCCGGCCCCGTGATGCCCGCGTTGCGACGGGTGATCCGCGGGTGGATCGGGGCAGCGGCGGGCGTGTCGCGCCGGGTGCCGACCTCATGCCGACCGACGACATCCGCCGCCTCATCGACACGCTCGAGGCCGAGATGCATGCCGCGGCCAAGAAGCTCGAGTTCGAATATGCCGCCCGCCTGCGAGACGAGATCAGGGCCCTGCGGACGGAACTACGTGAGCTGACCGACGCGATCAGTTGAGGGTTGCCCCGGCGCATGGAGGCCACGGCGGCGCAGGCATCGACGCGGTCCGGTCAGAGGGGCACGACCTGCGTGACCCCGCTCGTGTCCACCACGAACGCAAGTGCCGATCCACCGCTGACGACGAGCTCGGTCGCGAGGCCGGGCATCCCGATCTCCGTCCAGGAGCGGACCGAGCCGGGCGCGGAGCGAGAGAGGACACGGCTGCGTCCCGCCCTTCCTTCTTTCACGAGGAGCCACTCCACCCCGGCAGCCACGTAGGGGCGGATCTCGGCGCCCGGTTCGGCTTCCACGGATTCGACGCGCACCTCGCCCAGGAGGTCACCTACGATCACCGACTCACCGCCCGCGCCCGGTTCGTCCCAGTTGTCGTAGACGCCGGCCGAGGCAGTCAAACCACCGGTGCCGACCTGGACGGCGAGGAGCTCGAAGTCGCTTCCACCCGGATCCTCGATCGTACGGCTGCGCTCCCACCCGTGACCCGTCCACGTCCACACGGCGCCGCACACGGGCAGGTCGAGACCGAGCACGGCGCCGACGGCGACGAACGTGTCCTGGGCCGCGATGACATCGTTCACGACCCCGAGCGATTCGGCACCTGGGAGGAGCGGCAGGAGCTGCTCCTCCCAGACCCCGCCCGCGAGGCGCCACGCAAAGGGAACTGTTTGGGCATCACCCACGGGCCGCTCGCCTACGACGAGGATCGATCCATCTCGGATCGCGGATCCCGTGAAACCGGTGCCGGCCGGGAGCGGGGGAGCCGGAAGGGACTTCCAGGCGCGGCCGTCGACCGATGTCCAAACACGCGCGGTATCGGCGGTGAGGCCGGTGGCCACGTAGGTCGTGCCGTCCGTGGCGAGCGTGTCGGCATGCGCCCTTCCCGCCTCGATCAGGAAGCGCTCCCAGCGGCCGCCGGAGCTCGACACCCACGCGACGGCACCGTCGTCTCCTGTGCCGACGGCGACCACACCCCCGAGGCCGGCAATTGCGCGGCGTACGACGTCCCAGCGCCTGAACGGGGTTTCGGCGCGCACGCCGGTGCGGACATCGGTTCGTGGGGTGGGGGGACGTGAGCCGGAGCAGGCCGTCACGATCAGAGCGCACAGCAACCCCGCCGCGACCCGGTGTCCCCACCCGAACCCACGCATGCCCGCATTCTCCCGGCCAGGCGGGAGGTGCGCAAGCGCGTGTCCACGCGGGCTTCTACGATTGCCGGTATGCATGAGACAGACGTCGCAACGGAGATCACGCACGTCGCCGTGTACGAGGGGGAGGCGAAGGTCGTACGGGTGGGAGAGGCCGTGCTCGAAGCCGGGGAACACATCCTCGTCGTGCGTGACCTGCCCGAGCGGATCCGTCCCGACTCGGTGCGGGCCCGGGCCTGGGGTGACGGAGCCCGCCTGTACGGGGTCGATGTCTCGACCACGCATGAATCGACCACGAACTACGAGGAGGTCGCGGCCCTGGAGGCGGAGTGCGAGGGTCTGCGTGACGCCCGCGCCGCCCTCGAGGACCGGTGGTCGTCTGCGGACACCCGCCGGTCACTCCTCGAGTCGTTCGGGGCGGCGAGCGGCGCGCGTCTCGCCCGGGCCGTGGCAGGCGGGGCGGCGACCTTCGACGACGTGCGCCACCTCGAGGCATCCCTCGGTGCCGAGCTGGACGACGTCATGGCCGGGATGCGTGAGTTGGGGATCGCGATCCGGACCGTCGCACGCGATCTAACGGTCGCCGAGGACCGGCTGGGCCACTTCGCGCATCCCGGGACGACCGTGCGTCGCGCCGTGGGCGTGCGCCTCGACGCCGGCGCCGGGGGGAGGGTGGGGATCGAGGTCTCCTACCTCGTGGGCGGCGCCGACTGGAATCCCTCGTACGACGTGCGTGTCGAGGGGGAGACACTGCATGTCACGATGCGGGCGCACGTGACGCAGACGACGGGCGAGGAATGGCCCCCCGTGCCCCTCGACCTCTCCACGGCACGCCCGGCGGCCCTGGTGTCCGTGCCCGAGCTCGAGCCGTGGTACGTCACGACGCAGGCACCGACGGTCTTGCGGGACGGACTTCCAGGCGCAGCCGCGCAGCCGATGGCGCCGGCGGCGGCACCGCCCCCGGCGGTGGCGGAGTCCCGTCAAATGGAGACGACCGCGTTGGCGGAGGTTCTCGAGGCCACGGTCGCGACCTCCGGCGCGACAGCACGGTACGAGGTCGCGGGTTCGGCGGGGGTGCCCGGAGACGGACAGCCGCACGAGACCACGATCGCATCGTTCGAGCCCGAGTGCGAGTTCGACTACGTGACGGCACCGAAGCTTGCCGCCGAGGCGTACCTGCGGGGGCGGTGCCGTGCACCCGCGGATCTGTTCCTCCTCCCCGGGAAGGTCTCCGTGCACCAGGGGGATGCGTACGTGGGCTCGACGTGGATCGACACGACGGTACCTCCGGGCGACGAGCTCGAGTTGCAGCTCGGCGTCGACCCCCGCGTGAAGGTCGAGTGGGAGCTCACGCGGAGCGGTGCGGACAAGAAGATCCTCGGCAACACGACACGCGTGGAACGTCGCCACGAGATAGAGGTGCGCAGCACACTCGACTTCGACACCAGCGTCACGGTGCTCGACGTGATCCCGACGACTGACGATCCGAAGGTGAAGGTGAGCCGGGGTGACCTGAGGCCGGAACCGCACGAGCTCGACGAGCGGGGTCGCATCGAATGGCGTGTCGACCTTCCGGCCGGGGCCACGGCCACTCTGTCTGCGGAGTTCACGGTCGAGCATCCGGCCGGCAGCAGGGTCTTGGGTCTGTAGGCGATCCCCGCATCGAAACCCTCAAAGTCCGCTCCGCCGGGGCCGATACGCAACAAACGGCACCGGCCGCGCGAGCAGGCACGAACGAGGTCTCGATGACGAACCCGCGAATCAGTATCCAGCAGCGGACTGCAGGCGAGGGGTGGATGCGGACGCGGGTCCTCCGGGCACGGAGCACGGCCCTGGTCGTCCTCCTCGCGCTCGTACTCGTTGCTGGTGCCTGCGGCGGGTCCGGTGATACAGGTGACACCGGTGACTCCGGCAAGGCACAGGCGACAGAGACCGACGAACCCGCGGACGGATCAGCCGCGGCTGTGGACGAGGATGTGAAAGAGGACATATCGGCGTGTGTCCTCGACGGGATCGAGGACCCTGCCGTACGGGCGGCGCTGGATGAAGGCGATGTCGCGTCCCTCACGGACGCGCAGATCCAGGTCCTCATCGGAGCCGTCGGCGCGTGCAGCGCGAACGGTCTCGGCCTCGACGGGGCAGCCGCGGCGTGTCTACAGAAGGCGTTCGCGGCCGCGGCGAGCCGGTATCCGGACGTGCGTGCCCTGGCAGCGGAGATCGTCGCGAACGGCGACACGACCCAGCTCGAGCAGTCGGTCATGCAGGCCGCGATGAGCCCCTCGGTGTGCACGACCGAGGAACGCCAGGCGATGCTCGCCGGTTCCGGTGTGTCCGAATCCGGGTGACGATGGGCGCCTACCAGCGTCCGCGTACCCGAACAGGCGTTCGATCAGTGTCTGCGTCTGGCATACTTCCGGAGCCGCATGATCCAGCACGGATAGGCTCGGATCCCGATGGGGAAGAGGCAGACCACAACCCGCAAAGACGCGACCGCAGCCCCGCGCAACGGCATGCCCACGCGTCTCGGGTCGGACGTGATCCACGTCAAGGGGGCACGCGAGCACAACCTGCGTGACATCGACCTCGAACTGCCCCGCGACCGTCTCATCGTCTTCTGCGGCCTCTCCGGGTCGGGGAAGTCGAGCCTCGCGTTCGACACGATCTACGCCGAAGGGCAGCGCCGCTACGTCGAGTCGCTGTCCGCCTACGCCCGCCAGTTCCTCGGCCAGATGGACAAGCCGGACGTCGACTTCATAGAGGGCCTCTCGCCGGCGATCTCGATCGACCAGAAGTCGACGAGTCGCAACCCGCGATCCACGGTCGGGACGATCACGGAGATCTACGACTACCTGCGCCTCCTCTACGCCCGTGTCGGCAAGCCGCACTGCCCGAACTGCGCCCGACCGATCTCCCGCCAGACACCGGAGCAGATCGTGGACCGGGTCCTCGAACTGGCCGAGGGAACCCGCTTCCAGGTTCTGGCGCCGATCGTGAGGGGCCGCAAGGGCGAATACGAGACCCTGCTCGAGGACCTCGCCAAGCTCGGTTTCAGTAGGGCCCGTGTCGACGGTGACGTCGTCGACCTGTCCGAGTCACACCGCCTCGATCGCTACCACACGCACACGATCGAGGTCATCGTCGACCGCCTCGTCATCAGGCAGGGAATACGGCGCCGTCTCACGGATTCGCTCGAGACTGCCCTCGGCCTCGCCGAGGGTGTGGCCGAGATCGAGGTCGTGCCGCGTGACGACACCTCGGATGTGCCCGAGACACTCGTGTTCAGCCAGCACCTCGCCTGCTCCCATTGCGGCCTCAGCTTCGACGAGCTCGTCCCGCGCAACTTCTCCTTCAACTCGCCCTACGGTGCATGCGAGGCGTGTGACGGCCTCGGCACGAAGCATGAGGTCGATCCCGAGCTCGTCATACCCGATCCATCCCTCACGCTCGCAGAGGGGGCCATCTCCCCCTGGTACGGGCGACGCGGGGAGTGGTTCGCGCGGGTCCTCACCGCGGTCGGCCAAGCCAGGGGCTTCGACATCGACACGCCGTTCGAGGCGCTCACGAAGGCTCAACAGAAGGTCATCCTCCACGGGGTCGACAAGACGGTCAAGGTCCAGTTCCGCAACCGCTACGGACGCGTCCGCACGTACAACGCGAACTACGAAGGCGTGATCGGCTGGCTCACACGCCGCCACGGCGAGAGCGAGAGCGACCATGCCCGTGAGAAGATCGAGGAGTACATGCGGCTCGTCGACTGCCCCGTCTGCGGGGGGGATCGGCTCCAGCCCGTCTCGCTCGCCGTCACCGTGGGGGACGTCAACATCGCTCAGCTCTGTCGTCTCTCCGTTGGCCGCACACGTGACTTCCTGCGGGACGTGGAGCTGTCGGATCGTGATCGCCACATCGCGACGGGGATCCTCAAGGAGGTCGAGGCCCGGCTCGGGTTCCTCGTCGACGTCGGGCTCGACTACCTCACGCTCCACCGCGCGGCCGGGACCCTGTCAGGAGGGGAGGCACAGCGCATCCGGCTCGCCACGCAGATCGGGTCCGGACTCGTCGGGGTCCTGTACATCCTCGACGAGCCCTCGATCGGGCTCCACCAGCGCGACAACCGGCGTCTCATCGAGACTCTCGAACGCCTCCGCAACCTCGGCAACACGCTCATCGTCGTGGAGCACGACGAGGAGACCATCCGCTCCGCGGACTGGGTGGTCGACATCGGACCCGGCGCCGGTGAGCACGGGGGCGAGATCGTGGCGGCGGGTCCGGTGGCCGAGATCGAGGCCTCGGACCGGTCGCTCACAGGCGCGTACCTCACGGGCCGGCGGCGCATCGAGACGCCGTCCGTGCGCCGCAGTCCCGATGACCGCTGGCTCGTCGTGCGGGGCGCACGTGAGAACAACCTCGACGACCTCGACGTGAGGTTCCCCATCGGCGTGCTCACGGTGGTGACCGGCGTGAGCGGATCCGGCAAGTCGACACTCGTGAACGAGATCCTCGCCAAGGCGCTCGCGCAAAGGCTCAACCGGGCAAAGGTCGTGCCGGGCAAGCACCGGCGGATCGACGGACTCGACCATCTCGACAAGGTCATAGATGTCGACCAGTCGCCGATCGGGCGTACGCCGCGGTCAAACGCTGCTACCTACACGGGGGTCTTCGACCACATCCGCAAGCTCTTCGCGCAGACGACGGAGTCGAAGGTGCGGGGCTACAAGCCGGGCAGGTTCAGCTTCAACGTGCAGGGTGGACGCTGCGAGGCGTGCCGCGGTGACGGCACGATCAAGATCGAGATGTTCTTCCTGCCCGACGTGTACGTGCCATGCGAGGTCTGCAAGGGCAAGCGGTACAACCGCGACACTCTCGACATCCTCTGGAAGGGACACACGATCGCCGACGTCCTCGACCTGCCGGTGGAGGATGCGCTCGAGGTCTTCGGGAACATCCCGGCGATCGCCCGCCACCTCCAGACACTCGTCGACGTCGGGCTCGGCTACATCCGGCTCGGCCAGTCCGCACCGACGCTCTCGGGGGGAGAGGCTCAGCGCGTGAAGCTCGCGTCGGAGCTGGCCCGCCGGTCGACGGGTCGTACC